>NZ_JBGDUQ010000003.1:0-542403 GCF_046552175.1 Salmonella sp. SAL00672 | reverse complement strand
GAGCGGTAGTTCAGTTGGTTAGAATACCTGCCTGTCACGCAGGGGGTCGCGGGTTCGAGTCCCGTCCGTTCCGCCACTTATTAAGAGCCCTGAGCATTAGCTCAGGGCTTTTTCTTTGCCTGTCATTTAATTATTGCTCAATTCGCAAAAATCCTCTGCATTTCTCGCTCTTTTTCTGCAAAGCGCTGAAGGTCATAATCCCCTCAGTTAACGAACATAGTGATTAAAAAGAGGAATTCTATGACTATCCCTGCATTCGGTTTAGGTACTTTTCGCCTGAAAGACGACGTGGTTATCGCTTCTGTGAAAACGGCGCTTGAACTGGGCTACCGTGCTGTCGACACTGCGCAAATCTATGATAATGAAGCGGCTGTTGGACAGGCGATTGCTGAGAGCGGCGTACCACGTAGCGAGCTGTACATCACCACCAAGGTCTGGATTGAAAACCTTAGCAAAGACAAGCTAATCCCAAGCCTGAAAGAGAGCCTGAAAAAACTGCGTACCGATTATGTCGATCTGACGCTGATCCACTGGCCATCTCCGGGTGATGCCGTGTCTGTCGAAGAATTTATGCAGGCATTGCTGGAAGCTAAAAAACAAGGGCTGACTCGCGAAATTGGCATCTCAAACTTCACCATTCCGTTGATGGAAAAGGCTATTGCCGCGGTGGGCGCAGACAATATCGCCACCAACCAGATTGAGCTATCTCCGTATCTGCAGAATCGTAAGGTGGTTGACTGGGCGAAAGCGCACGGTATCCACATCACCTCTTATATGACGCTGGCATACGGTAAAGCGCTGAAAGATGAAGTGATTGCGCGCATTGCGGCTAAACATAATGCGACCCCGGCGCAGGTTATTCTGGCATGGGCAATGGGTGAAGGTTACTCCGTGATCCCTTCATCCACCAGGCGTGAAAACCAGGCAAGCAACCTGCTGGCGCAGGACCTGCATCTGGATGCCGAAGATAAAAATGCGATCGCGGCACTGGACTGCAACGATCGTCTGGTTAGCCCGGAAGGACTGGCTCCTGCCTGGGATTAATTACCCGATCCTTTGTACCTTTAACCCTCTTTCACAGCTCCTTCGGGAGCTGTTCTTATATATTCGCTCAAAAAGTCGATAAATGCCCGAATACGTGTGCTGACGGCGCGGTCGCTGTAGTAAACGGCGCTGAAAGGCATTTCTACCGGCAGACGTTTATCGGCCAGCAGTTCCACCAGTTCTCCCCGGGCGATCTCTTTATCAATCATATAATCTGAAAGACATGCAATGCCGTTACCGTTCAGGCAAAGCTGTTTTAACGTTTCCCCGCTATTGGAAGAAATCCCACATTCAACCTCATGGAGCTGCCCATCGCTACAGGCTATTGGCCAGGTATTGAGCGAAACAGGTTCTGAGAACCCCAGGCACAGATGCCGTTTTAACTGTTCAACGGTCTCTGGCTTGCCAAAACGGGCAATATAATCCGGTGAGGCGATAATCTTACGATAACTGGTAAATAACGGACGCGCGCGCAGACTTGAATCTGTCAACCTACCTGCGCGTATCGCAACATCCACTTTTCGTTCAATAAGATTGATGAACGTTTCTGAGGAGACAAGAGACAACGTTATTTCCGGATACCGTTCACGAAAAGGTTTAATCAGCGGCATCAGGAAATGCAGCATTACCGGCGTTGCCGCATCGATACGCAGTAAGCCGCGTGGGGTATTACGCGACTCCATGATTTCCGTTTCTGCGGCAGCCATTTCTTGCAGTATCTGCTGCACACGCCTGAAGTATCGCTCTCCTTCTTCAGTCAGGCTCAGCTGTCGGGTCGTACGATTAAGCAGACTGACGCCGAGCTTCATCTCCAGCTTTTTAACTACCCGGCTGACAGCGGAATTGGCCTGTCCGAGCTGCTCTGCCGCCCGGCTGAAGCTGCCGCTTTCCACGACAGCGACAAAAATTGCAAGTTCTTCGGAGGTGGCTTTCATTTTTGCTCCTGAAGCAAAATTAAATTGATATTTTGGCTATTTTTGTCATTAAAACATCCAGGCATACTGCGTGTCATCTGATTACTGCTGTTATGGAGTTATGTATGCCTCTCGCTTTATTTGCACTGACAATAAGTGCCTTCGCTATTGGCACGACTGAATTCGTGATTGTCGGCCTGGTGCCGACCATTGCACAACAACTGGCTGTCTCGTTACCTTCCGCCGGAATGCTGGTTTCAATCTATGCGCTGGGTGTGGCTATTGGCGCGCCGGTGCTAACCGCTCTGACCGGACGCCTGCCGCGTAAACAGTTACTGGTTGCGCTGATGGTCTTGTTTACGGCGGGGAATTTGCTGGCGTGGCAGGCGCCGGGCTATATGACATTAATCGTCGCCCGTCTGCTGACGGGCCTGGCGCACGGCGTGTTCTTCTCGATTGGCTCTACCATCGCGACAAGTCTGGTGCCGAAAGAGAAAGCGGCTTCTGCTATCGCTATTATGTTTGGTGGTTTAACGGTAGCGCTGGTAACAGGCGTTCCGCTGGGCACATTTATCGGTCAGCATTTTGGCTGGCGTGAGACCTTCCTTGCGGTATCACTGTTAGGCGTGATTGCGCTGATGAGTAGTCAATTGCTGATCCCTGCCAATATTCCCGGTCGGGCGGCCGCCAGCATTCGTGACCAAGTGAAAGTACTGACTCATCCTCGTCTGTTACTGATTTACGCCGTTACGGCGCTGGGCTACGGTGGAGTGTTCACTGCATTCACCTTCCTGGCGCCAATGATGCAGGATCTGGCGGGATTCTCCCCGGCAGCGGTAAGCTGGATCTTACTGGGGTATGGCGTATCAGTGGCTATCGGCAATATCTGGGGCGGTAAACTGGCGGATAAGCATGGTGCCGTGCCGGCGCTGAAATTCATTTTCGCCGCGCTGTTTGTTCTGCTGATGGTCTTCCAGGTGACGGCCTCCACGCAGTATGCCGCGCTGGCTACCATTCTGGTGATGGGGATCTTTGCCTTCGGTAACGTACCGGGGTTGCAGGTCTACGTGGTACAGAAAGCGGAACAATTCACGCCTAATGCGGTAGATGTGGCGTCAGGTCTGAACATTGCGGCGTTTAACATTGGTATTGCGCTGGGTTCCGTGATTGGCGGACAAACGGTGGCGCATTACGGTTTGGCGCAGACGCCGTGGATTGGCGCCCTCATTGTTCTGGTGGCTTTCCTGCTGATGAGTGTCAGCGGACGTCTTGATAAACCTGTACGCATTGCTCTGGAGTAAATTATTGATGTAAGCGCCTACTTACAAAACAAACTGCAATTGTTCGTTGAAAGTGAGTGCTAAAATCCCTATAACAGAAAGACCATTCCGTTTCCGGACTGGTTACGTTATAGAGGTTTGAAAGTCAAAAGTGCGAAAAAACACCTATGCGATGCGCTATGTTGCCGGACAGCCCGCCGAACGGATTTTGCCGCCAGGGTCGTTTGCGAGCATTGGCCAGGCATTGCCCGCCGGGGAACCGTTAAGCAGTGAAGAGCGGATCCGTATCCTCGTGTGGAATATATTCAAGCAGCAGCGAGCCGAATGGTTATCGGTGCTGAAGAACTACGGCAAAGATGCGCATCTGGTCCTGTTGCAGGAGGCCCAGACGACGCCTGAACTGGTACAGTTTGCCACCGCTAACTATCTTGCCGCCGATCAGGTTCCCGCTTTTGTATTACCTCAGCACCCGTCTGGCGTCATGACGCTGTCTGCCGCCCATCCTGTTTACTGCTGCCCTTTACGGGAAAGAGAACCAATTTTACGTTTGGCGAAATCAGCCCTGGTGACGGTATATCCCTTGCCGGATACCCGTTTATTAATGGTAGTAAATGTTCATGCGGTAAATTTTAGTCTGGGCGTGGACGTATACAGTAAGCAGCTACTTCCGATCGGCGACCAGATTGCGCACCATAGCGGCCCTGTCATTATGGCGGGTGATTTTAATGCCTGGAGCCGTCCACGTATGAATGCGTTGTACCGCTTTGCACGTGAGATGTCGCTGCGCCAGGTGCGTTTCACTGACGATCAACGCCGTCGTGCGTTTGGACGACCGCTGGATTTTGTTTTTTATCGTGGTTTAAACGTGAATGAAGCCTCCGTACTGGTGACGCGCGCTTCCGATCACAATCCGCTACTCGTTGAATTCAGTCCCGGCAAACCTGAGCAATAAAGGTGCGTCAGGTCTGCCGTGGGGCAGGCCTCTGCGGGTGCTGCCCTTTACTTTTCTCATAACAGAAGGGCACTACCATGACAACGCATTCCCACCATGACAATGTCGAAAAGCAGTTTGGTTCACAGGCGAACGCCTATTTACATAGCGCCGTTCACGCAGCGGGTCGTGACTTAGTGCGGCTGGCGCAAAGGCTGTCTGATTTTTCCCAGGCGAACGTACTGGATATGGGATGTGGAGCTGGACACGCGAGTTTTGTCGCTGCGCAACATGTCAACTCGGTCGTGGCATACGATTTATCCGCCAGCATGCTTGAGGTTGTCGCTGGAGCGGCGGAAGAAAGACATTTAAGTAATATTACTCTCCGGCAAGGTTATGCCGAAAAACTGCCCTTTGAAGATGCATCGTTTGAGGTGGTGATTAGCCGCTATTCCGCGCATCACTGGCACGACGTTGGTCAGGCATTGCGTGAAGTTAATCGTGTATTAAAACCCGGCGGCGTGCTGATTATCATGGATGTCATGTCGCCAGGACATCCTGTACGCGATATCTGGCTGCAAACGGTGGAGGCGTTACGCGACACGTCGCATGTCCGTAATTATTCCAGTGGTGAATGGCTGGCGATGGTCAATAATGCGATGCTGGTAACGAATACCGTGATAACCGATCGTTTATCGCTGGAGTTTCGCTCATGGGTAACGCGGATGCGTACGCCAGCGCCGTTGGTTGAGGCGATTCGATTATATCAGGCGAGTGCCCCGGTAGAGGTGAAGCGTTATTTTGAGTTGCAGGATGACGGTTCGTTTAGCAGCGATACTATCATGCTGGAAGCGCATAAAGCGGTATAGCAATTTAAAAGGCGCCGGGGGAAGCGGCGCCTTTTGGCTTTTTCGTCGGACAATATCAGGAGTCTGGCGTGCTATTGTCCTTCACAAACAACGTAAGCTGATCGCCCGGTTGTAGATTATCCGTATCATGGTTCCAACGCATCACATCTTTGATATTCACCCCGTGACGTCTGGCGATACTGGAAAGCGAATCGCCTTTACGGACACGATAGGTAATGCTATCGCTATTGTTTGCCAGTCGTTGTGCGCTGCTGCCAGCGCCCACGGTCAGGCTTTGCCCGATTTTCAGGCGCGAACCACGCAGGTTGTTCCACTGCTGCAAGTCCTTCGTGCTTACGCCAAGCCGCGAAGCAATACCGGAAAGCGTATCGCCAGAGCGCACCTTATAGCTACGGCTATTCAACGGCGTATTGTCGGCGATCAGTTGGGACTGAACGGCGTCAATCTCACCGGAAGCCAGCGACTCACGCAACTGCTCGGCATGCTTTTTGGGCACCATAACATATTGCGGACCGCTTACGCCTAAGGTAGACCCTTTTACACCGGCATTAAACGTCTTCAGCTTGCTGATAGACATGCCCGCCATATCCGCAACCTGGGCCATTTCAACTGGACTGTTTAAACGAACTCGTGCCAGCGCTCGGCTTTCATCTGTTGTTGGCAGACGTACGCCGTAGCGTTTGCTGTTTTTGAGAATTTCACTCAATGCCAGCATCTTAGGTACGTAGAGTTTCGTTTCCCTGGGCAAAGAAAGCGACCAGAAATCCGTCGGTTTTCCACGCGCTTTGTTTGCTTTAATTGCCCGCATAACACGGCCTTCGCCGCTGTTATACGCTGCAACGGTTAACAGCCAGTCGCCGTCAAACATTTTGTTCAGACGCTGCATCATGTCTAACGCGGCGGTCGTAGAGGCTACAACATCGCGACGCGCGTCATAATTACGGGTCTGCTTTAAACCATAATTGCGCCCTGTGCTCGGTATGATCTGCCAGATGCCTGCGGCATTGGCGCCAGACGTTGCGTGAGGATCAAAAGCGCTCTCCACTATGGGTAGTAGTACCAGCTCCATAGGCATGTTACGTTTCTTAACCTGCCCCGCTATCCAGTACATATACGGCTCTGCCCGTAAAGTTACATCGTGGAGATAGCTCTTATTGCGTAAATACTTCTGTTTCTGTTCGCGAATCCGGCTGTTTTCCGGAATTCCCATCTTTAGCTCGTCGCCAATGAAAGCCCACAAGTCCTGATCTGGCGCGATAGACGTTCCGTCGTCCATCCATCGTGCCTGACTCGTAAACTTTCCTGCTTCCCCTTGACCAGCTGCAGAAAGGCTCTGTGCGTGCTGTTGGACGTTGCCAGTGTTCTGAGACGTCTGGCACCCCACAAGCAGGACAGAGGCGAGTAATATCGCTTTTGCCTTCATGTGTGTGTCAATAGTTGCTTAAAAGACGACCGATCATAACGGCGAAGTTAGCGAATGACAAGTAAGAATTATCAGAACGTGTCTTTCTTTGACCTTAACCATGCAAAACGCGCTTCTGGTTGTTGCAATATTGTTTCTTTGTTTATTTCGTTAATTAAATCAATATCTTCAGTTCTTAAAAAAAGATTAATCTTACGCTCATTTTTAAGAATAACGGGTAATGTCATTTGTTTTTTTACACGTAACTCTTTAACTTTACGATAATATTCATTTATGAACGAATCGTGCGGAAGTATGCTCAATGCGAACTTAATGTTAGCTAAAGTGTATTCGTGAGCGCAGCAAATGAGCGTGTCGTCAGGCAGAGAGTTAATTTTCATAAGTGACTGATACATCTGTGATGGCGTGCCTTCAAACAGTCGACCACAGCCGCCAGAAAACAGCGTGTCGCCGCAGAATAAGTAAGGGTGGCTAAAGTAACAGACGTGTCCTAACGTGTGGCCCGGCGTGGCAAAAAGAGTAAATTTCTCGCCTAAAACGCGAATAGTATCGCCATCGCCAACAAGATGGGTTGCTCCCTTGTCTTGCGTTTCCGCCGGTCCATAAACCGTCATTTGCGGGAAGTGTTGCAACAGCTCTTTGACTCCGCCAACATGGTCGTGATGGTGATGCGTCAGAAAAATCGCCTCCGGCATCCACTTATGTTCAGCAATGGCCTTTAAGACGGGGGCCGCTTCGCCGGGATCAACAATCACACAGCGGCCTTCATCATTGGTCAGCACCCAGATGTAATTGTCCTGAAACGCGGGAATACTGTTAAGATTCATATATTACCTCTCAAATAATTAGCGGAAGGTTGCGATGAAACCGGCAAGGCTCTCTCAAACTGTCGTTGCGCCCGGATGTTGGGGTGAGTTGCCCTGGGGCAATTACTACCGTGAGGCGCTGGAACAGCAGCTAAATCCGTGGCTTGCAAAAATGTATGGTTTCCATTTGCTTAAAATCGGTAATTTAAGCGCAGAAATCAATTCCGAAGCGTGCGCGGTCTCCCATCAGGTGAATGTTTCATCGCAGGGCTCACCGATGCAGGTTCTGGCCGATCCGCTACACCTTCCTTTTGCGGATAAATCCGTCGATGTTTGTCTGCTGGCGCATACTTTGCCGTGGTGTACCGACCCGCACCGTTTATTGCGGGAAGCCGACCGCGTATTGATTGATGACGGTTGGCTGGTCATCAGTGGATTTAACCCGCTGAGTTTGATGGGGTTACGTAAACTGGTACCCGTTTTACGTAAAACACCGCCCTATAATAGTCGGATGTTTACCCTTATGCGGCAACTGGACTGGCTGTCTTTACTCAATTTTGAAGTGCTACATTATAGCCGTTTTCATGTCTTACCCTGGAAAAAGCAGGGGGGGCGGCTTTTAAATACGCATATCCCGGCGCTGGGCTGTTTACAGCTTATTGTGGCCCGTAAGCGGACCATCCCGCTTACGCTTAATCCGCTGCGACATAATAAAAGTAAAACCCCTATCCGCCAGACCGTTGGCGCCACCCGGCAATATCGCAAACCGGATGGCTAAGCCTCCGCCTGGTAGCCACTATCTTCCTGCGTGGGGTTCATTGCCGCGGCGCGCGCCAGTTCATCACAACGCTCGTTTTCGGGATGGCCTGCATGGCCTTTGACCCATACCCATTTGATCTGATGCTGACCTAACGCAGCATCGAGACGTTTCCACAGATCGACATTTTTTACGGGTTTCTTTTCCGCTGTTTTCCAGCCGCGTTTCTTCCAGTTATGAATCCATTGGGTAATTCCTTGCCGCACATATTGGCTGTCGGTGCTCAATGTCACTTCGCAATGTTCTTTTAACGCTTCAAGCGCGACGATCGCCGCCATCAGTTCCATACGGTTATTGGTGGTCAGCGTGTAACCTTCACTAAACGTTTTTTCATGACCGCGATAGCGTAAGATAGCGCCATAACCACCAGGCCCTGGATTCCCCAGGCAAGAGCCATCGGTGAAAATTTCTACCTGTTTAAGCATCTCTGGTAGACTTCCTGTAATTGAAATCGATAACAAAACGCAAGTCTGACATAAATGACCGATATGAGCACTGCAATTACACGACAGATTGTCCTCGATACCGAAACCACCGGTATGAACCAGATAGGCGCGCACTATGAAGGTCACAAGATTATTGAGATCGGTGCGGTTGAGGTGATAAACCGTCGTCTGACCGGCAACAATTTTCATGTTTACCTGAAGCCGGATCGGCTGGTGGATCCGGAGGCGTTTGGCGTACACGGTATTGCCGATGAGTTTCTGCTGGATAAGCCGGTTTTTGCTGATGTGGTCGATGAGTTTCTTGATTATATCCGCGGCGCGGAGCTGGTCATCCATAACGCATCGTTCGATATCGGCTTTATGGATTATGAGTTTGGTCTGCTTAAACGCGATATTCCTAAAACCAATACTTTCTGCAAAGTTACCGATAGCCTGGCGTTGGCGCGGAAAATGTTCCCCGGCAAGCGTAACAGCCTTGATGCGCTGTGTTCGCGTTATGAGATAGATAATAGCAAACGTACTTTGCACGGCGCATTGCTCGATGCCCAGATCCTTGCCGAAGTGTATCTGGCGATGACGGGCGGACAAACGTCCATGACGTTTGCGATGGAAGGAGAGACGCAACGGCAGCAAGGTGAAGCGACCATTCAGCGAATCGTTCGCCAGGCCAGCCGGTTACGGGTCGTTTTTGCCTCTGAGGAAGAGCTGGCTGCGCATGAATCGCGGCTTGATCTGGTGCAGAAAAAGGGCGGAAGTTGCCTTTGGCGGGCGTAATTTATTCCTTTTTAGGCTATAAAAATCATCCTTCGGGCGATTTTTGCAGCAACTGATTCAAAAGGTGAGAAAAAGCGTTGACGGGCGACACCGCAAACCGTAATATTCGCCTCGTTCCCAGCGGGAACATCACGGAGCGGTAGTTCAGTTGGTTAGAATACCTGCCTGTCACGCAGGGGGTCGCGGGTTCGAGTCCCGTCCGTTCCGCCACTATTCGAGGCCATGCTATTGATTAGCATGGCCTTTTTCTTTTCCTGTTTTTTCTGGTGTGCCATTCAGTATGCCATCAGCGTCCGGCTTGCATCGGTGTAAATCAGCCTGTACCGGACATCAGCGTGTCGATTGAGCCTCATCCTGCCGCCACTCTCCCCGGGTAGTGTCTGGCGATGATGTCGTTCAGTTTATCCACCAGTTCCGGTCGTTTGAAAGTAATATGGGCAGTTCCCTTCTGAAAATATTTGATTTTAAACATCTCGTCCTCGTAACTGTTACTCCCTCTGTTATCGTGAATGTGATCGCCTAGGCGTCGGGTCACATCAGCACGGTTATCAGGAGCGGGTTTCCCATCCAGCAGCATAAGCATACGTTCCAGGTCAGCGAGCCGATCACGCTGCCAGCCCCAGTTCAGTCCAAATCCCCATCTGTCGCATTTTACCAGACCGTTCACGATAATTTTTTTCCCGAATTTACACGGCGAATTTGACTTAAAATCCCAGCTAAGGCTTTTGAACACATTAATCACACCGCGTTCAAACACCTCGTCTTTGCTCTGGTGCAGTTGCTCAAAGGTACTGAGTATATTCGCTTCACTGATGGCTGGAATATCATCACCTTCAAGGTTTCTGTACCACTGGTCACGGGCCTGAGCGTCCATCAGACTCAGCATTCCGGACTTCTTCATCAGGTCCCGCCATATGCTGCGATCGAGATTACGGGTAATAGCTTTCATTGCCGCTTCTGGTTTCTCCATCAGCCAGCAGCCGCAGCGAAAATCCTGCTTCATGCCCCAGTCCAGGGCGGCTTTACCGCCGATGCTTCTGGTCAGCGCCGATATTTCTGCAATCCGCTCAGTCACGGTTCTGATCTGTTCAAGTGCAGCGTTGCGTCCGGTGACGATACGTTCAATGCTGGTGGAGCAAATCATATCGGTATGGTCAGTTAAGACTTCGGGGTCGGCATTAGTGTGTTCTGACATTATTTTCTTTCCTTTATATAAGCACAAAACGCCGGTCTGTGAGGACCGGCGCTTATGCGAGTGTCAGTAAGGTGGTGTTACTGCGGAGAAAGTAAAAGCCGGAGGTAGTGTATCATCCGGACCTCGTTCAGGGCCTGTTCAACAGAGGGCAGGAGTGCTGCTGAACCGGTGAGAGTATCGTCGTTATCGAAGATGATCTCTGTACCACAGTCGATATTGTCCTGCAGCCAGCAGATCAGGATCTGCAGCCCTTCTTCAGTGGTTAATGGCATGTGTTTACCTCAGTGGGGAAGTGGGTTACCAGTCGAAGGTGGCAAAGCCTGGCAGGAGTTCGCCGAAAGCATCCAGGTGGAGAATACCAGCGGCGTAACGGCGTATCAGCGTCACCACTAACCGTCGACAGGCTTTCGACAGCCCCAGCCGTTTAAGCCGCAGAACCGGAAATGACCATGCCTCCAGGTGGAGTAAGTAGCCGGAGCCGGTATACAAAATCCACTCCGACTCGCCAAAGTCTTCATACTGGTGTGAAAGGGTAAACAGCAGAGCATTGTCTTTCTCCGTGATATGTGCGGTGCTGCACTGAATGCCGTTAACGCGGGCGACGGGCGGAAGCGGATCTTCAACAATCAGCTTTCCGGGCTCGTCAGCAACGCGAAGTGAATATCCGTTATCACAGACCACATCGATCAGGCTGGCGAGTTCAATACCGTCGATATCCACGACGATCCGGCCCCCATTAAGGGCCCGGACGTTGATTGTATCGGCTTCCACGGTCATGGACAGCTTCATCGTGCCCCCCCGCTGTATCTGCCGGTGGTGATGTCGGTAACGGCCCGGTAGCCACGACGTTTCATCAGGCCACAGGCTTTTCTGGCGCGGAGAATATCGATACGGGTAATGAACGGAGACTGCACTGCAATACTGAATCCCGGGCGGTCGGTCCGGACCAGGTCATATTTTTCAACAATACCGTTCAGCGCATCGCACAGGGAGATGCCGGCGTTGATATGCTGCTCAATGACGCCGTCGTTAGCAAACGGGGTGTCGTTCAGCATCAGACCGTAGTGTTGTTGCAGCAGATGCGACAGCAGGGTCTGCCAGATGCCGACAGGCGTGGGGTGTGACGAAGTCGCCCCGGGCGGGAGTGAGGGTAAAATCTGCATAATGTGTTCTCTGTTGGTGGAAGGTAAGAAATGAACCGGAAGGGAGTGACGAAAAAGTTTAACCGAAGCGCTGGCCGGTTTCGGTGAAGGTGTAACCGCCGGCGATAAGCGCCTCATCCACGGCCTCCGGTGAGGTCAGCCAGTCGTATTGCGTTTCAAGTTGCTGATATAACCAGCGGGCCAGATCGCGTAACGCGTCACCCAGGACACCGTCTGCGTCATCGGTGGCTTCCTGACCGGTGGGGGAGTCCCGCTCAACAGTAATGTGCATACTGTATTCATGGTAATAGCGCCCCTGATGCTGAATATCAGCCTGAAGCTGCCAGAGGTTACGCTGCTGGATTGCCTGCAGCTCATCAGCAATACGGTGAAGCGCTTCGTCCTGAGGCGCATGCTTTCTGATGTGTTGTGCGGCACCGGGTTGATAGTGGTACAGCCCCTCAAAGCAGGCTCCGTCCCCCTGACAGCAGAAACCGGAAAACCAGATACAGGCTTTTTCGTAGGATCTGCCGCCGGTGGTGGTGAAGATACGTGTTTTGAGTCTCACGCCCAGGATGTTGCAAATCAGGGTGAAATCCTCATAAACAGCGTCGTACCACTCATACTCCAGCCCCCCTTCGCAGTACCAGGCGCGGGCCTTCTTGCGGGCTGACTCTGAGAGTTCATCAGACAGATACACCGTGGTGGAAATGACCCGGCTCATCGTGCCATACCTCCGGTTTCAGGCGGTTCTCCGGGGTAAATGGCGAGATAAATGTAGCCGCACGACCCGAGTGAGTCGGCCTCGCATACCAGTCCCTTTGCGTACAGGGTGACGCAGTGCTGATGGCGGGGATTAAGCTCACCGGAAAGTAACATCAGCTCCAGTTGTTTCAGTAGTACCGGAAAGGCCTGGTCCAGGTGACGTAAATCCGCGTCGCTGAACTGTCCGGTAATGCCGGCGCGGTCAGCCAGGTAATGCAGGCGGTTGCCCTCCTGAACCAGCCGTGCGCCAAAACATGGTGACACATTGCGGCGGAGTCCCCACCAGGGAGACGTGAGGTCATGTACGGTGGTTGTGGTCTTCGTCATTTAAGGGTTCCTCTGACAAGGGGGATTCATCAGATTTCGGGTAAATCATCAGGCTGACAGCGCCCTGTGGACCGGGTTCTGATTCACAGGTCAGCCCGTTGTGGTGAAAGACATGCGGCGTCTGTGCCTCCGGTGAGCCGGGGGACGCCATCGTGACCATCTGCTGTAATATCAGCGGGAAGGCCTGCTCCAGCCAGCGGGCCTCCTCCTCCGTGAATGCCGCCCTGATATCGTCCCTGCTGGTCTGTAAACGGAACAGACAGCCGTCCTGCAGCAGACGGCCCCGGATGCAGGGGACTGAATGATTATCCGGTTGTTTGCGGTCGGGGTTATCTGACATCGGTTTTCCTCCGTGGGTTAATTCAGGGTGACGCACATCAGGCGGGTGTACGGGCCGTGGCGGTCCCGGCGTCGTTCAGCGTACACGGCCAGTACGCCACTGATATCCTGTACGTCCCGGTCGTACCAGTGACAGACGCTGCCGGACCACGGATATTTCCCGGTACAGAAGCGAAACAGACGGGACTGCGGGTGCCGGCGGTATATCGCCATTGCCCGGCGTTTGCTGATAATTTTCATACGGCAGTCCCGCCTGAGCTGGTGTTTTTCAGCAGGGCATCAACAATATCATTCCAGCACCACTCCTCATCCTCCGGGACAGGTAGCGTTATCTGTCTGAACGGTATCTTCAGGAGCCCGGCGAGGCGTGCTGCAATATCCGTGAGAGGTTTGTCGCCCTGCGCGATATCAGCACACTCCAGGAAGAGACCGTGTACATAAACCGCTTCATCCCCGTTCTCCAGACGAAGAACGGTCACGCCACTGAAAATATCAGCGGGTATAACCTGCGTTTCATCGTTTCTCATGGTGTCATTACCTTTTTAAAGCCAGCCGCGTTCAGCGAACGAGACAATCTCCATGCCGCCAACCACCAGGTGATCCAGCAGACGGATATCCACCAGGTCCAGGGCCTGTCTGAGCCGCTCTGTTATCTGACGGTCCGCCAGGCTGGGATCGGCAAGCCCCGACGGATGACAATGCGCCACAATGACAGCGGCGGCGTTATGTTTCAGACCGGATTTCACCACTTCGCGGGGATGGACCTGAGTATGGTTGATAGTGCCGCTGAAGAGCGTTTCGTGAGCAATAAGGCGATGCTGGTTATCGAGGAAGAGCGCAACAAATTCTTCCCGCTCTGGCGCGGAGAGTTGCAGGCGTAGCCAGTCCCGGACAGCATGGCTGGAGGTAAATGCCGCCCCGGGTTCGCGTAACTGGCTCTCCAGCAGGGTTAAGGCTTCCCGGATGATTTGTTGTGCGGATGCCGGTAATGTGGCGGCAAACAGCGGTAACTGTTGTCTCATGTCGGTATCCTCAGTCGGTGATATGCATGATGGCGCTGCATTCAGGATGGTTAAGGGTATAATCCCGCAGGTGGAGGTAATGCGCGGTCATCAGGTCGCTGCCGGTACGGCAGGCATGGTGGCTGTACTCCAGCAGGCAGGCGGTGATCCCGACCGCCTCAGGGCTCATGTCCGCGCTGTTGCCGTTCATGGCGTTGAACAGTGACCAGGTGTCGTCCCCGTCATCCGCCTCCGGGGCCATAAATGCGCCACCGTTGCTCAGCGTGTAAAACTGCCAGATACCGCCGCTGTAGTCCGCGCACAGGCGGTCCGTCCAGGCGAAGATACGGGGCTCCAGTAATATCCACTGCGGAACGCCCCGGAAGTGGCGGGGCCAGAAGTCAGGGCGGTCCTCATCCGGTACGGGCGTGGCGGTGATGAGGGTTTCATCAGGCGCAGGGATAAGTTCAGGGTTAATTGCTGTGGTCATTATGGTTTCCTTAACAGACTGAAATATAACCGGTTCGGGGATATCCGGAACCGGCTGAACTGAAGGGGATCTACGGGGACGTCACCACCAGGCGTGGAAACACAGGCGGTGGGTGCTGAAATCAAACGACGCCAGCTGTTGCTGTACAAACTGTTTCAGGTTTTCCACGTCAGACCAGTAACTGTCGTCGTACTCCTGCGAGCCGAAGAAGAACCCTTCGGTGGTCGGGAACAGGTCGTGGCAGTTTTCCGGCGTGAGGCGGTCAAGAGTGGCCCGGAGTTTTTCCAGGTCCTGGCGGGTCAGGGGGACATCAGTACAGTTCTCCACCTCCCCGGCGTTGGCATCAATCCAGTTGAGCAGAGCGTTGAACTTGCGGTAATACCCGACGGCCTCGTCCTGCTCCCGGCGGGTGGTGTCTGCCGTGGTTTCGGCCGGACGTTTAATGAAATATAAATCGAGTCCCATGGGGAACCTCCTGATTACGCTGAGATAAATGAAAAGGCCATGCACGGGAAGAGCATGGCCCGGGGTGTCTGTCGGTGAATAAGCGGAGTGGGGTGACTTTCGGATGTTGTTACTGGCAATATCGGGGGGGCAGGAGAACAAGCTTTTCGTCTTATTTGCCGGGGTGAGTATTCTGGTTCAGGTGGAATGCCGGGCAGGACTGTGCATAGCCGTCAGCGCCAGACCGTGCGGGCCAGGTACCATCAGTAATGAACAGCCGACACAGGCTGAGCTCACCGGGCCGGTAACAGAGGTGAGAACACCAGGCACAGAGGTCGTCGTCGGATATGGAACGGCAGCCTGGCTGGTTCGCCAGGGATACCGGATATATTCTGGCCTGACGGGCATCAGCAGGAACATGGCGCATCAACTCAGCGCCTGCTGCATCTGTTCCGCCATCACCCACAGGGCACGGTTTAGCCTGATGTCCCCGTCAATGCCGTTAACGGCTCGGGTATGGCTGCGTTTGCCCTTCGCAGTACGTCCCGGAAGCCCGCCTTTCAGCAAGTTCTCCTGGATACGCTGGTACGTTGTCCACAGGTCATCACTGCGGTCTTCATAACGTCGGGGTGTCAGTATCTGCGTTGCCGTCACCGGCTGATGCTCTTCACCAAAACGGTACGTCAGGGCAGCATTCGCCAGTGCATGCTGTGCCAGTGGCGGTAATAAAAGTGACTGCATGGCGTCGCGCTTCTCTTCCATCCGGTCAAAGACGCTGAGTACGTCGTAGGCTCCCTCAATGACCTTGTTAACGACATCGCCCCGGTGCGGAACTCTGATTTCGCCAAAGGACTGCCCGCAGACGAGCGAATTCGTGCATACGCTGCGGAAAATTCCCGGCAATAACTGAAAACTGGACTCACCACTGTGCGAATTCAGGATGATGATTTCCGGCACCTGCTGACCGTGTATCTGACCGGTGCGACGCAGGCGGAGCATGTGCTTCGTATATTCCCGACGAGCAGGGTCACGAACCCGTGACTGACAAGCGAAGAACGGCTGGAACCCTTCCCGTTGAAGGTTTTCCAGGATGGTGATGGTCGGTATGCAGGTGTAGCGTTCACTGCGGGACGCATGTTTGTCCTCACCAAAAACGCTGGGGACCACCTGTATTAATTCTTCACGGGTTAAGGGACGGTCGCGGCGTATCTGGTTAATCCGTCCAAAGCGGCTGGCTAAGCGCATTGTTAATTTCCTTCGTGGGTTGATTTAACTGCATAAACAAAAAGCCATGCTCCTGTGGGAACATGGCCTGTTGGCGTGGTTGCTGGTGGGGTGAGCAGCGGTGAGTCAGTGTCGGGGTATTCCGTGGCTGAGCAGATAGCGGTTCAGCCAGTACCAGGCACGGGCTTCAAAATTCCATGCCCACCAGAGCAACTGATTATAACTGTCGCGTATGACCAGCCGGAAATGTGTGCCCTGGTCATCTTCAATAAACACATTGCGGTAAGCTGTTGTGACGGCAATCGCCTGCGTGCGTGAGAAAGGGCCTTCGCCTTCAGGCAATAAAAGTGATGTACAGTCTGGCATATCTGTTACTTTATAGTAAAAAGCGCCTGTCATCATGGCAGGCGCTGTATTAATTACTAATATTAATAAATTAATAACACACAGATCAGGCGCATGATTTATTCCTTAGATTTTAATTTGGTCAAGTCCGACAACTTCGTGAATTGTGTTGTCGTAAAGTTTAACGCCCAGTTTACCGTTTTTCAGCGTAACGAAACTGGCTTTGATATCGCCTTCACAACTTTGATTGTCGTTGTATTTGATGGTCTGAGCTTTGCCGGTGTAAAAGTTAATCACGCCGTAGAAACCATCCCAACACGCCGTACCGCCCATAGCGTGTACCAGACCGTATTGCATGTCTTTGGATGTACCCAGGTATTTACATCTTCCATCAGTGGTATCGGTCCCCTGACACCAGAACTCCGTACCGTCAGTGACGTCAGTAAGGTTGTGCGGTAAAGGTACAGCCGTGTTTGCAGATACATTACCGGTAAAGAAACTGATAACTGCAACCATTAAAATGGTGATAATATTTTTCATGATAAATACTCCAGTGTTTCTGATGTTAAATAAAAATATAAGCCCCCTGTTTCCGCAACACTTATAACTCCCCCCGAGAGGCCGAAATTAAAGTCCGGCCTGTTTATTAAACACATGCCCGAAGTATGCACTTCAACGGGGGAATATTTTATATTGTGACTTTGACTGTCCTCTGAATCAAATAAGACACAGCTGCTCCAAGGCGATTTACATCATTTACTTGTTAATTACACTAATGACCTGATTATTTAGTAAACTCTGTGATAAAGAATATCAGGCAGTTAATAACACCAGTATTAACATAACCAACCAGACCCAGAAATAAGCCGGTTTCTGACCGAGGGCTTTAGCCCTGCGCCACAGATAAAACGGAACCAGCCAGGCCAGCCAGCCAAAGGCAGCGGTATCAACGCCGGATTTACGGAGCCGTCGTTCATCCAGATACCCCAGCGCAATATTCAGTATCAGTGTGATAAACCAGTATTGCCCCTCCGTCACGGCGGCATACGCCTCTTCAAATTCCATTCCGCTCAGCCCGGCCGTCCACATCTCTAGGGCATACCCAATCAGGGGCGCAAAGGCCAGCGTCCAGACCACGCCTCCGGGGATACGATTGCCGGGCAGCGCGGGGGGAACCGCACATTGTTTCAGGACATCTGCCAGCGGCGTGGCTGACAGCGGCTGCCATTCCGTCATGCCCTGTTGCCATACCAGCGTTGAGGCATTCAGCTCCCCGCGCTGAATACGTTCGGTTATGTCGGCTTCGGTCACATTGTCGTGACGCACGCCATTTTTCTCATAATGCCAGTTCATTCTTTTCCTTTATTTTTAATGTGTTAAATGAATATGGGAGGCTTCTCCCTGAGGCAGGGAGTTCACTCTTCAATGTATTCGAAAGAACCGACTGGCTTGCCGTTGTAGTACATCACGACGTCGGCCAGTGATTTCCTGTTCTGTGGTTTGACAAAACCTGCACTGAATGCCTTGCTGCAGTACTGCTCCAGGGACATTTTCGCCGTCGGAATCAACTCCATGGCGTCACCATTAGAACGGTCAACCACACCCCAGATACCGTTGGGGCATTTCCAGTCGGTGGGGACCATTCTGACAATGGCAACGCGCCCGTTTTCCGATTGCGAAACCACTTCACACATCTTTCTCTCCAGTTTGTACTGGTTACACCAGAAGGGTTTGTTATGCTGCATATCGCGGGTGTAGGCCGGAATGCCGCCTTTGATGGCACCCTGAAAACCGCCATCAGCATGGGCCGGTGTCAGCAAATACAGACTCAGGACTGCAGCAGAGATAACACCTTTCAGCTTCTTCATGGATGGTTCTCCTGGTTATCCGGCAGATAGAGTTTCCCCATTTCCTTGCCATCGTGCGAATACACCACCGATTTTTCACCCATATAGCTGTCAGTCTCGATCCGGAAGCTCAGAGTAATATTGCCCGCGAGACACAGGGCGGCTATCAGCGGCTGCACCGTTTTCTGCTGCATATCAGCAATGTAGTAATAATTACCGGACTCACAGCCTTCCGGCGACTGGCGGGTTTTCATTACCGTGTATAGCGGTGTGCCGAAGGCATCCTTTTTTACCCATTCCTGCACGACATCGGATTTGTGAGACACCACGTCGCTGAACGGCGGCGGAGTCAGGTCCTTAAACCGGGCAATCGCCTTCACGCCAGCATCTTCCTTGCTGTCGCAGCCGGATGCCAGCAGAGTGCCGATAACCACCAGAAAGGTCGTCAGACGCGTATTGAATATATTCATGGTAAAACTCCCTGTTATGGTTGTTTTTCAGCGGGTTCAGCAGTTGCCTGTACGACGACATAATTCTGCCAGGCTCTGCTGCGCCACCCATTGCTGCAGTTTCCTGTCGGCTTCAGAGCTTCTGGCCGCCAGGGCCGCCTGTTGTTTTTTGTTGACGCAATTTTCCGGGAAGGCGGCCAGCACCTGATTGCTGTGAGGTTCTTCGGCCAGCTCCAGTTGATATTGCGTATCGATAATGGTGAAATAACAGCCTTTCCCCTGGTCTTCGCCCTGGTACACCGAAGTCAGGTCAGAGGTGTAGCCGCTGGCCGGTTTCAGATTTAGCCTGCGTACCGTGTGCGTTTTCTTGTCGGCAAGGTAATAGGCACCGCCGCCACGAATACGCAGCAGAAACTGTTTCGTCCAGGGATAATTGCCTATTACATCAGCCTGATAAAGGGCGTTATGCAGTGTGTTGTTATCCGTACCGTCGGCCGATTTCCAGCCGTCGGCCTGCATGTACTGCCAGGACCTGACGGAGCCCATGATGTCATCTGCGAGGACCGGAGGCACAGAGGTAATGCAGAGGCTGGCGGCCAGCGCCGCCGTGGTGAATAATTTCATACCTGTTCCTTATGGGTAAGTTGCCCGTAACTGTCGTCAGCGAGCAGTGAATGTAAAATATGAAAATGAGGTAACGCCTGTAAAAAGTCCGGGCGGGACAGAATGCGGGTGAAATGTCCGTCTGGTGTGAAGGTTTCCGGGTGAAACGTCACGGAGTGAACGGTGTGCAGCGCAAAAACGGTTATCCGGCCGAGATGTTCTCCCGCCAGAAACCACTCACCGGTGCTGAAAATCAGCCGATATGGGGCAAGGCTGTCACAACGACTCCCGTCAGTAAGCAGGGTTACCTTCTGGTGTTCTGATACCGCCCTGACCAGTCGTGTGAAGATGCCCGGTCGGGAAAGTGGTATGGTTGCCCCCTGATGCCAGATAAGGCATGGCGAGGAATCCTGGCTACTCAGCAACGAACTGACCAGATGGTGGTCCATATCAGGAAACAATGTGCCAGTGCCTGACTGACGGGCGAACTGCATTGCTGCCTCCTCCCGAATCTCCTGACGGCCCCCGGTCAGCAGACGGCAGCAGCCATCCTGATACTCGATGTCGAGGTAAATCAGACGCTCGCGGAAATCACGATGCAGGGTGCGAACCGACACGCCAAACTCAGCGGCCAGTTTGCGCATATTCAGCGTTTCACCCGCGAGCAGACGGCTGATAATCAGCGATAGCCGGACAGACAAGCGGTCATAACGACGCTCAGCCTGAGACATGCATTATCTCCGTGTTTAATAACTGGTTAATTAAGATGGTATTACTGTAAAGGATGGGACTGACGGGTTGTGTCCGTCATACGTAGCGAAACGCCTGGTGCAAGAAGACTGTGTGGATGCAACGTCGGCAGTGGTGACGCGCTTACGACTGGTGGTATCTTTTGCTGGTCAGGACAGGTTATGTCTGCCTGGAAATAATCATCTACCAGGCGGTGAATAAACAGAGTCATTCACTACAGTCCTGATGACCTTTTACTCATTCAGAAGAAAATCCAGTCCCAGACCGCGCGGGCCACGGACACCACCGCATCACGCACGGTACGTATCACAGTCTTCAGCGGCGCAGGCAGAAACGACGATGATTCTGCCGTATCGAACACCCGCCCCACGGCCTCACCGAAGCTATCACGGGCCTGTGACCTGACCGGCCCGGTGCAGAGCCTCCCGTGCAGTTGTGTCGCCACCGGGCTGGTGGCATGGTCCGGCAGACAGCGCATCATGGTTGCCACCATCGCTTCCACGCCCCAACCGGTCAACGCTGACACCATGCAGACCGGATGACGGGGAGTGAATATCGTGGTAATGGCGGCCTGTTTCGCCTTCAGGTTAGTCTGCTGCTGTGGCGAGGGGGTACTGGTGCGGATATCCCATTCGTGGCAGGGTTCGATTTTGTCAGCCTGGTTCAGCACAAACAGCACCTGCTGCTGGTAAGGTTGCATCACCCCATGCCAGAACTGCTCGTCTACTGACAGCGCCCGGTCGTCGGCTTTAATGACCCACAGCACCAGGTCCAGCTCCGGCAGCATACGCCGGTACAGGGCACGGTATTCCTGGTCCCGCAGCCCGTTTTCTCCCACACCCGGTAAATCAACAATCATCAGACTGTGACGACCGCTGCGCAACCGGAAGCGCAGCACGTCACGGGTACAGGCGTTCACATCACTGATGGGGGAGACCTCACCCCGGAAGAGTTCATTACAGAGCGAAGACTTACCCGCACCGCTCTTGCCCATGATGCCAATCACCGGCTCGTAGTGGGTGAGGTTCTGAATACGTTCAAGAATAAGCTGACGAAGCGTATCGGGAAGCGCCGACAGCGGTTGTTCCAGGGCCTGAAGGCCGTGAGGTTTAGTCATACAGGGTTCTCAGCGTGAAAAAATAAAAATCCCCGCACTCCGGTTAAAGAGGCGGGGGATTCACTTTGATGATATCTATCTGAAATTATTTGGGATTGTCTGATGATACTGATCGAGGGAATCGAGCTGCAAACATGCTGGTAATAACCTGTACTTTCCTGTTTTAGGATCGCTGAAGTCGTTGATTAGTGTTAATATTACCGCCAATTTTTCAGCGTTCTGATTCCGACAAAAAAATCAATACATTGAGCTCGCCTCAGAGAAAAACGTTCAGAACCTGCAATGCTCAGAATTGATAAGGAATAAGGAATATATGTCCAGGCTGACTGATTTAATAGCTAAAGCAAAGGCCAAAGACCCGCAACTAGGCGCTGATCTTGATCGAGAAATCAAGATCCTGTCGTCACGTCTTCCCTTTGTCGTAATCCACAGTACACAGGGCAGTCGTCACTGGGAATCGCTTATGTTGAAGCTGAACAGTACAAGATTGTTCGTCCCGATTTCCTGTTCTTTGCCGAACAGGATGGCAAAATAGTTGTGGACCTGGTAGATCCACATGGCCTACATCTGGCTGATGCTTTGTCCAAACTGAAAGGACTTGCTCTATATGCCGAACATCATTCTGATGCTTACAGGCGAATCGAATCTGTCGCCGAAGTAAAGGGTAAATTACGAGTGTTAGATTTGAAACGGCAGGATGTGCAGGATGCTGTTGCTACCGCTGAAAATGCAGAAACGTTATTTAGTAGCGGACTTGCTGATGACTACCGGTAATCTATAGAAAATTGCGTAACGAAACTGTGCATTTCAGTAATTGGTTGATGCAATACAAATATGGCCTTCTCAGTGAGAAGGCCATTGCCGACTTACAGATCATGTGCACAGTTTGATAAATCAAACAATGGCAAGGAATATGTTTATAACTATTAATATTTTTAAAATCAATAGGTTACATGTCATCATGTTGTGTGGTGAAAAATTCATCAATAATTGAATGCGGTATGTAGTACTGCTCCTGTTGAGTTAGTTCTGCATTTTGTCCTTGATTTCACGAGTTATCTGTCATTTTTTGTTTGCGTTTCCGTTAAGAGTCTTGCAAATCGTTAACATGACGGAACTCCTGATGAAAATATAAAAATGAAGATTGATATTCTAAGTAGTGACGGTATCCATGCCTCAGAAAAGGAAGCAATTAAGAGGATGGTAGAAGTTTTCAATGCATCTAGTTTTAGCCAAAAATGGCATGGCTATGCTGGTTTCATGATGATGGATACAACTTATAGAGATCGAGAGATTGATTTAGTTCTTCTGACGCATGATAGACTCCTAATCGTGGAGCTTAAAAAGTGGCGCGGAAAAATTGAACCAATGCATGATCATTGGTTACGTGATGGTGATGACATGGGACGTTCACCAGTTAAAGTCCTTGCCGATAAGTGGAAAATTTTATCATCAAAGATTAAAACTCGTCTAAGTGCGCCAGCAACAGAAGTATACATTGATTACAGAGTTGTCATGTGTGGGAGTGCTGACTTTTCTGAAATTCCAGAAGATGAAAAATCATTTGTATGTACACTTGAACAGTTTTTAAAAATTGCCAAATCTGGGGGGTACCAAGGCGAATTTGGTCCACAAAAAGCGCGTAAGCCTTGTGAATATTTGCAGGTGTTCACACCATTTTTTAGAGGTAAGGATTTCAAGCCTTCAAGTTTTTCATTCAATAATTTCCAAATTGTTGGAGAAGCAACTTTTCCTCATCCTGATGGATTGTACAAAGAATACAAATCTGTCAAAAAAGATGACCAACGACATGAAGCATTATTAAGGCGATGGGATTTCTCAGCATTATCTGGCATAGCCGATACTATTGATGAACGAGCCCGTATAGCATTGCGAGAGCATAAAGTTCTAGGTTTCATTCATGAGCAAAATGAACAACTTGATAGCGTAGTTTTGCAACCTCTATCGCATCCAACTCGAGATGATATAGATGCTGACTTCTGTGAACTATATAGACTACCGTCGAGACAATTAAGACTTAATGAATTCATTCAACGTTTTGGTGAAGATCTAGAGTTCTGTGAAAGGGTTAACTTTGTAAAGGTACTTTTATCCCACGCAGCCGATTTACATGACTTGGGCGTTGCTCATCGGGATATTAGCGATCATACTATTTGGTTAGAACGGCCATCTAAAATATCTATATCAGGTTTCCTGACCGCATATTTTCCTGAATTAGGAACAGTTGGTTCTCTTCGTGATCAGCTTCGTGCAAGCAAAACTATTTTACCTGAGGATTCCGAAATTGGACAAGGTGAAGCGAGCGATCCATTCCGTAGAGATGTTTATTTATTGGCTGTAGTTATACATCATATTTTATTTTTACAAGCCCCCAAGCAAGAAGACTCTTTATTTGTTTGGAATAGTCCAACTGATTTTGAAGTTGATCCACAACTTAGCACTTGGTTTGAAACTGCTTTGGATTTAATTCCCGCAGGTCGATTTTCAGATGCGCGAACGATGCTTAATTCGTTTAATACCTTATCTTTAGGATATCCGGAAAAAACAGGTATTGACTTACGTAGATTCGAGCCTTATCGAAGTGAGTTGATTCCAATGGTTATTTATCCTATTGAGGAAAATATAAAGCAGGGCATAAGTCATTTATATAAATCGACTTTTTCTGGTGAGAGTGTTTCGGTTAAAGTATGGTATGGGCGGAAACCAGATATAAAGCGACCGGAAGAGGCTTTACAACTTCAGAATTTTCTCGATAAAGCTCGCCTAATAAAATCCCAGCCCTGTTCTTCTCTTGCTGAAGTTATTGATTTTGGTATTTCAGATGCAGGAACCTATTTAGTCCAAAAATGGTTGAATGGGGAATTCCTAAATGACGCTGTCAAATCATGTCATGTTGGTCGTGAATTGATATTACTATGCAAAAAAATAGTTAGGGCAGTCTTACATTTACATGCTATGCAATTACAACATGGGGATCTGCACCCTAACAATATTCTAATAGAAGTGGGAGATGTTCGCTTCATTGATGCACTTGATATACCTTGTTCAGGTGAGAATATAATATTCACTCCTGCATATGTACCTACAGATTACGAATCTTTGCCTATGGAGGAACGTGATTGCTACGCTGTGGCCAAAGTGTGTAATGAGATTTTAGAACACGACGTTAACTGGGAAGGGATTGATCCATCAGCTTTACTTAATGAGATCAGAAGTTGTATGGGGCGGGATTTTAAAATTTATTCTCTTGACCGAATAAATGATGAAATAGAGATGTTAATCAACCCTCCACAAATAAATGAGGGAGTGAGGTTGTCAGTATTAATGAGGCAACTGACCTCCAGCCAGAAATTAATAAATGACAATGGTGTATACCATATCAGTATTAGTGAAGAACGAGTCCGTTCGCCAAAGCAGCAGCCTCATATTATCGTAGCTTTTGCCGGAGTACGTAAACAGTTACAAATCTATCTTAAAGCGACCCAATTAGATTTTGCATTTTTACGAACTAAAGATATAGCCCATAGCTTATTTGTACGAATGGCATCACAAGCCATTACACAACTCGAAGCTAATATACTATTCGAACCCTCATCCGCGGATGACCCTAGCAAGTTATTAGAACATGTAAAAAAATACCTGAGGTTATCTCTGCAATATCGAGAATTCAGAATAGAATTCTCGGTGGCGATTTTTCTTCTGATGAGGAAGAAATTGAGAACTCAGAAACTTTAACTGTTTCTCAAACAAGACCACATACAGCATCACTTTGGCGTGCAATTTTAGATGCAGAAGAAGATTCCTTACCTGAAATTGAAATCACCTCATCAGTTGTCAGGGATATGGATAAGCGTCATGAGAAATTGCGAATACCTTACAGAAAAGAGGGAGAGTCTTTAGACTATGAATCAGATGCAAAAGTTGAGGCATTACAAGAAATAAACGGTGAACTGATTCGTGTAGGGAATGTTGATATAAGAGAGACTACCCAATCTACTCTCGTACTTGAAAATCCAAAGATTCGCATTCAGACTAATATTGGCGACACTTTGAAATTACGAAGTCAACAAGATCTATCATCTTTTATTCGTAGGCGTCATGCAGTTACACGTATTTTAAATGCTGAATCGGCTATCCCCTCATTAATCAATTACTTTGAACCATTAACTTGCCCTCATCCACAATATCTACAACCAGAGCCAACTGATTCTGATCTTGATGCTTATAATCGATATGATAAAGATGGAGAGCTATCTTTTTCACTCAATCGACAGCAACGAGATGCCTTTTCTAAACTTTGGTCATACGGCCCATTGAGTCTTTTGCAAGGCCCTCCAGGCACTGGTAAAACTTCATTCATTGCTTCATTTATCCATTATGCTCTCTCACAAGGAGCCCAAAGTATACTTCTTGCAAGCCAGTCACATGAAGCAGTTAATAATGCTGCAGAAAAAGTAATTGAACTTTGTCAGCACAGCAATCTGCCCCTAGATGTTGTTAGGTTTGGTGCAGAAGGAATGGTCTCAGAAAAACTTCATCCATATCATTCATCTTCCATTTTGCAAAATTATCGAGACTTATTCCGCTCAGAAATGCGAGTTAGAATTTCAGCAATGAACCGAAATTTAGGTCTCCCTAACAAATTTGTAGAAAGATGGTTCGATATTGAATATCAACTTAAGCGTTTGAATCGTGAAATAGAAAGATTAACCACAAAACTAAATAAAAATGAAATATCAGAAGCTAATAATAATCCTCTGATAGCTCGAATAAATCAGCGACTTGAACGATTTAAAAAAATTGCATCTGAAAAGTTTGGTTATGCGGGGGAGGGAACTCCAGAGGAAGTGATTAATCAATTAAGCCGTGAGACAATGAATCAGTTTGGTGTAACTTCTTTAGATGCAGTGTCTAGACTGGAGCAAGTAATTGCAATGTCTCAAGAGTGGGTAGATCGCTTAGGCACTCTGAGAGGTAACTTTGAAGAATTTCTTGCGAAGACCCGATCACTTGTATGTGGGACTTGTGTGGGTCTAGGACGCTCACAATTTGGTGTAGCAAAAAATCGCTATGATTGGGTGATAGTCGACGAAGCTGCTCGTGCGACACCTGGCGAATTGGCTATAGCAATTCAGTCGGGTCGCAGGGTGTTACTGGTCGGCGATCATCGTCAATTGCCACCTTTGTATCCTGAACCAGTGGTGCGAAAAATATCGATAGAACTAAATTACTCTGATCGCGCGGTACTAACACGTAGTGATTTTGAACGTGCTTTCGAATCAGATTATGGTAAACAAGTCGGAGCAACATTACGTACTTAATATAGAATGGCCCCACCAATAGGTGAAATGGTTTCAGCTTGTTTTTATCCCAAACCGTTAGAACCTGGACGTGGAAATCCAGAACCTTGGTTTAATCAATTACCTAAAAGATTAAGTTCTATTATTACTTGGGTTGATACTTCCGATGCTGGGGGAGAATCTTATGAAAGAGCAAAACATCCTGGATTTGACAATCCTTATGAAGCTAGAGAAATTATTGATACGCTGCGTTCAATATGTACAGCAGAATCATTCATCAAATATTTAATTGATGAAACTTCAGATGAGGAAAAACCAATTGGTGTAATTTGCATGTATGCAAATCAAGAACGCCTATTGCAACGTTTACTTAGCAAACAAGATTGGGCTACTGGTTATAGACATCTTATTAAAATTGATACAGTTGATAGTTATCAAGGTAAGGAAAATCGGATCATTATCGTTGCAACGACGCGCAATAATAATCAGTGTATTCAAGGGTTCCTTAGCAGCTCGGAGCGAATAAATGTGGCGATTTCGCGTGCAATGGATAGATTAGTAATCATTGGGGCTGCTCGTATGTGGCGTGAGAGGCATCAAACTTCAGCGTTAGGCCGTGTATTAAACCACATTGAAACACATCGTGATGGGAATAACTTCAATTTGGTTCAGGCATTAGCCATTGAGGAGGGACAGAAATGATTACATTGGAAGAAAAAAAACTAAGAGAAATATTAGCTGTTGATGAAATTACTTTTGCAATTCCTGCACAAAGTTTCGCTATCGAATGCTCAATAAGTGCTGAGGAGGCATTGCCCGTTGTTACTGAGTTCGCGCTTCGCATCGCTTATGTTTGTGGTACATTGAGTCCTGTACAAATTCAGGATTTTTTTGGATTCACAAAAAAAGAAACTGATGCAATAATTCAGACATTACTTAACGAACGCCTCATTAAATGGAATGAAGATGAGCTGTTAGAGCTAACTTCTTATGCATTAACTCGTTTTCAAGATAGCTCAGATCATCTACCTCGGTTCTTTAAAATCCAAGAATGGAGTTCTGAAGTTATTTTTGATCTAATAAGTTTTAGTCCAGCAGGACGCCCCAACAGATTGAAACGTGTAAATTCATTAGTGGAGTTAGCAGCACGAAATATTGAGAGGCAATCTAAAACAATTCAATATGCAGAGCAAGCCTTTCAAGAGCACTTTCATAGTATTTGTAAGAAGAATAAAGCAGAGATCTATAAGATTAGTGCGGTAGATGCTGGCGAGCATTTTAGCATTCCACTGCCGTGTATGTTTTATCTGGATTTGGATGGCCAAGTTAATATTCGACGTGATATAGATAATGAAGCTTTTAATAATAGACTTGAAATATCAGAGGCTATTACTGATGCACTTTCAAAACAAGAACGTCCGCAAAACAATAGTTTTATGGATTTTATTCATTATTTTGATTATTCGTTATTTGAACGTTATGTTTCGAATGATGCTTTTGATTTGCGTCGATATGTTCAAGATGTTCATTTAACACGTATTGTTTGTTATGATAATAGACGTGTCACCCCATTATTTGGAGCATTTTATCTACAACATAACGCCGATTTAATTATCACTAGGCTTGGAGATGAGATACTAAAACAGGAGGAAATGTTAGTTAATAAGGAGGTTAGTTTAAAATCTGGTGAGGATGGTGAAAAAATAGATACCCTCCCTGTTTCAGAAAAAACTATCGTTCAAAGCGGGTTGTGGCTTGCCCCCCAACTATCCCTTTGGGCTAGAACTCGCGGGGCAAGAGAGTTTGTTCAGAAGATTGACCGTCTGTTGGATTCTAGGAATAAAAAAAAGAGCAATCCTGTTGGTACTTATGTAATGATCTCTGGTCGGAATAATGCAGCTAAAGATCGTGCATTTAAATATAGAGATCAGTTTCAATATTTATTTAATCTAGATATATGTCTTATGGATGGGAAATTAGAGTTGTTACTTATACCTGGTTTAATTGTATGTGTTCTTTTTCATTTCCATTTGGAACATCAGCCGGTTAGCATCCCAATAGGGTTTATCTCGTCTGAGGTGGAACATTTGAAAATAGCAAGTTCATTGATATCTGAATCAACGAGATCAAAACAAATATTTTCATCTATGTATGATAGTGAAAACGTTCCTGTTGCCTATCAAGGATTACAAAATTTGCTTGACATAATATCTACGGAATAACTGTATTATTGGGTTAGCAATTATTTGGATTCATATTAGTTATATTTGGTTCTTATTAGAGATTGATGTCTGAGTTTACAGGGCCTATTCTTAATGGATAAGCCCTTTTTAATAAAAAGACATACATCCAGGCCAAGTATCGTCTCTGCTAGACGTTACCTATTACCAGTTAGTGCGATTATTGAGCACCTCGATCACCCATAAGCCTTGATTCACCTGCTTTTTCTGATCAGTAAAATGTTACTTTCAATGTAAGCCCCCGGCTACAGTGGCTACACGTAGCCACTGTAGCCGGGGGGATATGTAAAAATATGCAATTATTTTCCACCCCCCTGTGTTTTCCCAGTCTGTATTTTTCTTTCTTCCTCCAGAATCGTCAGGGCTCCATATATCAAATCCCACAATTTTTTATCAACTGAAAGAATCATATTCCTTATTTCCTCCCCAGGGCAGCGAAGATATTTTATCAGACTCTCGATGTCCCGTACGCACGCCAAAAGAGGACAGTTAACCAGTATGCCTATAAGGCTATCATTCAGTTCACCTCGGGTCAGAATTTTATTATTTTTCAGGATGCAGGATAAATCTTGACTGGAAGTAATTTTTTCAGAAAAGATAATGTTGAGTATCTTACCCAGGATAGTGTCAACTTTATCCAGAAGCCCGTAAACAGACTCAGGATAAATGCCTTCCAGCTCAAGGTCATTCCAGTCACTTATTCTCCTGACCATGTTATTATACATCCTTACCGAACGGATGATGGTCAGATTGTTGGCATCTGATAAAATGGATTCAGAAAGGAGAGTACTTTTTATAACAGAGTCGTCACTGTGGGTTTCTGTATAAGTCTGACTGACGGGGATATAGTCAGTGTAAATCCCCTGATTTTCCAGGATGGATGTTACAGATAATGAGAAAACACCATTTTTAACGTTTTTCCTCTCAAATTTTATACGTAATGCAATATGGATAACTAAAAAAGCGGATGCCAGATATCCTGCAGGTAAATCGTCCAGAGAAATAGTTTTGACTTTCTCAAATGCTTCCTCTGTTTCGCCTTTACTGATTAAATCTATAACCTTCCAGAGTTCAATATACGGTTGAATAAACTGTTTATGGGGTTCTTTTTTTAATTTTACAGCGATGTCAGTTAACTGTGCTTCGGAGATAATGGTTTTATCATTGAAGTTGAAAATGATGTTTTTTAATGCGCTGATACTCTGTAAACATTCCTCGTTTATATTCAGGGAGAACGGTTTTATTACTCTCTCATGATAATAATCCGCAATTGAGTTAATCATGGTATCATGATGGATAAAATCATGGGGTTCTGGCTCATACAGTAGTCTGCATAACATTGCTGATATATTCCCGGGTTTTATTCCATTGTCTACATAGTTTCTGTAGTACCGTGATATGATGTTAATGACAGGGAGTTTTCGTTCGACATTAAGGAGTACGGTCAGGGAGTAATGGGCTTTTTTTATATTATCAAGACTGACTCTGACGCTGTTAAGCGTATCATCGTCAACAATACCAGAATACGCCTTAATGCAGTCTATAATTGATGCTTCCAGCGTGCTTTTTTTCTGTGTATTACCTGGGCGGATATTTTCAATTACTTTGAAAAGAGGCGCCAGGTTTTCTGAATCTGTATGAGAGAACTTTTGTTTTCTTGCTAAACTTTTCAGATACTTCTGGACAGCAGATAAACCCCCTTTCTTTTTATCCTGCCAGCATGGGCAATAATCTTTCAGCAAGAACTGGTGTATATGGTGATAAAAACAGTTTTTGTTTTCGTCTTTGTACGTTTTATATATGTCAAGTGCGATTAATCTGGGGATTATATGCAGAGCATATCGCTTTTTTATTTGTTCCCGGCTCAGTTCAGTAAAGACGGGGCGAGCCATCAGGGCATTATAAAGTTGCTCGTATTTGTAAAAAATCTCCCTTCGTTGAGTTGTGCTGAACACCTGTTCTGCATCAAGAACCCCGATGATTTCATCATAGTGTTTCTGTTCCTGATGTCTTTCATCCTCACGATTACCGAAAAAGCGCTGATGGCTGGAAAAGGTCGCAGCCCCCCGTATAGCAGCCCGCCTGTTCCCTTTACTGAATAAGCCAAAAGACCGATAAACATCGTACATCAGACTGGCAAAAGTGTGCATTGTCACTCCCTGCGGTTGGTTTTGTTTTTTTTACGGGGACAGTATTTCAGCTCCTGTGGAAAATTGCGACCACAGCCAGAGACATCCAACAGGAGAATCGAAAATGTCATCTGTTTACACCAGACAATCAGAGCCACAACAGCGCATTCTGCGCATGAGAGAACTGACGAAGATAGTCGGTCTGTCCCGGTCAACTATCTATGAAAAGCTAAATCCCGAATCCAGGTATTACGACGAAACGTTTCCAAAAACCGTGAGACTTGGTGCTGCTTCCGTTGGATGGCGTTCCACTTCCGTTGATGAGTGGATCGCCTCCAGAAGCGTTTAATTTTTTCTCAAAAGAGACTATGCAATGAAGCTTACCCATAAAAAAACTCAAAATCATCATGTTAATCTGAACACCAGAGCAATTTTGACGTTTTTTCAACAAATCATATCTTTCATATATGGCAAAACCAGCGCGGCGGTTGAGCTTATCTTTGCAACCCTCCAGGGGAGCATGGCTCTGGCCTGCCAGGATATGTATGATGTTGAAATTGATGATGATATTATCGTTCCTGTATCGCATTTTCACATAATACTGGCAAGGTCCGGAAGCAAAAAAACGACAGTATACAGGCTCATTATGGCGCAAATTCATCAGACTGAACGTGAGCTGGCAGAGGTGTTTTCAGTCAGACTGAAGGAGTATGAACGGCAACACGTGCTATGGGATGAAGAATGTAAGAGCCTTAAGAAATCGTTTCAGAAAGCTGTACGCCAGAAAGAGGGAGTGGAGACAGCCAGAAATGAACTGGATGAATGTCTCAGAAATGAACCGGTTAAGCCTGTAAGGGTGCATCTGACGGTAACGGATCCCACGCCGGAAGCCCTTCTGAAAGAGCTGGGGCAATACTCCAGTCTGGGTATCACCTCTGACGAGGGAAGTGCTCTGTATGAAAGCATCATGCGCCGTAAGATCGCAATTCATAATACGCTATGGTGTGGTGATGATTATCGGATCAGTCGTGCGTCAACGGGTATCACAGATATTAAAGATCCCCGGCTTGGTATGCTGTTGATGGCACAGCCGGAGCCACATGACTGCACACTGAAATCACTGGGTAACGCAATACGAGCTACGGGAATTTATGCGCGTACGTTAACCATGGATCTTACGTTACTCACCAGACAGATTGATATTGATGAGCTGGTTTCTGGCGATGAGTCCGATCTGGAAAAGTTTTATGCCATTCAGAAAAAACATTTACTTGCCGGGATTGAACGCAGAAAAAAAAATCAACCCCGAATCTGTATGACTTTTGCTCCTGACGCAAAGAAGCGGTTGCGTTATGTTGGCAGGGACGTAAAGCGTCTGATGCAGCAGGGGGGAAAGCTGTACCATTATAACGACTGGGCTGCGCGGTACTGCGAACATACCGCTAGGAGTGCTGCTGTGATGCAGTTGTTTATCACCCCTGACTCAACCGTTATTACGCTGGAAACACTGGAAGCTGCGTTGTTAATATCGGAATGGCACCTTAATCATTTTATTGTAAAAATGGATGTGGTCAGGGGATCTTCCCATTCTGAAAGAGTACTCAGTTGGCTTGAAAACCATCTTGTTAAAAATGGGTCTTATGATTTTTTAAGGCGTGAAATGATGCAAGAGATACATCGTTCACTCAGAAAAAAAGCTGATCTTGAGCCTGTTCTGGAACAGCTTGCTGAGGAGGGTAAAATCCAGTTGTGGGAGGACGAAAGTGGGACGCATTACATCAAATACCTGGCTTCCGAAATGGCACCTTCAGAACTGGATACAGAACACAAGGCTTTGAAAGGTATACCAGAATATCATGGGGGAGGTAGTGCTATCAGTAGCGTCCCGCTGAAAGGATAACTTCAGAGTGATTTTCATTCAATATCAGATGGTTATATTCCACGCATTCCCTGGCGTGTAGCGGGTTTCGCTGTTGTGAGTGGAATTATTATCCGTATTGATTAGTCGGTATATGTACTATATTTATCGTGGGTAGGTACTCTTACACTAATACGATAAGTATCGGTATGTATGCGCTAACGTAATAATAAAATCTGTATGTCTGCAGAGGTAACACATTCCTGCAGGGGAACCTGTATGCCTAATTGCATGGGTAGCTGCTTGCTACCCATTATCTAATGAATTTCGATAAAAGAGATTATTATGAAGTCACCTTATGATTTAGCTGAGAGAGAGTTTAAATTTCTGCTGCAGGAAGCTGAAGATAAATATGATTCGAGAATATCACGCCATATGCTTCGTCGATCGCTTGCTGTAATATCTAATTATCTGGAAAACTATAACCGGATATTCGCTCTGCGCGCTGACCTGAGGTTTGCTCAGTCCCATGTGCCAGGAGAGCCGGACTTGCCGATATGCTTTCAGAAGGATGATGAGAAAGCCATTACTCGGGCTATGGAATCCCTTAAAAGCCAGTTAAGGGAAGAACACAAGCGTTCTGGCAGGCCTGGTGAGCCTGTGCCACTCGGCTATATCTGGGCCAGGGAACGGGTTACCGGGGAACATCCTCACTACCATCTGGTTCTGCTGTTTGACAGAGAGGCCTATGCCTATCTGGGAGATTATACAAAGCCTGACGCTGATAATATGGGGACCCGGATACAGAAAGCCTGGTGCAGCGCCATTGGTCTTGATTATCCTGAATATGCTTATCTCCCGCATTTTCCGAAGAATCACAGCGCGTGGTTCACTCGGGATGATGCGTTAACGTTAAGTGCTGATTATTATGACTTTCTGCTACGGGTATCGGGCATTGATTCCATCGCCAGCCAGTGCATTTCACCTTCACCGGTCGTGTCCAGCGTATCCAGAATGGCATCAATACCGGGCGCGCCTGCCACCATATCCTGTAACGTGTCGGTGTCGCCCTTTTTATCGTATAACGACGTCAAATCCTGGGTGACAGCGTCTTCATTTCGGGGAAACGGTTTAGCACGGAGGGGCTTTTCCTGCCCGGAGGGCCGCAATGCCTGCTGATATTCCTGGTAAAGCTGGTGTAGCGTGCTATCCGCTTCATGGCCAGTGTAAGAGGATGCGGTTTCCCGGACGGGAATAATATCGAACGGGTTCTGCGGATTGAGCTGTTGTTGTTTAAACCAGTCCAGATCCAGGTACTCAGCAACAGATTCAGATGACTGAACCAACTGAGGAAACGAAACATCGGGACGGGACTCATCATTGGTGCGGGCAAGGCACCAGGATGACAGACCCCATTCAATCGTATCTCCATCATTCAGCCGCATACGGTGATGAGGTTCCATCACCTGCTCATTGACGGCACAACACAGTTCATCAGAGTGATTAACAATCCACCACGCCTCTTCGTGGCGAACAAGACTGAGCGCGATATCGTCTTTCCCATGTTGCTCAAAAAGCGGAATGTAGGGGGCGGCGGCAGTAAATACGATGTATGTCCCTGCGGGATACTGTGCGTTATCCGTTATACCCTGCGACTGTATTTTCCGTAATTCCCACATGTCTTGTTTCATTATGTCCCTTAAATGTATTTATTTTTCTGGAGGAAACGTTTAGGGAGTTTTAATTCATAAATAATTTTAACTAAATTCATAGGGGGTCATTATTGATGACACCCTTTTTATTATTTTCGTCGTGAATGCATTGTTGTATGCATAGATGTCTTTTTTGAAACATTATTTCTTTTAATTCTTCAATTGCGATTTTTATCTTGCTGTTCATTGATTATTTAATATTAACGGCTTAGTTGCTAATTAGTCCCTGATCTGTATCATTGTTTTGTTTCGATATTTTTTCGAGGCTATCAATAAAGAATTGTTTATATATTTATGTGCATTGATGCATTATTTTTATGAATTTTTATGTCACAAGGCATAACACATGGAAACTCCTGTTTCACGCAGTGCGTTGTATGGAAAACTGGCCGGCCCACTATTCCGGTCGCTGGAATCGGCAACGGCATTTTGCAAACTACGCTCTAATCCCTGGGTTGAGCTGACTCACTGGCTGCACCAGTTAACACAGCAGCCCGATAACGATATTCTCCACGTTCTTCGGCATTACCAAATCCCTCTTTCTGATGTGGAGAAAGTGTTACTCCGGCAACTGGATATGCTGCCCGCCGGGGCCAGCGCCATCAGTGATTTTTCTCACCATATCGATCTCTGCGTTGAAAAGGCTTGGATGCTGGCGAGCGTCCGTTACGGCGATAACAAAATTCGCAGCGGCTGGTTGCTGCTGGCCTTGTTGACCACGCCAGAACTGCGTCGGGTACTGAGCAGTATCTGCGCGCCGCTGGCCACGCTTCCGGTTGATGAACTGACGGAAATTCTGCCCTCGTTGATCGAAACATCGCCGGAAGCGCAGGAGCGCCCTTACGACGGCTCCTGCCTGGCATCAGCCATTCCCGGCGAAAGCAGCCAGGCGATTCCCGGCGGCGGGCAGGACGGTAAATCCGCGCTGGCGAAATACTGTCAGGACATGACGGCACAGGCGCGCGACGGCAAAATCGCCCGGTGACGGGGCGTGAGCATGAAATCCGCACCATGACGGATATTCTGCTGCGCCGTCGCCAGAATAATCCCCTACTGACTGGTGAGGCGGGCGTCGGAAAGACGGCGGTCGTCGAAGGTTTTGCCCTCGCGATTGCGCAGGGGGAAGTGCCGCCCGCGCTGCGGGAAGTACGGCTGCTGGCGCTGGACGTTGGCGCTCTGTTGGCCGGAGCCAGCATGAAAGGCGAGTTTGAATCGCGTCTGAAAGGGTTACTGGAAGAGGCCGGGCGCTCGCCGCAGCCGGTTATTCTGTTTGTCGATGAAGTTCACACTCTGGTGGGCGCGGGCGGCGCATCCGGCACGGGCGATGCCGCTAACCTGCTGAAACCGGCGCTGGCGCGCGGCACCCTGCGGACTATCGGCGCCACCACCTGGAGCGAATACAAGCGCCATATTGAGAAAGATCCGGCGCTGACCCGTCGTTTTCAGGTGTTGCAGATTGCCGAACCGGAAGAGATCCCCGCAATGGAAATGGTGCGTGGTCTGGTGGATACGCTGGAAAAACACCATAACGTACTGATTCTGGATGAGGCGGTACGTGCGGCGGTACAGCTTTCTCACCGCTACATTCCCGCCCGGCAATTGCCGGATAAGGCCATCAGCCTGCTGGATACCGCCGCGGCCCGCGTGGCGCTGACGCTGCACACGCCGCCTGCCAGCGTACAGTTCCTGCGCCAGCAGCTAAAAGCGGCGGAAATGGAACGGTCGCTGTTGCAGAGGCAGGAAAAAATGGGGATTCAGTCAGATGAGCGGCGCGATGCGCTGACGGCACGAATTTTCTCGCTCAACAATGAACTGACTGCATCCGAATCCCGCTGGCAGCGGGAGCTGGAACTGGTACATACGTTGCAGGAACTGCGTCTCGCAGAGTCTGATGCTGATGACAAAACCACGCTGCAACAGGCCGAAACGGCGCTAAGGGAGTGGCAGGGTGACGCGCCGGTGGTGTTCCCGGAAGTCAGCGCGGCGGTTGTCGCGGCGATTGTCGCCGACTGGACCGGTATTCCTGCCGGGCGCATGGTGAAAGATGAGGCCAGCCAGGTGCTGGAACTGCCTGCCCGACTGGCGCAACGCGTTACCGGGCAAGACGGCGCGCTGGCGCAGATTGGTGAACGTATTCAGACCGCCAGGGCGGGACTGGGCGATCCACGCAAACCGGTGCCGGGCTGTGGTCGTGACCGTTACGGTTATAACGAGTGGGGCGAGCTGACCACGCGGCGCGACCAGCAACTGGAGTGGAACGCGCAGGGGCAGCTGACGCGGGTCATCAGCGGCAACACGGAGACGCACCACGGCTACGATACGCTGGGGAGGCGAACCCGCAAGGCGACGTACGGGCGGCACACGGGGCATACGGCGCGGAGCCGGACGGACTTTGTGTGGGAGGGGTTCAGGCTGTTGCAGGAGAACGTGCAGCAGCAGGGCTGGCGGACATATCTGTACGATGCGGAACAGCCGTACACGCCGGTGGCGAGCGTGACGGGAAAGGGAGAAAGCAGGCAGGTGTGGTATTACCACACGGATGTGACGGGCACGCCGCAGGAGGTGACGGCGGCGGACGGAACGCTGGTATGGGCGGGGTATATCAGGGGGTTTGGAGAAAATGCGGCGGACATCAGCAACAGCGGAGCGTACTTTCACCAGCCGCTGCGGCTGCCGGGGCAGTATTTTGACGACGAGACAGGGCTGCATTACAATCTGTTCAGATATTATGCACCGGAGTGTGGCAGGTTCGTCAGTCAGGATCCGATTGGGCTGAGGGGCGGGTTAAACCTTTATCAGTATGCGCCTAATTCACTGACCTGGATCGATCCACTTGGCCTTGACGTTATTCGTTTACGGCATTACACAAGTAATCAAGGTTTTGCGGCAATAAAAGAAAGTATGAAGATACTTGCAGGTGACCAAAATGCTGTATTTGCTGTTAGAGCAAAAGGGAAACCATTAAGTATGGCTGATGCGGCAGATAAATTTAAAATAAAACAAAATCACGCCAGAAATTATATTGACTTTGATATGGATACCAATCGAGTGGAGTTTAGGAAAAATGACTTAGGTGTTGAGGAATATAAGATAAAAGGTGACATTGAACTAGATGAGAAAACAACTGAATTTAATAAGAGATGCTAAAGCTATGAGAGAATATAACTCAGAAAATACAGACAATCTAAAAGATGTTTTGATATCTTTAGAAGAGATTGTTACTGTAATAGATAAGATTGGCTCTGGGTTTGATAAAAGTGGCAAAATGGCATTAGCGTTGTTGCTATTCTTTAATCAATGCAGTGTATTAGATAAACTATCCAGAACAAGAAAATACTTATATCAAGAGTTAGAAGCCAGATTAACTCCTGAAGAATATGATGAGTGGATAGAGAAAAATTTTCCTTTATGGAAACCGCCATATGATAAAACAGAAGAGGAAATGTTGGAAATGCTAAATTCTGCGATGCGAAAATAAATATTTTTGATATAGTATCAAATAGCTGATTAAAACCCGAAAGATCTCCCCCGGTTAAGCTGCACTGAGTCAGTCAGTCTCTTGACCGATATAGCTTACTGTGTCCCGTACCCAGTTCGCGCCGATATGAGGGATGTACCTGTATATCAATTGGACTATATTTAAATTACCCTTTGATTTATAGTACTTTTGTGCAGATGAAAATTATCACGTTATGGTGGTAGTGCATGAATTACGATGTAAAACCTTTGACTCATTACGACCTAAATTAGGCAGTACGATCCATAAACTGGACGCTTTGTGTAACTTGAGCCGATAGGGCTGGCGGGGGGCTAAATCTCTACAGTTATGCACCGAATCCATTAGGCTGGATCGATCCTCTTGGTTTAACCTGCAAGTTAACAAACCAGTAGTTTAAGAATAAGCTTAAATGAATTAGAAATCAGACCGCCGCAGGTGGTAATCGGGGAATTACTGGCGTTGTATCACAGAATGATGCTTTCAGATTAGGGGAAGCATTTGTAGGTCCTAATTATAGGTTATGTCCAGTGGTAAGGGACTTGTGCCAGAAGATGGTTTGAGAACATTCAGATTCCCTGCTGATAAAAGGGGATTTGATCGTGTTAACGGTCGTCCATGGTCGAAGACTGGAAAGCAAGTGAATTTTGAAACCAAAAATGGGGATGGTGATGTTATTGCCAATGTTCATTTAGACGTGGAGAATTTTCGGCCATGAAAAAAATAAACCACAACTTATTTTATACGATATGTCTTCAACAATGTTCGATCCACTTAGTGAGTGGGAGCCTGCTTCTCTTGAAGATACATATGTGGCTGTTGATTTATGCCTTGGGATGAATGATGGTGAAAAAGGAAGCAACTATTTCTATGTGAAAGTTGCCACTCCAGAAGCCTTGAGAAAGCGATCAAAGAATTTTCTCATATCTGATAACAGAGTTATTGTAATTGATTATTATATACTTAGGAAAGTAATCGAAAATATTCTAAAAAAATGTACAAGAGAAAATTGGGAAGAATCTTGTCTTGTATTACAACGCTATTTTTCATGGGAATATGAAGATTATCATTACGAAAAATAGATAGTTAATTTTGTGAGAGATTAGTAGTAATATAAAGCCGGGAAAGAAATTAACTCTTCCCGGTTTTTTTATTAACCCCCGTTCAGTCCACTAAACCAGCACATCCTTCACCCCCCTTAACCACCCGTTTAGCCTGATAAAGCTGTTCGCGCAGCTCCTGCACCTCGTTACCGTCCGCCATTAGCACAATACACCCGTCCGAAATCTTCACCGTCACGCCGCTCCCCGGTCTCAAATCCCGCTTCTTCCTGGCAGTCGCCGCTGGGGATTTGTGAGTAACAGGTGGTCATGCAGGTTTCGCTGTTGATGTGGCGGACGCTGGCGCCGGAGGTATTCATATTTGCTGACTAAATAAATTCTTAATTCTCCGCCGGATGCTGGCTGATTGTGGAGCTCAGGGTGAGTGAGTATGGGCGCGACATCCTGGCACCGCGCCCCCCCTCTCCCCGGCCAGTGATGAGCAACCGGCTACCGGGGCCGTATTTTGACGATGAAACGGGCCTGCATTAAAATCTGTTCAGATATTATGCACCGGAGTGTGGCAGGTTCGTCAGTCAGGCCCGACAGGGCTGAAAGGGGGATTAAATCCTTACCACTATCCGTTGAATCCCGTCATAGATATAGATTCGCTGGGATTGTTTACATGTGAAATATGTAGTCGCATGATAGATGAGACTAATAATAGTCTGGATAGTCTTCCATTTAATCCGGCAAAAATGTTAACGGCTAGTTTAAATATAGCTAATTCTGCAAGATTGCACACAAGTGGGGTAGCCAAACTCGGGATAGGTATTGCTGCTGATGGATTTATTACATTGTCTCCAGTGGGCAATGTTTCTCTGGCAGGGGGGAATATCACATTAGCAACTGCTTCATATAACAGGGCAAATTTATGATTATCAGAATCACTTAATGAAACCGACAAGGATAGGTGCTGCAAAAATTTATTAGGTGTATTGCCTTATAGTGAACAGTTTGACGATCCAGATGAGCCATCAATTAGCGATGTGTATAAAGAGAAATTCCATAACATGATGGATTCTCCAATGAATTTAATCAAAGAGATAGGGACATTGATGTTTGATGAATATGATTAATAAAATATCCATGTTGATCTTTATTATTGGAAGTATAATCGCGATAATTTGGATATTATATGCCACTTTATCGAAAAGAGGGATGTTTAGAGATAATCTTAAAAAAATAATCAAGATAATATGTGATTTATTTTGGGGGATAGGCTGATAACTCTGAGTAAAGAATATCAGAGACTGTACATGAAATTATTAATCATTCGTTGAATAAAAGCTGGGAAATCATTATAGGCGGATAACCGCATCACGAAAGATATGTAGTAACTGTACCGGTATGACTGTTACGGGAGGCTGACGCCGGAGCAGATGGCGGGACAACTGGAGCCGGAGTACACACCCCAAAGGAAAGAGAGGTTTGTGCGTATTATTCATTGTGTGATCATAGCGGTACAGGTACTTCTGCTGGTTTGTTATTCACACTATCAACCCTGATGCTGATTTATCACCAGGAATATCAGAGTCTGGAGGGGATTCTTATGGGGCACTTCTTGCGGGAGTGGCTTATACAGATGCTCGTAATAAAAATGATAGTTATAAATATACAAAAGGTGTGAGTATGGGACCCGGATTTGGAGACTGGGGGGAACTCACATGCTCCCGGCATTCGAGGTGTCTATCGGAGATTTTCGATCTGATGGATAAGGAATATGATTGGTTATCAGGTGAATTCAAGTGAAAAGAAATAGATTTTTTCTATCGTTACTATTTATGGTGTTGATTGTGTTGTTCGTTATTCTATTTTTTACATGGTTAGGTAGAGAGAATATTAAAAATGATAGCGCTATTCGAGAAGTTGCGAAAGAAGAAGTTGATAAGCTTTTTTCTCTTTATAATAAAGGGGAGTATGCTGAGATATATGATTTGTCATGTGACTCTTTCAAAAATGCCACTGCGAGAAAAGATTTTTTAACAGTTATGGGAACTAAAATGAAAATACTCGGTGAATTTAAAGGGCGAAAACTTCAATATAGTAATGTCATTAATTCAAAATCCGTGGAGTTATATTATAGAGTGGACTATATTAACTATTCTTTAATTGAAGAGTTTAACTATATTAAAAATGATGGATAAAAAATATGCTTGCAAGCAATGTTTACGGATGATGCGGGGAAACATGGGGAGGTAATAAAATTACATTAACGTGTGATAACTCCAGTTAGAACCTATCCCAATGCGATGAAGAATTGGGGCTGTATTATAACTAGCACCGTTCTATAATCCGGGACTGGGAAGGTATATTACGCAGATCCAATAGGGCTGAAAGGGGGATGGAACCGATATCATTCTCCGCTGAATCCTATTACAGATAGTGATCCTCTTGGCCTTATTACTTGTGGTGCTGATAGAGGTGATTCTGGCAAGTTATTAAGATGAAAAATGGTTGAAAATAATTGCATTAGTGAATGCTTATTTACGTCTTTACCTACAAAAAGTAACGGATTTGCCTTCTGGAATTGTGTTAACGAATGCAAATAAAATCAAGGCTGTTGATGTTTTTACTACAGGAATAAGTATGGTTAACGATAAGGATACAGCTATATTAATTAGTGATTTAATGTTGAGATTCGGTAAGGAGCTTGATGAATCTGTTGCTGTTGTTCAGTCCCGTTGTGATGAGGATGAATTTAAGGTATATCGAGAAGCGGTTGGTTTGATCATGGGTGAAATGCTTATTAAAATAATGAATCCATTATATGAAAAACATCCCGAAATAAAACCAAAAGGATTGAAATAAAACATCTGGAACCGGAGGAATAATGTGTAAAAGCCGGAGGGGTTATCTTTTTCCGGCTTTTTATTATCAATTACTCATTAACTCCTGTTCCATTCTTTTACGTTTAATCACCGGAATATCTCCGGTATTGTTCAGCGCCCCGGAAATGTTTTTAACCATTGTTCTGCATTCCGTTTATTAATGCGGGTTACGCCCATCCCTTCAATACAGCCAAAGAGTCCGCGGGTATGCTGCGGCGTGATCACGATGCAATCCCTCATTACCCGCACCTTGACGGGCATCCCGTTAATAAACCCCGCCTGCGGCATCCATTCACCGTACAAACGAACTGAAAGTCTCTCAATGCGTGAGTATGTAAGTATCCCGCATAATCGAGCCATTCACATTTAGAGATCATCCGACATAATCAATCTGCCAACGCAGGAGATCGCTGTGCGTAAAGCCCGTTTTACTGCGCACCAGATCATCGCTGTGATTAGATCAGTCGAATCCGGACGGACTGTTAAAGATGTCTACCGGGAGGCCGGTATTTCTGAAGCCACCAGGGACAACTGGAAGTCTGGATACGGCGGCAGGGATACGCGTGGAATCACAAAAGGCTCCACCGTATATACTGTCTACTCAAGCTGAATTTTCGCCGTAAGGGTAAACAACGGCTGCCGGTACGCAATCCCTCGCCACTGGTCACGCCGGAAGCGCTGAACCAGAGCTGGTCTGTGGGCGTCGTTTTCGCACGTTCAATGTTGTTGATGACTGTAATCGTGAAGCGTTGTCGGTTGAAATCGATCTGAATCTGCCAGCTCTGCGAGTGGTTCGTGTACTCGACAGGATTACAGCAACCGCGGTTATCCGGCCATGCTGCGTATGGATAAGGGACCGGAATTTATCTCGCTGGCACTGGCTGAATGGGCAAAGAAACATGCAGTAAAGCTGGCGTTTATCCAGCCGGGTAAGCCGAAGAAAAACGTTTTCATCGCGCGCTTTAACCGGACATACCGTACAGAAATACTCAATTCTTATCTGTTCAGAACGCTGAATGAGGTGCGGGAAATTACGGATAAAGGGTTATCAGAATATAACTGCGAACGTTCACATGAATCGCGGAACAATATGATGCCGGAGGAATACCGCCAATAACGTTATCTGGCCGGAATCTTAAAAATGCATGGAACTAAAACGGGTCTATTTACGGGGGCACCTGCGATGAATTTCGCTGCACTGAAAAGCGATACCGGATGAGAGCTGCTTCAAATTAATGTGCCATGTTCACGGGGAGGTGGTGCGACGTTTGCATAATCCAGCAAGAACTGAAAGGAAGGGGAGAGCTTTTTCATGCCTGTATAATCAGTCTGGCCTGTGTCAGTCAGCTCTTAGTGTTGAGACTCTCGTTGGAGCGTTATAATTGCTTTTCCGTTTCGGAAAACAAGATTTTCCATTAAAGATCTTCCCTGCGAGGAAAAGTTAACTAATAATCTTACCTTCGAGTTAGGAGATGTATGTTTAAATATAAACAATGTTGCAACGATGCCTGATAATTATCCTCTCTTCGAAGATAAGTTTCCCACACCCAGTGTGGTGGGTGTCATTGTAATGTTATCACTTGAATGTAAATGAAGGTGGAGTTCCGATGAAAAACGTAAAAGATTTAATTATCGCAAGCACATTGAGCATTATGGCTGCTAGTTGTTATGCTGGCTCGCTCGTGCCGAATACAAGCACTGGCGTGTCGGCGGATGTAAACTTCAGCAATCCTGGACAACTACAAGCACAGCTTACTCCAGTGTCTGGCTTGGTGGCAGGGCCTCATAAGGGTGATGAGGTTATTGCTGCGCTTTCGGTAAGCGGTTCGAGCAAACAATACGTGGTAACGGGAGATTATTCTAAACCTGAAACAGTGGGCAACAACAGCGATGTGTGGACGGTAACTGGTAAAAGTGGTAATACCATTAAAGTTACCTTTGGGGGGGTAGCCTGTGCCAATAAAGGTTCATTAGTGGATGGTGCTTCGCATAAGTGGTGGGTATATAACATGACAGATAAAATCGCTGTGAAATTGTCTGGATCACAAACGGTAAAGGCTGATACTTATCCAGTGACGCTACACATAGCGGAGTATCAAGCTTAATAGTAAACAACTTTTATTGCGCCTTATTAAGGCGCAATAAATATCAAGTCATACATTTTTTTATAAATTGTAATATGAAAATTATTAGTTTTGGTGTAATGGCGGCTGTTTTATTCGTCTCTAATTCTATAACTCCTCCAGTGTATGCCTCTGAGCAGAAATTAAATTTAAACACTAAATCATTCAGCGTGAAGCTGGGGGCTACACGGGTGATTTATCACGCTGGTACAGCTGGAGCCACGCTCTCGGTGAGCAACCCGCAGAATTACCCTATTTTGGTTCAGTCTTCAGTCAAAGCAGCAGACAAAAGTTCGCCTGCTCCCTTTTTGGTGATGCCGCCTCTATTTCGTTTAGAAGCGAACCAGCAGAGTCAACTGCGTATTGTCCGTACTGGTGGTGACATGCCAACGGATCGTGAGACTTTACAGTGGGTCTGTGTAAAGGCGGTACCACCCGAAAATGAACCGTCGGATACACAGGCTAAGGGCGCGACCCTTGACCTCAATTTGTCCATTAACGTCTGTGATAAGCTGATTTTCCGCCCGGATGCCGTGAAGGGGACGCCGGAAGATGTTGCAGGAAATTTAAGATGGGTGGAGACGGGCAACAAACTTAAGGTGGAGAACCCCACCCCGTTTTACATGAATTTAGCCTCCGTCACAGTAGGGGGAAAGCCCATTACAGGGCTTGAGTATATCCCCCCTTTTGCTGACAAAACACTAAATATGCCAGGTAGTGCCCATGGTGATATCGAGTGGAGAGTTATTACAGACTTTGGTGGTGAAAGTCATCCGTTCCACTACGTCCTTAAATAAATCCAGGGGCTTAGCGGCAGAATATGAAGTTCAAACAACCTGCCTTGCTACTGTTTATCGCGGGAGTGGTTCACTGCGCAAATGCGCACACTTACACATTCGATGCATCAATGTTGGGCGATGCAGCGAAAGGGGTTGATATGTCGCTCTTTAACCAGGGGGTACAACAGCCAGGGACTTATCGAGTGGACGTAATGGTGAATGGTAAACGTGTCGACACCCGTGATGTGGTGTTCAAATTAGAAAAGGATGGGCAAGGAACGCCTTTTCTGGCTTCTTGTTTGACGGTCAGTCAGCTTTCACGCTACGGCGTAAAAACGGAAGATTACCCTCAGTTGTGGAAAGCAGCAAAGACCCCAGATGAGTGTGCGGATCTGACCGTCATTCCACAGGCTAAAGCGGTACTGGATATCAATAATCAGCAACTGCAACTGAGTATTCCGCAGTTGGCGTTGCGTCCGGAATTTAAGGGGATCGCTCCTGAAGATCTCTGGGATGATGGTATTCCGGCGTTTCTGATGAACTACAGTGCGAGGACAACGCAGACGGATTACAAAATGGATATGGAGAGGCGTGACAACTCTTCCTGGGTACAACTGCAACCGGGAATCAATATAGGTGCGTGGCGTGTCCGCAATGCGACCAGCTGGCAGCGGAGTAGTCAACTGTCGGGGAAGTGGCAGGCAGCATATACCTATGCTGAGCGTGGACTGTACTCACTAAAAAGTCGTCTGACTCTGGGGCAAAAGACTTCGCAGGGGGAGATATTTGATAGTGTGCCATTTACCGGTGTGATGTTGGCATCGGATGACAACATGGTGCCCTACTGTGAGCGGCAGTTTGCTCCGGTAGTGCGTGGGATTGCCCGCACGCAGGCTCGGGTGGAGGTCAAACAAAATGGTTACACCATTTACAACACCACCGTGGCGCCCGGACCGTTTGCACTGCGGGATCTGTCGGTAACAGACAGTAGTGGTGATCTGCATGTCACCGTGTGGGAGGCCGATGGCAGTACACAAATGTTTGTGGTGCCGTATCAGACCCCGGCGATAGCACTGCACCAGGGATATTTGAAGTACAGCCTGTTGGCGGGCCGATACCGATCGTCAGACTCTGCAACGGATAAGGCGCAGATCGCGCAGGCTACGTTGATGTATGGTCTGCCGTGGAATCTCACTGCATATGGCGGTATACAGAGTGCAACGCACTATCAAGCTGCATCGCTTGGTTTGGGGGTATCTCTCGGGCGGTGGGGGAGTTTATCTGTCGATGGAAGCGACACACACAGTCAGCGTCAGGGGGAAGCGGTACAGCAAGGAGCCTCCTGGCGACTGCGTTACAGCAACCAGCTGACTGCGACGGGAACAAATTTTTCTCTGACGAGATGGCAGTATGCCTCGCAGGGCTATAACACCCTATCCGATGTGCTCGACAGTTATCGACATGATGGCAACCGTCTATGGTCGTGGCGGGAAAATTTGCAGCCGAGCTCGCGTACCACCCTGATGTTGAGTCAGTCATGGGGGAGGCATTTGGGCAATCTGAGTTTAACCGGTTCCCGTACCGACTGGCGTAATCGCCCCGGTCATGATGACAGCTACGGACTGAGTTGGGGAACCTCTATTGGAGGGGGCTCGCTGTCATTGAACTGGAATCAAAACAGAACGCTGTGGCGCAATGGCGCGCACCGTAAAGAGAACATAACCAGCCTGTGGTTCAGTATGTCATTAAGCCGCTGGACGGGGAATAATGTAAGTGCCAGTTGGCAGATGACTTCACCATCACACGGTGGTCAGACGCAACAAGTGGGGGTCAACGGAGAGGCATTCAGTCAGCAACTGGATTGGGAGGTGCGTCAGAGTTACCGTGCCGATGCCCCGCCAGGTGGTGGTAATAACAGCGCATTGCACTTGGCATGGAATGGGGGTTACGGCCTGTTAGGTGGTGACTATAGCTACAGCCGGGCGATGCGCCAGATGGGAGTCAATATCGCGGGAGGTATAGTTATCCACCATCATGGTGTGACGCTGGGGCAACCTTTGCAAGGCTCAGTGGCGCTGGTTGAAGCGCCAGGGGCCTCGGGGGTGCCAGTTGGCGGCTGGCCTGGCGTTAAGACGGATTTTCGTGGCGACACCACAGTGGGCAACCTGAGCGTCTATCAGGAGAATACAGTCAGCCTCGATCCATCGCGACTACCGGATGACGCAGAGGTCACACAAACCGATGTGCGCGTGGTGCCAACCGAAGGGGCGGTGGTGGAAGCGAAGTTTCACACTCGCATCGGGGCCAGGGCACTGATGACGCTGAAACGGGAAGATGGTAGCGCCATTCCTTTCGGGGCGCAGGTTACAGTCAATGGACAGGATGGCAGTGCTGCTCTGGTGGATACTGATAGCCAGGTTTATCTCACTGGTCTGGCGGATAAGGGCGAACTGACGGTGAAATGGGGAGCACAGCAATGTCGGGTTAACTACCAGCTACCTGCCCACAAGGGAATCGCGGGCTTGTATCAAATGAGCGGTCTCTGCAGATAGCCGATTCTGAAGGAGAGAACAATGTGGATGAAAATACAGCGAATGAAAACGGTTATCTATAGCGTAACCTTACTGGTCGCTGCCAGTAGCTTGATGCCGATAGCGAACGCCGCAGAAAAACTTCAGACAACGCTACGTGTAGGGGCTTACTTTCGGGCTGGGCACGTGCCAGATGGGATGGTGCTTGCGCAAGGCTGGGTGACTTATCACGGCAGTCACAGCGGGTTTCGGGTATGGAGCGATGAGCAAAAGGCGGGTAACACGCCTACCGTATTGCTGCTGAGCGGGCAACAGGATCCTCGCCATCACATTCAGGTTCGCCTGGAGGGCGAGGGGTGGCAACCAGATACGGTGAGTGGTCGTGGCGCCATTTTAAGAACCGCTGCAGATAACGCCAGTTTTAGTGTGGTCGTTGATGGCAATCAGGAAGTGCCTGCGGACACTTGGACGCTAGATTTTAAGGCCTGTGCATTGGCGCAGGAGGATACGTAGCCGTCTGTTCCACTCATACTTCCTGTATCAGTGAATAAGGCGAATACTGTATATCAGGTTCGAGGATGTATTGAAAATTTACTCAAGGCAAATATGGTTAGCAATCTTCATTGCAGAAAAATCAATTGCTGATTGATTTTAAAATCTGAAATTCATCTTTTTTTGTAGGGAGAGGAATATTATGTTTCGTAAAATAATTTAACGGACACTGATGCCTTTATTATTTTCTGTTTTGTGGATTTGTTTGATTCACTCTTTTGTGAGCGGGGCTTTATAAGCCCTTAGTATAAGGTTTGTTTATCTGTCAGGTATTCATATGTGATATTTAAGATTTTATGTTTAGGGGGCTTTTTCTTGTCCCCTCAGGCGTAAAAATAATTTATTTTTTACATAAAGGAATAAAGCATATGTCTTATGCACGACATTTACCGGTATTAATGTATCACCATGTCAGTGATAAACCCGGACAGATAACCTTATCTCCCTGTACGTTCCGGGCGCAGATGAAATGGCTGGCTGAATCTGGCTGGAAAACCGTTACCGCTGCAGAGGTGGAAGCTTTTTATCATGGTGCAAGATTGCCTCGTAAAAGCGTCATGCTGACCTTTGATGGCGGCTGGCTGGATAACTGGTTGCAGGTTTTTCCGGTGCTGCAGGAGTTTAATCTGCATGCGCATCTCTTTCTTGTGACCAGTTTGATCAGTGACGGACCGGTCCGTATTCCTGCAGGCGAACCGGTGTACTCTCATGATGAGTGTCAGAAGCTGGTTAAACAAGGCCGGGCTGATGAGGTCATGCTGCGCTGGTCAGAGGTCCGGGAGATGCACCTCAGTGGCCTTGTTGAGTTTCACTCGCACACGCACACCCACCGACGCTGGGACCAGAAACCTGTGTCCCGTAATCCGTCGGATTTGCTTCGTGTCGATATTCTTCTTAGTCGTAAGCGGATGAGGGAGATGCTGGGTTACTGCAGTCAGCATCTGTGCTGGCCTGAGGGCTGGTATTGTTCTGACTATATTCATGTGGCTGAAGAGCTGGGGTTCACATACCTGTATACCACAGAAAGGCGTATGAACAATCCAGTCATCGGTTCACAGCGTATTGGTCGTATCAACACAAAGGAGCGAAAGAATGTGGGCTGGCTGAAACGTCGTCTGTTTTATCACACCACGCCCGGATTTTCTTCGCTGCTGGCCCGGCATAAGGAGGCACGTCGGATAGCTGACTGAGCCGGAGACCAGGATGAAAGTGCTGCATACCGAATCCTCCCCCATCATCGGCGGGCAGGGGTTGTAGGCTATATCCCAAATGATGGTGCTGATTTTGAGCAGAAATAAGATAACACCGGAGGCCGTGATAGACCCGGTTGCGCAGAATCTGGAGGCAGCAGGTCACTGGCGCAGGGCTTCTACCCGCTGGCTTTTGGTCATGGGAGATTTTGAATGTACAGAGGCCCAGCGGGAGTGGTTGTTGTTGCGCCGGAATTATTGCCTTGCGCAGATATCTTCCCCTGGCGCCAGTAAAGCTGGATATCAGCGACGTGACGAAATGAGAGGAGCCTGCACATAGGTTTATGTTTTGAGTAAGCGTCTTATTTAAACCGTCTGTTCTGTTTCCTCCACTTTCACAAATAATGTCGAACCGGGTGGGGGGGACTTAAGTAAGAATAATCTGGCGATGTTTTGCTTGTTTCCACGGGATACTTTGTTAGGTGAACGATGCAATTAATGCGCTCCAGACTGCGTCACAGAAAAGGAGAATGCCTTTGCAGAACGGGCGCATGACAATGAACCACTTTATTATTGGTATCTGGTTCGGCGACAACCTTGACGATCACTTCTGAGATAGGGTATTTACACTGAGTGGTAAACAGGTTCAATTAGTAACCGGAGATGGATGCAAAATCATGATCGATTCAGATGCTATTTTGCAGCCAATAGATTTTTTATTATGATGATATCAAGGACATTGAGGCACACAATGACGCATCAGTAAGTCGTTGATAGCTCCTTTAATATAAGAATTTCTTTTATCAACGGAAGATAATGATGGAACTGATCAATAATCGTGGTATGCGAGACTGGATGATATTTATTAAAGTGGCGGAAGTAGGGAATCTTTCCCGGGCTGCGCGGGAATTAGATATTAGCATTTCTGCTGTCAGTAAATCGCTTAGCCGCCTTGAGAATTCTATTGAGGTTACTTTACTTCGGCGCGATTCACATCACTTAGAACTGACTGGAGCTGGTCAGACAGCCTATGCAAGCATGAAAAGGATAACATCTTCCTTTCAGTCCTTGCTGGATGAATTGCGAAATCCGGATAAAATTATCAGAGGGAGTATAAAATTTTCGGCTCCGGCTATTGTCTGTGAGTTTCTTGCCAATAAGTGGATATGGGAATTTACAGCTAGCTATCCGGATACAAAAATCTACCTGGATTCACGAGAGCGTAGCGATTTTTTTAGTAAATCCCTGGAGTTTGATGAGCTGGTTTTTAAAAGTGGCATAATCGAAAGTGAGGATCTCGTGTATCGAAAGATAAGCCCTTTAAAGTTGGTTCTTTGTGCGAGTCCGAAATATATCAGAAAATATGGCAGGATCTCACATCCTGGCGATTTGGAAAATCACATTATTGTGGGTCTTCACAACCATGGTCTTTCCGGACCTCTTACTCTTTTCCGTCAGGATGAATCATACACTATTAGTGGCGCTGTTAATGTTCATTTATCTTCCAATAATCTTTTGAGTGTTCTTAATTTGGTTTTAGAAGGAAAGGGTATCAACCTCATGACTCCGGCCTGGCTTGCCACCAAATACTTAAAAAATAATGAACTTGAAATTATACTTCCTGAATGGAGGGTTCCAGATCTCCCCATTTATCTTGTATGGCGTCATCGTCAGTATTATTCTCCTTTATTTCAACGCTTTCTGTCTTTTATTGAAGATAAATGGAATAATCGCCCACAAATTGATTTTCTGAATGATGATTAACCCGTTTGGAATGGTTTTGATACGTTCCTGACTTAAACCCACATGATGACTGAATTGAGGCATCGAGATATGCGACTGGTCACCCAGTCGTCTTTTGACGATGCCCAATACAAAACATGATGCCGACTGACGGAAATGATAATACCCGGAAACAGGACGGGGCTGTTTTTGGGCAGCCGGAAGTTAAGCCCATACCAGAAACGTTGCAGTGTACTGAAAAATGGCGCCAGGTTGCACCTGTTCAACGATTTTCTGAAGGCGCAGGAGTATTCATTACTGATATCCTCCATTGCGCCTTCGGGAACCCACAGGACCAGCTATTTTACCGATAGTGTTTAAAAGGCGTAAGTAATGCCGAGCATGAAGTCATTGGAGGCAGCCTTTGTGTCTGCATCATAAGCGGTATGTTCATCACCAGCATAGTGATTTTTTGAAATGCTTACTTTGCCAGCATTAATGTATTTATAACTGGCGTCAATCATAATATTATCTGTTACAGCATATTTTGCACCGATACCTGCGCCCCAGGCAAAGTTATTTTTTGAAGCAGACAGAGTTTCATTAATACCAAAACCAACAGGAATGGTGTTATTACTTAGCTTCACATGAGCGAGGCCAACGCCTGCGCTGATATAGGGAGTAAATGCCGTACTATTGTGAAAATCATAATAGCCATTAACCATGTAAGTGGTCATTCGGACCTGATTTTTTACATTTATGTGTACTGGATCACCAAATGCAATAATATCCTGCCCGCCTTTAGCATCCGTCTCACCTCTGAAAGTGGTATCCAGTTCTAAACGTACTGGAAGCTGGAATGGATCATAAAAGTCATAACCGATAGCAACCCCGCCGCCAAAAACGCCTTTGGTACGGTCAGGTAACGTTGCATGACCATTAACTATCTCATCCTGGCTGAAGGTTGAGTTGATTCCATAGACATTGACTACGGATGTCCCCGCTTTCCCGGTGATATAGATCCCTTCTTTTGCTGATGCAGTAGCGGACCAGGCTACCACAAGGGGAATGATGCAGACTGCGAAAAAGTTTTTCATTTCAGAACCTGCCTTAATATTGGGCTAAAAGACAAGTTTCACGGTATAGGGTGTGATATAACGATTACATAAACGAAGCCCAAAAAACGGTCTATTGTAACGCTGGGTTTTCTGTAAGCGGGTAAAAAATGAGATGAAGATTTTAAATAACAATACGATAATCGTCGGTATGGAAATCCATCTCCTCGCCAAATTGCCCCACGTACGGTTTCACTTCTACGTTATGTAACGGGTAGTGTGAGATGGAGCGATGCTGTAAGAAAAAGATGAAGATGAATTTGTACCCGACCTGGATAAAGCCCGTTATCCCGGAATAACGGGCAAAAATATTTACTCAAGTGCCTGGGCGAGATCTTGTTGTACCTGTTGACGCTGTTCTGGTGTTAAGACTTTGCTTAAATCAAAATAATATTTAACCCGATAATAGCGAGCCTGTTGTTCTATGTTACTGAAGGCTGCAAGCTGCTGTTTTACGGCGGCGTCATCCCATTTACCGGATTTAATCACCTCTATCAGCGCACCGTCTTTAATTCCCTTCATAGAAATCTGACTGACGTCGGTTTCCAGTTGTTGGTGAAGTTTTTTGATCCGGGTAATCTGATCGTTTGTTAGCTTCAGATGCTGGACAATAGGATCTTGGGCGGGCAGGGGAGGATTGGGGACAGCGGTGGCGAAAGCGCCAAAAGAAACGCCCGCCAGAGTCGCTGCCAGTAAAGTTGTGCGTACAAAGTTTTTCATGAAGATATCCTGATAAGGGAGTGATTAACCGTTTTTATTACCCACGAATGGCGAGCAATTATCTTAGAGCCTATCCCATTAGGGCTATTTTACTTGCCATTTTGGACCTGGGCAGTGCTCGCCAAAACGCGTTAGCGTTTTGAACGCCGCTAGCGGCGGCCCGAAGGGCGAGCGTAGCGAGTCAAACCTCACGTACTACGTGTACGCTCCGGTTTTTGCGCGCTGTCCGTGTCCAAACTGGCTGCGCCAATAACGCCTGGTGGGATAGGCTCTTAGTCAGAATACGTTGCCTGCCACATTACGCCACGCGAATTTGTTTTACGGAGAGTTACGGAGTGAAACAATCCCGCCGCGGTTAGCGGCAGGTTGCTTACAAGGTGAATGGATCGGCATCGCGCCAGGCTGGAAATTTTTCGCGATAGTCCTGCAAGGCGACGAGAGAAAGATCGGCATCAATACGTGTCGCCTGGTGTGGTTCGGCGGTGGCGATAATATCACCCTGGGGATTAATGATCCGGCTATCGCCGCGATAATGTAACCCGTTGCCATCGGTGCCAACCCGGTTGCAGCCTGCGACATAAGCCTGATTTTCAATAGCGCGCGCCGTCAGTAATGTTTGCCAGTGTAGCGAGCGCGGCGCGGGCCAGTTCGCTACATACAGCGCCAGATCGTAATCATTGCGGTTGCGCGACCATATCGGAAAGCGCAGATCGTAACAGATCAGCGGCAGAATGCGCCAACCGCGCCACTGCACGATGATGCGTTTATCGCCTGCGGCATAATGTTGATGTTCATCCGCCATACGAAACAGATGGCGCTTATCATAGAGATGAACCTTGCCTTCCGGTTCAACCAGTAAGAAGCGATTTACGGCGCCGCGCTCAGTTTGTAGCGCCGCGCTGCCGGCAATCAGAGCGTCAGTTTGTCGGGCTTTGGCCTGCATCCACGTAATCACGCTATCTTGCGAAAGTGAGTTATTAGCGGCCTCCATCGCAAAGCCGGTGGTAAACATTTCAGGCAGAACAATCACATCCCGGCCAGATACGAGCTCTAGCTGTCTGTCAAAATGACGCAGGTTTGCCGGGCCGTCCATCCAGACTAAAGGTTGTTGCAACAGAGTAATTTTCAAACCAGACACGATCGGAGCTCCTCATTGAACAGCGTCTTTACACTGTAGCATGAGCAATAATAAAAAAGCGGCAAGAAAAAGCCCCGCGAAAGCGGGGCAGGAAAGACACGAGACTGATTATGCGGCTTCGACTTTACGCACTTTCTCCGGCAGCTTTACCGGTTTGGTCGCCAGCGCTTCAGGTTCAAAATCATCAACGTTGATACTGCGCAGGCGGCTCTCTTCCGCTTTCGCCAGGATGGCGGCTTCATCTTTATCTATAAGCCCTTTCGCCAGCGCATTGCGCGCCAGTTCATCCAGACGAGTAAACGGCAGATTTTTACCCAGTTCTTTGCAGATGCGCTGGTGGATAGGGTCGGCAGCGATGACATCACGCAGCGCTTCTTCCAGTAAACCGACCGGATTATGTTCGGCGGGCGTCAGATACTGACCGCGCCCAATGCGTGAACGTGTGGCGTTCGGCACCTGTAGGATCTTCGCCACGGCGTGATCCAGCTTATCAGACGGCGCCAGATAATGACGGCCAGTCGGGAAGATCATCGCGGTGAGCAATCCGGCCACGACGCGGTTCGGGAAGTTCTGCAGCAGATCGTCCATCGCTTGTTCAGCACGATACAGCGCATCCTGTACGCCCCAGTGCACCAGCGGCAGGTCGGCTTCGTGGCGACCTTCGTCGTCGTAACGCTTCAGTACGGCTGAGGCCAGATAAAGCTGACTCAACACATCGCCCAGACGCGCGGAGATACGCTCGCGGCGTTTCAGGCTGCCGCCCAGTACCGCCATTGACACGTCAGACAGCAGCGCCAGGTTTGCGCTCAGTCGGTTCAGATGCTGGTAATAACGCTTCGTGGCGTCGCCGGTTGGCGTATGGCTCGTTAATCCGCGGGTCAGGCCAAGCCAGAAACTGCGGACGGTATTGCTGCCGACATGGCCGATATGTTTAAACAACAGCTTATCAAAGGCATTCACATCATTATTCTGCGCTGCGGCCATCTCTTCCAGTACATAAGGATGGCAGCGAATGGCGCCCTGACCAAAGATCATCATGCTACGGGTCAGGATATTCGCGCCTTCCACGGTGATCGCGATAGGCGCGCCCTGGTAAGCACGCGCCAGGAAGTTGCTCTCGCCCAGCATAATGCCTTTACCCCCAGTGATATCCATCGCGTCGATAATGGACTGCTGGCCGCGGTGGGTGCAGTGGTACTTCACGATAGCCGACAGTACCGCCGGTTTTTCACCCAGCATAATGCCATAGGTGATTAACGATGCGGCGGCATCCATCACATAAGCGTTACCTGCAATACGCGCCAGCGGTTCCTCAATACCTTCCATCTTGCCGATAGATATTTTGAACTGACGACGAATGTGAGCATAGGCGCCGGTTGCCAGCGCGACGGATTTCACCCCGCCAGTGGAGTTGGACGGCAGGGTAATACCGCGTCCTACCGACAAACATTCCACCAGCATACGCCAGCCTTGTCCGGCCATTTTGGGGCCGCCGATAATATAATCAATAGGCACGAAAATATCGTTACCGCGGGTTGGACCATTCTGGAACGGAACGTTAAGCGGGAAGTGACGACGACCAATTTCCACACCCGGCGTTGAGGTGGGGATCAGGGCACAGGTAATACCCAGCTCTTCTTCTCCGCCTAACAATCTATCCGGATCGGAAAGCTTAAACGCCAGGCCCAACACGGTAGCTATCGGTGCCAGCGTAATGTAACGCTTGTTCCAGGTCAGGCGCATACCCAGCACCTGCTGGCCCTGCCATTCGCCCATGCAAACCACGCCGGTATCCGGAATGGCGCCTGCATCAGAACCTGCTTCCGGGCTGGTCAGCGCAAAGCAGGGGATCTCCTGGCCGCGCGCCAGTCGCGGCAGATAGTGATTCTTCTGCTCTTCCGTACCATAGTGCTGCAACAACTCGCCAGGGCCGAGTGAGTTTGGAACGCCGACGGTGATAGCCAGAATCCCGGAGACGCCGGACAGTTTTTGCAGTACACGGGACTGCGCATAAGCGGAGAACTCCAGTCCGCCGTACTCTTTTTTAATGATCATCGCAAAAAAACGATGCTCTTTCAGATAAGCCCACAGTTCCGGCGGCAGATCCGCCAGTTCATGGGTAATCTGGAAATCGTTCGCCATCCGGCACGCTTCTTCTACCGGGCCGTCGAGAAACGCTTGCTCTTCGGCAGTGAGTTGCGGTTGCGGATAGTTGTGCAGTTTTTTCCAGTCAGGCTTGCCCTGGAACAGATCGCCTTCCCACCAGGTTGTACCGGCATCAATCGCTTCTTTCTCAGTGCGCGACATCGGCGGCATGACCTTACGGAAGCCGCGGAACACCGGTGCGGAAATCATTGATTTTCGCATCGGTGTGAGGTTAAACGGCACGAGGATAATGGCCAGAGGAACCAACAGCCAGATGGACCACAGGCCAGCGACGCCAAGTGCGGCGGTCCAGGCGAGCAGAATCAGGCTGCTGAGAAATAAACTCACGCGGTGATAGAACAATGCGCCGAGCAGAACAACCGTAGCGATAATACTCAAAATCATCATAACGAAAAGCTCCCTTGCTTGTAGGAGGTCTGACCACTTGTGATGATTAGGTTGTAGTGGATGTAAAATCTTTTAGCAATGTGTTTACAAAATAATTACAACAAAGCTCACATTGTTGCCGTTTTTGGGGGCACGAAAAATCAAAAGCGTGAGGCGTTAATTCGGCTTATGCTTCTCGCCTGTACTGCTATCCGGTACACTGCATACTGTCATTTACATTCATGCTGAAGGATATCCTCATGTACCAGGATCTTATTCGTAACGAACTGAACGAAGCGGCGGAAACGCTGGCTAATTTTTTAAAAGATGACGCCAATATTCACGCCATTCAGCGCGCGGCGGTCCTGTTGGCTGACAGTTTTAAAGCGGGTGGTAAGGTACTTTCCTGCGGTAACGGCGGCTCCCATTGCGATGCGATGCACTTTGCTGAAGAGCTGACAGGTCGTTATCGTGAAAATCGTCCGGGCTACCCGGCAATTGCGATTTCTGATGTTAGCCATATATCCTGCGTCAGTAATGATTTTGGCTATGACTATATTTTCTCTCGTTACGTTGAGGCGGTAGGGCGCGAAGGCGATGTCCTGTTAGGGATCTCGACGTCGGGTAACTCTGGTAACGTGATTAAAGCGATTGCCGCGGCCCGTGAAAAAGGCATGAAAGTGATTACGTTGACCGGCAAAGACGGCGGCAAAATGGCGGGAACGGCGGATATTGAAATTCGCGTACCGCACTTCGGTTATGCCGATCGTATTCAGGAGATTCATATCAAAGTAATTCATATCCTGATTCAGTTGATCGAAAAAGAGATGGTTAAATAACTATACCCGTCATACTTCAAGCTGCAGGTGCGTTGGTTGCGCTCAGAAACCCCAGTCACATAGTTATCTATGTGACTGGGGTTTTCCTCCCTTACCGCCTTCCTGCAACTCGAATTATTTAGGGTATAGCATATTGTTTTCTTTGATATTTTGAGATTTGATTGGCTGTAAAAATTACGCCTTCCCGCTTAAGGCGTTTGTGGAGGTGATGTATGTGCGAACTGCTTGGGATGAGCGCCAATGTGCCGACGGATATCTGCTTTAGCTTCACCGGACTGGTGCAGCGTGGCGGCGGAACCGGGCCGCATAAAGACGGCTGGGGAATTACCTTTTACGAAGGAAAGGGCTGTCGCACGTTTAAAGATCCGCAACCGAGCTACCATTCGCCGATTGCGAAACTGGTACAGAATTACCCGATCAAGTCCTGCTCGGTTATCGCCCATATCCGTCAGGCTAATCGCGGTGAAGTGGCGCTGGAAAATACACACCCTTTTACCCGGGAATTATGGGGACGCAACTGGACTTATGCTCATAACGGTCAGCTCAACGGTTATAAGTCGCTGGAAACCGGTAATTTTCGTCCGGTGGGGGAAACCGACAGCGAAAAAGCGTTTTGCTGGCTATTGCATAAATTAACGCAGCGTTATCCCCGCACGCCGGGCAACATGACGGCGGTATTTAAATATATTGCGACACTGGCGACGGTATTACGTGAAAAAGGCGTTTTTAACATGCTGCTGTCAGATGGGCGATATGTGATGGCGTTTTGCTCAACCCATTTGCACTGGATCACTCGCCGGGCGCCGTTTGGCGTAGCCACGCTGGTGGATCAGGATATGGAAATTGATTTCAGTTCACAGACCACGCCAAATGACGTGGTTACCGTGATTGCTACCCAGCCGCTAACGGGGAATGAAACCTGGCAAAAGATTATGCCAGGCGAATGGGCGTTATTTTGCCTCGGAGAGCGTATAATTTGAGGCCAGCTGTGGCTGAACGACTTCGTGACTCAACGGTTTGCTCACGACGTAACGCCCATCAACGATAGAAACAGTTGGCGGCTTATGCGTTTGTTCAAAATAATCGTAGCCGGGTTTTAGCTGCGCCCAGAAATCTTTGTAATATGAATATTTATGACGCTGCATATTGGCGTCGGTCATCCGGAACGGATAAATACTCACCTGCACGCTCGGCTGACCAAAGACCAGCGCGGCGGTGACAAACTGGAAAATCTCATCAATGCCGCTGTCGGTCATGGCATAGCAGCCGACGGAAACACAGGCGCCGTGAATCATCAGATATTTACCATCATAGCCATGCGCGCGATCGTAGGCATTTGGAAAACCAATGTTGATGGCCTTATAAAAACGGCTGTCTGGCTTGAGTTGATTGCGCTGAACGCTGTAAAACCCTTCCGGACTTTTAAAATCGCCCTGACGGCGTTTCGGGCCTAACCCGCCGGAATAGTTGCAAATTTTGTAGCTATCAAGCAACTGGTATTGCTCACCCATTTTGACGTAGAGATCAAGGGTGCGCTCTTCTTTAAAAATCTGAATATAGACCGGTGAGCCCATTAACTGCTGCTTATACTCTTTACTGACCGGCGTGACGGGGCTGCTGCTGCTCAGCAAACCGGCAAATGAGACGCACGGCATCAGAAGCATCGCAAGAAAAAATGCGATTTTACGCATACTGCTTGTTCCTTGATAAAACGGTTACACACGCCAGAACGGCAAAAGAGTCCCCAAATCGGAGTAATCTGGATTTGGAGCGCTCACATTAGCACCACGGCAGTTTTTCGCAAGTCCCCGTGTGTACGTTTACAATTTTCCCGCCGCTTTCGTCGTCATACCTTCGAATATGTCGCATTTTTAACGCGAATGTCTCTTTGCGCGCAATAAAACATACTGTACACTTAAACAGTATTGTGGGGGCGAGCGATGCGCAAAATCATACATGTTGATATGGACTGTTTTTTTGCCGCGGTAGAGATGCGTGATAATCCGGCGTTACGCGATATTCCCATTGCCATTGGCGGGAGTCGTGAGCGAAGAGGCGTTATCAGTACCGCCAACTATCCTGCGCGCCAGTTTGGCGTACGTAGCGCGATGCCGACCGCCATGGCGCTAAAGCTGTGCCCCCATCTCACCCTATTGCCTGGCCGCTTTGACGCCTATAAAGAGGCTTCGCGGCATGTACGTGACATCTTTTCCCGCTACACTTCACTGATTGAACCGCTCTCGCTGGATGAAGCCTGGCTGGATGTGACTGACAGCCCGCACTGTTATGGATCGGCAACTCTGATCGCCAGGGAGATTCGTCAGACTATTTTCAATGAACTGCAACTCACCGCCTCCGCTGGCGTTGCGCCAGTGAAATTTCTGGCGAAGATCGCCTCCGATCTCAATAAACCGAACGGACAATATGTTATTACGCCAGCCGATGTACCCGACTTTCTTAAAACGTTGCCGTTAGCCAAAATTCCAGGCGTGGGGAAAGTTTCCGCCGCCAAACTGGAAAATATGGGGTTAAGAACCTGCGGGGATATTCAACAGTGCGATCTGGCGATGCTTCTCAAACGCTTTGGTAAATTTGGCCGGGTATTATGGGAGCGTAGTCAGGGTATTGACGAGCGTGATGTTAACAGCGAAAGGCTGCGTAAATCGGTAGGCGTTGAGCGTACTCTGGCGGAGGATATTCATGAGTGGTCGGACTGCGAGGCCATTATTGAATATTTATATCCGGAACTGGAGCGTCGTCTGGCTATAGTAAAGCCCGATTTACTGATTGCCCGACAGGGCGTTAAATTAAAATTTAATGATTTTCAGCAAACCACTCAGGAACATGTCTGGCCGCAATTAAATAAAGAAGACTTAATTACCACCGCCCGTAAAACCTGGAACGAGCGTCGCGGCGAGCGCGGCGTACGGCTGGTGGGGTTACACGTAACGCTGCTCGACCCTCAACTGGAACGACAGTTGGTGTTAGGGTTATAAGTCAGGCTATTAAGATTTTATCACTATTACGATTGCGCCATCTAAATTTCAGTATTACTATACCCACGTTTTCTCATTCTCAATAACTGCAAAGGAGGTTCATCATGACACTTTATTCTCTGAACGCACTTTGCAGACATTTCCAGGATTAATTTTCTCTTATTGCCCTGGATTAGTCTGCCATTTCCTGATTTTTTAATTCATATATGGAATGGTATATGGGCAATTATATTCGTCCTTTATCAGATGTGGTATTTTCTATCGCATCAGATAACCTGTGGATCGAAGATTCCGCGATCCAACAATTATATACGACGGCTAAGTTAACCGGTATGAAACGCGTTATCGGGATGCCAGATCTGCATCCGGGGCGTGGCTATCCTATTGGCGCAGCCTTTTTCTCGCGTGGACGCTTTTATCCGGCGCTGGTCGGCAACGATATCGGCTGCGGCATGGCGTTATGGCAAACGGATATTTTAGGGCGTAAATATAACGCCGATAAACTGGAGAAGCGGCTGGCGTCGCTGACTGACGTGGCGGACGCGCAGTGGCTGGAGGAGAATGTCCCCGCCGCAATGCAGCATCATTCGTGGCGCTCTGCGCTGGGTTCCATTGGCGGCGGCAATCATTTTGCCGAGCTGCAGCAGGTCGATCGCATCGTCGATGCTGATTCGTTCGCTTTGTCGGGGTTACAAAAAACGCAGTTATTACTGCTGGTACACAGTGGTTCACGCGGTCTGGGGCAAGCTATCCTGCGTCGTCATGTGGAGGCGTTTTCGCATAACGGTTTGCCGGAAGATAGCGACGATGCGCGCCGCTACCTTGCAGAACATGACGATGCGCTGGCATTTGCCCGCAGTAATCGCGCGCTGATTGCCCGCCGGATACTGCAACAGCTCAGGGCTGAGGGCGAACCGCGGCTGGATGTGGCGCATAACTTCGTTGAACCCTGTACTGTCGCGGGTGAGGCGGGGTGGCTGCACCGTAAAGGCGCTACGCCAGATGGGCAGGGACTGGTGATTATCCCCGGCTCGCGCGGCGATTATAGCTGGCTGGTGAAACCCGTCGTCAGCGAGGAGAGCCTCTTCTCCCTGGCGCACGGCGCGGGGCGCAAATGGATGCGTACCGAGTGTAAAGACCGGTTATCGGCAAAATTTACCCCGCGACAGCTCTGCCGTACCGGGATGGGTAGCCGGGTGATTTGCCGCGATCGCCAGCTCATTTATGAAGAAGCGCCGCAGGCGTATAAATCCATCGATAGCGTTGTGGATTGTCTGGCAGACGCCGGACTGATTACGCCAGTTGCCTGCCTGCGTCCGGTGCTGACGCTGAAAACCTCAGGGGAGAAAAGCGCATGATCTTACTGCAACTTTCTTCTGCGCAGGGACCGGACGAGTGTTGTCTGGCGGTAAAAAAAGCGCTGGATTGTCTGACGAAAGAAGCCGCCAGAGAAAAGGTATCGCTGACACGGCTTGAAACAGAGCCGGGACGATTACCAGACACGCTGCGTTCTGCGCTGGTCTCGCTGGACGGCGAAAAAGCTATGGCTTTCAGTGAACGTTGGTGCGGCACGTTACTGTGGATTTGTACCAGCCCGTATCGCCCGCACCATGGGCGATACGGGCTGGTACGTCGGCATTGGGCGCTTTTCCGCCGACGAGCACATACAGTCTGATGAGATTCGTTTCGAGACTCTGCGCTCTTCCGGCCCGGGTGGGCAGCACGTTAATAAAACCGACTCGGCAGTGCGGGCCACGCACCTGGCGAGCGGGATTAGCGTGAAGGTTCAGTCGGAGCGCAGTCAACATGCGAATAAGCGTCTGGCCCGGCTGCTGATTGCCTGGCGGCTGGAACAGCAACGGCAAAATGAGTGTGCGGCGTTGAAGTCTGAAAGGCGTCTGTTCCATCATCAGATTGAGCGCGGCAATCCGCTACGGATATTTAAAGGAATGGCGTTTACGCCACAATAATTCGGTGTTACTGGCGCTGTTATAGGGCTGTCTGGCTATTCGCGTGTAGCCGCAGCGCTATTTCAGCGCATTCAGGAGAGCTTATCTGGCAATGGATACCCGATATTCCATATTGATAGCCCGTCCAGAAATGGGACGGGCATTTTAGCGCTTTCTTACTTCGCAGGAATCGCTTTCAGCAATTCGGTCAGCAGAGTCCAGTAGTGGCCGACGCTTTCGATATGTACCTGCTCATCCGGAGAGTGAGGTCCGGTAATGGTAGGCCCAATAGAAACCATGTCCATATCCGGATAGGGTTTCTTAAACAGACCGCATTCCAGGCCGGCGTGGATAATCTGGATGTTCGGTGTCTTGTTGAACAGACGCTGATAGGTTTCCCGCACCAGGTGCATGACCGGCGAGTTCGCATCGGGCTGCCAGCCAGGATAGCTGCCTTTTGCTTCGGTTTTCGCGCCAGCCAGCTTGCCCAGCGAATCCAGCATACTCACCACATAATCTTTACCGCTGTCGATAAGAGAGCGAATCAGGCAGTGAATTTCGACATTCGCATCAGACATTGTGACCACGCCAACGTTCAGCGATGTTTCCACTACGCCTTTCGCCACGTCTGAATTGCGGATCACGCCGTTCGGCGTTGCGTTCAGCAGGCGCACAAAGGTATCGCGTGACGGCGCGGTCAATGCGGCTTTATCACTGGCAACCTCATTGAGTTGCAGCGTCAGGTTTTTCTCTTTTTCCGCCAGTTCGTTTTTCAGAATATCCTGGTAAGCGTTCACTAATGTTTTCAGCGCGCCTACGTTGTCTGCGGCAACGGCGAGGGTAGCGAACGCTTCGCGCGGAATCGCGTTACGCAGCGTGCCGCCGTTGAAATCGATCAGACGCAGATCCAGTTCTTCTGCGTGCCCGGCCAGAAAACGCGCCAGCAATTTGTTGGCATTGCCAAGACCGAGGTGAATTTCACCACCGGAGTGGCCGCCTTTCAGACCTTTCAGGGTTAGCTTAAAGCACGCAAATCCTGCGGGTACAGCTTCACGGGTCAACGGCAGATTAGAGGTAAAATCAATACCGCCTGCGCAGCCCATATAGATCTCACCTTCTTCTTCAGAGTCGGTGTTGATCAGGATGTCGGCCTGCAACCAGCCGGACTGGAGGCCGAACGCGCCATCCATGCCCGCTTCTTCGGTCATGGTCAGCAGCACTTCCAGCGGGCCGTGGACGACATTATCGTCAGCCAGTACCGCTAACGCAGAAGCCATTCCAATACCATTGTCGGCGCCGAGCGTAGTACCGCGCGCTTTAACCCATTCGCCATCAATATAAGGCTGGATGGGATCTGTAGTGAAGTCGTGAACGGTGTCGCTATTTTTTTGCGGCACCATATCCAGATGCGCCTGTAAAACGACCGGCTTGCGATTTTCCATACCTGCAGTGGCGGGCTTACGGATCAGAATATTACCGACCTGGTCGCGATCCACGTAAAGGCCTTTCTCTTTGGCCCAACTCACAATATGTTCCGCGAGTTGCTCTTCGTGATAGGACGGGTGAGGAATAGAACAGATTTTGGCAAAAATATCCCACAAAGGTTGTGGTGATAACTGAGACAGTTCAGACACGATAAGTCTCCTTGGCGGTGGTCTGAAAAACGTTCTTACAGGCCACAGGGTTAGCGGAATTGATAACTCTTACGAGATGCGACTGAGAATACCACTTTCTCCGCCTGCGGGTAGTATAAAGCATACAAAAAGAGGCGTGGATTCCGCTAAACACTGGTTTTTAGCGCGTCAGGTCTCTATAATCTCGCGCAACTATTTCCCCCTCGAACACTTTTTAAGCCGTAGATAAACAGGCTGGGACACTTCACATGAGCGAAAAATACGTCGTCACCTGGGACATGTTGCAGATTCACGCACGCAAACTGGCGAGCCGCCTCATGCCTTCAGAACAATGGAAAGGCATTATTGCCGTAAGTCGTGGCGGCCTTGTACCGGGCGCACTACTGGCGCGTGAATTGGGCATTCGTCATGTCGATACCGTATGCATCTCCAGCTACGATCACGATAACCAGCGCGAACTGAAAGTGCTGAAACGTGCAGAAGGCGACGGCGAAGGCTTTATCGTCATCGACGATCTGGTCGATACCGGCGGCACCGCCGTCGCGATTCGTGAAATGTACCCTAAAGCGCATTTCGTCACGATTTTCGCTAAACCGGCGGGCCGTCCGCTGGTTGATGATTATGTTATTGATATTCCTCAGAACACCTGGATTGAACAGCCCTGGGATATGGGTGTGGTATTTGTACCGCCGATTTCAGGTCGTTAATCAGCAGCTTTTCAGAGCGCCCGGCAATGCCGGGCGCTGTTTTATTGGTTACAATAAGCCTCTATGAGTATCCAAGGAGGCTGCACGAATGACACAGGCTAACCTCAGCGAAACCCTGTTCAAACCCCGCTTTAAACATACTGAAACGTCTACCCTTGTCCGTCGGTTCAATCGTGGGTCGCAGCCGCCCATGCAATCCGCGCTGGACGGTAAGAACGTCCCGCACTGGTATCGCATGATAAACCGCCTGATGTGGATTTGGCGCGGCGTTGACCCACGAGAAATCCTTGATGTGCAGGCGCGCATTGTGATGAGCGACGCAGAGCGAACGGATGATGATTTATACGATACGGTCATCGGTTACCGCGGCGGCAACTGGATTTATGAGTGGGCAAAGCAGGCGATGGACTGGCAGCAGAAAGCCTGTCAGGAACAGGACGCCATGCGCAGCGGACGCTACTGGCTTCATGCCTCAACGCTCTATAACATTGCCGCCTACCCGCATTTGAAGGGCGATGAGCTGGCGGAGCAGGCGCAGGCGCTGGCGAATCGCGCCTATGAAGAGGCCGCGCAGCGGTTGCCAGGCTCGTTACGTGAAATGGAATTTGCCGTTCCTGGCGGTTCGCCTGTCACCGCGTTTTTACATATGCCGAAAGGGGATGGCCCGTTTCCGACGGTGCTCATGTGCGGCGGCCTGGACGCCATGCAAACCGACTATTACACCCTGTATGAACGCTATTTCGCGCCGCGCGGTATCGCGATGTTAACGCTTGATATGCCTTCGGTTGGATTTTCATCAAAGTGGAAATTAACCCAGGATTCCAGCTTGCTCCACCAGCATGTGTTAAAAGCGCTTCCTAATGTCCCCTGGGTGGATCATACCCGTGTTGCGGCGTTTGGTTTCCGTTTTGGCGCCAACGTTGCGGTGCGTCTGGCCTATCTGGAAGCGCCGCGTTTGAAAGCGGTGGCTTGCCTGGGGCCGGTGGTCCATGCGCTACTTAGCGATCCGCAACGACAGAGCACGGTGCCGGAGATGTATCTGGATGTGCTGGCCAGCCGTCTGGGTATGCATGATGCTTCGGATGAGGCGCTGCGTGTGGAGCTCAATCGCTATTCGTTGAAAGTACAGGGGCTACTGGGCAGACGTTGTCCTACGCCAATGCTTTCCGGCTTCTGGAAAAACGATCCTTTCAGCCCGGAAGAAGAGTCTCGCTTAATTACAACATCATCTTCAGACGGTAAGCTGATAGAGATCCCTTTTAACCCGGTGTACCGCAATTTTGACCACGCGCTGCAAGAAATTACCGACTGGATTAATCATAGATTGTGTTAATAGATTGATAAATTCTATTGATTTGGTAAAACAGTTGCTTCATTAAAGGAGATCGCAATGACGTTACCGAGTGGACACCCGAAAAGTAGATTGATCAAGAAATTTACCGCGCTTGGCCCCTATATCCGGGAAGGGCAGTGCGAAGACAATCGTTTTTTTTTCGATTGCCTGGCAGTTTGCGTCAACGTGAAGCCCGCGCCAGAGAAGCGTGAATTTTGGGGCTGGTGGATGGAGCTGGAAGCACAAGAGAAACGCTTCACTTATCGTTATCAGTTTGGTTTGTTTGATAAAGAGGGCAACTGGACCGCAGTGCCGATTAACGAAACCGAAGTGGTGGAGCGACTGGAATACACGCTACGCGAGTTTCATGAAAAGCTACGCGACCTGCTGATTTCTATGGAGCTGGCGCTGGAGCCGTCTGACGATTTCAACGACGAGCCGGTAAAACTGTCGGCATAGCCCTGCTGTCATGCCTGATGGCGTAGCGCCATCAGGCACAATGCGACTTATCAGAACTGGTAGGTCAACCCTATTGCCACAATATCATCGTCATTAATGCCTAACGTGTTATCGCTATCAAGCTGATTGATTTTGTAATCTACAAACGCGGACATATTTTTGTTGAAGTAATAGGTTGCGCCCACGTCAATGTAATTCACCAAATCCTCACTGCCGACGCCCTCAATATCTTTGCCTTTTGACAGCACATAGCCTAATGACGGACGCAGACCAAAATCAAACTGATACTGGATAACCGCTTCGAAGTTTTGGGTTTTATTGGCAAATCCGCCGGAAACTGGCGTCATGTTGCGGGTTTCTGAATAGAAAGTCGCAATATAAATATCATTCGCGTCATACTTTACACCCGTAGCCCATGCTTCGGCTTTATCGCCCGTACCGCGGCGCTGCAGATTTTGCTCCCTGGTGCGATCGGAGAGAGTATAAGCGCCGCTGACGGCAAAATCGCTGCCGCCGAAATCATAGCTCACGGATGTGCCGAAGCCGTCGCCGTTTTGCTTTTTCACATCGCGATCTTCGTTTTTCCCCTGATACTGTAAGGTAAGATCCAGTCCATCAACGATGCCGAAGAAATCGGTATTGCGGTAAGTCGCCAGCCCGCTGGCGCGTTTAGTCATAAAATTATCGGTCTGGGCGGAAGAGTCGCCGCCGAATTCGGGAAACATATCCGTCCAGGCCTCAACATCGTACAGCGCGCCCAGGTTACGTCCATAGTCAAAAGAACCGATATCTTTTAATTTCAGGCCAGCAAAGGCCAGGCGGGTTTTTTGCTGGGACGAATCACTTTCGGCTTTATTACCGGCAAACTCAGCTTCCCAGCGCCCGTAGCCGGTCAATTGATCGTTAATTTGCGTTTCGCCTTTAAAACCAAAACGAACGTAGCTTTGATCGCCATCTTTGCTGTCATAATCGCTCATATAGTGCATGGCTTTAACTTTTCCATACACATCAAGCTTATTACCGTTTTTATTGTAAACCTCGGCGGCGTGAACAGATGCTGATGCGATGATACTCACCACTATTGCCAGAGTGCTCTTATTCATTTCCATTCCTGTTTTAATTACGCGCTATGATTTGTCGGGAAACCCGGTAAAAAACAGGAAGGTTTTTAACGTTCAGTAATGAAAGATTTATGACAAAGTGAGAATTTTTTTTAAAAAATATGTTTAATTGTTGCGGTAATAAAATGGTCAAATTCCGCCGCTACGCTTGCTGATCCTGCGCAACAAAATTTCACGCTATGCGTACAGGTTGTTGGCAACCGGAGCCAGTCCTGCTAAAACGTTCATTTGGTCTTTATTTCTTATTTTGAACGGCAGAGAATCATGAGTGACAGCCAGACGCTGGTCGTAAAACTCGGCACCAGCGTGCTAACAGGCGGATCGCGCCGCCTGAACCGTGCCCATATCGTAGAACTTGTCCGCCAGTGCGCGCAGCTACACGCCGCGGGACATCGTATTGTTATTGTTACCTCTGGCGCGATTGCCGCCGGACGTGAACATCTCGGCTACCCGGAACTGCCGGCAACGATCGCCTCTAAACAGCTTCTGGCGGCGGTAGGGCAAAGCCGCCTGATTCAACTGTGGGAGCAGTTGTTTTCAATTTACGGTATCCATATCGGGCAGATGCTGTTGACGCGTGCGGATATGGAAGACAGAGAGCGCTTTCTGAACGCCCGCGATACGCTGCGTGCATTACTGGATAACCATATTGTGCCGGTTATCAATGAAAATGATGCCGTTGCGACAGCGGAAATTAAAGTGGGCGATAACGATAACCTCTCCGCGCTGGCGGCGATCCTGGCAGGCGCGGATAAACTGCTGCTGCTGACCGATCAGCAAGGATTATTTACCGCCGATCCGCGTAGCAATCCGCAGGCGGAGCTTATCAAAGATGTGTATGGCGTTGACGATGCGCTGCGCTCTATCGCGGGAGACAGCGTTTCCGGGCTGGGAACCGGTGGTATGAGCACTAAGCTTCAGGCGGCAGACGTGGCCTGTCGCGCGGGTATTGATACAATTATTGCCTCAGGCAGTAAACCGGGCGTGATCGGCGATGTGATGGAGGGGATTTCCGTCGGCACCCGTTTTCATGCGCAAGCCTCGCCGCTGGAGAACCGCAAACGTTGGATCTTCGGCGCGCCGCCGGCAGGCGAAATTACGGTTGATGAAGGCGCGACCGCGGCAATGCTGGAACGTGGCAGTTCACTTCTGCCAAAAGGCATCAAAAGCGTGACGGGCAATTTCTCGCGGGGGGAGGTCATCAGAATTTGTAACCTGCAAGGGCGTGATATTGCTCATGGCGTCAGCCGTTATAACAGTGATGCTCTGCGGCGGATAGCCGGTCACCACTCTCAACAAATCGATGCGATTTTGGGCTATGAATATGGCCCGGTCGCTGTTCATCGTGATGACATGATTACTCGATAAGGAACAGGCATATGCTGGAACAAATGGGCATTGCTGCTAAAGCGGCGTCGTATAAGCTGGCGCTGCTCTCCAGCGGCGAAAAAAATCGCGTGCTGGAAAAAATAGCCGATGAACTGGAAGCGCAAATGGAAAGTATCCTCAGCGCGAACGTACAAGATGTTGAGCAGGCGCGAGACAACGGCCTGAGCGAAGCGATGCTGGACCGCCTGACGCTGACCCCTGCGCGTCTGAAAGCGATTGCTGACGATGTGCGCCAGGTCTGTAATCTCGCCGACCCGGTCGGGCAGGTGATCGACGGCGGTCTGCTGGACAGCGGGCTACGTCTGGAGCGCCGCCGCGTGCCGTTGGGCGTGGTTGGCGTTATCTATGAGGCGCGTCCGAATGTTACCGTTGATGTGGCTTCTTTGTGTCTGAAAACCGGTAATGCGGTGATTCTACGCGGTGGGAAAGAGACGCATCGCACGAATGCCGCAACCGTTCGTGTCATTCAGAAGGCGCTGAAAGCTTGCGGTTTACCGGAGGCGGCGGTTCAGGCGATTGATAATCCGGACCGTTCGCTGGTCAATGAAATGCTGCGTATGGATAAGTACATCGATATGCTGATCCCGCGCGGCGGCGCAGGCTTGCATAAACTGTGCCGCGAGCAATCCACCATTCCGGTGATTACCGGCGGGATTGGCGTGTGCCATATTTTTGTTGATAGCAGCGCAGACATCGCCCCGGCGCTGAAGATTATTGTCAACGCTAAAACCCAGCGCCCGAGCACCTGTAACACGGTGGAAACCTTGCTGGTGCATCAGGACATCGCAGAACGCTTTTTGCCTGCGCTGAGCAAGCAGATGGCGGAGAGCGGCGTGACGTTGCATGGGGATGAAACCGTCATGCAGGTACTGCATGGCCCTGCCAAACTGGTGCCGCTGAAACCGGAAGAGCTGGATAACGAGTTTCTGTCTCTGGATCTGAACGTTGTGGTGGTCGAAAATATGGATGGCGCTATCGCCCACATTCGCGAACATGGTACTCAGCACTCCGATGCGATTTTGACGTGTGATATGCATAATGCTGCGCGTTTTGTGAACGAAGTGGATTCCGCTGCGGTTTATGTCAACGCCTCTACCCGTTTTACCGACGGCGGGCAGTTTGGGCTTGGCGCAGAAGTGGCGGTCAGCACGCAGAAATTACATGCCCGCGGTCCGATGGGGCTTGAAGCGCTTACCACCTATAAGTGGATCGGCTTTGGCGATGGTACGATTCGTGCGTAATTAATGACGAGCGGTGCAAAAATAGCCGGTTGAGTAGCAAGGCTATTGACGCACCGCCCGGTTAGTTTTAACCTTCTACCCCGTGATTCACCCGCGTGAACACACCCTTCTCAGGGCCGATATAGCTCAGTTGGTAGAGCAGCGCATTCGTAATGCGAAGGTCGTAGGTTCGACTCCTATTATCGGCACCATCTCAAGTTCCTCAAACGTCCGTATTCATCCATAAATACACTGATTTATAACGACTTTATTGCTTTTTTGTCCATCACCGTCCGTAACCATCCAGTAGAATCCGACACTGAATGTGTATAGGATTGTGTATATGTTCCTGTTCGGTCTTGGATTCCTATCCACATGCCTTTAAACGATATGCAGATTCGCCGCGCTAAGCCTGAAACTAAAGCCTATACACTCGGAGATGGGCAAGGGTTGTCATTGCTAATTGAACCTAATGGAAGCAAGAGCTGGCGGTTCCGTTATCGTTTTGCCGGTAAGCCAAAAATGATCTCGCTGGGTGTGTATCCGACGATCACACTTGCAGATGCCAGTTCTCGTCGTGATGTCACCCACCCACTTCTGATTCGGGCCGCTGGTGTAAAAGTCCTGCTTCAGCCAATTCTCTGAGACTGGCAGATCATGTTTGCGGTAACTGACCGGACGGAACCGGCGCGAGGCTTTCGCCCGCCGCCCCTGCCGACGCAGGCTGGCCGCCACGGTTTTCACGTTGAACTGGTAACCCTGAGCACGAAGCTCATCCGTCAGGCGTGGCGCACCATAGCGTTGTTTTGCGTCACTGAATGCTTCCCGGACGACGTTATCACAGACAAGGCGGAACCGCTGACGCTGGTTTATCTGATGACGACGCTGATGCCAGACGTACCAGCCGCTACGGGCAATCTGAAGTACACGGCACATGGCTTTGATATTGAACTCAGCCTGATGTTTTTCGATGAAGACATACTTCATTTCAGGCGCTTCGCGAAGTATGTCGCGGCCTTCTGGAGAATGGCCAGTTCCTCATCCCGTTCTGCCAGTTGACGTTTCAGACGGGCGATCTCAGCGGACATCTCCTGCTCGCGTTCAGAAGAAGAGAGCTGATTTTGCTGTTTGCTTCGCCAGTTGTAGAGCTGTGATTCATACAGGTTAAGTTCGCGGGCGGCAGCGGCCACCCCAATGCGTTCAGCCAGTTTCAGGGCTTCCTGACGAAATTCAGGCGTGTGCTGCTTGCGTGGCTTTTTGGTGGTTGATGCTGGTTTTGTCATGTGAGTCACCTCTTACTTGTGAGTTTACTCACTTAGTCGCGTGTCCACTATTGCTGGGTAAGATCAATGGCCTCGCTGACCAGTCATGACATGAACGCCGTGCATATCCAGGATCTTCTTGCGGTGGATACGTTTATTCCCCGCGCGGTACAGGGTGGCATTGCCGGGGAATGTTCAATGGAAAACGCCGTTGGCATTGCGGCGATGGTGAAATCCGATCGCTTACAGATGCAGGCTATCGCCAGCGAGCTAAGCGCCCGGTTAAATACCCCAGTTGAAGTCGGTGGTGTGGAAGCCAACATGGCTGTGGCTGGCGCGTTAACGACGCATGGATGCGCCGTGCCGCTGGCGATCCTCGATTTAGGCGCAGGATCCACCGATGCCGCCATTATCAATAACGATGGCGCAGTACGGCGTTGTCGCCGGGCAGGGTAATATCCGTGGTACTGAAGGCCCGCGCAATGCGGTAGCGACCGGGCTGGTTTTAGCCGGAGAAGCCAAAAAATAGTGCAGAAAACAGCCGCGCAAGCGTTTAGCTGCGGGGTAAGTCAAAGAAAGGCGATGTTCTCTTTGATATCCCGGCGGAGTTGGGTACATAGTATCAAGGTGTCTCTCATGTGGTTAATTTTAAGGATAAGAGCATGCCAACAGCAATTGAAAAAGCCTTGGATTTTATTGGTGGTATGAACACTTCGGCGTCAGTGCCCCATTCAATGGATGAAAGCACCGCTAAGGGAATTCTAAAGTATTTGCATGACTTAGGTGTGCCAGCGAGTCCGGAAGTTGTGATGGCACGGGGTGAGCAGGAGGGATGGAATCCTGAGTTCACGAAAAAAGTGGCCGGATGGGCAGAAAAAGTCGCCTCCGGTAACCGCATCCTTATCAAAAACCCAGAGTATTTTTCGACCTATATGCAGGAGCAGCTCAAAGAACTCGTGTGAGCTGACTATCGAATAAAACGCTAACGGACGTTTCCATCTAAGGATGGCGGCGTCCAGAAGGGGTTGCCAGTGACAGTTTTGGACTGCCGATTCATTTCTTTTCGTCAAATTAATGTCTATATATTTATTGAATAAATATATAGTTCATAACTTACTACGTTGCCATTACCGCGTCATTCTTAGATGATCTACATTTCATAAAACACTTGACTCCATTTTGTCTCTATTAAGAAAAATAAAATGTGAACGCTGTCAATTCTGTAAACGTAAAAGATAAATATTGTATACACGGATGCTTGTTGGCAAACAGGCAGATGGCAATCAGGATCTTTTACGGAACATTGTGTATGAAAAATAATATTGAAGAGACAATAGGTAAGTACTTGCCTATTTTAATGATATTACCTCTGGCGGGTTTGGCAGAGTTAGCTTCTTTATATTCAATCCAGGCTTTATTACCAAAGTTAAGTGAGGTTTATAATATCCCATTGAATCAGGTAGGGATGATTTTGTCTGCTGAGGTGGGGTTTCTGGCATTAGCCATGTTATTTAGCGGCACGTTATCTGACCGTTTTGGGCGAAAGCCAATCATTTTTTATTCGTTGCTGGCAGGAGGTATTTTAACTCTATTGTGCGCAACTACATCATCATGGCCGATGCTGGTGGTATACCGCGCTTTGCTCGGCATTGCAGTAAGTGGTATTACGGCGGCCGTTACAGTCTATATCAGTGAAGAAGTCTCTCCTGCTTTGGCAGGGATTGTTACTGGATATTTTATTTTTGGCAATTCGCTAGGGAGTATGTCTGGTCGTGTGTTTGCAACTTTGATGATGGGGCATGTATCTATAGATACGATTTTCTTTATCTTCGGTGGTGTTCTGATTGCTATGGCACTCGCGGTGAAGTTGTTTCTCCCAACATCCCGACAGTTTGTTCCTACACCTTCACTACAGCTTGGTGCAGTGTTGAAAGGCGGGTTGGAACATTTTAAGAATATCCGCGTATCATTATGTTTTGTCATTGGATTTATTCTTTTCGGCTCTTTTACGTCCATCTTTAATTTTCTGGCGTTTTACCTGCATCGACCGCCTTATGAGCTGAGCTACACCTGGATAGGTTTGATTCCAGTTAGCTTCTCATTAACTTTTTTTCTTGCGCCATATGCTGCCCGTGTCGCGTTGAATATTGGGTCGATGAATGCGCTCAGTATGCTGATCATCTGTATGATGGTCGGTGCATTTCTCACGCTAATCGCCCCTTCTCTGTGGGTTTTCATTTCAGGTATCGTTTTACTGTCAGTCGCATTTTTCTCTGCTCATTCCACCGTATTAGCCTGGGTCAGTTCACGGAGTCCAAACGCAAAAGGACAGGCGACATCGTTTTATCTGCTTTGCTACTACGCTGGCGGTGCAGTAATGGGGTATTTCAACGGGTATCTTTTCTCCTGGCAGGGATGGAATGCTATTGCGGCATCATGTCTGATGATGCTGGGGATAGGATTATTTATCTGCCGGTTTATTTTCGCAAAATATGAGAAACAACCGCAAATCAAAAAACAGTCAGTTCAGGAGAGTTTCTGATTATAGACACGAAGTGTGTTTTTATACTTTCCATAATGGAATCATCATTTTTTCATTAATGTGTCACTATAGCTAAAAGCTTAAATTGTGAATATTTGGCTACCCGGATATTCGTTGCTCCAGGAATATATATGTCTGCTAAAACGCTGTATGAAAAATTAGTTGAGTCACATACCATTCGTGAACTTGATAACGAAGGACATGTTTTACTTTATATTGATCGTTCAATACTGAATGAATATACCAGCCCGCAGGCATTTAGCGGGTTAAGAGAACGCGGCCGCACCGTTCGGCACCCCGACACGTTTTTATTGAATATTGACCATGTTAATCCTACGCGGTCGCAACGGGATGACTTAATGACCGATCCGGGAGGACAGCTACAGGTTGATTACTTTCGGGAAAATGCCGCTGACTTTGGCATCACATTATTTGATGTGCTGGATCCGCGTCAGGGGATTGAACACGTGGTTGCTCATGAACAAGGGCTAGTGATGCCTGGCATGGTGATCGCCGCCGGGGATAGTCACACGACAACCTACGGTGCATTTGGCGCGCTGGGCTTTGGTATCGGGACGTCGGAAATTGAACATCTGCTGGCCACGCAGACGCTGGTTTACCGCAAGCTCAAAACCATGCGCGTAAGTGTTCAGGGAGAGCTACCTTTCGCCTGTTCCGCAAAAGATATTGTTCTTGAATTGCTTGAACGTATTGGCGCTGATGGCGCGACGGGATATGCCATTGAATTTGTGGGTGAGGCCATCAGCGCGTTGAGCGTTGAAGGACGAATGACGCTCTGCAACATGGCGGTAGAAGCGGGGGCGCGTGGTGCCATTATTGCGCCAGATAAAAAGGTTTTTGACTATATCTACGGTAAACCGCAAATGCCTGTAGGTGAACTCTGGCAGCAGGCATTGCTGGAATGGTCACAGTTGAGCAGCGATGCTGATGCGGTATTTGATAAGACGGTGGCGATCAACTGCCATGATCTTGAGCCTAAAGTCACCTGGGGAATCAGTCCGGATCAAACAGGTTCCATCACCGGACGTGTCCCTTTCCCGGAACAGGAAACCAATCCGCTTAAGCGCCTGGCGCTTGAGAAGGCCCTTCATTACATGGGATTAACGGCTGGCATGTTGCTGAAAGATATTCGTATCTCTCACGCTTTTATTGGTTCATGCACAAATGGTCGCATTGAGGATTTGCGTGCCGTTGCGAAGGTGCTTGAAGGGCGCAAAATCGCCAGCCATGTTCGCGGGATCATTGTGCCTGGTTCAACAATGGTAAGACGCCAGGCGGAAGAAGAAGGACTGGCGAAAATCTTTATTGCTGCCGGTTTTGAATGGCGGCAGTCGGGTTGCTCAATGTGCCTTGCGATGAATGAAGATGTGTTGTCGCCCGGCGATCGCTGTGCATCAGGTACGAACCGTAATTTCCCTGGACGACAGGGCGCTGGAGCAAGAACGCATTTGATGAGCCCGGCGATGGTTGCGGCGGCGGCGGTAGCGGGGCATCTGGTCGATGTTCGGTCATTACTTCAGGCAGGGGAATAAGATGGATACGTTTAAGCAAATCAGCGGGCGAATTGCGCCGATGCTGGAACCGAATATCGACACTGATGTGATTATGCCAAAACAGTTCCTGAAAGGGATCGATCGCCAGGGGCTGGATAAAGGGGTGTTTTTCGATCGTCGCTTTATGGCTGGCGGCCAACCAAATCCTGATTTTATTCTGAACATGCCGGGCTGGCAGAGCGCGACATTCCTGCTGGTTGGCCCCAATTTTGGCTGTGGATCGAGTCGTGAACACGCCGTATGGGGATTAAAACAACTGGGAGTACGGGGGCTGATAGGTAGCACATTTGCAGGCATTTTCGATGATAACTGCCAACGCAACGGGATCCTCACGGTCTCATTAGATGAACCTGCTTTGGCGCGCCTGGCGCAGCTTGCCGCGAGTGCTGATACCAATTCTATCACTGTTTCACTCGATCGCTGCGAAATTACGACGGCAGAGGAAACGATCTCCTTTGTGATCAGTGAACTCAAACGGGCGATGCTGGCCGCAGGCGAAGATGCGATAGCCTGGACATTGCAATACTTGCCGGAGATTGAAAATTTTGAGGTTGCGCATTATTCACGGCGGCCGTGGTTAAAACGCCCTGCATCCCCGCGCGGTTAAGGAAGAAGACTGCAATGAAACTGGTTCAATATCTTGTGAACGGTGGCAAACGCTACGGCATTATGCAGGAAACCGGAATAATTGATCTCTCGCAGCGGCTTGGCGACAAATATCCCACTTTGAAATCTCTCCTGTGCGCTAATGCGCTGACGGATGCGGCGTTATGGTGTGATGAGCCGGCGGATTATTACTACCAGGAAGTCACTTTTCTGCCGGTGATTGACGATCCGCAGAAGATCATCTGTGTCGGAATGAATTACGCCGATAAGCGTATTGAGTTTAATGAAACCAACCCGGCCCCAACCCTTTTTGTCCGCTTTGCGGATTCTCAGACCGGGCATAATGGCCTGCTGCTGAAGCCTGAAAATACCAATGAGTTCGACTACGAAGGTGAATTAGCCGTAGTGATTGGGCGGCCATGCTCCCGGGTCAGCGCTGAGGATGCTTTAGATTATGTCGCCGGATACAGCTGCTATATGGATGGTTCAGTGAGGGACTGGCAGCATAGCTGGTTTGCGGCTGGAAAAAACTGGCCTTCGACAGGATCATTCGGTCCGTGTCTGGTGACCACAGACGACATTCCCGATCCCCAGATGCTACGTTTACTGACACGACTAAACGGGCGGGAGGTGCAGAACGAATCTACGGCAAATATGATCCATCCTATCGCTTCACTCATTGCTTATATAAGCACCTTTACTCTGCTTTCCCCTGGCGACACGATCCTCACAGGGTCGCCTGGTGGAGTGGGCAAAAAACGCGTTCCACCGCTGTTTTTACACGATGGTGATGTTATTGAAGTTGAGATTGAACATATTGGAACCCTGCGCAATGTCGTCCGGGATAGCCGTTATTTAACATCATCTGTTAGCTGGCATGACGGGAGAAAGTGATGAGTACACTGATTGAATGCGGTGCCTCTCCGTTTATTCCGGGGTTTGCGCTCAAGGATGTTCGTCTGGAAAATGGTCTGACGGTAAGAGTGGCTATCGGAGGCAGCGGTTCACCTTTGGTACTGCTACATGGGCATCCGCAGAATCATACAACATGGCGGAAAGTCGCACCGACATTGGCGCAAAATCATACAGTCATTTTGCCGGATTTGCGTGGCTATGGCGACAGCGATAAACCAACGAGCGATCCGGCGCACCGTACCTATTCAAAGCGCACCATGGCGCAGGATATCGTCATGTTAATGGACGCGCTCGGCTTTTCCCGTTTTGCCTTCGTAGGGCATGATCGTGGCGGACGCGTAGGACACAGGCTCGCGCTGGATTATCCGGATCGTGTGACCTGTTGTACTTTTATCGACATTGCTCCAACCGCGACGATGTACGCCTTGACCGATAAATCCTTTGCTACGCGTTACTTTTGGTGGTTTTTCCTGATTCAACCTTTCCCGTTACCCGAAACGATGATTGCGCACGATCCGGCATTTTTTCTGCGTAAGCATATTTCTGGCCAGCTAAAAATAGAGGGCGCGACCTCGCAGGAAGCATTCAATGAATACCTGCGCTGTTACCAGAACCCTGAGATGATCCACGCGATCTGTGAGGACTACCGGGCTGCTGCGACGATTGATTTGGACGATGATGCCGCAGATACGTCGGCGCGTATCCGGTGTCCGTTACAGTTGCTGTGGGGAGGGCTGGGAACGGTAGGGCAACTATATAATGTGGTTGGTACCTGGAAAGAAAAGGCGCTAAACGTTCAGGGGGAAGCATTGCCTTGCGGACACTCCCCGCAGGAAGAGTGTCCTGAGTACTTTATCCAGAAACTTCAGTCCTTTTTACATTCAGTGTTATAACTCGGTCATCCTTTGCAACTTCGCACTGATGCTATGAAAACGACACCTGTAGGAAAAAAACATCGCCAGCCCCTTGAGGGCTGGCCTTCTGTTGAAGATCTTTTCGTTTTTGTCACCGTTGCTCGCAACGGTGGATTTGCCCGGGCAGCGCTGGAGCTGGGGTTATCTCCCTCCTATATCAGCAAACGTATCGCTATCCTTGAAAAATGTCTCAACGCCCGGCTTTTTTTTCGAAATAACAGAGTGATGCGTCTCACACCGGAAGGCGAAAATGCGCTGGGTGGGGCTATGCAGGTCGTCAGTGAAATGGATGGTTTTGTAAGTCGTTTGGATAATCAACGTGGTGTGTTGGCTGGTAATATCACCATCAACTGCTCATTTGGTTTTGGGCATAAATATGTCGCAGAGGCGCTGTCGTCATTTATGATCGCCTATCCTGATATTACGGTAAAACTCACGCTAACGGATCGTGAAGTGGATCTGGTGGAAGAGGGGATCGATATTGAAATTCGCGTTGGGGATGATATCAACGAATTGTATATCGCACGGCAGTTAGCCACTAATCGACGGATCCTGTGTGCTTCCCCTGAATACCTCGAACGCCACGGCAAGCCAGAGTCTGTTAGTGCGCTTGTGCAGCACGATTGCCTAATGATTCAGGAAAAAAACTCGGCATTTGGCAATTGGATATTAACGGACGGTAAGCAGCAGACACATTGCCGACTAAACGGTTTTCATTCTTCCAACAGCGGCAGTGTGGTGCTTATTTGGGCCCTGAAAGGCCATGGCATTACATTGCGGTCGGAATGGGATGTTGCGCAGTATATTGAACGAGGTGAGCTGGTTCGCGTGTTGCCTCAGTGGTATCAGGAAGCGAATATCTGGGCTGTATATACCCGGCGTTCATCAAGTTCTGATCGTATCAAAATCTGCATCGATTTCCTCACGGAGCATCTTGCACAATGCTTGCCAGGCGGTAAAGCACCGGGCGTACTGTGATCAGTCGGCGCCAACTGTCGTGGCGCCAGATGCTCTGACTTACGTTTACTGTTAGGTGTTCTTTTTGCCAGCACCCAGTAGCTTTTAGGGCGTTGCGTTGGTGGCGCGGTTTTGTTTCCGCTATCGTGGCGAAGTTATCTTTTATCCCACCACGAGGCCCAACCTCCACATAGATACCTCCATTATTACCGGATTTCTCACCTGGTTTTAACGTCATATTTTATCTCCTGATTTTTGGGTGACGATTATCGGAGGTTGAGAATTCTATTGGTATCGGCTGGATGGCATTGTAAGTATCACACACTCACTCCATAACAATCAGATTGATTGAGCGACTACTTTAGCTCAATAGATATGTGTTCATCTTAAGCGTATTATCGCAGGTTGGTAATTAAAATTCTTTAAAAAACAATACCATCCATCAATTCAATATGCTGATTTTTCGAGGTTTTCTCAAATTTAGTTATGCTTATGTAATGCTACCTAACTGACTAAAAGTAATGCTCTTTTCACACAAAAGCCTTAACAGAGGAAACGCAATATTACGTGACTTAATGCCTCTGCTCATTCTCATTAGTTATACCAATGTAATGTTTTCTCACAGCAAAAGAGAAGTAGCTACCTGTGCAGCATTATAGGCGGAAAATCCATTGGGGGTATTACCAAAGATGAAATAGAAAATTAATATTATTAATTAAATGAATATGAAATAGGTATTGTTCCTGTTATCGTTACAACCTTTTCTGTCATAACAATCTTCTCATTTTCTTTCTCGCATACTTGCTGAGCATGGTATAAATGTCTATGAGGACGTCAGCTCGGAAAGCATTCGTTCTGCATGGTATGCCTTTCGTTATTCTCAGGGGCGTGAAATGAAAGTTTTCTTTGATGGAGTCTATATAAGTATATGAAATTGATAATAATCCTCCTTCTCGCGCTATTCCCGTTATGTTCATCTGCCAGCAATCATTATGCCCTTGTTTTTGAAAATAACACGATACTGCTTGTTTTAAATCTTAAATGTTCCCCCTGTGATTTAAACTGCGCAAATATTCAATATCAGCTTTTCAATAAAGAGACGGAGTCTGTTATTTCAGGGGTTGCTAAGCCTGTGACAACGGGCATCGAAAATAATTTTCGTGGTTATATGATGCGTAATAATAATACGTCCTACACATTAATTGAATCAGATAATAAAAACGTATGGGATATGTCTGTTGAGGAGAAGGGAACTCAACAGAACAAAGATACCGTGCAAAAAGTAAAATATCAGCTTAATGCTATTTTTGACAATGGTATATGCTGAATTCTGGCCTGTCTCAGGGATACGATCGTATCCCTGAATATTTCCCATCAAAACTCAGGAGTAAAATCACTCTTACTAATATATTTTTCCAGCATGGCGGTATATTGTCGCCAGTTCCCGGAATCATTGATTACTGCATAATTTATCGATGCTCCCGGCGTTGGCGAGCGTGTTAGCGGCACATCAAGTGCTGTTTTCGGCGCAACCATGATATCGCCGATACTTTTCTTGTTATCCATCGTTAACGTTAAACTCATATACCACGAGGTGGGGTTAACTATCCGTATAGTATTCTCTTTAGCAATAAAGCGTAATTTTTTCTCCTCCGCTTCCGTTGGCGCTTTTAATCCGGTCGGGCGAATTAAAATTTTTAGTCGCAAACGAAGCGGTAATACCAGTTTTCGCGGGTGGTTTTTAATGTCATGGGGGAGTGGCGGTATCTGATAAATGTTTAGCCAGAAGAGACTCTCCCGGTCCGTTGCAAGCTGCTGGCGGGAACTCAGGAGCAGGCGAAGCGTTCTCAGTTCTCCTGGCTGCATTTTAAATACCGGCGGCAGCGCCACCAGCGGCGTTTTGCTGTTATCCGGAGAGGCGTCAATGTTTCCGGCGTCGGTCCATACCTGTAACAGCATCGGCGTTGTATTATCGTTGGATAATGTCAACGATTGAGCGACCTCATCTGAAGCAAAAATAATTCGGGTTCTGTCAATATTAACGGCAGCTTGTGCCGGGCCATACCATCCCGTCAACCCAAGTAGCGTTAATATGACTTTACTGAAAACTAACCACTGCCTGTAATTGCGCATTCACGCTTCCTGCCGTTACTGTTTGTCCGCCGATCGCCTCAAGCGAGGCAGTAAAATCACCGCTATAGGTTTCTACTGAACCGGATGATACCCGTGTGGTTAAATCTTTATAGCCATACCAGCCTCGGGCGTTGCCAGTGCCTGTCTTGATCCGATCGGGTAACAGGTTAATTGGCGTACCGGCATCGTTATAGATGCGGATACCCACTCCGGAAGCTACGCCAGGTTCGCCATAATGGGTGTCCAGTAGCCACGACAGACCGCCTGCGGATGTGGTTAGCCCCAGGCGACGCGCCGCCGCCACGGCGGTGGGTTGATTAACGACAAACCCCATTGCGACATTAGCGGCGCTGGTGGACGGGAGGGCACTGGACACGGCACCGGACTCACATTCCAGGCTGACGTGGAAAGGCGCCTGACTATTACCTCCGGCGGCTAATATGCCGACGGCAACAGGGGGAATTTTCACGATCGCAGGATAATCTGTGATTTTACATAACGCGCCGCGAACATAGGTGACGCTATTATATGTACTCCATGCCCCGGGCCAATAGCTGGGCCAGCCATAATAATCGCTGGCATGATCCAGTCCCGCTTTGATCCGCTCGGTAATCAAGCCTGGGCCTTTAAACGCGATATAACCCCGAGGCTGCGTCCAGGTATCTCGGTCCATTGGATTCTGGTAGGCAAAATATTTTCTTGAGTCAATTTTAAACATCTCATATAGCACGTTGCTAAACGCGCTGGCAGGAATATAAATATATTTGTCATCCTGAAACCAACTGTCTGCGGTAAGTTGGCGTTCTTTCCAGAAACGGCTGTAATATTCGCCGGTACTGAGGTTTGTCATACGGACAGCAACATTACGCTCCACATCATAATAAGCGCCTTCTACTTCGGGAGTAAAAAATGCCCCCGCAAAAGCGCTATCGCCATTTGTCGAATACATCTCATAGAGCTTCCCGGCATCGGCAGTATCGCAGCGGTAAAGTACCTGTTTACTGGAATAGGGCGTGCCGGTGGCGGCCGTCAGGAAGTTACCGATCCCACTGGCCAATAGCGTGCCGGAGGGTTGAAATGTTTCACTATTACTGACGCTAATCACCGTTGGCAAACCGATATTACCGGTATTTGTGTCAGTTGCGCCGATCCAGTTTTGCGCCGTGTAGCCCGCTTTTATCGCCGCGTCAGAGAGCGCGCTCTTATCGGTGACTTTGATACATGACGACCATGTTCCGGCGCTGACGAACAGGCTGGTGATAAACAATAGCGTTCGGAAACTAAAAAGCATTGTGCTATTCCTTCTCGCAGATTTTGTTCAGATAGAGAAACGGTTCTTTGGTGTGAAGATCGAGTTGGTAGGCAACCCGGCAACGCTGGTTTGCCCCTGTTCCCCAGCGCACCAGTAGAGAACCCGACGGATGGGCGATACGGGCATAAATCTGCCCACTCTGGCCGACCATGCCGATGTTTGTGCCTTCACCGTTGAAAACATCAGCGCCCATTGGCGGTATGCCGCCATCCGGCATCTTCACGGAGATCAGCACTGCTTTGCCGCTGATAGTGGCGAAATTGACACGCGCGATGGCGCCAGCATACGGCACAATCTGCTGACTTCCTCCCGTCAGTTCGGCATCGCTGCGCATCTTACGGGTATCGAGCGTAACGTTATTGACGCGGTAAGGAGATAACGAAGGCAGAATGGCGTAACCAAAGCGATCAACCACAGCGCCCTGGCCATTTTGTACGATCGCGCCCTGCGCGCCATCGGCATGAATAAGCGCAAAGGTATCGCTGGTATAGGGGCCAGCCGTCAGACCGCCAGGGTGAAGTACCAGGGTGCCGGACGCGCCCAGCCCTTCCTGACGATAGTTATCACCCTGGTCATAGTTGGCGCGAAGTGCGCCAAACCGGGTGTTCTGTTGTAGATTACCGCCAAACGTCGTTGGCGCGCTGCTATCGCTATTACTATTGCGATAACGCTCGTAGCCGCCATAAACCGACCATGACAGGTCGCTGTTTTCACCGCTACTGCCGGTCATGGATACGGTTGAGGAACGGCTTTGACTGGACTGGTTATAATTCATAGCGACAGACGTTCTGTTTTCGCCCCAATCCAGCGGTATAGAGACATTAAACGACATTGTGGTTTCGGTATATTTTTGTCGGCTACTCACGTCCAGTGGTTCGTTAACGCCGTGATAAAAGCGATCGTAATCCCAGGTGGTGCGCTGTCGTGCGATATTCACCCCGTAGCTTATATTCCGCCACTGGTTGCTATACCCCATTTGTAGCTGTGTTATACGCGATTGGTTATTGTAGTAGTCTGCGGTGCTGGCGCTGAGGTTAAGCGTGCCAAGCCGTCCTAACGGCTGGCTTACCGTCGCGGACAGGCGATTGCGCTGATGCAGCGTGTCGGAGTAGTAATCAATCCCCGTTTTTGCTTCCCGGCGTACGCCGAGCACGTCCTGAAGATCGCGGAAGCCGTTGGTTGAATAACGATAAGCCGCCAGCACCAGGTTAGTGCCGGTGGTAAACGTTTTGCTGTAACTGAGTTCCGCGCGCCAGCCTTGCTGGCGATCGTTATGCTCTGCGCGCGCATTCGACCAGGTGGCGTTGAGGCCGAACGCGCCCATACCGGTGGCCCAGACGCCGCCCGCCAGCCATGCCTGGTAACGCTGCGCAATTCGTGAACCGAGGTTGAGGGTAATGGTGTTATTAACGCCGTGCTGGAACGTTCCCTCAAAGAAACGATTTTCAATATCGTAGTACTGACGAACCCTGCCGAAGGCCAGCGAATAGTGCCAGTTACCGGGGCGAACCGAATCCGGCACGGAAGAATAAGGCACGGTGAAACGTGAGGTTTTACCGCTGGCCTCGATAACCTCTACCTCCAGATCGCCTTGATAACGGGTGTTGTACAGATCGTCAATATAAAATGGGCGCGGCGGAACGTTGGTTTCATAAATCACTTTCCCCAGTTGTTTTACTACCACGTGCGCGCTACTGGCCGCTACGCCCCGAACTTCCGGCGCATAACCGCGTTTGCCCTGCGGGCGCATCCGCTCGTCGGTGACTAGTTTAGCTCCGTTAAAAGACAGACTGCCGAATAAGCTGGAGTCCGTATAGCTATCGCCCAGCGACAGAATACTGTTAATAGACGCGACAGGTCTTTGCACCCAAGTTCGAACGCTATTATAGCGCCAGGCGCTTCCGCTCTGGTTGCTATTGGCATAGCGCAGATTACTTTGATGACGGACCTGCCAAAGTCCGAGGTTAACGCCCATGTTTAAACCGCTCCATAAGTATTGGTAGCGATAATGGCTGTCGGTATTTTCGGTGTGGGTCCAGTTTGTGTTATGGCGTAAAAACAGCGCCAGCGCGCCGCTATCCCACTCTGAAGGGGAGATATAACCGCGCGGTTTGTGCGTAAGTTCGGTCATTGGAATCGTTAGCAACAGGCGAAGCGTGGCGCTATCAAATTGCCAACCGGCATGAGGCACCCACTCCCTGAGCGGGCGACACTCGGTCGCAGCGTCGGTCGCGGGGAGTGATTTTATCTGTGCTGCTTTCATCACCGATAAGGGCAGGCAGGGTTCAGTCTGTTGACCCTCTTTTACAGCATTAAATCGAATATTAGTGCTCGAGGTTACCAGCGTGCCATTAACGTAAACGTCGGCAAGATAGTCTCCGGAAGGCGTTTGCTGTTCATTAAAACGGGCAATATTTTGTCCGTAAGTGGCCCCCTGAAGTAGCGCAGGATCAAAATAATACTCTTCACCCTGCGCGGAGCCTGAGCAAACTATGGCGATCAATAGCGCAAGGCTTTTGCGGTTCAAATTAATGGTGGGGGACATCGTAGCTCTCGCTTATCCTTGCGCCCAGGTCGTTAACCAAAGTAACGGTGACTGTACCGGAGAAGGATTTGAGTGACCGTTTGCCCGGCAGCCACCAGGTTTGACTGGAGAAAGGGGCAATCATGTCTGCATCCAGGTTATATGAAGCGCCGTTCACTTTTACATTCAAATTACTTAAAGAGGCAAACCAGGGCTGCGGATTAACAATAACAATACCGCTTTTTCCGGAACCCTTATTTACCGTTTTAATCTGTAATTTTTTCGCCAGACTATCAGGTTTACCTAGCCCGTCAGGACGATAGAAAAGTTTTATTCTTGAGCGCAGCATCACCAACATTTTATTTTGCCCGCTGTCGCTGCCAATATTCGTTGGTGGTACCTGTAATACGTTAAACCAGAATACTGACTCACGATCCTGCGGCAATTTTTTCGTGTTGTTATAAATTACGCGTACCACTTGGCCTGCTTTGGGTTGAATACGAAATACCGGCGGCGTGGCAATGAACGGCATCGCGCTGCTATTTTCCGGGCTGGTATTCATATCGCCATCGTCAAACCAGGTTTGTACGATATAAGGTATTGCATCATTATTTTTTAACTGCACATCTACGGAGGAGGCTGTTGATGGGTAAATTATTCGGCTACCCAAAATAGTAACGCTCGCCCACGATGCTGTGGCGGGTAGGGCCAGCAATAGAAAAACTATTAAGTAATATAATGTGGAATGTCGGGTATCCATTTTCATCTCAACAACTCCCTGACGATTGAAAATGGTCTGGCGTTTCAACGCCAGACCGTAGCGACAATTATTTATACGAAACGGCGTATTGTAGGGTGGCAGCGACTGTCCCAGCCTCTGCTTTCCCGGTAGAGTAATACCGCGCGGTATAAGTCGCGCTCGCTTCAGAAGCATTTGGTTCCAGCTGTAGGTCGCCGTCGCCAGTAAAGCCGCCGGTCAGATTGATTGGCTCCCCTGAAGTGTCGAGTAATTGGACTTCAACATTTTTCGCGCTGCCAGTATTACCCAGGTTACCGTTACTGGTGACCTGATTACCGACAAAGACAGTGGAAATTTTTGTTGTTTTGTCCTTAGAGCCGGTACACCCGGACAGCCCAATATCAAACGTTATTGGCCCCGCGGTTTTCCCTTGTTCTGATAACTCTTTAGTACTTACTGTTGGTAATAACACGACGGGTTTAGCCTGATTACCATTAATCACGACAGAGCACGTTTCATCAGAGACTTCCCCTTGAAAGGTGATGGTGTTATCAGAAACAGCCATCGCGCTGCTGGAGACAAGAAGCGAGCCTGTGATCATTGCTAAATATTTTTTCATAGACATATGATAATGTTCCTGTATTAATCTTTACTTTTTCAGGACGAGTGCAATTCGCCCGAATGTTTCGTGCTTATGGAGGAGTGGTAAAAATAACGATCATTAACTCTATTTTTGGATGTGAGCTATACCCTCCTGACTATTGATAATGCGATATAAAACAAACAGACTTATTTCTCTTATCATGAAATAGAGCGATAAACGCTTTCGTCCATACATCTCATTAGTACAACTGATAGTGTTATCATTTGATTGAGTGTAATCCGATAACAATTCTCTCCGCGTCTGAATAGATAGACTATGTTGCAATACAAACCTGCACATTTTTGCTATGTAAAATCCGCATCAGTTAAACCTCCCGATGGATAATACGATGGTGAGATTAAGGTAAATTTTCTGAAATCTGCTTCTGAAACAGTATAATTAGTCTTACTTTTTTCTTACTTTTGGCCTTTCAGAAGTTTCCTGAGTTTGCGTTAAGGTAAAGAAAAGTGTTCAGATTTACCTATAACTGTTTGATTTGTAATGTGCAGGTAATACTTGTGTCAATTATTGTTTACTATAAGTGAGACTTATAAGTTAAACTCAGGTTAATTAGGGGGCTGAATTCTTTTTTGAGCATGATAATATGTCGTCTGAATGATGGATGCAGTTACCTTTAGGATTGTCATGAATGAAAGCATATTTTTACTTGATAAGCGTGTTGTATTTGATAGTACGAAGATGACCTTATCGCATGGTAATGAGATAATCAGAATATCAGAAGCTGAGACCCATCTGCTTCTTGCTTTTTGGCATGGTCTTTACAAAAAAGAAGATATTATTCATTTTGTTTGGGAAAATCGTGGAGGCTGCGTCTCAGAATCAAGTTACTATAAACTCATTAATCAAATGAGAAATGATTTTAGTAGCATCGGTCTACAGTCATCTGACATCGTAACTCGTCCTCGGGTGGGGGTGTCGCTGTCTGTTGCCATTGAACCTATAAAAAAAATCACCTCCCTAAAGGTGAGTGATGAAAACGTTAAAGGCACCCCGACTCGGGAGAACATATTTTACAAAATTAAACGTCACAGCGTATTTGTGGTATTAACAGGAGCCATTCTTCTGGCATTGCTCTATGGTGTATTTACTATATATAAAGCGCCTGTTCGTAACAGCCCTGATAGTTTTTTTACATATCTTGGCGAATATAACGATTATGCAATCTATAAAACAAAAGAGGATAAGGTCACATTAAGTGAAGTAGTTTTTGCTTTTAACTCTCTAAAAATTAAAATTTACCGGCAAAATGGACGCCATCTTTATTATATCAGGGAGCCTAACATGAATATTTTTCTGCAATGCTTAAATCCTGTTGAAATGGCGGTGCCAAAATGTATTACAGTAAAAGAACGTTACTGATTATATTTGTAATATTTATCGCCACTGTCGCAATCGGATCGGTAATAGCGCTTGAGTGGGTAAATCGAGACTCTTATAGAACCAATAATCTTATATGCACGACAAAATCAGAAGCGTATATTGAACCACGAAAATTGTACATGGATGGTGGACTTGTGCTGGATCTTAAATCCGGCAGGATTACCCTACACTACGATGTTACTACCGATACGAAAGAGAAACGGCTTTTTTTTCGTGATATCTGCATCAGCAAACTGCGCAGAACGGGTATGAAAACATTTACTTTTAAAGTCAATTCAGTTAAGACTTTTGAGTCTGATACTGCTGGCGATTTGTTTTCCTGGTTGAGACTGTTACAGCCTGGTACGATTAATGAGTTAAAGATGGTCAAAATTGGGAAAAATACCTACATGTTTTCGCTTAATCGACATTTGTATAATGTGTGTACCACCAGTAGTAACGTTGAGTTGTAGCCAATAATCCCTGTATTGATGGGAATTCGTTCCGTGATGGTTATGCCTCATCAGGCAGCGAACCTGGCATCTGGCTAACATATTGAATTTAGATATCTGCTATCGCTTATTTTAACGATAGTATCCTGCACCTGTTGGGTATTGATATTTTCTTGTCTATTTTCGGCACAGGGAGTGCCATCTTGCTATCATTAAGAACGTATAACCTATCTCTCAATATTGCTTTTCTATATTAATGTTACTTTAGTTATCCTATAAAAGCGTACAGTGGCAAAAGGAAGGCCGGTAAGAGGGCAATGATTTGAAAGTAAGAAAGCTATTTCTGATGTTGTTTATTGCCGTTCCACTGATCGTAATGATATTGGTGGGGTTACTCGCGGGTATCTTCCAGCTAAAACGAGATATCGCCGTCAGCGCCAATACGCTGCTGCGGTTTAGCGCGGATATATCTGCCGCCTCCTGGCAAGTCGCCGGAAAAGCCGCCAGACTGGCTGAGAGTTCCTGCACTGATACGCTGAAAGAACTGTCCAGAACGCGGGCCTTCACTCCTTATGTCCGTGACATTGGGTTTCTGGAAAATGGTGATATCACTTGCTCCTTTGTCACAGGAACCGAACGCTATCATTTTTCCCGGCTGGCAGGGCTTTCCTTACCTGCTTCTTATCCGGAACGGTGGTTGCGATCTATCGGTAGTATGGCCGAAGGACCCGATCGCCTTGTTGTGGTTTATGTGAAAAAAGTAGCAGCGAATAAAGCGGCTTTCGTCATTGTGGATTCGCAGTATGTCCAGGAGCTCATGGAGATATTGGCAGCAGAGAGAGCATCAGCCTTTAGCCTGACATTCGGCGCAGGGGAGGCGATTACCAGCGCTGCGACGTTGCGCGGTAAGGCGTTTTTAACGCAGCGGTTCACCTCAACCGATCACACTATCCAGCTGATGGTGCGAACCCCTTTCTCAACGTTATCGGCATACTGGTTACAAAACCTTTTTATTTTTATTCCGCTGTCATTATGTCTTTCTGTAGGGATGATGTTGTTCTACAGGCGCTGGTATTTAAAACGCTTATCTCTGGCCCGGGAGATTGCCAGGGGAATAACGCACAATGAATTTACGGTACATTATCAACCTGTTTTTAATGTTAAAGACGGTAGTTGCGGCGGCGTGGAGGCGCTAATGCGCTGGCCGCAACCGGATGGCCGTTTTATAACTCCCGATATTTTTATTACCGCCGCAGAAAATGAAGGCATGATTATTCCACTCTCTCGTCATCTGTTCGAACTGATTGCTCATGACGTGATAAACTGGACTGTACCGGATGATTTCTATATCAGCGTAAATATATCGCCTGCGCATCTTATGGATGACGGTTTTATACAAGATATAGAGGCGCTCAGGACTCGTTTGGGAACGATAACGCTTATGTTGGAGCTCACCGAACGTAGCCTGATTGTAGAACCTTCACAGGTCGCAGAAAAACTTTCAACGCTCCGTGAAAAAGGCGTGTTAATAGCGATTGATGATTTTGGGACCGGCTATTGCTCCCTCTCCTATCTCCAGCAATTACCTGTAGACTCTCTTAAAATAGACAGAACGTTTATCGATACCATTGATACCAGCAGCGATGATGTTCCTGTCCTGGATACTATCATCACGCTGAGTCAGCGACTGGGGCTTAATGTGGTTGCCGAAGGGGTCAGTACCCAGCACCAATTGCGTTATATCTTAAGCCACGGGGTAGGATTCGTTCAGGGATTTCTTTATGCCAGGCCGATGGAGGCTAATGACTTTATGAGCTGGCTTGGCAAGTCAGCCCAGCGGCAAAATGGTTTGCTCAAGGGGGAAAGCGGATCCGCGAGCGATCTGGTGGCTGAATAATGCAGGAGCTCGCTACGGAAAAAAATTCAATAGCGCGATATATCCTGGTAATATGTTTATGCCGTGAAGAAACGTGATAGCACTGAGGCGGATATTTTTATGAGTCAGAACAATTATCTGATTGACAAAAGAGTTATTCTTGATTGTGAACGAATGACGCTTTCCTGCGCCAGTGAGTCGATAACGATATCTGAATCGGAACGCAGTTTGCTTATCGCTTTTTATGAAGGCCTTTTTAAAAAAGATGATTTAATTAACTATGTCTGGGGGCGCAAAGGTGTCGTGGTCTCTGATGCCAGTTATTATAAATTGATTAACCAGCTACGAGGGTCATTTGATAAAATTGGTCTTAAGGGGGCGTCTGTTGTGACTCGCCCTCGCGTGGGTGTTTTACTCTCAGTTTCCATTGAACCGTTGAGTGATGAGGCGCAAAATACGCCGTTGCCTGCTGTTGCTGAAACAGAAGTATCGACGGTTGAAGTGCGGCACGATGACACTATTATTACCCCAATACCGGGCGCTGTGAATAAAAAAGATTGGCTCTACTTTTGCCTGGCCGCGCTTCTGATGTTTTTTATGATGTATAAAGTTAAGGGTGAAAATATTGATTACTTTACCCTCCAGGGTTCGTATGATGGATACACTTTTTATAGTGTCGGGCATGATAAAACCCATCTGACGGATATCGTTGAAGCGTACTCTGAGATGAGTAATGAAATACATAAACAAAACGGAAAAATCATTTATTACATTCGCGTTCCTAATACAAATATTTTTGTCCAGTGTCTTAACCAACTTGATATAGCGGAGCCGAAATGCATTTCCATAAAAGAACGTTATTAAGCGTGGCGACGCTTGGTATGTTGGCTGTTTCAGTCGTACTGATGGTAGTTTGGGTACGAAACAGTAGCCATAGTTCTATTAATACTAATGAATTTTTATGTACGACAAGAACGGTAACGACGATACAACCTAAAGATATCCATGCCGATGGCAGTCTTGTTCTTGATTTTAAGATGAAGAGAATTACGCTTCAATATGAAATAAAAACAAAAGATAACGGTGTAAAAATATTATACCGGGACGTATATATGAAAAATTTACATCGAACAGCGCCTGGTGTTTATACGTTCGAAGTATCCCAGGTAAAAGTCTTTGCCACGGACACGGCTGGCGATCTGTTATCATATTTACGGGTTCTGCATCCGGAAGCGGCTAATGAGATTCGAATATCTAAAGTGGGTGAGAAAACCTTTTTTTATTCTCTTAATCGGCAGCTTTATAACGTTTGTACCGCGCAGTAGATCTGAATGCGTCAGAAAGCGAGTTGCGAAATTGCCCTCCGCAAGGGTAAAGGTTAACTCAATAATCAATAAAATACATGAAAAACAATTGGTTATGAATTTTGACTCTTCAAGGAGGTGACTGATACTCGCTGATAACCTCTCGCTGTCCGCCTGACGGATGCGATGCCAGGATCGGGTCTGAAGCAACTATGAATCCGCCATTAATAAAAAAGTAAGAACTCTGTAAGACTGATTTCATATCCATTATCGAATATATCAGGTTATATTACCTCCGCAGTTGGCATGACTGGTAATAAGCGCATTAGGTGCTCTTAATCTAAATGCTATTTGTGTGCCATAAGTTCCGGTACCGCCTTAATTATATATCAAAAATGGAGTGGTTTTAATGAAAAGACGGTCTTCGTTCCTTGTTTTTTTAGGTTTATTATTAGCGTCACCTTTAGCTTTGGCTAACGATCAGCACACCGTATCGTTTGGTTATGCACAAACTCATCTCAGTTCATTGAAAAATAGCGATAGCAAAGATCTGCGAGGCTTTAATTTTAAATATCGTTACGAGTTCAATGAGACCTGGGGGATGTTAGGATCATTCACCGCGACGCGCAATGAAATGGAGAACTACACCTGGAAAGAGGGGAAATTGCATAAAAATGGTTCCGATTCTGTAGACTATGGTTCTTTGATGTTTGGACCAACATATCGTTTTAATGACTATGTGAGCCTGTACGGCAATGCGGGTATAGCGACGATGAAATTTAATAAACACTCAAAAGAAGACTCCTTTGCCTACGGCGCTGGCGTAATATTTAATCCAGTTAAGAGTATATCTATCGATGCATCATGGGAAGCCAGTCGTTTCTTCGCTGTGGATACCAATACATTTGGTGTCAGCGTAGGTTATCGCTTCTGACATTAAAATTATAAGCGTTACGTTTATGGCAAGGAATTAAAAATAATATGGCGCTGCTACAGAATAGGGATGGTTATGAGCGCTCAGGTAATCTTAAGAGGAAGATAAAACACTCACCGTAGCGTTATTCTATTGATGAAATTATGATAAATTCACTATCGGAACAACTTCCGTTAAAAACGATAGGTATAGTTTTAACGGATGATTATTATACTTATTTAGGCATCGCTTCACTCTTTGAGGATGGGAAGTGCTTTATGTTCCCACTCAATGGAGAATATAATTCGTGTCAGATATCAGCTAGCGAAGATATCATAATTATTATTGATGGACGAGTTTTGATTCAGGGGGTCTGGAAAGGTTTTAAGGCGCTCATGCAGCATTATCCGCATGCTCGTCGAATCTGGCTCACGCGCAGAGATATTGGAAAACTTTATCCACATGGCTGCGATAGAGATCCTGATATCGATCCCGATTTGGCAAAGCCTGTTTTTATTGAGCATTTCATTAAATACGCTTGTGCAAATGATGTAGCGGTCGGTGAACTTGCGCCGTTGACAAAAAAGGAGGAGGAGTTGTTATGGCACTTTTTATATAAAAAGTCGATGAGTCAGATCGCCAGTAGCTATGGCATGAGTCGTAAGACTTTGTACATTCATAGATTGCGTATCTGCCGTAAATATGGCTTCAAACGCTTTTTCCATTTGCTATTTATTTACCAAAGAAGTCGCCATATCTTCGCATCTAAAATTTGCCGTGTAGACAAAAACGCCGATCAGGCTTGAAGCAAAAAAGATGAAAAAGTTAACGATGAGAGAGTGTGAAAGCATCAATCCTACTATGCTGCTTGCCATTAAGATACTTATCTCGGCGCTTGACGAAAAAACAAAAATAAGGCTCAGAGAGCATATTGAAAAAACTGAACAAGAAATAGCCTCAAGCATACATGATAGCATCATGACAGAGACTTTTCTTCAGCAAATGAAAGACATTCGTTACATCTTAAATATAGTTCCTTGACGGCGTTCAGAAGCAAGAACGCGTTATTATTTAATGATTAATAGACCAGGTATTAGTATGAAAAAGATCTTAGTATGTTTCGTCGGCTTGGCTTTAACCGCATGTAGCGCTAATTCGTTGAATTATGGCGCTGAACAGGTACGGGTGATGACCAGCGAGCCAGGTAAGGAATGCAGCTACTTAGGGGATATCACGGGCAGCCAGGGGAATTTCTTTACCGGTGGCTGGACTTCCAACAGTAACCTGGAAACGGGTGCCCGTAACGATCTGAAAAACAAAGCTTATAAAATGGGCGGAAATACGGTAGTCCTGTTAACCCAGCGTGCAGGCCAGACAGGAAGTTCATGGCACGGTTCGGGCTCAAGCAAACAAACGAATGTCACGTTAAGCGGGAACGTTTATCGTTGCCCTCGTTAACCTTATTTTGCAGGCAATATATGCCTGTTTAGCGCTCGCGCCGCACTGGCGACGCGGGCGCTATTTGGGCTAACCTTGCTTTTTCTCGCTGTATTCCCGCCAACCGCCGCCTAATGCTTTATACAGATTAATGATATTCAGCTGTTGCATGAGCCGTGTGCGTACCAGGCGCTGTTGCGCGCCATAAAGCATACGATGGGTATCAAGCAGCGTAAGGTAGTCATCGACGCCTTCCTGAAAACGGAGTCCGGCCAGCTCATAGGCGATTTGGCTGGCTTCAACCGCGCGTTGTTCTGATTGCACCTGGTCATTCAGCGTACGCTGTCCCGCCAGACCATCCGCCACGTCGCGAAAGGCTTGCTGAATAACGTTTTCATACCTGGCGATTTCAATCTGTTTTTGGATATGCGCCCTATCTAGGTCAGCGCGTAATGCGCCGCCGTGAAAGAGAGGCAAGGTGATTTGCGGTAGAAAACGCCAGCTTCCCGATCCCGGTTCAAAGAGTCCGCTAAGAGACGCGCTGGCCGTTCCCGCCGCGCCTGTCAGGCTGATGGTCGGGAAGAAGGCGGCGCGCGCTGCGCCTATCCGGGCGTTTGCGCCACGCAGCCTGTACTCGGCGGCGCGAATATCCGGGCGGCGTACCAGCAGATCTGACGGTAATCCGCCTGGCAATGTGGTCGGGATCGCGCCTTCCGTAAGCGTGACCGCCTCGTTTAGTCGACGCGACAGTTCAGGCGTGAGCGGCTGGCCCAACAGCAATTCAAGCGCGTTACGATCCCGCGCCAACTGTCGCGTATACGCCGCGCGATTGATTTCCGCAGAACGCAGCGCGATCTCCGCCATACGCAGATCGAGCTGTGTGGCGTTGCCTGTCCGGGCAAGCTGGGTTGTCAATGTGTATGAACTTTTTTGCGCGGCCAGCGTATCTTCGGTTAAGCGCAGCAGCTCCCGGTCAGCCCGTAGCGTCAGCCAGGCGCTGGCGACTTCGGAAACCAGGCTCATTCGCGCCGCAATGTACGTCTCATCAAGCGCCATATAGGCGGCTAATGCCTGGTCGCTAAGGCTTCGCACTCGCCCCCAGAGATCCAGTTCCCAGGCCGTCGTCGCCCCAGCCATCTCGTAGCGTCGGTTAATCTCAGACTCGTCTGTGACGCTGAGATCGGCGGGAGTGCGACTGGCGTCCATGGCGGTGGCGATGCCGAGCGTCGGCAGCATCTCCGAGCGCTGAATACGGTATAACGCCCGGGCGGCTTCAACATTGAGCCCTGCCTTGCGTAAATCCCGATTATTGCGTAACGCGATCGCGATCAGTTCCTGTAGAAGCGGATCGTGGAAGAAATCACGCCAGCCAATGTCAGCGGCATCCGGCGCGCCAGAAACGGTTGACGTTGCGTAGGGATAGACCATCGCAGTCGGCGATGCGGGGCGTTCGTGCTTCGGCGCCATCGTACAGCCAGCAAGCGTGGTGACGAAAGCAAGCGTCGCCAGCGTGGCGGTCTGCCGATAGCCTGTAAAAGTGATCTTCATTATGCCATTCCCATCATTATGCTTGCTGATCATGCGAATCAACGCGGTTCTCACGCTTTAATGCCATCCTGCGAACCACCACGTAAAATACAGGCGTCAATAACAGGCCGAAGAGCGTGACGCCCAACATGCCGGCAAACACGGCGATGCCCATCGCATGTCGCATTTCCGCGCCGGCACCCGTCGCGAGTACCAGTGGTACTACACCTGCGATAAAGGCGAATGAGGTCATCAGGATAGGACGCAGACGCAGGCGGGACGCTTCCAGTACGGCGGTCAGCGGGTCTGCGCCGTCGTGTTCTTTGGCGCGGGCAAACTCGACAATCAAAATGGCGTTCTTGGCCGCCAGGCCGACCAGCACCACGAAACCAATCTGCGTAAAGATATTGTTATCTCCGCCAGATACCCACACGCCGACAATGGCTGAGAGTAATGACATAGGCGCAATAAGCAGGACGGCGAAGGGCAGCGACCAACTGTTGTACTGCGCCGCCAGGATCAGGAAGGCCAACAGCACCGCCAGCGCAAAGATAGCAAGCGCAGAATTGCCGGCCTGTTTTTCCTGATAAACCAGATCGGTCCATTCGAAGACCATCCCTTCCGGTAACGTTTCACGCACGATCTTTTCAATCGCGTCCGTCGCCTGTCCGGAGGAGAAGCCCGGAGCCGGTCCACCGCTAATATCTACCGAGGGGAAGCCGTTGTAATGGATGATTCTGTCCGGCCCCGACTGGCGCATAATCGTGACGAAAGCGCTAAGCGGGATCATCTCGCCCTTCGCATTGCGGACTTTAAGCAGGCCGATATCCTCTTGCTGCATACGGAATGGCGCATCGGCCTGCGCCATCACCCGCCAGGTACGGCCAAATCGGTTGAAATCGTTGACGTAAAGCGAGCCGAGGTTAATTTGCAACGTTTCAAAGATGTCGGTGAGCGATACCCCCATTGATTTCGCCTTTACCCGGTCGATATCCACCTGTAATTGCGGGGCGTTCGTCTGGAAACTGGCCAGCATATTGGCCAGTTCGGGCGTCTGCATCGCCATAGACATAATCTCGCTTTGCACCTTTGTCATCGCTTCAAATCCCAGTTCCGCACGATCTTCAATCTGCAATTTAAAGCCGCCCGTCGCGCCAAGCCCTGGAACCGGCGGCGGCGGGAAGATGCCAATAAACCCGTCGGGAATGTGGCTAAATTTGTGCATTAGCTTTCCGGCGATAGCGTTAGCGGAAAGTGAAGGATCTTCACGCTCGTCAAAGGGTTTCAGCATGGCGAACATCAGCGCCGAATTTGGCACATTTACCGGGCCGTTAACCGACAGACCGGGGAAGACGACGACGCTTTCAACGCCGGGTTCCGCCAGCGCGATAGCGGACATCTGTTTCACGACCGCCTCTGTGCGATCCAACGATGCGCCGCTTGGGAGCTGGGCGATGCCGACGAGATAGTATTTATCCTGCGCAGGCACAAACCCGTTCGGCACCTGATGGAAGCCAAGCCAGGTCAGCCCCACAAAGCCAGCATAGAGCACCATCACAATGACGCTGCCGCGCACGGCCCGACGGACGGCGCTAACATAGCGGTTCGACGCGCTGTCGAAGAAACGGTTAAAGCGATGGAAAAAACCGCCAGTGACCGTGCCCATCAACCGCGTTAGCCAGTCAGCCTTCGCAGTATCGTGGTGCGGTCTTAGCAAAATGGCAGCCAGCGCAGGGGAGAGCGTCAGCGAGTTAATGGCCGAAAGGATGGTCGAAATAGCGATGGTCAACGCGAACTGACGATAAAACTCACCCTGCAGGCCCGCCAGGAATGCGGAAGGGATAAAGACCGCCGTTAGCACCGAGGTAATAGAAAGAATGGGACCAGTGACTTCATCCATCGCCTTCTTTGCCGCCTCTCCGGGACTTTTGCCCTGCGATATATGCCGTTCCACGTTTTCGACCACAACGATGGCGTCATCGACAACGATACCTATCGACAGGACCAAACCAAACAGCGAAAGCGTATTCAGCGAAAAGCCAAACAGGTGCATCAAGGCAAAGGTGCCGACCAGCGAAACGGGAACCGCCACCAGAGGAATAATGGACGCCCGCCAGGTTTGCAGGAACAGCACCACGACAAGGACGACCAGCACGAGGGCTTCCAGCAACGTAATCGCCACCGATTGTAGCGATGCGCGCACGAAGACCGTAGGATCATAGGCAATCCGGTATTCGATATCCTGCGGGAAGTTTTGCTGCAACTCATCCATTTTGCCGCGAATCGCGTTAGAAACGTCAATCGCATTGGCGCCCGGACTTTGAATAATCTGTAACGCTGGCGCCGCTTCGCCATTCAGTAAACTGCGCAGCGTATAGGCATCTGCGCCCAGCGTGACGCGGGCGACATCACGCAGACGCGTCACCTCGCCGTCAGCGCCGATTTTTACCACAATCTCGCCGAACTGTTCTTCGCTGGTCAGGCGGCCCAGCGTGTTTACCGTCATCTGAAAAGCGGCGGAGGCCTCCGGCTGTTGCCCGACGGAACCGGCGGCGACCTGTACGTTTTGTTCCCGCAACGCCGTAACGATATCACTGGCGGTAAGACCGCGGTTGGCGATTTTCGCCGGGTCCAGCCAGACGCGCATGGCGTACTCGCCCGCGCCCCAGACGAGAACATCGCCGACGCCGGGTAAACGGGCCAGTTCGTCGCGAACCTGCCGGATGGCGAAGTTAGACAGGTAAAGCGAGTCATAGCGTTTTTGCGGCGAGACAAGATGGACCACCATCAACATATCGGGGGACGTTTTCTCCGTTACAACGCCAATTCGCTGGACTTCTTCGGGCAGGCGAGGCAGCGCGCGGGATACCCGGTTTTGCACCTGAATTTGCGCCATATCAGGATCGGTTCCCTGTTCGAAGGCGATAGAGATAACCATGCGACCATCAATGGCCATCTGGGTATTCATATACAACATGCCGTCAACGCCGTTGATCACCTGTTCCAGCGGCGCGGCTACCGTATCGGCAATCACTTGCGGGTTAGCGCCGGGGTAGCTGGCGCTAACCTGTACCGTGGGCGGCGTAACGGCCGGATATTCACTCAGCGGCAGTTTTAAAAAGGCGATAGCGCCAGCCAGCAGCATTAACAGCGACAGGACGATGGCGAAGATGGGCCGTGCGATGAAAAAGTGGGTGAATTTCATTGGCGCACCGCCTTCGACGCGCTGTCGCCGTCCGCTTTAGTCAATGTCGCGGTCTGTTTGTCGGTCACATTCTGCCGCATCGGCACCAGACGTGGCGCAACGGTCATGCCAGGACGCACCAGCCCCTTGAGGATGATTTTTTCTCCCGGCAGTACTCCCTGTGTAACGACGCGGAATCCATCGACCATTTGTCCCAACTCAACCGGACGATACTCCACCTGATTCTCCTTGCCGACGATCAGCACATAGTTTTTGCCCTGATCGGCGCTCACCGCCAGATCGTCAATCAGCACGGTTTCCCGCGGCTCGCCGATGGGCAAACTGATTCGGGCAAACAGGCCGGGAGAAAGCATTCCGTCGGGGTCAGGAATCACGGCGCGCGCCCGGATAGTGCCGGTGCTGCGGTTCATCTGATTGCCCATAAAGTCGAGTACGCCCTGATAAGGCAGCCCGTTATCGGTGGTTAACCCCATGTTGACTACCGGTGGATTTTTGTCGGAGCGGGTATGCCGTAACGCCTTCAGCCAGGTGGCTTCGTCAATATCGAAATACACATACATGGGATTGTGAGACACGATAGTCGTCAGAAGCGTGGCGTTACCCGCTACGCCGCCGCTGACCAGGTTGCCCCGGGTCACCAGTATGCGGTCAACGCGTCCGGCAATGGGCGCGGTAATACGGGTCCAGGAGAGTTCAAGGCGCGCTGCGGCGACGGCGGCTTTGGCCGATTGCATCTGCGCCTGTCGCGCATTACGCGTGGCGGTGACATCGTCAGCGTTTTTACGTGATACGGCGCCGCTGGCGACCAGTCGTTGAATGCGATCGAAATCCGCCTGCGCCTGGCGGGCCAGTACTTCAGCCTGACGTAATTGCGCGACGGCGGTGTCGAGGGCGACCTCGAACGGGCGCGGATCGATCTGGAACAGCAGTTGTCCGCGGCTTACCAGACGTCCTTCCGGAACGCTGACGGCGTCAAGGGTTCCTCCCAAGCGCGAACGCAGCTCCACGGTCTCCGGCGCGGCCAGAAAACCGGTGAATTCCGCCGTAGGCGCGAGTGTACGGCTAAGGGCTTTAGCAACCGGTACCGACGGTGGAGGCGGCGCGCTGGCCGGGGGTCCGACGGCGTTGTCTTTATCCCATAGTGCTTCGCCGGCCATGTAAATCACGCCCCCGATGGCGGCGATGACGCCGGCTATCAACATAATTTTGAATGTTCTACGCATGTCGTTTCCCTCTTTACCGCAGCGTGTCGGCCATTCCGCAACGCTGCCGCAGAATTTTTGGCAAAGGCTAGGCGTTACAACGAAGGAAAGGTCAAGCGCTCCTGACGGGTTTTTTCGGGGCGTGGGTCGGCATCGTGGCGTAAATGTCTCGCATCATCCTCTTTTATGAGCCATCTCACATTCTCGCTGAACCGTGCAGCCTGAATACGCTTGACCTTCCCACAATGGCAAGCTTTAGGCTTTCTGATACCGAATAGTCAGGATGGGGAAGTCGTCATGAGTCAGTCAGAAAATCGTCACGACACGATAAGCTTGCTTGTTGAAGGTATGACCTGCGCGTCGTGCGTCGCTCGCGTTGAAAAAGGTATTAAGGCTGTGCCTGGCGTAACGGACGCTACGGTGAATCTGGCGACGGAGCGCGCCACCGTCCGCGGGACGGCATCGGCGGAGGCGGTGATCGCGGCGATTGAAAAAACGGGGTATGAGGCGCGACCGATAGAGACGGCGGGGCAGGGCGAAGACGACTCTGAAGAGAAAAAAGAGGCCGAGCGCGTCAGGCTGAAGCGCGATCTGATTCTCGCCAGCGTGCTGGCGCTCCCCGTTTTTGTGCTTGAAATGGGCTCGCACCTTATTCCTGGTATGCACGAGTGGGTGATAAAAACGATTGGCCTGCAACAAAGCTGGTACTGGCAATTTGCACTGACCCTGTTGGTGCTGACGATCCCCGGTCGCCGTTTTTACCTTAAAGGGTTCCCGGCGCTGGCGCGTCTGGCGCCGGACATGAACTCGCTGGTCGCCGTGGGAACCGCAGCGGCATTCGGCTACTCGCTGGTGGCGACCTTTACGCCCGACCTGTTGCCTGAAGGGACGGTAAACGTCTATTACGAGGCCGCCGCAGTGATTGTCGCGCTTATTCTGCTGGGGCGCTTTCTGGAGGCAAGGGCGAAGGGGCGGACTTCCGAAGCGATTAAACGTCTGGTGGGGCTACAGGCGCGGGTCGCGCATGTGTTACGCGAGGGCCGCATCGTGGATATCCCTGTCGACGAGGTTGTGCTGAGCGACTGTGTGGAGGTTCGGCCAGGCGAGCGGATCCCGGTTGACGGCGAAGTGACCGAAGGCCGCAGCTTCGTTGACGAGTCGATGATTACCGGCGAACCGATACCGGTTGAGAAATCCGCAGGAAGCGCGGTGGTGGGCGGTACCGTAAACCAAAAAGGCGCGCTCACGCTGCGGGCGACCGCCGTCGGCGGACAGACCATGCTGGCGCAAATCATTCGTCTGGTGGAACAGGCGCAGGGTTCAAAACTGCCGATTCAGGCCGTCGTGGATAAAGTGACGCTGTGGTTTGTCCCGATGGTGATGCTTATTGCTGCGCTGACCTTTGTGGTATGGCTGGCGTTTGGGCCGTCGCCAGCGCTGACTTTCGCTCTGATCAATGGCGTTGCGGTTCTGATTATCGCCTGTCCTTGCGCGATGGGCCTGGCGACGCCGACCTCTATTATGGTGGGAACCGGTCGTGGGGCGGAAATGGGCGTGCTGTTCCGTAAGGGGGAGGCGTTACAGCTACTCAAAGACGCTAAGGTGGTGGCCGTAGACAAAACCGGGACGCTTACCGAAGGCCGCCCGGTACTGACCGATCTCGACGTGGCCAGCGGCTTTGAACGCCGTGAGGTGCTGGCGAAAGTCGCGGCGGTAGAATCGCGTTCAGAGCATCCGATTGCCCGTGCGATTGTCGTGTCGGCAGAAGAGGAAGGGATCGCGCTACCAGGCATGAGCGGCTTCGAATCGGTGACCGGGATGGGCGTATACGCTACCGTTGACGGTACGCGTGTTGACGTGGGGGCCGATCGCTATATGCGCGAAATTGGCGTGGATATTAGCGGCTTCGCCACCACCGCCGAACGGTTAGGGCAGGAAGGGAAATCGCCGCTCTATGCGGCTATTGACGGTCAACTGGCGGCGATTATCGCCGTGGCCGATCCGATCAAACCCAGTACGCCCGCCGCAATTAACGCTTTACATCAGCTCGGCATTAAGGTCGCCATGATCACTGGCGATAATGCCCGCACGGCACAGGCTATCGCCAGACAGTTAGGAATTGATGATGTGGTTGCCGAGGTATTGCCAGAAGGGAAAGTCGAGGCGATACGGCGCCTGAAAGCGGCGTATGGGCAGGTGGCGTTTGTCGGCGATGGCATCAACGATGCGCCAGCGCTGGCGGAGTCCGACGTGGGGCTGGCGATTGGCACCGGCACCGATGTGGCGGTGGAATCCGCCGACGTCGTACTAATGTCCGGCAACCTGCAAGGCGTGCCGAATGCTATCGCGCTGTCTAAAGCGACCATCCGCAATATCCACCAGAATCTGTTCTGGGCCTTTGCTTACAATACGGCGCTGATTCCTGTCGCGGCAGGCGCGCTATTTCCGGTCTGGGGCATATTATTGTCCCCGGTATTCGCCGCAGGGGCGATGGCGATGTCGAGCGTGTTCGTGCTGGGCAACGCTTTGCGGCTGCGCCGTTTCCGGGCGCCGATGGCAACCCCATTCGACACATCCACGACCTGAGGAGGAGCGGCATGAACATCGGTAAAGCAGCTAAAGCATCGAAAGTCTCGGCCAAAATGATTCGCTACTATGAACAGATTGGTCTGATTCCCGCGGCAAGTCGAACGGATTCCGGCTATCGGGCCTATACCCAGGCTGATGTTAATCAATTGCATTTTATACGCCGCGCGCGCGATCTCGGCTTTTCAGTTGCTGAAATCAGCGACTTACTGAATCTTTGGAATAACCAGTCGCGGCAAAGCGCTGACGTCAAACGCCTGGCGCAGACGCACATTGATGAACTGGACAGACGTATCCAGAACATGCAGCACATGGCGCAAACCCTCAAAGCGCTGATTCACTGCTGCGCCGGCGACGCGCTGCCAGATTGCCCCATTCTGCATACGCTTGGACAACCTGACGATAGCGAGCCGGAGGCGCGTACCGGAGCGGTATTGCGCCGTCCTCGTCGCCACGGACTGGCAAAGCGTCTGTAAGTCCTGAGATTACGCTTGACCTTCCAACACTGGCAAGGCCCAGACTGGCAACAGTTCCCAAACAAAAGGAGTTCACTATGCAGTTCCATATTGATGACATGACCTGCGGCGGCTGCGCCAGTACGGTAAAAAAGACGATTCTGACTCTCGATGCTAATGCGACGGTGAGAACCGACCCGGCGACGCGTCTGGTTGACGTTGAAACGTCGCTATCCGCGGAGCAGATTGCCGCCGCCCTGCAAAAGGCCGGTTTCCCGCCGCGCGAGAGGTAATCGTCAATGGCGATCGGTCTGGCGACAGGCCGGTCGCGATACGCTAGCCACGCTTCGCTTTCCTTTGCATGAGATAATCCCCATAAAAACTGTGACAAATCATGTGCCAGTAAGCTTTGTTAATAATATGTAATGATTTGTCTATTTTTGCTAACATTTTACCTGCTATATACAAAAAGATAACAAATAAGTAGCGCAACGCTACCTTGTTACGTCGCTTTGACGACGGGAGCGCTCCAGCGTTTCGCCGCTTCAAAGCTTGATGTTATTTTTTGATGCAGGACACTACCTATGTACACCCCCCTGAACTGGACGACGACACAACGACATGTGGCGTTTGCCAGCTTTACCAGTTGGATGCTGGATGCGTTTGATTTCTTTATCCTTGTCTTTGTACTTAGCGATCTCGCCGAATGGTTTCACGCTTCCGTATCGGACGTTTCCATTGCGATTATGCTGACCCTGGCGGTACGTCCCATTGGCGCGCTGCTATTTGGCCGAATGGCGGAAAAGTACGGACGTCGACCGATACTGATGCTCAATATTCTGTTCTTTACGGTGTTTGAACTGCTTTCCGCCTGGTCGCCCACCTTCATGGCATTTCTGATTTTTCGGGTCATGTACGGCGTGGCGATGGGCGGGATATGGGGCGTCGCGTCATCACTGGCGATGGAAACCATTCCCGATCGTTCGCGTGGCCTGATGTCGGGCATTTTTCAGGCGGGCTATCCCTGCGGCTATCTGTTCGCCTCGGTTATTTTTGGCCTCTTCTACAGTATGGTAGGCTGGCGTGGTATGTTCCTGATTGGCGCCCTGCCTGTTGTCTTGCTGCCTTATATCTGGTTTAAAGTGCCGGAATCCCCCGTCTGGCTGGCGGCCAGAGCGCGTAAAGAGAATACCGCGCTGCTTCCTGTTCTGCGCAAACAGTGGAAGTTGTGTCTGTATCTGGTGCTGGTCATGGCGTTCTTTAACTTTTTCAGTCACGGCACGCAGGATCTCTATCCTACCTTCCTGAAGATGCAGCATGGTTTTGATCCGCATCTGATCAGTATCATTGCGATTTTTTATAACATTGCCGCGATGCTCGGCGGTATTTTCTACGGTACGCTATCGGAACGTATTGGGCGTAAAAAAGCGATCATGATCGCCGCCTTTCTTGCGCTTCCGGTACTCCCGCTATGGGCATTTTCCAGCGGATCATTCACGATTGGCCTGGGCGCGTTCCTGATGCAGTTTATGGTGCAGGGCGCCTGGGGTGTCGTGCCGACCTGGCTGAACGAGCTGGTTCCGGCGAATGCGCGCGCCGTGCTGCCAGGGTTTGTTTACCAACTCGGTAATTTACTGGCGTCGGTTAATGCGACGTTACAGGCCCGCATCGCGGAAACGCATGGTGGCAATTACGGGTTGGCAATGGCGATCGTGGCTGGCGCGGTGGCTATTTTAATCTGTGTATTTGTGGCATTTGGTCGCGAGACCCGGGGAGTCGTCATCTCCGGTACAGATAGCGACGCCCTCCCGGAGTCGGCCATCGGTCATCGCACGTAAACACTACGCTCCTGGCGCATACTGTCGCCGGGAGCGCTCCTTCCTCCTGTGGTTTTTACGCCCTTTCAACGAACAACAAAGGTTAATGATGGCATCTGCCTTTCGTGACCATTACAATCATCGCTTACTTTTTTCTTTATAAGAAATTGATTGTTGGACCTTAAAATTGTCAACGGAGCGAAGATATCATGTTGAAAGATAACCAAAAACACAACGAGTCTGTTGCCCCGAATAGCGCCTTTCTGTCTGAGTTACAACGTGCATTACCGGAATTTTTTATCGCCGATCGCTATAACGAGCAGGGCGAACTGATCGCGAAAGGCGGATTTGATCTCGCCAAATTTGAGCGCGCGCTGAAAGCGCGTAATATTGATGAGCTGACTAGCGGTTATCAGATTGATTTTATTGGCAAAGATTACGCAAAAAAACAGGCGGGTGAAAAATCCGTTACCGTTATCGTTCCTGACGTGGAACACAATACTCTGGCAGAAAACAAAAACAGCCATAATCTTTTTCTGACCGGAGATAATCTGGATGTTTTACGCCATCTGCAAAATAATTACGCCGATACCGTCGATATGATCTATATCGATCCCCCTTATAACACCGGATCGGACGGGTTTGTCTATCCCGATCATTTTGAATATAGCGATCGGGCGTTGCAGGATATGTTTGGTCTTAATGATACTGAACTGGCACGTTTAAAATCCATTCAGGGTAAATCGACGCACTCCGCGTGGTTATCTTTCATGTATCCGCGTCTTTTCCTGGCCAGGAAGCTCCTGAAAGATACCGGGTTTATTTTTATCTCTATCGACGATAATGAGTACGCCAATCTTAAATTAATGATGGATGAGATTTTTGGCGAAGGCGGATTTGTCACCAATGTGATGTGGAAGCGCAAAAAAGAGATTTCTAACGACTCTGATAACGTTTCCATCCAGGGGGAATACATTCTTGTTTATGCCAAAACCGGTCAGGGCGCTTTACGTTTAGAACCGCTTTCTAAAGAGTATATTCAGAAATCCTATAAAGAACCGACCGAACAGTTTCCAGAAGGGAAATGGCGACCGGTGCCGTTAACGGTGTCAAAAGGGCTGAGCGGCGGCGGCTATACCTATAAAATTACCACGCCGAACGGTACGGTACACGAAAGACTATGGGCTTATCCTGAAGCCAGTTACCAAAAACTGGTGGCCGATAATCTGGTCTATTTTGGCAAAGATAACGGCGGTATTCCCCAGCGAGTCATGTACGCGCACCACAGTAAAGGGCAGCCAACGACCAATTACTGGGATAACGTAGCGTCGAATAAAGAGGGGAAAAAGGAGATTCTGGATCTCTTCGGCGACAACGTTTTTGATACGCCGAAACCGACCGCATTATTGAAGAAAATCATCAAGCTCGCTATCGATAAAGACGGCGTCGTTCTGGACTTTTTTGCCGGTTCCGGTACTACGGCCCATGCGGTGATGGCGCTGAATGAAGAAGATGGGGGGCAGCGCACGTTTATTCTGTGTACTATCGATCAGGCATTAAGCAATAACACTATCGCGAAAAAAGCAGGTTATAACACTATTGATGAAATCAGCCGCGAGCGAATTACACGCGTTGCGGCGAGGATCCGCGCCAACAATCCCGCGACCAATAGCGATCTCGGTTTTAAACATTATCGTTTTGCCACTCCGACACAGCAGACGCTGGACGATCTGGATAGCTTCGATATTGCTACCGGCCATTTTATCAATACCAGCGGTCAACTGGCCGCTTTCACCGAGTCAGGATTTACCGACATGATCAATCCTTTTTCCGCCAGAGGATTGGGCGTGCCGGGCGGCGCAAGCGGCGAAGAGACCTTATTAACGACATGGCTGGTCGCCGATGGTTATAAAATGGATATTGACGTACAGACCATTGATTTTTCCGGCTATTGCGCCAGGTATGTTGATAATACGCGCCTGTATCTGATTGATGAACGATGGGGAACAGAGCAGACCCGCGATCTTCTCAACCACATTGGTACGCACCAGCTTCCGGTTCAGACCATTGTCATTTACGGCTACTCTTTCGACCTTGAATCCATTCGTGAACTGGAAATCGGCTTAAAACAGCTTGATCAAAAAGTGAACCTGGTGAAGCGTTATTAAGAGGGGATGATGATGAATATTTTACTGGAAGAACTTCCCCATCAGGAACAGGCGTTAGCGGCGATTCTGGCGAGTTTCACCGGTATCGATCACGCGCAAGCCGATCATAATCACTATGCTAATCCGCTGATTAAGGAACGTTACGACGATAAGGCCAATATTGACGTTAAAATGGAGACCGGGACGGGTAAAACCTATGTCTATACCCGGTTGATGTATGAATTGCATCAGAAGTATGGCCTCTTCAAATTTGTGCTGGTGGTGCCGACGCCAGCCATTAAAGAAGGCGCGCGGAACTTTATTACCAGCGATTACGCCAGACAGCATTTTTCACAGTTCTACGAAAATACGCGGATGGAACTTTGCACCATCAACGCCGGTGATTTTAAAGTAAAGTCGGGGCGTAAAAATTTTCCGGCCCAGCTATTAAGTTTTACTGATGCCAGCCGTCGTGATAGCCATACGATTCAGGTTTTGCTGATCAATGCGCAAATGCTCAATTCCGCCAGTATGACGCGAGACGATTACGATCAAACGCTACTGGGCGGGCTGACGTCGCCTGTTAAAGGGCTGCAAATGACGCGACCGGTGGTCATTATTGATGAACCGCATCGTTTTGCGCGAGATAACAAATTTTATCGAGCGATTCAGGCTATTCAGCCGCAAATGATCGTCCGCTTTGGCGCTACCTTCCCGGATATTGTCGAAGGTAAGGGTAAAAATAAATGTGTACGTAAAGATTACTATCGCCGGCAACCGCAGTTTGATCTCAACGCGGTGGACAGTTTTAACGATGGTTTGGTGAAAGGTATTGATATTTATTACCCGAATCTCCCCGAAGAACAGGCCAACAATCGTTATATCGTTGACAGCGTCACGGCAAAGAAATTAATCCTCCGACGGGGGAGCAAAATTGCCGAGGTTGGCGTGGGCGAAAATCTCGCCGATGTCGATGCAGGATTTGAAGGCAGTATTGAATATGCCGGCAGTAAAATGTTGTCGAACGATCTGGAGCTGGAGGCAGGGATGGCGCTGGTGCCAGGAACCTTTGGCGCGAGCTACCAGGAACTGATTATTCAGGACGCCATTGATAAGCATTTTGATACCGAGCAGGCAAATTTCTTACGCAGCAATGAGCCAGAAAATAATGCCCCGCGTATTAAGACCTTAAGCCTTTTCTTTATTGACAGTATTAAAAGCTATCGTGATGACGAAGGTTGGTTGAAACTGAAGTTTGAGTGTTTACTGAAAAAGAAACTGACGCAACTGATTGACGATTATCAGCGCAAGACCCTGCCGCGAGAAGTGGAGTATCTGTCGTTTCTGCAGGCCACGCTCGCCAGCCTGCACTCGGATAACCAAAACGTCCACGCTGGTTACTTTGGCGAAGACCGCGGAAGCGGCGATGAGGCGATCCAGGCTGAGGTAGATGATATTCTGAAAAATAAAGAGAAGTTGCTCAGTTTTTCAGACCATCACGGCAACTGGGAAACGCGCCGCTTTCTGTTTTCAAAATGGACGCTTCGCGAAGGCTGGGATAACCCGAATGTTTTTGTCATTGCTAAATTACGTTCTTCCGGTAGCGAGTCGAGCAAAATTCAGGAAGTGGGGCGCGGCCTGCGGCTACCGGTAGATGAAAACGGCCATCGCGTTCATCAGGAAGAGTGGCCGTCCCGACTGTCGTTTCTGATTGGTTATGATGAAAAAGCGTTTGCCAGTATGCTGGTTGATGAGATTAATCGCGACAGCAAAGTTCAGCTTAACGAGCAGAAGCTGGATGAGGCGATGATCACACTCATCGTCACCGAGCGACAAAAAGTCGATCCTGCGTTTACGGAGCTTCGTTTGCTGGAAGATCTGGATGATAAAAAACTGATCAACCGGAGTAATGAGTTTAAACCCAGCGTCACGCTTAACGGGGAAACCAAAAGTGGCTTTGCGTGGCTACTGGAGTTCTACCCTGAGCTGACGCAGGCGCGGGTGCGAGCGGATCGCATTCGTGACAATAAGCCCGTCTCCCGACTGCGAGTCAGGTTACGCAAAGAGAATTGGGAACAACTTAGCAGTATCTGGGAGCAGTTTTCCCGCCGTTATATGCTGCAATTCGAGCGTAGCGGCGCTTCTCTGGAACAGATTGCCGCCGAGGTGCTGCGCGATCCGTCGCTGTATATACGCCAGAAGCCAAGCCAGGTGCAACAACGGCTGGTATCGAATGAAGATAATGGCCGTTTTGAAGTGGCGCAGCGGGAAGGCGAATTAGCCGCCAGCGAATTTATGGCGGGCATGAAATATGGCCATTTTCTTAAGCAACTGGCGTTACGCACCAGTCTGCCGGTTAACGTCCTGCACCCGGTGTTAATGGCGATGCTGCGTGATGTTTTGCACGGAGATTCACGCTATTTAAGCGAGATCTCGTTGGACAATATGACCCGCGCATTACAGACGCGGATTAATGCGCATTTTGCGCAGCGCCACGATTATCTGCCTCTCGACTTCCAGGCTTCAACGTCGGTATTTGATTCCACGGCACGGCAGTTCAGAGAGGAGATTAGCGCTGAAATTGTGGGGAAAAATGTGGATGAGAATGCGATAGACGATCCTCGTTCTCTCTATCAAATACCGCCGTTGCGTTATGACAGCGTCGATCCAGAATTGCCGCTATTAAAATACGATTATCCGCAACAGGTTTCTGTGTTTGGCAAACTGCCTAAGCGGGCCATTCAGATCCCCAAATATACGGGAGGCTCTACTACGCCGGATTTTGTGTACCGTATTGAGCGTCAGGACGCCGACAGCGTTTATTTACTGGTTGAAACTAAAGCAGAAAATATGCGCGTAGGCGATCAGGTTATTCTTGATGCGCAACGTAAATTCTTCGATATGCTGCGTCGGCAAAATATTAATGTCGAGTTTGCGGAAGCGACCAGCGCGCCGGCGGTATTTTCTACGATCAATGGCTTGATTGAGGGGAAGGCAAACTAACGGGTTTGAATGGACCTTAACGGTTATCTTTTTGATAGACCATATAAAATGGCCGCCGCGCAGCGAGCGTTGCGGTCATTCTCCCTGTACTAATCCCCCGTCCCGTAAACCGCGTTGACTTGAAGGTTATCGTTTTACGTCTATTCTTAACTTTCAGCTAAGCGTATTTTGCTGAAATTGCAAATAGTCTTGAAGACGCTGTTTTTTTGTTTTGCCGTTATTTTTATAACGGCCAGGTAGATATTGCCAAGTGAATGTAACTAAGGGAGACATGTTATGCTAAATAGATACTACCGTTTCGCTGTCGAAAAAGACGACCCCTCCGAAGCGCCAGAGTCGGGCGATAAGCCTGACAGCCAGCCGCAAAAAAAATCGTAATTTATCTGGATATTCCCCGACGTTTTTACGTTTGGGGAAAATAACCGTTTCGTTTCAACCTGGTTGCGAACAGTGAATATTTTACACGAAGTGACTATATATAAACGGGAGGGAACATGGAGTTTGATGCATTCTTTTTAGCGAGACTCCAGTTTGCCTTTACCGTCTCTTTTCATATTATTTTCCCCGCGATTACGATTGGCTTAGCCAGTTACCTGGTGGTACTGGAAGGTTTATGGCTAAAAACGCGTAATCCTGTCTGGCGCTCGCTCTATCAGTTCTGGCTCAAAATTTTTGCCGTCAACTTCGGGATGGGCGTGGTCTCCGGTCTGGTCATGGCTTACCAGTTCGGAACGAACTGGAGCGGTTTCTCCCAGTTCGCCGGCAGTATCACCGGGCCTTTATTAACCTATGAAGTGCTCACCGCATTCTTCCTGGAAGCGGGATTCTTAGGCGTGATGCTTTTTGGCTGGAACAAAGTCGGGCCGGGCCTGCATTTCTTGTCTACCTGTATGGTGGCGCTGGGCACGTTAATGTCGACGTTCTGGATTCTGGCGTCTAATAGCTGGATGCATACCCCGCAGGGATTTGAAATTCACAACGGTCAGGTGGTCCCGGTGGACTGGTTCGCGGTGATTTTCAACCCGTCGTTCCCGTATCGCCTGTTGCATATGTCCGTTGCGGCGTTTTTAAGTAGCGCGATGTTTGTCGGCGCGTCCGCTGCCTGGCATTTACTGAAAGGTAACGATACGCCGGCTATCCGCCGTATGTTCTCGATGGCGTTATGGATGGCGGTCGTGGTGGCGCCCGTTCAGGCATTGATTGGCGATATGCACGGCCTTAACACCCTGAAGCATCAGCCGGTCAAAATCGCCGCGATTGAGGGGCACTGGGAAAATACGCCCGGCGAGCCAACGCCGCTTACGCTGGTAGGCTGGCCGGATATGGAGGCGGAACGGACCCGCTATGCGCTTGAGATCCCGGCGTTGGGCAGTCTGATCCTGACGCATAGCCTGGACAAACAGGTGCCTGCGCTAAAAGATTATCCCAAAGAGGATCGCCCCAACTCTACCGTGGTGTTCTGGTCTTTCCGTCTGATGGTGGGCATGGGCGTACTGATGATCTTCCTGGGGCTGGCCAGCCTGTGGCTACGCTACCGACGCCGACTGTATCATTCGCGGCCCTTTATGCACTTTGCGCTGTGGATGGGGCCGTCCGGGCTTATCGCCATCCTTGCCGGATGGGTGACGACTGAAGTAGGACGTCAGCCGTGGGTGGTCTATGGCCTGCTGCGAACGCGTGATGCGGTTTCCGCGCACAGCACCTTGCAGATGAGCATCAGTTTGCTGGCCTTCTTTGTGGTCTATTCCCTGGTCTTTGGGGTTGGCTATATTTATATGATTCGCCTTATCCAGAAAGGGCCGCAGCCGGCGGAGACACCGACCGCTGAAACCGATGGCAGACCCGCGCGTCCTATCTCTGCCGTGGGAGAATCGCTTGAGCAGGAGAAACGCGAATGACCATCGATCTTCCGGTTATCTGGTTTGCTATTATCGTGTTCGCCACGCTGATGTATATCGTAATGGATGGGTTCGATCTGGGCGTCGGTATCCTGTTTCCGTTTATTCGCGATAAACACGATCGCGATGTTATGGTGAACTCGGTCGCGCCGGTATGGGACGGGAACGAAACCTGGCTGGTGCTGGGCGGGGCCGGGCTTTTTGGCGCGTTTCCGTTGGCTTATGCCGTCATCACCGACGCGCTGACTATCCCGCTGGTGGTTATGCTGCTTGGTCTTATCTTTCGCGGCGTCGCTTTTGAATTCCGTTTTAAAGCCACCGAGTCGCATCGCGCGTTCTGGGATAAATCCTTTATCGTCGGGTCAATCCTGGCGACCTTTGCCCAGGGGGTTGTGGTGGGCGCGGTGGTGAGCGGTTTTCAGGTGGAAGGGCGAACCTTTAGCGGTTCGCAGCTTGACTGGCTGACGCCGTTTAATCTGTTCTGCGGCGTCGGTCTGGTTGTCACCTACGCGCTGCTGGGCGCTACCTGGCTGATTATGAAAAGCGAAGATCCACTGCATAGCCGGATGTGCGCGCTGTCGCGCCCGTTGTTGATCGTCTTGTTGTTGGTGATGGGAGGCGTCAGCGTGTGGACGCCGCTCACCCACGACGACATCGCCGAGCGCTGGTTCACGCTGCCCAATTTATACTACTTCCTGCCGGTGCCTGTGCTGGTGTTGGCTTTTAGCGTCTGGCTATGGCGCAGCGTGAAAAAACCAGAATCCCATGCGCGTCCATTTATTCTCACGCTAGGGTTGATTTTTCTGGGGTTCAGCGGGTTAGGCATCAGTATTTGGCCGAATATTATTCCACCGGATATTTCGCTGTATGCCGCCGCCGCGCCGCCGCAAAGTCAAAGCTTTATGCTGGTTGGGGCGCTGATAATCATCCCGATTATTCTGGCTTATACCTTCTGGAGCTACTACGTCTTCCGTGGAAAAGTGCGACATGGAGAGGGATATCACTGATGGTTAAAGTGAAAAAATGGTCGCGGCGAGTCGTATGGATGGTCGCGATATGGTGCGCCAGCGTGCTTCTGCTGGCGGGCGTCGGAATGTTGTTCAGACTGCTCATGACCTCCGCAGGATTTCGCTCCTGACTGATATCCCCCGGACGCGCTTTCGTCGCTGGCGAAAGCGCGTTTTTATCGACAGATCGGCGTTTATCGATCACCTTTGCTCGCCTTATCTCTTCCCTCAATAGCGGTTGATAATTATTCTCATCTTTATTGTCGTTCCCGGGCCGCAGTGATATGGTTACACAGTGGCTAACGCTCTGGTATAACGCAGATAAACGGTATTGATAATGTCTCCGATCTCCTGTCACTCTTCCGCCGCCCCGGCGATGAAAAAGATCTTTTCCGTCAGCGACTTCATCGCGTTTGGCGAGCGTTATGGCATTGATTACCGCTTCCCTGCGTTACCGCAGTATACGCAGAGTAGTCCCGTACTTCATGGCGATATCGAAGAGATAGCGCTTCCCGGCGGGATTTGCATTACACGCTCGGATGTTCACGTGTTACAACCTTATGAAACCACCTCTCGCCATAGCAGTCCGCTGTATATGCTGGTGGTGTTGGAAGGTAACGTCGCGCTGGCTGTCAATGAGCAGACCTTTTTGTTGAGCGCGGGGATGGCGTTTTGCTCGCAACTGAGTGAGCAGCAGACGATACGCGCCCATCACGGCGCAGACAGTAAATTGCGCACCTTATCGCTGGGAATGTACCCGGACGGCGGATGGCGGGAGCGTTTGCCTGTCTCGCTGGCAGACGAGTGGGAAAATAGCGCAACCTCGGCGAGGGTCTGGCAGGTGCCGGAGTTTCTGCTTTCGGGGCTACGTTATGCGCAGCAGCCCGGACCTCATGCGGCGTCACGCCAGTTAATGCTGGAAGGCATCATGCTGCAATTGCTGGGCTATGCGCTAAATCTATGTCAGCCCGCAACGCAAAAACGCGGGCTTCCCGTCACCGGTGAATACCAGCGGCTGGAGCTCATTCGGCGTTTACTGGAGCAGACGCCGGAAAAAGCCTACACGCTGAACGAACTGGCGCGTCGGGCGGCAATGAGTCCGAGTAGCCTGCGGTGCAAGTTTCGCCATGCCTATGGGTGTACCGTGTTTGATTATCTGCGCGATTGCCGCCTGGCGCGCGCGCGTCGTTATCTGATGGAGGGATACAGCGTGCAGCAGGCCGCCTGGATGTCAGGCTATCAACATGCCACTAACTTTGCGACGGCATTTCGTCGGCGTTATGGCTGCTCGCCCGGCGAGCTGCGTGACGCGTCTCTGACGGCGTCCCGCCACTGTGCGTAACGCGCCCCGCCAGAGCGGTAATATCCGCCGCTAACCCGGTTTTCTGCCGCTTTGGGTGATTTTTTATCATTGCGCATAGGCAATCTGGCGTTACGCATAGTGGTCCGTTATCTCTAAAAGGTAATAATTCTTATTTACAATAAAGATGCCTTTGGAGATGTTCATGTTTGCGACAACGCGTATGGCGCTATTGATAGGCGGAGCTATCGGCGGCGCGACTTTTCCTCTTTCTGCCCAGGAAACCACAAAAAATGATACCGTCATTGTCACCTCGCCCGTTCAGAGTGGCGCGACCAAGCTGGCGACGCCAGATATTGAAACGCCGCAGTCGGTATCCATTATTACCCGCCAGCAGTTTGAAGAGCAGGGCGCAACCAGCGTGCGTCAGGCGGTCAGCTACACCCCAGGCGTATACAGTAACCAGATAGGCGCCTCTAACCGCTTTGATTACATCGTATTGCGTGGTTTTTCGGACGGTAGTCTGGATAACGTCTATCTCGACGGGTTAAAAATGATGGGCGACACCAATTCGCACAGTTCGTTGGTGGTTGACCCCTGGTTTCTGGAAGATATCGAGGTGGTACGCGGCCCGGCGTCCGTTCTGTATGGTCGTTCATCGCCAGGCGGCATTGTCGCGTTGACGTCGCGAAAACCGGCGTTTGATGTCGGGGGAGAAGTGAAGCTGTTTGCCGGCAATCACAACCAGCGCGGGGCGGCTTTTGATGTGACCGGCCCACTGGATGACAATGAACGTGTGGCGGCGCGTCTTAGCGGTATGACACGTTACGCCGATTCGCAGTTTACCCCCTTGAAAGAGGAACGTTATGCGCTGATGCCGAGCCTGACCTGGCGAATTACCGATCGGACGCGTCTTGATCTTATGGCCTATCTGCACCGTGATCCGGAAGGCGGTAGCCACTCCGGACTGCCTTATCAAGGCACGGTTGTACCTTATAACGGCAGAAAAATTTCTAACACTTTCTTTGAAGGTGAAGATGACTACGACAAATACGATCGCCGTGAAAATATGGTGGGTTATAACATTGAGCATCTGTTCGATAACGGCTGGTCGGTACGGCAAAAATTGCGTTATTTGCATACCAAAGTGACGTTGAATCAGGTCTATGCCGCAGGTTGGTTGAATGAAACGGCGCTGAATCGCGGCTATTCCGGCTCCGGGGAGAAAATGTCGGCTATCGCGCTGGATAATCAGCTCGACGGCAGCGTGGATACCGGGGCGATTAATCATCGTCTGCTGGTGGGGATCGATTATCAGGATCGCAGTAATCATACTACTGGCTATTATGGCGCGTTTCCGCCGATTGACGCTTTCAACCCTGTTTATGGCGCTCAGCCGGATTACATTACGTTGTATAGCCGTGAAAAACATAAGCTGCGGCAGACCGGATACTATTTACAGGATCAGATGTCATGGGATCGCTGGCGCTTTACGTTGGGCGGTCGTTACGATCGGGTCAGCGTGTCTAACATCGACAAACTTCATGATTCACGCAGCGATCTCGATAAAAACAACGTCAGTACCCGTGCTGCGTTGCTTTATCTGTTCGACAATGGCGTCGCCCCCTATCTCAGTTATTCTACCGCGTTTACGCCGACCAGCTTCGCCGACGAAAACGGCAATGTGCTGGAACCGATGAAAGGCAAGCAGTGGGAGGCGGGGGTAAAATACGAACCGCTGGGGGGGAATAGCCAGTTTAGCGCCGCCGTGTATCGTATTAATCAGACCAATATCGCGACCAAAGAAGAACCTACCGATCCGTACCGCTCGATTGGTGAAATTGAGTCTAAAGGGGTGGAACTGGAGGCCATTAGCCATTTGTCGGATAGCGTCCGTTTGCAGGCGGCGTACACCTATACTGATATACGTTATAAGAAAAGTAGCCCGCAAGAGCAGGGTAAGCGCGCGGTTTATGCTCCACGGAACCAGGCCAGCGCCTGGCTAAGCTACGATGTGAAAAGCGGTCTGTTAGAGGGGCTGACTTTGGGCTCCGGTATCCGGTACGTCAACGGCGTGACCAGCGATCGCCTGAATACCCACACGTTGCCGTCCTATACACTGGTCGATATGGTGGTAGGGTATGATTTATCCAGCATTGGGTTAAATGGCTTGAGCGCCCAGCTCAACGTAAATAACCTGACGGACAAACGCTATGTCGCTGCCTGTAATTCGCTCTCTTATTGTTATTTTGGCGCCGAGCGTAGCATTGTAGGCAGCGTGTCATGGGCGTTTTGATAACGCTTATCGTCCGGTAGCAAAGGCTACCGGGCAAACATTAGCGGTGCGTCACGCCTTCATAGAGAAGTCTGAGCGCAAACATCCCGATAATGGCGCCGATAACACGGCTGGCAATGCGCTGTATACGCCCATAAGCGCGGCGGACTGCGGGAAGCGAAAAGGCCTGGCTGAGAAAAATACGCCAGATAACGGATGACAGCACAATTCCGGCCCAGGCCATTAATCTTGCCCATGTGGGCGTTTCTGCGCTAAGCGTTACGGAAAAAATACTGATAAAAAACAGTACGGTTTGCGGATTGGATAAATCGGTCATTAATCCCCGGCGAAAGAAAATTGTCCACGGGGCGGCAATTGGCGTCTGGAGCGTGCTCATTTGCGGCGTCGCCTGGTGACGAATACTGTTCCAGGCGAACCATAATAAATAGGCGCCGCCGACAATTTTGATAAGAGAAAATACCGCTTCGCATTGCGTAATGAGCGTCGCCAGACCGAAAAGCCCCAGCCCGGAATAAAAGGCGTCTCCCGTGGCGACGCCCAGGCCGGTGATGACCCCCGCCCGGCGTCCTGATGCGAGGCTGGTTTGCACCACCACAAACAGATTCGCGCCGGGATTAAAAAAGGTTAACACAAACAGACTGACGGTAAGCACAACGGCATGAAACGGCTCCATAGACAACTCTTCCCATAGCCTCAAGAAATAACGTTCATCTTATTAATAGTCAAACCAGATGATTGCGAGTGAGATCACAAAGCAGGGGCGTTTTAATCCGCGTTGTTACGCCGACTGAGCGGGGGCTGACTGGATTTTTCCAGCAATCTACACTACTTATTTAATCAGTCCGAACGGCCTTTTTGTTCTGATAAAGCGATGATGGCGTAATAATAAAACGAGGGTTTTGCTATGAAAAATGGCTACAAGGTTATGCTTGGCGCATTAGCGTTTGTCGTGACAAACGTTTATGCCGCAGAAATCATGAAAAAAACGGACTTTGATAAAGTCGCCTCCGAATACACGAAAATTGGCACGATTTCCACCACCGGGGAAATGTCGCCGCTGGACGCCAGAGAAGATTTAATCAAAAAGGCGGATGAAAAAGGGGCGGATGTGGTGGTGCTGACGTCCGGGCAGACAGAAAATAAAATTCATGGTACGGCTGATATTTATAAAAAGAAATAAAAGCGTTGCATCATAAAAATACCCGCCTGGGTTTCCGGCGGGTATTTTTATTCCTGGCAACCGGCATCCGTTTTGCCGGATGACGGCCTGCAGTAAACGTAGCGCCATCAGGCATTCAGGACGCGGTCATTTGTCTTAATTACCCGACTGGTCTTTGGCACCTGCTTTTAAACGACGCCACAGAGTGGTGCGGCTAATCCCCAGATAACGCGCCGCCGCGGTCTTATCGCCCTTAAAGCGCGCCAGTACATCCTGTAACGTGTGCGCATCCACGGTTGAAGGCGTCAGCTCTGCTGTGTTCACCATAAGCTCAGGTAATAACTGCCGCATAAATTGCCTGTCCAGCGTTGGTGCGGGATCGACGCTTAAAAAAAGCGCCAGGCGCTCCATCATATTACGCAGTTCGCGAATATTACCGGGCCAGCCCCAGGCCAGCAAAAGCGGCTGACACTGTGTCAATCCATGACGTATCGATTCGGTAAACGGAATTTCCATCGCCGCCAGCGACTGTTTTAAAAAGCTTTCCGCCAGCGGCAAAATATCAGCCTGCCGCTCGCGCAAAGGAGGAAGTGTCAGACGCAGAATACTCAGGCGATAAAAGAGATCGGGGCGAAAACGTCCTTGCATTATTTCCCGATCCAGATCGCAATGCGTAGCGCTGATCACCCGGACATCCACCGGGATCGGCTGGTGTCCGCCGACGCGAGTGACGGCTTTTTCCTCCAGTACGCGCAAAAGTCGGGTTTGTAACGGCAAGGGCATTTCGCCGATTTCATCCAGAAACAGCGTGCCGCCGTGTGCGATTTCAAACAGCCCCGCCCGGCCTCCTCGTCGTGAACCGGTAAACGCGCCCTCTTCATAACCAAACAGTTCCGCTTCCAGCAATGACTCGGTAATCGCGCCGCAATTGACGGCGACAAAGGGAGGGGATGGCTTATTCTGACGGTGAGGCTGGCGGTGAAAAAACGTCTGGTGAATCGCCTGCGCCGCCAGCTCTTTTCCGGTCCCTGTTTCCCCCTGAATCAGCACTGCCGCACGGGAGCGGGCATAGAGCGTAATCGTCTGGCGGAGCTGCTCCATTTGCGGCGACTGGCCGCGTATATCGCCCAGTTCATACCGGGTTTGTAATCCCTTGCCGGATGGGTAATCCACGCGCTGGCGCCGTGTCAGACGGGTCATATCCAGCGCATCATGGAAAGCCTGACGAACGGTCGCCGCGGAATAAATAAAGATGGCGGTCATTCCTGCCTCTTCCGCCAGATCGGTAATTAATCCCGCGCCGACGACGGCCTCAATACCGTTGGCCTTAAGTTCGTTAATTTGCCCGCGCGCGTCCTCTTCGGTGACATAGCTTCGCTGTTCAAGACGGAGGTGAAACGTTTTCTGAAAGGCAAGTAAAGCCGGAATGGTCTCCTGATAGGTCACGATACCGATAGACGAGGTGAGCTTTCCCGCTTTCGCCAGCGCCTGTAATACGTCGAATCCGCTGGGCTTGATGAGGATCACCGGTATTGACAGGCGACTTTTTAAATAGGCCCCATTCGAACCCGCCGCGATAATCGCGTCGCAGCGCTCGGTCGCCAGTTTTTTGCGAATGTAGGTCACCGCCTTTTCAAAGCCGAGTTGAATAGGCGTGATGGTCGCCAGATGATCGAATTCCAGGCTGATATCCCGAAACAGTTCGAACAGACGCGTTACGGAGACCGTCCAGATCACCGGTTTATCGCTATTATCGCGCGGAGCGCTGTGAGCAGTCGTCATCGCAGTAGGCTCATCTTTAAGGGGCGATTTTTTGTTTTAAACGTGTTTCATAAATGTTGCAATGAAACAGGGTGATTCGTTTCATGAAACGTTAGCTGACACGTTTTTCTTTTCCCTTAATCGCGCTTATTCATAACAGGCATTACTGTAATTGCCTGTTTTTAAATCTCATTGTATTTAATTTTCTCGCTGCCTCTTTGCCTGGCATAGCCTTTGCTTTGGTGAATACATCCTGAGTAACAATTTACTAACATGAGGACGAGATATGTCTTTACATTCGCCGGGGCAGGCATTTCGCGCCGCGCTCGCTAAAGAGAATCCATTACAAATTGTCGGCGCGATCAATGCCAACCATGCTCTGTTGGCCCAACGGGCCGGGTATCAGGCTATCTATCTTTCTGGCGGCGGCGTAGCGGCGGGCTCGCTCGGACTGCCGGATCTGGGGATTTCGACGCTGGATGATGTGTTAACCGATATCCGGCGCATCACGGATGTTTGCCCGCTGCCGCTGTTGGTGGATGCGGATATTGGCTTTGGCTCCTCCGCCTTTAATGTCGCGCGGACGGTAAAGTCCATAGCCAAAGCGGGCGCCGCCGCGCTGCATATTGAAGACCAGGTTGGCGCTAAGCGCTGTGGACACCGTCCAAACAAAGCGATCGTCTCGAAAGAGGAGATGGTAGACCGAATTCGGGCGGCAGTGGATGCGCGCACCGATCCGAACTTTGTGATCATGGCGCGTACCGATGCGCTGGCGGTGGAAGGGCTGGAGGCGGCTCTCGATCGCGCGCAGGCTTACGTGGACGCGGGGGCTGACATGCTGTTCCCGGAGGCGATCACCGAACTGTCGATGTACCGCCAGTTCGCCGACGTGGCGCAGGTGCCGATCCTCGCCAACATCACTGAGTTTGGCGCGACGCCGCTGTTTACGACCGACGAGTTGCGCAGCGCACACGTGGCGATGGCGCTCTATCCGTTGTCGGCGTTTCGCGCCATGAACCGCGCCGCAGAAAAAGTCTATACCGTGCTGCGCCAGGAAGGGACGCAAAAGAACGTGATCGACATCATGCAGACCCGTAACGAGCTGTACGAAAGCATCAATTACTACCAGTTCGAAGAGAAGCTGGACGCGCTGTACAGGAATAAAAAATCGTAGCCTGTAGGCCTGATAAGGCGAAGGCGCCATCAGGCAATGCCGGATGGCACTACGTTTATCCGGCCTACGGTACGGCCTACATGCCTCAATACCCTACACATTAAAAAAATGACGAGGACACTATGAGCGACACCACGATCCTGCAAAATAATAACCATGTCATTAAGCCCAAAAAATCCGTCGCGCTTTCCGGCGTACCTGCCGGGAACACCGCTCTGTGTACCGTGGGAAAAAGCGGTAACGATCTGCACTATCGCGGTTACGACATTCTCGATCTGGCGGAGCACTGCGAATTTGAAGAAGTCGCGCATTTACTGATCCACGGAAAATTACCGACCCGCGACGAGCTGAACGCGTATAAAAGCAAGTTAAAAGCGCTGCGCGGATTACCCGCTAATGTCCGTACCGTTCTGGAAGCGTTACCGGCGGCCTCGCACCCGATGGACGTGATGCGTACCGGCGTTTCCGCGCTGGGCTGCACCCTGCCGGAAAAAGAGGGACATACCGTCTCCGGCGCGCGCGATATTGCCGATAAGCTGTTGGCCTCGCTCAGCTCTATCCTTCTTTACTGGTATCACTACAGCCACAACGGCGAACGTATTCAGCCGGAAACCGACGATGATTCCATCGGCGGCCATTTCCTGCATCTGCTGCACGGTGAAAAGCCAACCCAAAGCTGGGAAAAGGCGATGCATATTTCGCTGGTGCTGTATGCCGAGCATGAGTTCAACGCCTCGACGTTTACCAGCCGGGTGATTGCCGGAACCGGCTCGGATGTCTACTCCGCGATTATCGGCGCGATTGGCGCGCTGCGCGGCCCGAAACACGGCGGGGCGAATGAGGTGTCGCTGGAAATTCAACAGCGTTATGAAACGCCGGACGAGGCAGAGGCGGATATCCGTAAACGCGTGGAAAACAAAGAGGTGGTGATTGGCTTTGGACATCCGGTTTACACCATCGCCGACCCGCGCCATCAGGTGATCAAACGGGTGGCGAAACAGCTTTCAGAAGAAGGCGGCTCGCTGAAGATGTACCACATCGCCGACCGTCTGGAAACGGTGATGTGGGAGACCAAAAAGATGTTCCCGAATCTCGACTGGTTTTCGGCGGTCTCCTACAACATGATGGGCGTCCCTACCGAAATGTTCACCCCGCTGTTTGTCATCGCCCGCGTTACCGGCTGGGCGGCGCACATTATTGAACAGCGTCAGGACAACAAAATTATTCGTCCCTCTGCCAACTATACCGGGCCGGACGATCGCCAGTTTGTGCCGATCGAAAAGCGTTGCTAATTAAAACCTCTAAATATAAAAACAGGAGTTGTACCCTATGTCCGCACATATTTCGAACATCCGCCCAGACTTTGACCGTGAAATCGTTGATATCGTTGATTACGTTATGAATTACGAGATCACCTCAAAGGTGGCGTACGACACCGCGCATTATTGCCTGCTCGACACGCTCGGCTGTGGTCTGGAAGCGCTGGAATACCCGGCCTGTAAAAAATTGCTTGGGCCGATCGTGCCAGGCACGGTGGTGCCCAACGGCGCACGCGTGCCGGGCACCCAGTTCCAGCTCGATCCGGTACAGGCAGCCTTTAACATTGGCGCGATGATCCGCTGGCTCGATTTTAACGATACCTGGCTTGCCGCCGAGTGGGGCCATCCTTCTGATAACCTCGGCGGTATTCTGGCGACGGCGGACTGGCTGTCACGCAACGCCGTCGCCGCCGGCAAAGCGCCGCTGACCATGAAACTGGTATTGAGCGGGATGATCAAAGCCCATGAAATTCAGGGCTGCATCGCGCTGGAAAACGCCTTCAACCGTGTCGGGCTTGACCATGTGCTGCTGGTGAAAGTGGCCTCGACCGCGGTGGTCGCTGAAATGCTGGGGCTGACGCGCGATGAGATCCTCAACGCGGTATCGCTGGTGTGGGTGGATGGGCAGTCGTTGCGCACTTATCGTCATGCGCCGAATACCGGTACGCGCAAATCCTGGGCGGCGGGCGACGCTACCTCACGCGCGGTACGTCTGGCGCTGATGGCGAAAACCGGCGAGATGGGCTATCCCTCGGCGCTCACCGCCAAAACCTGGGGCTTCTACGACGTTTCATTCAAAGGTGAAACGTTCCGTTTCCAGCGACCTTACGGCTCCTACGTGATGGAAAACGTGCTATTTAAAATTTCTTTCCCGGCAGAATTCCACTCGCAAACCGCCGTCGAAGCGGCGATGACGCTGTATGAGCAGATGCAGGCCGCGGGTAAAACGGCAGCGGATATCGAGAAAGTGACCATCCGCACCCACGAAGCCTGTCTCCGCATTATCGATAAAAAAGGCCCGCTCAATAACCCGGCGGACCGCGATCACTGTATCCAGTATATGGTCGCCGTGCCGCTGCTGTTCGGACGGTTAACCGCGGCGGATTATGAAGATGAGGTGGCGCAGGACAAGCGTATTGACGCCCTGCGCGAGAAAATCGTGTGTTATGAGGACCCGGCTTTTACCGCCGACTATCACGACCCGGAAAAACGAGCTATCGGCAATGCGATCACCGTGGAGTTTACTGATGGCTCACGCTTTGGCGAGGTTGTCGTGGAGTATCCGATTGGTCATGCGCGTCGCCGCGCCGACGGTATTCCGAAGCTTATCGAAAAATTTAAAATTAACCTGGCGCGTCAGTTCCCGACTCGCCAGCAGCAACGCATTCTGGATGTCTCCCTGGACAGAGCCCGCCTGGAGCAGATGCCGGTTAACGAATACCTCGATTTATATGTCATCTGAGCCAGCCAGCAGTAAGGCGTAAGTTCAACAGGAGAGCGTGATGTCTTTTAGCGAATTTTATCAGCGTTCCATTAATGAACCGGAGGCGTTCTGGGCCGAGCAGGCCCGGCGTATCGACTGGCGACAGCCGTTTACGCAGACGCTGGATCATAGCCGTCCACCGTTTGCCCGCTGGTTTTGCGGCGGCACCACTAACTTATGTCATAACGCCGTTGACCGCTGGCGGGATAAACAGCCGGAGGCGCTGGCGCTGATTGCCGTCTCATCAGAGACCGATGAAGAGCGTACATTTACCTTCAGCCAGTTGTATGACGAGGTCAACATTGTGGCCGCCATGTTGCTGTCGCTGGGCGTGCAGCGTGGCGATCGCGTATTGGTCTATATGCCAATGATTGCCGAAGCGCAGATAACGCTGCTGGCCTGCGCGCGCATTGGCGCGATCCATTCGGTGGTCTTTGGCGGTTTTGCCTCGCACAGCGTGGCGGCGCGGATTGACGATGCCAGACCGGCGCTGATTGTGTCGGCGGATGCCGGAGCGCGGGGCGGTAAAATCCTGCCGTATAAAAAGCTGCTCGATGACGCTATTGCGCAGGCGCAGCATCAGCCGAAACACGTTCTGCTGGTGGACAGAGGGCTGGCGAAAATGGCGTGGGTGGATGGGCGCGATCTGGATTTTGCCACGTTGCGCCAGCAGCATCTCGGTGCGAGCGTGCCGGTGGCGTGGCTGGAATCCAATGAAACCTCGTGCATTCTTTACACCTCCGGCACTACCGGCAAACCGAAAGGCGTCCAGCGCGACGTCGGCGGCTATGCGGTGGCGCTGGCAACCTCGATGGACACCATTTTTGGCGGCAAGGCGGGCGGCGTATTCTTTTGCGCATCGGATATCGGCTGGGTCGTCGGCCACTCCTATATCGTTTACGCGCCGCTGCTGGCAGGCATGGCGACTATTGTTTACGAAGGACTGCCGACGTACCCGGACTGCGGGGTCTGGTGGAAAATTGTCGAGAAATACCAGGTTAACCGGATGTTTTCCGCCCCGACCGCGATTCGCGTGCTGAAAAAATTCCCGACGGCGCAAATCCGCAATCACGATCTCTCCTCGCTGGAGGCGCTTTATCTGGCCGGTGAGCCGCTGGACGAGCCGACGGCCAGTTGGGTGACGGAGACGCTGGGCGTACCGGTCATCGACAATTATTGGCAGACGGAGTCCGGCTGGCCGATCATGGCGCTGGCCCGCGCGCTGGACGACAGGCCGTCGCGTCTGGGAAGTCCCGGCGTGCCGATGTACGGTTATAACGTCCAGCTACTCAATGAAGTCACCGGCGAGCCCTGCGGCATAAATGAAAAGGGAATGCTGGTGATTGAAGGGCCGCTGCCGCCGGGCTGTATTCAGACTATTTGGGGCGACGATGCGCGTTTTGTGAACACTTACTGGTCGCTGTTTAACCGTCAGGTTTATGCCACCTTCGACTGGGGAATCCGCGACGCCGAGGGGTATTACTTTATTCTGGGCCGTACCGATGATGTGATTAATATTGCGGGTCATCGGCTGGGGACGCGAGAAATAGAAGAAAGTATCTCCAGTTACCCGAACGTAGCGGAAGTGGCGGTAGTGGGGATAAAGGACGCTCTGAAAGGGCAGGTAGCGGTGGCGTTTGTCATTCCGAAGCAGAGCGATACGCTGGCGGATCGCGAGGCGGCGCGCGACGAGGAAAACGCGATTATGGCGCTGGTAGACAATCAGATTGGTCACTTTGGTCGTCCGGCGCATGTCTGGTTTGTCTCGCAGCTCCCCAAAACGCGTTCCGGAAAGATGCTTCGCCGCACGATCCAGGCGATCTGCGAAGGCCGCGATCCGGGCGATCTGACAACCATTGACGATCCCGCGTCGTTGCAGCAAATTCGCCAGGCGATCGAAGAATAGCCGTAAGCCGGATAAGCCGCGTCCGGCAACGGGTTAGACTCAGCGACTGAATAGTGGGGTGTAAAGTCGGGAAAGGGCGGCAGCGCGCCGCCCTGTAACAGAATTAACGCAGAATATTTTTCTCAGCCAGATCCAGTGCGAAGTAACTGAAAATCAAATCGGCGCCGGCGCGTTTAATCGAGCCCAGACTTTCCAGCACGACCTTTTCTTCATCAATGGCGCCAGCCATAGCAGCAAATTTAATCATGGCGTATTCACCGCTCACCTGGTAAGCGCCAAGCGGCAACTCTGTGCGTTCGCGGATTTCACGCAGCACGTCCAGATACGCGCCGGCCGGTTTCACCATTAAGCAATCCGCGCCCTGGGCTTCGTCGAGCAGTGATTCACGAATCGCTTCACGGCGGTTCATCGGATTCATTTGATACGTCTTGCGGTCGCCTTTTAACGCGGTGCCCGCTGCTTCACGGAAGGGGCCGTAGAAAGAAGAGGCGAACTTGGTGGAGTAGGACATTATTGCCGTATCGGTAAAACCGGCGGCATCCAGCGCCTGGCGGATAGCCTGGACTTGTCCATCCATGGCTGCGGAGGGCGCAATAAAATCTGCTCCAGCCGCCGCCGCGATAACGGCCTGCTTGCCGAGGTTGGCCAGCGTCGCATCGTTATCCACGCCGTGTTCGCACAACACGCCGCAGTGGCCGTGCGAGGTGTATTCGCAGAAGCAGGTGTCGGACATGACGATCATCTCCGGCACGGTTTGCTTACAGATGCGGGACATTCTTGCCACCAGGCCGTCTTCTTTCCAGGTATCGCTGCCGGTGTCATCAGTATGGTGAGAAATGCCGAAGGTCATAACGGAACGAATGCCAGCATTTGCGATACGTTCAATCTCTCGCGCCAGCTGCTTTTCCGGGATACGCATTACGCCGGGCATGGCATCAATAGCTTTGTAATCGTCGAGTTCTTCTTCAACAAAGATCGGCAACACCAGGTCGTTCAGGCTAAGTGTTGTCTCTTCAAACATAGCGCGCAGCGCAGCGGATTTGCGCAGGCGGCGAGGGCGATGGATAAGGTCTGTCATGGTCTGCCTGATGTTTGTGGAATCGAAGGCCCAGTATACCTGAATCTGCAGGCAGATGTTTTACGAAAACGGTCCTTAACGTAGCAGGCGCAGCCCCGGCGGCGGCAGAACATGGCGCTTCTTTTATATACCGAAGATTAATACCTCAGGCACTATATCATTTTAAATAAGAATTAGTTTTACGTTGTTTTTAGTTTTATTTCATCATCATTTAAGTAAATGTGGATTTTGACATTATTCATATTTATTTTGTTTTTCTTTAATTCATATTCATCTTATATGTATTTTGTTTTTTTATTGTCTTGCAAGGCCATGAAAAAGAACGCTTTTTAATTATCAATTTTCCTTTTGTTACGCCTTTTTAATTCATGTCCGAATCCGGACTGAGGATAAAGAATAATTGAACCTTTTAGCAATGACGCCGCATAATCCTTCTTGCTAAACATCTGTATGTTTTTATGCATTGATAATTGATGGATCAACTATATTACGTCCCTGAGGAGGGATGACAAATGCACTCCTGGAAAAAGAAACTTGTAGTCTCACAATTAGCATTGGCTTGCACTCTGGCAATCACTTCTCAGGCGAATGCTCAAGATATTTCTGGCACAACCTACAACACGTTTGGTTACGACAGTGTAACTAACCATGATGGTTGGTTGTATGATGGCTATGTAAACTGGAATAACACTTCTGCTGATTCTACCAACATCTGGAATGCCGATATTTATCCAGTAATCAATAAAAGTACTGTGAATGGCGTTATTTCTGCATACTATCTGGACGATGGTTTTGATGGTACAGCGAACTCAATGTCCATTTCTAACAGCACAATCAATGGCATGGTTACTACTCTGTGCATGACTGATGAATGTGATGATGGTGTCGATGAAGATGGTACGAATCATACTCAATACGATCGTTTTAGCCTGACCGTTGATAATTCAACTATCAACGATACCTATGAACATTATTATTATGATGTTGTTGATGGCGATACCACCACGACTAAAGTTGTTGATACTTACGATATTGGTAATGCTATCACTGTTGATGAAGAGTCAGACATCGTCATTCAGAATAACTCTCATGTTGCAGGTATCACTTTCTTACAGGGCTATCAGACGCTTGATAATACCCCGTATGATAATGTTGAAGGTATAGCGAATAGCGATAATATCTTCACTAACACACTGGTTGTTAAAGACTCTGTCCTGACTTCTGGTGCCTATAGCGATCTGGGAACTGATGGTTTCTACGGTCAGGGCGAGAAGCCAAGCGACTACAATGGCACTGCAGATTACTGGTTTAGCTACAATGATGATGATCCCCTTGATGATGCCGCGTTAATTGTTAGCGATAATACTAACGCAGACAACTCAATGCAGACTACCGCTACGTTTGATCATTCCACTATCACTGGTGACATTCTCTTTAGTAGCACCTTCGACAACAACTTCTATGAGAATGGTGATCCTGCAACGGATACTACGGATGATGGTGTCTATAATCCAACAACGAATGGTTGGGATGATACTGACTCTTTAACCGTGACGCTGACCAATGGCTCGAAATGGGTTGGCGCGGCTCAATCTGAAGTTGAGGCAATCGGCACTGGTAAGATGTACGGTTGGGGATATACCGATGCTGATTGGCATGCTTTAGTACCAAACAGCATTTGGCCGTCTTCAACTTACTATTCTGATGATGAGCACCTTGCTGGCGCAGAGGTTTATCAGAGCGGTATCTTTAATATTGCGCTGGATAACGGCTCTGAATGGGATACTCGCAAGATTTCCAATATTGACGACCTGACAGTGAATAATGTCTCTCAGGTAAATGTTGAAAACTCTGGTTTAATCGCCGACAGCATTACGCTGGCTAATTCTTCTTCTCTGAACATTGGTGACACCGGTGGTGTGGCGACAAATAGTCTGTATCTGGATAGTTACAGTACCGCTTCTCTGACAGAAGAGACCGCTTCTCTGTATGCTAATACCATTACTGTTGATAATGGTGCCCAGCTGAACCTGGGTCTGGGTCAGGTTGATACACATAATGTGATTTTGACTGATGGTGGCGTACTGAATGTCGCCAGCCGTGATTATGTGTTGAACTCTGATCTGAACAACGCACGTTATATTACCAACGACGTTTACGATGCTAATTATGACTACGGTGTGGTTGCATTGAACTCTGATGGTCATCTGGCGGTTAATGGGGACGTTGCAGGTAACTATAAAGTCCGCATTGATAACGCTACTGGTGCAGGTTCTGTTGCTGATTACAAAGATAAAGAAATTGTCCGTGTTTATGACGATAACGCTGACACTACTGCTAGCTTTACTGCAGCTAACAAAGCTGACCTCGGCGCTTACACCTATCAGGCGCAGCAGCAGGATAACTCTGTTGTTCTGCAGCAGATGGAACTGACCGACTACGCTAACATGGCGCTGAGCATTCCTTCTGCGAACACCAATATCTGGAACCTGGAACAAGACACCGTTGGTACTCGTCTGACCAACGCTCGTCATGGTCTGGCGGATAACGGCGGCGCATGGGTAAGCTACTTCGGCGGTAACTTCAACGGCGACAACGGCACCATTAACTACGATCAGGATGTTAATGGCATCATGGTCGGTGTTGATACCAAAGTTGACGGTAACAACGCTAAGTGGATCGTTGGTGCGGCAGCAGGCTTCGCGAAAGGCGATCTGAGCGATCGTACCGGTCAGGTGGATCAGGACAGCCAGTCTGCCTACATCTACTCTTCCGCTCGTTTCGCAAACAACATCTTTGTTGACGGTAACTTGAGCTACTCTCACTTCAACAACGATTTGTCTGCTAACATGAGCGACGGTACTTACGTTGACGGCAACACCTCTTCTGACGCCTGGGGCTTCGGCTTGAAACTGGGTTATGATCTGAAGCTGGGTGATGCAGGCTACGTAACGCCTTACGGTAGCGTATCCGGTCTGTTCCAGTCTGGCGACGACTACCAGCTGAGCAACGACATGAAAGTTGACGGTCAGTCTTACGACAGCATGCGTTATGAACTCGGTGTAGATGCAGGTTATACCTTCACTTACAGCGAAGATCAGGCGCTGACCCCGTACTTCAAACTGGCTTACGTTTACGACGACTCCAACAACGATGCTGACGTAAACGGCGACTCTATCGACAACGGCGTAGAAGGTTCTGCGGTACGTGTTGGTCTGGGTACTCAGTTCAGCTTCACGAAGAACTTCAGCGCCTACACCGATGCTAACTACCTCGGCGGCGGTGATGTTGATCAAGACTGGTCTGCAAACGTTGGTGTTAAATATACCTGGTAATCATTTTCTCTCAGGAGAAATAAAGGTAATTTAAACTGAAAAATGCCCGTCAAGGACTTGACGGGCATTATTGCAAGGAATGCATATGTTATCTTTAAGCAAGCCACTACAGGAATTCTACAGACTCGATAAATGCCTTTCTAAGCATGGTACGCGTTTCGAGTTTGTTAATGATAAAGAGATTATCTGTTCACCTGATGAAAGTAATACCCATACCTTTGTTATTTTAGAGGGGGTTGTTTCGTTAGTTCGCGGTGATAAAGTTCTTATTGGTATTGTGCAGGCCCCCTTTATTTTCGGCTTAGCCGATGGTGTGGCGAAAAAAGAGGCACAATATAAATTAATTGCGGAGAGCGGTTGCATCGGTTATCGCCTCTCATCATCACAAACTCTCGCCATCATTGAGCAGAACCAGCTGTGGCGTGAAGCCTTCTGTTGGATAGTATGGAAAAGTCAGGTACTGGAACTTCGTGACAAGCAGCTCATTGGTAATAATTCTTACGACCAGATTCGTGCGACATTAATGACAATGATTGAGTGGGATGAAGAACTTCGCTCACGTATTGGTGTTATGAATTATATACATCAACGAACGCGCGTATCGCGATCGGTGGTGGCGGAAGTTCTCGCGGCCCTGCGTAAGGGTAATTACATTGAAATGAATAAAGGCAAACTGATCAGTATTAACCGTTTGCCCTCCGAATATTAACAAAAATGTTGCGCCTCGTCTGATATAGCGCGAGGCGCGACGACTCAGGATGCAGGAATAGCAATCGGTTTATTGCCGCTTAGCTCAGTAACCAAATCGTTAATCCCGTCGCTCATATTGGTAAAACGGGTGAGGGGGGAACGGGTTACGACCACAAAAGCGCCAATATTATATTGTGGGATCATCGCCATATAGGTAATAAAACCGCCGCCGCCTCCCGTTTTCTGGATAATGCCAGGACGTCCGTCTTTTGGCGCCATATAGACCCAACCCAGACCGAGCGCGTCGGCTTTACCCGGTACGTCCATCCCGATGATTTTCTTTAACTGTGTGCGCTGATAAATCAACGTTTGCATACGATCGGCCTGTTGGCTACGGTGATAGAAATCTGACGACAGATACTGTTGCATCCAGCGCATCATATCTCCTGGCGTAGAATAGACCCCACCGCTGCCAATGGCAGCCAGCGTATTATTACAGGGGCTTGCGCCTTTCTCTGCCACCATCAGACGCTTACACTGATCGGGAGAAGGGGTAAACGTGGTGTCTTTCATTCCCAGCGGGCGGGTAATCTTTTCTTCAAACAGTTGCGTATAAGGTTTGCCGGAGGCGGTCGCCAGCGCGTCGGCTAACAGGTCGAACGCCAGATTGGAATAGGCCGCCTGCGAGCCTGGCGCGACTTTTAACGTTGCGGTAGAGAGCCAGTTCCAGCGTTGTTCGCGGGTTGGCCAGACAAATACCGGACGATGCGCCGCGCCGCCGGGCTGTTCTCGCGGAAGCGCGCTGGTGTGGGTCGCTAAGTTGACCAACGTAATCGGCGTGCCTTGATACGTCGGGACATGCGCGCCGGGAGGCGCATATTTGCTGAGCGGATCGTTTAATTTTACCGTTCCCTGATCGAGCAATTTTACCAACATTTCACTGGTCATGAGCTTGGTGAGAGAAGCGATACGAATGACCGAATCAAGCTGTGGACGAACATTATTGCCCGGTCTGGTGTCACCGAAACTACGAAACACGCGTTGATTGCCGTCGATCACCACCAGCGCCATGCCCGTGGCGCCGCTACCATAAAAGATATGCTCGGCATAACGATCAACGATATCAGAGGCAAAAACCGGATCGGCAATCGGCTGAGCCGCCTGGACAGAAGTAAGTGATGCCGCAAACAGCATGGCAGTAAAAAGCAGACTACGTTTCAACGGTGATGTCCATAAGTGAAATAACGGTGGTTATGCGTATTTATACTACCCGGCGGCACATTGCAAAACGTTAAAGAGAAAAAAGTGGGTGAAAAAACGTAACGGCGGGTTTTCGTGATGGAGAATGTTTACTTTTGTGATAGAGCGCTTGTGATAACCTGATAGCGTCAGCGTGCCTGCTGTGTATGAAACTCGTCGAAACAATTCTGTTGAGCAGAAATGCGAACTAAGCGTCACAACGTAGGTCACAATGCCTGGTTTAGCCCTTTCATTTGCGTGGGCATGGCGTGCTATTGCCGCCGTCACAGCAGCCGTAATAAAGATAAGAAGTTAGCAGGAGAGCATGATGTTTAAATCTTTTTTCCCAAAGCCAGGGCCGTTTTTCATGTCGGCGTTTGTTTGGGCGCTGATCGCCGTCATTTTCTGGCAGGCGGGAGGAGGAGATTGGGTGGCGCGACTTGTGGGGGCATCCGATGAAGTGCCTATCAGCGCAGCGCGCTTTTGGTCGCTGGACTATCTGATTTTTTATGCTTATTACCTGATTTGCGTGGGATTATTTGCAACGTTCTGGTTCATCTATAGCCCGCACCGCTGGCAGTACTGGTCGATACTTGGCACCTCGCTCATTATTTTTGTCACCTGGTTTTTGGTGGAGGTTGGCGTCGCGGTTAACGCCTGGTACGCACCGTTCTATGATTTGATTCAAACGGCGCTCAGCTCGCCGCACAAGGTCACTCTTGGTCAATTTTATCATGAAGTGGGGGTGTTTCTCGGTATTGCGCTTATCGCCGTGGTGATCGGCGTGCTGAACAACTTCTTTGTCAGCCACTATGTATTTCGCTGGCGTACCGCAATGAATGAGCACTATATGGCGCACTGGCAGTACCTGCGCCATATCGAAGGGGCTGCCCAGCGTGTGCAGGAAGACACCATGCGTTTTGCCTCTACACTGGAGAACATGGGCGTGAGTTTTATCAATGCCATCATGACGCTTATCGCCTTTCTGCCGGTGTTGGTCACCCTGTCAGCGCATGTGCCGGATTTACCCATCGTAGGACATATCCCTTATGGCCTGGTCATTGCCGCCATAGTCTGGTCATTAATGGGGACGGGCCTGCTGGCGGTCGTCGGGATCAAATTGCCGGGGCTGGAATTTAAAAATCAGCGAGTGGAAGCCGCTTATCGTAAGGAGCTGGTCTACGGTGAAGATGACGCCAGCCGCGCCACGCCGCCCACCGTCCGTGAACTGTTTAGCGCGGTGCGCCATAACTACTTCCGTCTCTACTTTCACTATATGTATTTCAACATCGCGCGCATTCTCTATTTGCAGGTCGATAACGTTTTCGGTTTGTTCCTGCTGTTTCCTTCCATTGTTGCCGGTACGATTACGCTGGGGCTGATGACGCAAATCACCAACGTGTTTGGCCAGGTGCGCGGTTCGTTCCAGTATTTGATTAACTCCTGGACGACTCTGGTGGAGCTGATGTCTATTTATAAACGTTTACGTAGCTTTGAACGCCAGTTGGATGGTCAGCCAGTTCAGGAAGTGACCCATTCTTTTAGCTAACAGAAGGAAACGTTATGTCGGCGGCGTCCCGTCTTTATCCTCTGCCTTTTCTGGCGGTCGCCATATTGGCTGGCTGTAGTAGTCAATCCGGGCAGCCGGTGAGCAAGGGCGAGAAGCCTGTCGACGTGGCAAGCGTAGTACGTCAGAAAATGCCGGCCAGTGTCAAAGACAGAGAGGCCTGGGCGAAAGATATCGCGACAACGTTTAAGAGCCAGGGGCTGGCACCGACGGTAGAAAATATCTGTTCGGTGCTGGCTGTCGCCCAGCAGGAGTCCGGTTATCAGGCGGATCCTGTCGTGCCGGGGCTAAGTAAAATCGCCTGGCAGGAGATTGATCGCCGCGCTGAACGACTACACATTCCGCTGTTTCTGGTGCACACCGCGCTGAAAATTAACTCCCCCAACGGCAAGAGCTATAGCGAACGCCTGGACACGGTAAAAACCGAAAAACAGCTTAGCGCTATTTTTGACGACTTTATCAATATGGTCCCTATGGGGCAGACGCTATTTGGCGCATATAACCCGGTGCATACGGGCGGCCCGATGCAGGTCAGCATTGCCTTTGCCGAACAGCACGCGAAAGGTTATCCGTGGAAGATGACGGGTACGGTACGTCAGGAGGTCTTTACGCGCCGTGGCGGGTTGTGGTTTGGAACTTACCATTTGCTGAATTACCCGGCGAACTACAGCGCGCCTGTTTTCCGCTTCGCCGACTTCAACGCGGGATGGTACGCCAGCCGTAACGCTGCGTTCCAGAATGCCGTCAGTAAAGCCAGTGGGGTAAAACTGGCGCTGGATGGCGATCTGATTCGTTATAACAGCAAGGAGCCGGGCAAAACAGAGTTAGCGGTGCGCAAACTGGCAGGGCAGTTGGGAATGAGTGAGCGTGAAATTCGCAGCCAACTGGAGAAAGGCGATAGCCTGGCGTTTGAAAAAACGGCGCTCTACAAGAAAGTCTATAAACTGGCCGAGGCCAAAACGGGCAAGACGCTTGCGCGGGAAATGTTGCCCGGTATTCAACTGGAAAGCCCGAAGATCACGCGTAAGCTGACGACCGCCTGGTTTGCTAAGCGAGTTGATGAGCGACGGGCGCGGTGTATGGGGCGATAAATTTCGCGCTGGGATATTTTCTCCAGCGCGCTAAGGTTTATTGGTGACGGTGACGCCAGCGTAAAAACGCGGCGATAACGGCAAAAATGAGGCAGCCCGTGAGGAAGGGCACCAGGCCAAAAATCGTCCCGACGCCCAGCCCAATCTCTACCCGTGGTCGACCTGTATCCTGTACCTGCATCAGATGCTCATAGATACCCGGCGCATGAACCAGCAGGTTTAAGAGTTGCGCTCCGGCCCAGAAGCAAAACAGTACAAATATGGCGTAAGCAATATTTCCGGGCGTAGAGGAGGTTTCTCGATGCTTCCCGCTGAACAGCGATTTTGAGAGAGTGAAATCAGCCATAAAGACCTCCAGGATGATCGGCTACGATCTGGCGTTATGCCATCGGCTTACTGTGAAGTCTGACAGGTCATTGTGTTTGTCAATATCAGAATCATGGTAATTTCACATATGGAATGTATCCATCGCGTAAATTTTTGTTAGTTGTCACAAAACGATCACTTTTATCAAAATCAATTAACATTTAAGAAATTCCGTATCCCCCACAGACTCGCTCGCCAGAAGTATGCAAAAATACGTTTTTGTTGCTGTTAATACGTCGGAGTCGTTATGCGTTTGCCTGTAAAAATTCGTCGTGACTGGCACTACTATGCCTTCTCTATTGGCCTTATCTTTATTTTGAATGGCGTCGTAGGATTGCTGGGTTTTGAGGCGAAAGGATGGCAAACCTATGGCGTTGGGCTGGTAACGTGGATTATCAGCTTCTGGCTGGCGGGGTTCATCATTCGCCGGCGCGAAGATGATGAGGTAAAAGACGCCCGATAAACGTTGCGCTATCGGGCGTGCGCTATTACATCGTGGTTTTTAAGGCGTTATTCGCCGTATGGCGTTCCAGCGCCAGCTCAATCAGGCGGCTGATCAAATCGGTATAGCCCAATCCGCTCGCCTGCCAGAGTTTTGGATACATACTGATATTGGTAAAACCTGGCAGCGTATTGATCTCGTTAATCACGACCTCATTGTCTGCCGTTAAAAAGACATCGACACGCGCCATACCCGCGCACCCCAGCGTCTGATAAGCCTGGATCGCAATCGCGCGAATCTTGTCATTCACCCCGGAAGGGAGCTGCGCAGGTACGACAACTTGTGCGCCGTTATCATCAATATACTTAGTATCGTAGGCGTAAAATTCGCTATTCAGTACGATTTCGCCGCAGGTGCTGGCCTGTGGGTTATCGTTACCTAATACGGCGCATTCGATCTCGCGCCCTTTGATCCCTTGCTCCACCACCACTTTATGATCGAATTCGAAAGCCAGCGCGACCGCCTGCTGATATTGCGCTTCGTTAGCGACTTTACTGACGCCGACCGAAGAGCCCTGATTGGCGGGCTTAACGAACAGCGGCAGTCCCAGACGGGATTCAACCTCGGCAAAACTAAACGCGTGACGATTCGTTCGGGTGAGTGTAATAAACGGGGCGATATTCAGTCCTGCATCGCGTAGCAGTCGTTTGGCGACGTCTTTATCCATGCAGGCTGCGGAGCTCAGCACGTCTGAACCGACAAACGGTAAGTTTGCGACGCGCAGCATCCCCTGCAATGAGCCGTCTTCGCCCAGCGTACCGTGGACGATAGGAAAAATAACATCTACCGTCGGTAGCGGCTGCCCGTTCTGAGCGTTAATCAATTGGTGTTGGTGTTTGCCAGGCACCTGGGCCAGACTGATTGCCGAAGGACGTAGCGCGATACGTGCCGGATCGTCTGCATTCTGCAAATAATTTTCCGCATCGTTAACATGCCATTGTCCCGCCTTATCTATCCCTAACAGCACCACGTCGAAGCGGGTTTTATCGATCGCATCAACGATATTTTTCGCTGATTGCAAAGACACTTCATGTTCCGCCGACTTACCGCCAAATACTATTCCTACCCGCAATTTCGCCATCTTAAAAACCCATTCCATCGAATGCAAAGCGTATACATTACCACGACAAAACGCGGGTTTCGCGGGCTTCTGCCATAATGTTTATGGGATGTGAGAACGGAGGCCGCGTGAGAGGTAAGGGTTTTCTGATTATTGTGCTGTTGGGCGGCATTGGCGGGCTGGGATATCGTTATCTTCCCTCTTATTATAATCCTTTTGCTCCGCTACAACTTGCCGATCCGCCAGGCTGGATCACTACCTTCAAACTACAGCGCCTGACGCCGTCGCAGTGCCGGGAGCTTTTGACGGCGGCCAATCAACAGGGATTAATTTCATCACAACCTGTTGCGGATAGCGCTGGTGAATGTCCCTTATCCCATGTTGTGCGCGTCAGAGATTTTGGCCAGGTAAAACTGAGCAGCAGTTTTTTAGCCTCCTGCCCGTTGGCGCTGCGCTCCGCGCTGTTTGTCGAACAGCAGGCAAAACCTTTAACAGAAACGTGGATGAAGCGCCGCCTGACCCGTATCGAACATCTGGGCAGCTATGCCTGCCGTAATATTTATCACCGCCCGGATGCGCGTCGCAGTGAACATGCCAGCGCAGAAGCGCTGGATGTCAGCGGGTTTCAGCTATCGGATGGCCGAAAAATCACTGTCCTGCGCGGCTGGGGGCGTCAGGAGACGGGGCCCTGGTTACGCGCTATGTTAAACGCCAGTTGCCATTATTATGGCAATGGGCTCGGGCCTGACTATAACGCTGCGCATGCTAACCATTTTCATCTTGGAATGCGGGGCTACGGCGTGTGTCGTTAAAGCATAAACGTCTGCCTTGCGCGGCTATATAATGTGACATGTTTCACAAAAATGATGAACGGGGAGACAAAATAGCAAAGTGTGACGTATCGCACCTCTGGAACCACCAGGAAAAAGAGAACTTGCTAAGCTAGCGCGTATTTTCAGCTACTTACCGTTACGAGTCTTATGGAATCCTGGAAAGTTAATCTAATTTCCGTTTGGTTTGGATGTTTTTTTACCGGGCTGGCAATCAGCCAAATCCTGCCATTCTTACCCCTTTATATTTCCCAGCTTGGCGTCTCTTCCCATGAAGCGTTATCAATGTGGTCCGGGTTAACGTTTAGCATCACGTTTCTTATTTCCGCCATTGTGTCGCCGATGTGGGGCAGTCTCGCCGATCGTAAAGGGCGTAAACTGATGCTATTGCGCGCGTCGCTCGGGATGGCGATAGCTATTCTACTGCAGGCATTTGCGACCCATGTCTGGCAACTTTTCCTGTTGCGCGGAATCATGGGGTTAACGTCAGGCTATATCCCCAATGCCATGGCGCTGGTAGCCTCTCAGGTACCACGCGAACGTAGCGGCTGGGCGCTCAGTACGCTTTCTACCGCGCAGATCAGCGGCGTTATCGGCGGGCCGTTAATGGGCGGCTTTGTCGCGGATCATATCGGGCTGCGGGCGGTATTTCTGATTACCGCCATGCTGTTGGTGGTGAGCTTTCTGGTCACGCTATTTTTAATTAAAGAAGGCGTGCGTCCGGTCATCAAGAAAAGCGAACGCCTGAGCGGTAAAGCCGTTTTTGCGTCGTTACCTTATCCTGCGTTGGTGATCAGTTTGTTTTTTACCACGATGGTCATTCAACTCTGTAATGGTTCCATCAGTCCAATTCTGGCGCTGTTTATCAAATCAATGATGCCGGACAGTAATAACATCGCCTTTCTTAGCGGGTTAATTGCCTCGGTGCCCGGTATCTCCGCGCTTATCTCCGCGCCTCGTCTGGGAAAACTTGGCGACAGAATCGGCACGGAAAGAATTCTGATGGCCACCCTTATCTGCGCAGTGCTGCTTTTCTTCGCGATGTCCTGGGTCACCACGCCGTTCCAGTTGGGGCTGTTACGTTTCTTGTTAGGCTTTGCCGATGGCGCGATGTTACCCGCCGTACAAACGTTATTGGTGAAATACTCCAGCGATCAAATTACCGGACGTATTTTTGGCTACAACCAGTCATTTATGTACCTGGGCAACGTGGTTGGGCCGTTGATGGGCGCGACGGTATCGGCGATGGCCGGTTTCCGCTGGGTTTTTATCGCTACGGCGGCGATCGTTTTGATCAATATCGGGCAACTGACCCTGGCGTTACGTCGTCGGCGTAACGCGCAAAAAGCGAAAGGCCAATAGCGGTGCATCGTAACGGCGCTTCTGCCGTTACGATATGGTTTAAATTAAAAGATATATTCTTTATCCGTGAAGTTTTTCTATAGATGGCATAACCTTAAATTATGATATAGCGTGATTATTGTTTTTTGATGGTTTATTATCGTCTCGTTTACGGCCTGAGAAACGTTTCGCTGCGGCGACAGTGATAATTATTTGTGTAAAGTTCTTCCTGTATCATAAAAATAGTACTTTCAGCCTCTAGGCAGTGGTTCTTCATAGTGATAACGTCACCCTGGAACTAATAAGGAAATATGGTCATGAAAAATCTCATAGCAGAGTTGTTGCTTAAGCTAGCCCAAAAAGAAGAAGAGTCGAAAGAACTGGTTGCTCAGGTAGAAGCGTTAGAGATTATCGTCACAGCAATGTTACGTAACATGGCGCAAAACGAGCAGGAGATGTTGATACGTCAGGTAGAGGGGGCACTTGAAGGCGTAAAGCCGGATGCCAGCGTTCCTGATCACGATACGGAATTGCTGCGCCAATATGTAAAAAAGTTGCTGAGACACCCCCGGCACTAATCGTATTTAAAACAACACAGTTGTTATAACGTTACTTTTATAAAATAGCCCTGGCCGCTTCGTTTTTATTTTGCTCTGTATTAACCAGAAGAAAATAAAAACGAAGCGGCTATGGTAATAACAGTGTAACGTTATGCGTTGTTCTTCTGCATCCTGCGTGACTGTGGATAATCGAGTTGCACATTAGCCTACGGTTTGTCAATCAATAAAACATTTATTGCTAACGGTAAGTAATACTTTTACTGCCGGGTGGTATTTTTGCCAGTAACAGCCAGACTTATATAAAGTCCCTGGGATATTTCCCAAAGGGACAACGTGTAATGCGTACACTGACAAAAGGATGGTGCTATGAAAATAACATTACTGGTGACTTTACTTTTTGGCCTGGTCTTTTTAACCGCCGTCAGCGCAACCGAAAAACCGTTAACACCGCAACAGCAGCGCATGACGACCTGTAATCAGCAGGCGACAGCGCAAGCGTTGAAAGGCGATGCACGTAAAACTTACCTTAGCGACTGTCTAAAAAACAGCCAGTCAGGCCCTGGCGAGAAAAGCCTGACGCCGCAACAGCAGAAAATGCGTGAATGCAATGTTCAGGCGACGGAACAATCCCTGAAAGGCGATGACCGTAGCAAGTTTATGAGCGCCTGCCTGAAAAAAGCGGCGTAGTGCTATCGGGTGAGCCCTGAAAAACACTCACCCGAAATTTCATACTTCCTCCATGCGCTCTGTTTCTATAATTTGGGAAAATTGTTTCTAAATGTTCCCAAAAATAATGAATGATGAAAATTTTTACCGAAAAGCGGTTGAACAGGCGGTAGCGCCGCCTGACCCTCCTGATGATCGTCAGCGCTCCGGGTTGCGCTTCGCCCGGCGCATCAGGCTACCGCGTGCGGTGGGGTTAGGGGGGATGTTTTTACCGGTGGCCGCCGTGTTAGTGGCGCAACCTGTCTTTGGCGGCTGGTGGTTATTACTGGTCGGCTGGTCTTTTGTCTGGCCGCATCTGGCGTGGCAGTGGGCGGCGAAAGCCCTTGATCCGCTACGCCAGGAAATTTACAACCTGAAAGTGGATGCGATCCTCTCCGGCATGTGGATCGCGCTGATGGGCGTCAATATGTTGCCTGCCGCCGCGCTGTTTATGATGATGAGCATGAATCTGATGGGGGCTGGCGGGCGGCGGCTATTCACTGTCGGAATGGGCCTTTTGCTGGCGTCATGTCTGGTGACGTTGCAGCTTACCGGGCTACCTGTCGCGATGCGAAGCTCGTCGCTGGAAGTCACGCTCTCTTTGCCCGTCATTATGTTGTATCCGCTTCTGTTCGCCTGGGTAAGTTACCAAACGGCCATTAAATTAGCGGAACATAAGCGACGCTTGCAGGCGATGAGTTCGCGGGATGGCATGACCGGCGTCTATAACCGACGCCACTGGGAAATTTTATTACGTAATGAATTCGATCACAGCCGACGCCACCATCGGGAGGCGACATTGTTGATTATCGACATCGATCATTTTAAGAGCATTAACGACACCTGGGGACATGATGTTGGGGATGAGGCTATTATCGCCCTGACGCGTCAATTACAGATAACGCTACGCGGGAGTGATATTATCGGGCGCTTTGGCGGCGACGAATTTGCGGTGATTATGTGCGGAACGCCGGCAGACAGCGCGATTACCGCCATGTCGCGAGTGCATGAACGGCTAAATACCTTACGCTTGCCGGGCGCGCCGCAGGTCATGTTACGTATCAGCGTGGGCGTGGCGCCGTTAACGCCACAAATCGGTCATTATCGGGAATGGCTAAAGTCTGCGGATATGGCGCTTTACAAAGCAAAGAATGCCGGACGTAACCGCACCGAAGTGGCGGCATGACGTCCAGCCGGGCTTCAGGATTTACTGAGCGCCTCTGATTTTTCCATACACTTCGTCATCGCTTCTATTACCGCAGCGCGGAAGCCACGTTCTTCCAGAACGCGTACGGCTTCAATCGTCGTTCCGCCAGGCGAGCACACCATATCTTTCAGTTCGCCGGGATGCTTTCCGGTTTCGAGTACCATTTTCGCCGACCCCATGACGGCCTGCGCGGCGAATTTATAAGCCTGAGCGCGAGGCATACCGCCCAGAACGGCTGCGTCCGCCATCGCCTCGATAAACATAAAGACGTAGGCCGGCGAAGATCCGCTCACGCCAACCACCGGATGGATCATCGGCTCAGCAATCACTTCCGCCTCGCCAAAGCAGCGGAAAATATTCAGCACATCAGCCGTATCTTCCGGTGTGACCAGCGCGTTGGGCGTGACGGAGGTCATTCCTGCGTTGACCAGCGACGGCGTATTCGGCATAGCGCGAATGATTTTACGGTCGTGTCCCAGCGCGCGCGCAAGCTGATCAAGCGTTACGCCTGCGGCGATAGAGACCACCAGCGAGTCTTTGTTCAGGCTGGAGGAGATTTCACTGAGCACTTTCACCATAATGCCCGGTTTTACCGCGCCGAAAACGATATCCGTGACCTGAGCGACCTCCTGCGCGCTTTGCGCCGCATTAATGCCGTACTGGTCATGCAGGGCGGCAACTTTATCGGGGGAGGGGGTGTAGACCCAGATCTGACCGGGAAGTACCTGACCGCTGGCAATCAGTCCGCCAAGAATAGCCTTGCCCATATTACCGCAGCCAATAAAACCGATTTTCTTCTCCATCTCGTCATTCCCTATGTTTGTGTGTTATGGGGAATGGTTAGCTTAACGCGGATTGAAAACGGGCAGAAGGAGAAACAGCACTTTGATGAAAGACAAAAGCGCGAGACAATAAAAGATTGTATACCGTACGGGAGACATTATGACCATCTGGGTGGATGCGGATGCGTGTCCGAATGTCATTAAAGAAATTTTGTACCGCGCCGCCGAGCGGATGCAGTTGCCGCTTATTCTGGTTGCCAATCAGGCCTTGCGCGTGCCGCCTTCGCGTTTTATCCGCACGCTCCGCGTGGCCGCCGGGTTTGACGTGGCGGATAACGAAATCGTGCGTCAATGCGAAGCGGGCGATCTGGTGATTACCGCGGATATTCCGCTGGCGGCTGAAGTGCTGGAAAAAGGCGCTGCGGCTCTTAATCCCCGGGGAGAACGCTATAGCGACGCCACGATTCGCGAACGTCTGACGATGCGTGACTTTATGGACACGCTACGCGCCAGCGGCGTACAAACGGGGGGGCCAAACACTCTCTCGCCGCGCGATCGTCAGCATTTTGCCGCCGAGCTGGATAAGTGGTGGCTGGAAAGCCAGCGTAAAAAATAAATCCTGTAATGAAAAATTTACAGTTTATTCATTTCTGATTCTTGCTATAGTACTAATATTGTGACTTTAGTACCTTTGTGTAAATTATTATTTACATTTATGCATTGTACTAGTTAGATGATATGATTATAACATTGCTGATATCAAATCCTGCGTATGCGCAGTTCCTGGGGGAACGCCTGCTATGATGCAACCTCTTTATCTTGTTGGCCCGCGGGGCTGTGGGAAAACCACCATCGGTATGGCGCTGGCGCAGGCAACCGGTTTCCGGTTTGCGGATACCGACCGCTGGCTGCAATCGCACGTGCAGATGAGCGTCGCTGATATCGTTGAAAAAGAAGGCTGGGGAGGGTTCCGCGCCCGGGAAACCGCGGCCCTGGAGGCGGTAAGCGCGCCTTCGACTGTCGTGGCGACGGGGGGCGGTATTATTCTCACGGAGTATAACCGACGTTATATGCACCGTGTTGGCGTAGTGATTTATCTGTGCGCGCCGGTATCCACGCTGGTTAACCGGCTTGAGGCTGAACCTGAAGCGGATCTGCGCCCGACCCTCACCGGCAAGCCGTTGAGCGAAGAGGTTCGGGAAGTGCTTGAGCAGCGTGACGCGTTGTATCGCGAAACGGCGCATTACATTATTGACGCGACGAAAGCGCCGGCCCAGGTCGTTTCTGAAATTATTGCGGCGCTGCCGCCGTCGACGCAACGGTTACAGGGAGATGTCTATACTTAACGCTCACCCAGAATAAAGGAAACGCTATGCCAACCAGACCACCTTATCCGCGGGAAGCTTATATCGTCACCATTGAAAAAGGCACGCCGGGCCAGACGGTGACGTGGTATCAGCTACGGGCTGACCATCCGAAACCTGATTCGCTCATCAGCGAGCATCCGACCGCAGAAGAAGCGATGGATGCGAAAAAACGTTACGAAGATCCGGATAAATCATAGACGCATGAACCACTCGGAAGGGATTCTGAGTACCCCTAAATTGTATCTCCATCACATTCTTGAAACATTTATACTGGCAACTAAAACCGTAAATTAAGCGATAACAATACAATATTGGAGTTATTTGGAATCTTTACACAATACGTTGCTCATCTGCTGCTACGCTTTCTGAGATTTGTAGGGCAGGTAGCGCGGTGAGCGTGTGAATATTTGCCCGGGAATTACGACGAAGTAATAAGGTGGAATAAAAATGAGTGCGTCGTTGGCAATCCTCACAATCGGCGTTGTGCCAATGAGCGAAGTGTTACCGCTTCTGACGGAATACATCGACGAACAACACATCACCCATCATAGCCTGCTGGGAAAAATGAGCCGGGAAGACGTTATGGCGGATTACGCTGTAGAGCCTGGCGACGATCCGCTTTTGACGTTGCTGAATGATAACCAGATAGCCCATGTTTCCCGCCAGAAAGTGGAGCGAGATTTACAGAGCGTTGTCGAGGTGCTGGATAACCAGGGTTACGATGTCATTATACTGATGAGCACCGCGGCGATTAAAAGTATGGCAGCCCGTAATTCTATTTTGCTTGAACCGCTGCGTATTATTCCACCGCTTGTCGCCTCTATTGTGGATGGGCATCAGGTGGGCGTGATTGTGCCTGTTGCAGAACTTCTGGCGGCCCAGGAGAAAAAATGGCAGGTATTGCAAATGCCGCCGGTGTATTCGCTGGCGAATCCGGTTCACGGTTCTGAGCAACAGTTAATTGATGCCGGGCAGGCGCTATTGGATCAAGGCGCGGACGTCATTATGCTGGATTGTCTGGGTTTTCATCAGCGTCATCGGGATATTTTACAGCAGGCGCTGGATGTGCCGGTTTTACTCTCTAACGTTTTGATTGCGCGGTTAGCTTCAGAACTGCTTGTCTAATTTTACGTGACAGGCCGAACGTCAGGACTCTATATTGGGTGTTAATTTAATAATGAGACGGGGCCTGATTATGCTACAAAGCAATGAATACTTTTCCGGGAAAGTGAAGTCTATTGGATTTACCAGCAGTAGCATCGGCCGGGCCAGCGTTGGTGTGATGGCGGAAGGGGAGTATACCTTTGGCACCGCCGAACCCGAAGAGATGACGGTTGTGAGCGGCGCGTTGAAGGTACTGTTGCCGGGAACTGTCGAATGGAAAGTGTATACAGCCGGTGAGGTGTTTAACGTGCCTGGCCACAGTGAGTTTCATCTACAGGTTGCTGAGCCCACCTCGTATCTGTGCCGCTATTTGTAACGGTGAGTCCCCTCTCCGGCGGAGAGGGACCCTCTGGTTAGCGCTGCGCTTCGCCGCCTAATCCTTCCACCAGGCTTTGAATCAGCGCCGCCAGCTCGCCGGTCATCAGGATAAAGTCCGCGTCAAAACGTTGGGCAAAATCTTCCCGGTCGATATCTTCGTTCTGATCGCGCAGCTCATCGCAGAATTTCAGACGCTTAATGGAGCCGTCGTCGCACATGACGAATTGAATACGCTGCTGCCAGTCGAGCGCCAGCTTCGTGACCACTTTACCCGCTTCAATATGAACGGCGATCTCGTCGCTGACCAGATCCTGCTTTTTCGCGCGGATCACGCCGCCATCTTCCAGCATCGCTTTCAATTCGGCTTCGTCCAGCAACTGGAAACCCTGAGCGACCGTACCGGAGCGCACCCACTCGGTGAGCGTCAGCTCAATCGGATTTTCCAGCGCCAGCGGGACGACCGGCAGCGAGCCAAGACTTTTACGCAGTAGCGCTAAAGTATCTTCCGCTTTTTTCGCGCTGGCGCAGTCAACCATAATCAGGCCGTTAATGGTATCAATCCACATCATTGTCTGACTGAAGCGGCTAAACGCGCGCGGCAGCAATGAATGCAACACTTCATCCTTCAGGGAATCTTTTTCCGTCTTCTTCAGCTTGCGTCCCTGATCGGCTTCCAGTTTCTGGATTTTCGCCTCCAGTGCCTGTTTGATCACTGGCGATGGCAGGATTTTCTCTTCTTTGCGCGCGCAAATAATAATTTGGCCATTGGCGGTGTGCGTTAACGCATCGCTGTGAGAGCCCATCGGCGGAACCCAGCCCATTTTGGCCATATCCTGGCTACCGCATGGGGTAAACGTCATTGAGGCGAGCTGTTTCTCCATCTCTTCGGCGCGTAATGTGATATCGCGGCTAAGACGGTAAACCATTAAATTTTTGAACCACAGCATGATAATTTCCACGGCCTTGTCGTTAAATCCAGGCGGTATAGTAACGAATTGTCGGCAGGCTTGCATTGCCAATCAGAACAGTGAATTCTACCCTGTTGATATTCCCAAAAAATGAGGAGCGGTATGTGCGTATTGGTATCGATTTAGGCGGCACAAAAACGGAAGTCATTGCGCTTGATGATGCAGGAGAGCAGCGGTTTCGCCATCGTCTGCCTACGCCGCGGGAGGATTATCAGCAAACGATAGAAACCATCGCTACGCTGGTCGACATGGCGGAACAGGCGACCGGCCAGACCGGTAGCGTTGGCATTGGCATTCCCGGTTCTCTCTCGCCTTACACCGGCGTGGTAAAAAACGCTAACTCTACGTGGCTTAACGGCCAGCCGTTCGATAGCGATGTGAGCCGTCGTCTGAAGCGTGAAGTGCGGTTAGCCAACGATGCCAATTGCCTGGCGGTATCAGAGGCGGTAGATGGCGCGGCGGCGGGGGCGCAAACGGTATTTGCGGTGATTATCGGTACCGGGTGCGGCGCGGGCGTAGCGCTAAATGGCCGGGCGCACATCGGCGGCAACGGTACGGCAGGCGAATGGGGCCACAATCCGTTGCCGTGGATGGATGACGATGAGTTGCGTTACCGCGAAGAAATTCCCTGTTATTGCGGTAAACAAGGCTGTATCGAAACCTTTATTTCCGGTACGGGATTTGCCACGGATTACCAGCGTTTGAGCGGTAAAACGCTAAAAGGCGATGAGATTATTCGTCTGGTCGACGCGCAGGACGCCGTGGCGGAACTGGCGTTAAGCCGTTATGAGCTACGGCTGGCGAAAGCATTATCTCATGTCGTGAATATTCTGGATCCGGATGTCATTGTGCTGGGCGGCGGTATGAGCAATGTTGAGCGCCTGTACAAGACGGTTCCGTCGCTGATGAAATCGTTTGTTTTTGGCGGCGAGTGCGAGACGCCGGTACGTAAGGCGCGGCATGGCGATTCAAGCGGCGTGCGCGGCGCGGCCTGGCTGTGGCCGCTGGCGTAACGTTTCTAGCCGGATGACGTCATCCGGCAACCGGCGTGACCGATGGCTGCTTGTGTTTTAGACGTCCGTATACCAGCAACGACGACATGGCGGAAAACGAGAGCAGGGCGGCGGGAAGCGCCACGTAGTGGTACGCAAAACCTAGCGTCAGCATCAGCCCGCCGCACCAGGCGCCAATCGCGCTACCGAGATTAAACGCGATTTGTCCTCCCGCCGCGCCCAGCAGTTCGCCGCCTTTGGCGTTTTGCAGCAGCAGGATTTGCAGCGGCGCAGAGAGCGCAAACAGACCAGCACAGCAGATAAACGCGAAAGTCAGCGATGCCGTTTTGTATCCGCTGAAGAAAAAGAGCGCCATGAGAGAGAGCACGATAACGAGGTCAGTCACTACCGCGATGCGCAGCGGCGTATATCTGCCGGAGAGTTTGCCGCTTAACAGATTGCCTAACACCATCCCCAGCCCGACCAGCATCATAATAAACGTCATGCTCGTCTCCGAAAAACCGGAGATGTACATCATAAATGGCTTGATATAGCTGAACCAGGCAAAAACGCCCGCATTGCCGAACATCGTGGCGGCGAAAATGAGCCACGGCGCGGGGCTACGCAAGAAGTGGAACTGCTCGCGCAGGCTGCCTTGGGCTTTGTCACGAATATCCGGCACCCAGAAGAAAATCGCGGTGAGCACGGCGATGTTGAAAACCGCGATCAATAAAAAGGTGTAGCGCCAGCTAAATTCCTGGCTCAGGTAAGTGCCGACCGGAATGCCCACCAGATTCGCCACCGTCATTCCTGAAACCATACCCGCGACGGCGGCGGTGACTTTCCCGGGGCGGATAATCTTTGACAGGACAATGGCGCCGACGCCAAAAAAGGCGCCGTGCGGAAAGCCGGAAACCAGTCTGCCGACGGCGAGCATCAGATATGACGAGGAAAAGGTAAATATGGCATTGCCCATCACGCACAGCGTGACCAGAAACAGCAGTATATGTTTAAGCGAAAAGCGGCTGGAAAAGAGCGCCATAACAGGCGCGTCCAGCACGACGCCGAAGGCGTAAAACGAGATCATATGCCCGGCGGCGGGAATCGTTATCCCGACATCGCGTGCCAGCTCCGTCAGCACGCCCATAATGCCAAACTCGGCCATCCCCAGTCCGAACGTACCCAGCGCCAAAGAAAAAATAACTTTTTTCATACCACCTGCCGAAAATGAAGACGCATGTCGCGCGCTGCGGCTATGAATTGTCACAGCCAATCAACGTATAGCTTGCGGATAAGCGCGAGGTAATACCATTCCTTATTCGTCTTTGTGTATTCATTATTATGCTATGTCATGACGGTATGCTGTGTGCAGGATGACATTCGCGTTACTCCACGGCAAACGCTTTGTCCAGTTTGCTATAACCAAGCCCATTGATTTTTTTCACTTTTATCTGCACAGGGATACGTTCTTTCATGGCTTCCACGTGGCTAATCACACCGATGGTCTTCCCGCTGGCATTCAGCGCGTCGAGCGCATCCAGCGCGGCGTCCAGCGTTTCGCTATCAAGCGTGCCGAAGCCTTCGTCGAGGAACAAAGAATCAATGCGCGTTTTATGGCTGACCAAATCTGATAACGCCAGCGCCAGCGCCAGGCTGACCAGGAAACTTTCGCCGCCTGATAACGTTCGCGTATCGCGCACGGCGTCGGCCTGCCAGGTATCGACAACCTCCAGTTCCAGCGCGTCGCTGGCTTTGCGCTGCAATAAATAGCGGCCATGCAGGCGGGTGAGCTGATGATTCGCCAGCCAGACCAGATTATCCAGCGTCAGTCCCTGGGCGAATTTGCGGAACTTATCACCTTCTTTAGAGCCGATCAGCGCATTGAGATAGCCCCAGTCTTCCACTTGCTGAGAGGCTTGCTTCATTTCCGCCATCAGCGCGCGTTGGCGCTGCCGATTATCTGCATCCTGTTTAATTTGCTGGCGGATTTCCCCCTGGCGTGTCGTGTTTTCGCGCAGTTGTTGCGCCAACTGCGTCAGCCGCTGCGCGAGCTGCTCCGCCGTACACGTTGGGTCCAGACCAGCGGGCGGCTGTTGCTGATGGTCAGCCAGCGCCTGCGCGGACTGCGCGCTTAACGCCTTCGCTTGTTGTAGCTGACTTTCCAGCGTTTGTTGTTGTTTTTCCAGACGGGTCACGGTCTCTTCATCCAGCAACGCCGCCAGGAACGTTGCCTGGCTGTCAAACGGGCTATTTTTTAACGCCGCATCAAAGTGCGCTATCGCCTCGGCGGCGCGCTGCTGCTCCTGCGTCGTCTGTTCCTGCAGGGTTTGCAACTGGCTTTGTAATGACACGCACTCATCATGCGCCTGCCGCCAGTTATCCAGCGGCACGTCGTCGTCGGAATCCGCGGTATCCGTTTGCGGTAGCGTCTCCAGCAACGGGGCAAGCCTGTCGATCTGCATTTGCAAATCCGCGAACTCGGTCTGACGCTGTTGCCATATTTTCGCTTCGTCGGCGCGCTCATTCAGCCACGAAGCCTCGTCTTCTGGCGCTGGAAGGGAAAGCGTATACTGCGCCAAATCAGCCGTCAGCGACGCCTGACGCTGCGCAATCTGCGCGGTAAAGCGCGCTACCTGTTCAGTATGCGCCGCGATTTGCGTTTGTAGAGCATGACGCTGGCTGAGCTGATCCAACTGTTGCTCATGCTCTTCCGCGGCGGTCAGCCAGCCCGCGAGGTCTTCTTGCGGCTGGAGCTGAACGCCCAGCGTAGCGCACAGCGTTTGCCATTCCTCAGTAAGCGCTTGCTCCTCCTGCAACAACGACTGCGCCTCGCTTTCATCCCGCTGTAATTGTTGCGTTAAGGCATCTAACTGTCCTCGCAGCGCAGCGCCTTCTTCCGCCAGCGTTTTGACCTCTTTTTCCAGCGCGTCGCGGCGGGTTTGATTCGCGCTCAGCTCCAGCGCCTGATAGGCGGCGATGGCGGGGTGTGTCGTCGAGCCGCAAAGCGGGCACGGCTGGCCGGACTGTAAGTGCGCCCGCTGGCTTTCCAGATCTTTGATGCGCGCCTCCTGCTCGCAAATAGTGCGAACGTCCGCAAGCTCCTGCGCTTTAGTCTTATAACTCAGGCGCTTATCCGCCAGACGTTGGGTGTATTGCGCCTGTTCCTGATGATGACGCGCGATAGCTGCCTGTAGCTGCGCCTGACGCTTTTGTTTCGGGAGAATTTGCCCCTGAAGCGCGGCGAGACGATGGCGTAGCGGACGCTGCCGAGTATGCAATGCCCTGGCTTCCGCCAGCGCCTGTGGCGTGAGGTCGAGCGTGAGCGGCGGTAGCGCATCACGCTGACGCGTATCGCTCAGCAACTGCTGTTGCCATTGGCTCAGTTGCGCCCGATCGTGGGATTGTTGTGTTAATAATGCTCGCCACCCCGCCAGTTCGCTGCGCCAGATGCGGATGCCGTCGTGTTCCGCCAGCCATGTCTTCAACCGCTGCCCTGTGGCGTTCAGTTGCGTGAATTGTCGATGCGCGCAGGCGCGGATACGCCGGCGCAGGCGATACGCGCTTTGTAAGCGAGCATTCACTTCATCACTGTGCTGGCGAACACGCTCAACGGCGCGGGTTTGTTCCTGAATGCGCTCCCAATGCGGGCGCAACTGGCGAGCAGGTTGCGCCAGAGTCAACGCCGCGAGCTGCGGCTGCGCTTTTTCTCGCGCCTCTTGCGCCGCGTACAGCGCCTGCTGTCGGGCGTGTAATTCAGTATGGAGCTCGTTTTTTCGGGTCAGCCAGTGAAGGTGCTGCTGCTGTACCTGCTGGTCGGCCAGCAGGCGTTTCTCTTCGTCAGTAAGCGCCTGCAAACTGGCTTCCAGTTGCTGTAACTGTTCGTCCGCCAATAGGGCGACGCCGCTGGCCTGCGCTTGTAACTTTTCCAGTTCGAGACGGGCTGATTTATGTTTTTCAAATACCTGTGCGGAGATCTGCCCGTAAATCTCAGTGCCGGTGAGCTCCTCCAGAAGCTCTGCGCGCTCTTTCGCTTTGGCGTTAAGAAAGGCGGCGAACTGCCCCTGTGATAACAACATCGAACGGGTGAAGCGCCCGTAGTCCAGCCCGGTCAACGTGGCGATCATCTCCAGTTTATCCTTTACCTTATCGGCAAAGATCTTTCCGTCTGAACACCGCGCCAGCTCCACGCGTGGGGCCTGGAGATTGCCGTCAGGCTGATTTCGGGCTCGGTTCTGGCTCCAGAACGCGCGCCAGGCTTCGCCTTTTACCTCAAACTCCACTTCGGCCAGACATTCCGCCGTATCGCGCGTCATCAAATCGTTTTGCGATTGCGATACCGTATTCAGGCGCGGCGTTTCGTGGTACAACGCCAGGCAGATGGCGTCAAGCAAGGTGGTTTTTCCCGCGCCGGTCGGGCCGGTAATGGCGAATAACCCGTTACTGGCAAACGGTTCGGCGGTAAAGTCGACCTTCCATTCTCCTTTCAGCGAGTTCAGGTTTTTCAGACGCAAACTGAGAATTTTCATGCCTCGTGCTCCTCATTCAACGCGTAGAGCGTGCTGGAAAAGAGCTGATTCAGGCGCTCGCGCTGCGGGGTATCTAACGCTTCCAGCGCCAGACGCCGCGCAAAAACCTCTTCCACGCTAAGCTCGCTTAATGTTTCCCGCCGCTCGTTCGCCAGCGAGCGCTCACGCTGTTCGCGGCTACGGCGCACCAGTAATACCTCTACGGGGAGTGACTCCGTTAATGTCTGTATTCTGCGTTGGATATCGTGCAGATAGTCATCGGTTGTGATTTCAATATCCAGCCAGACGGGGGGCGATTGCTCAACGCCGCGCCACTGCTCAAGCTGTTCGGTAATTGATGCCAGGTCGCCTTTTAAAACCGCCAACGGTTGAGTCACGGGGACAGCCAGACTTTCGGTGCTTTGCCATTTCCCCTGGTCGAAGGTCACCAGATGCACGCATTTGCTTTTGCCGCACTCATCAAAGCTGAGGGCGATGGGCGAGCCGCAATAGCGGATATGCTCCGTGCCGCCGACACATTGCGCGCGGTGAATGTGTCCTAATGCGATATAATCCGCTGGGGGGAAATGCTGCGCCGGAAAGGCATCCAGCGTACCGATATAAATGTCGCGAACCGCATCGCTTTTGCTGGCGCCGACGGTGGTTAAATGCCCCGTCGCGATAACCGGCAGCTTTCGTTCGCCGCGTAGCAGGCACGCTTCCCGATACTGCTGTTGATAATAATCGGCAATTGCATGAAGAAGTTGCTGCTGTTTCTCGCTGCCGGATAATCCCGCCTGACTGGTAAGAATGTCGCGCGGGCGCAAAAAGGGAATGGGGCACAGTACGGCGCCCGGAGAACCGTCGCGACGATGAAGTAGCCGCGGCGCATAGCCCGCGCTGGCGATCACGGTTGTATTGAGAAACGCCAGAATGTCGCGCGATTCGTTTAGCGTGGCGACGGAATCATGATTACCGGCCAGCACCACCAGATGACAGCCCGTTTGCTGTAAATTAACGACGAAACGGTTATAAAGTTCTCGGGCATAGCTTGGAGGCGAACCGGTATCAAAAATATCGCCAGCGACAATAATGGCATCCACCTGATGGGCCTGCGCGGTCTCCAGCAGCCAGTCCAGAAAAGCCTGATGCTCCGCGGCGCGGCTTTTACTGTAGAAATTTTGTCCCAGATGCCAGTCAGAGGTGTGGAGGATGCGCATAATTGTTCCATGCAAAAAAAGCGTGAACGGGATTATACACGTCATCCCTTCCATTTTTGGGCGCAATTTACCGCCGGTACACGGTAATGCACGGTTTCACCGGTGTCATAAATCATCAACATGCTGTCAATGCCGCCTTTTTTTTCATAAATCTGTCATAAATCTGACGCATAATGGCGCGGCATTGATAACTAACGACTAACAGGGCAAATTATGGCGAGACGTATTCTGGTCGTAGAAGATGAGGCGCCGATCCGTGAAATGGTGTGCTTCGTGCTCGAACAAAATGGCTTTCAGCCCGTAGAAGCCGAAGATTATGACAGTGCGGTGAATAAACTTAATGAACCCTGGCCGGATCTCATCCTTCTTGACTGGATGTTGCCCGGCGGGTCAGGGTTACAGTTTATTAAACATCTCAAACGTGAGGCCATGACCCGGGATATTCCTGTGGTTATGCTGACCGCGAGAGGTGAGGAAGAAGATCGTGTGCGCGGGCTGGAAACCGGCGCTGACGATTACATTACCAAGCCGTTTTCCCCCAAGGAGTTGGTGGCGCGCATTAAAGCCGTTATGCGGCGTATCTCGCCGATGGCGGTCGAAGAGGTGATCGAGATGCAGGGACTGAGCCTTGATCCTGGCTCTCACCGCGTGATGACCGGCGACAGCCCGCTGGATATGGGGCCGACCGAATTTAAATTACTCCATTTCTTTATGACGCACCCGGAACGGGTTTACAGCCGCGAACAGCTGCTCAATCATGTCTGGGGCACCAATGTGTACGTTGAAGACCGGACGGTCGACGTGCATATTCGCCGTTTGCGTAAGGCGCTGGAGCACAGCGGCCACGACCGGATGGTGCAAACGGTACGCGGGACAGGGTATCGTTTTTCGACCCGCTTTTAATGCCTTTTCCGCCAGTTGATCACAGGTTTCTGGCGGAGAAGGCTTTCCATTCTTGAGGGAGTATGACGCGTGCTGGAACGGCTGTCATGGAAAAGGCTGGTGCTGGAGCTGGTGCTCTGTTGCATCCCCGCGCTTATCCTTAGCGCTTTTTTTGGTTATCTGCCGTGGTTTTTACTGGCGGCGGTGACGGGACTGCTTGTCTGGCATTTCTGGAATTTGTTACGCCTCTCCTGGTGGCTTTGGGTCGACAGAAGTATGACGCCGCCGCCGGGACGGGGAAGTTGGGAACCGCTGTTATACGGTTTACACCAGATGCAGTTGCGAAATAAGAAGCGTCGCCGCGAGCTGGGGAACCTGATTAAACGTTTTCGCAGTGGCGCGGAGTCGCTGCCTGATGCCGTGGTACTGACCACAGAAGAAGGCGGCATTTTTTGGTGTAACGGTTTGGCGCAACAGATACTGGGGCTACGCTGGCCGGATGACAACGGGCAGAATATTCTCAATCTACTGCGTTATCCGGAGTTTACCCAGTATTTAAAAACGCGTGATTTCACCCGTCCGCTTCATTTGGTGCTCAATACCGGGCGGCATCTGGAGATCCGCGTCATGCCTTATACCGATAAACAACTCCTGATGGTGGCGCGCGATGTGACGCAAATGCATCAGCTTGAAGGCGCCAGACGTAACTTTTTCGCCAACGTTAGCCATGAGTTGCGTACGCCATTGACGGTATTGCAAGGCTATCTGGAAATGATGCAGGAACAGGCGCTGGAGGGGGCGACGCGAGAGAAAGCGCTGCATACGATGCGCGAGCAAACGTATCGTATGGAAGGGCTGGTAAAACAACTGCTTACGCTGTCTAAAATTGAGGCGGCCCCGGCGCTGTTATTAAATGAAAAAGTGGATGTACCAATGATGCTGCGGGTCGTGGAGCGTGAAGTGCAGACGCTCAGCCAGCAGAAACACACCTTTACGTTTGAGGTCGACGATAGTCTTAGCGTTCTGGGCAATGAAGAGCAGCTACGTAGCGCGATCTCAAACCTGGTGTATAACGCGGTAAACCATACGCCGGCGGGAACGCATATTACGGTGAGCTGGCGACGTGCCGCGCATGGCGCTGAATTTTGCATTCAAGATAACGGTCCGGGGATTGCTGCCGAGCATATTCCTCGTCTGACCGAACGCTTCTACCGCGTCGATAAAGCGCGTTCGCGGCAAACGGGCGGCAGCGGCCTGGGATTGGCGATTGTGAAACATGCGTTGAATCACCATGAAAGCCGCCTTGAAATCGACAGTTCGCCTGGCAAAGGAACGCGATTTAGCTTTGTGCTGCCGGAACGTTTAATTGCCAAAAATAGCGATTAATTGCCTTTCGTAAGTATAACTTTCCATAAGCCAGCGGATGCTGGCTTATTTTCTTTGCAGTTAAGACGGGCTCGTTGAAACATTCAACGTTTGGTGATTTTTTGTTCGCATGATTAGCCATAACTTTTTCATGAGAATGGTGTTTTATTCTGGTTGTAAATTTCATATCGCTATATTCATCTGGTTTTTAGATCCCACCTTGCTTTAAAACGTTATAAGCGTTTAAATTGCGCTTCAGGTGCTGTCATTACGACTGCATTTGCGCGGTAAATCGAAAAACAATTCTTCGCCGCATCGGTCCGGGAGCTTTTCCCGCTGAAATTGATAAAAAACGCCGCTTTATAATCCTCCGGGAAAGGCAAAAATTTTAATGTTTACAACATCACCATCCACAGGCAGTAAGACTTTATGACCCATCAGTTAAAATCGCGCGATATCATCGCCCTGGGCTTTATGACATTTGCGCTGTTCGTTGGCGCAGGCAATATTATCTTTCCTCCTATGGTCGGTTTGCAGGCGGGTGAACACGTCTGGACAGCCGCTATTGGCTTTCTGATTACCGCCGTAGGGCTACCGGTTCTTACTGTTGTGGCGCTGGCGAAAGTCGGCGGCGGCGTAGACAGCCTCAGTACGCCGATTGGTAAAGTGGCGGGACTCCTGCTGGCGACCGTTTGCTATCTGGCCGTCGGGCCGTTATTTGCGACGCCGCGTACCGCGACGGTGTCGTTTGAGGTCGGTATCGCTCCGTTGACTGGCGATTCTGCAATGCCGTTGCTGATTTACAGCGTGGTCTATTTCGCTATCGTTATTCTGGTTTCCCTCTATCCGGGTAAGCTGCTGGATACGGTAGGGAATTTCCTGGCGCCGTTGAAAATTATTGCGCTGGTCATCCTGTCCGTCGCGGCTATCGTTTGGCCTGCCGGTCCAATCAGCAACGCCCTGGACGCTTATCAGAATGCGGCCTTTTCTAACGGATTTGTGAACGGCTATCTGACGATGGATACGCTGGGCGCGATGGTGTTTGGTATCGTTATTGTGAACGCGGCGCGTTCTCGCGGCGTGACCGAAGCGCGCCTGTTGACGCGTTACACGGTCTGGGCCGGCCTGATGGCGGGCGTGGGGCTGACGCTGCTTTACCTTGCCTTGTTCCGCTTAGGTTCTGACAGCGCGACGCTGGTCGATCAGTCAGCGAACGGCGCGGCGATTCTTCATGCCTACGTTCAGCATACCTTTGGCGGCGCGGGAAGCTTCCTGCTGGCGGCGCTGATCTTTATCGCGTGTCTGGTGACGGCGGTGGGGCTGACCTGCGCCTGCGCTGAGTTTTTCGCGCAGTATATTCCGCTGTCTTACCGCACGCTGGTCTTTATTCTCGGCGGCTTCTCTATGGTGGTGTCAAACCTCGGACTGAGCCATCTGATTCAAATCTCCATTCCGGTGCTGACGGCTATCTATCCGCCGTGTATCGCACTGGTTGTATTAAGTTTTACCCGCTCATGGTGGCATAATTCCACCCGTATCATCGCGCCGGCCATGTTTATCAGTCTGCTTTTTGGTATCCTTGACGGCATCAAAGCATCTGCCTTCGGCGATATGCTGCCAGCCTGGAGTCAGCGTTTGCCGCTGGCGGAACAGGGACTGGCGTGGTTGATGCCAACGGTGGTGATGGTGATCCTGGCGATTATCTGGGATCGCGCGGCGGGTCGGCAGGTGACCTCCAGCGCTCACTAAAATCGCTGACATATGTGTACACCACGGGGCTTAACGCCCCGTGGTTTTTTATTGTGTTGATAGGTCAGAAATTGATGGAAAGCAATAATAAGCTAAAGCGTGGGCTGAGCACCCGGCACATTCGCTTTATGGCATTAGGTTCGGCAATCGGCACCGGCCTGTTTTACGGCTCGGCGGACGCCATCAAAATGGCGGGGCCGAGCGTGCTGTTGGCCTATATTATTGGCGGGGTCGCGGCATATATCATTATGCGCGCATTGGGGGAAATGTCCGTTCACAACCCTGCCGCCAGCTCATTTTCGCGCTATGCGCAGGAAAACCTCGGCCCGCTTGCGGGCTACATTACCGGCTGGACCTACTGTTTTGAGATCCTGATCGTCGCCATTGCCGACGTGACCGCGTTCGGCATTTACATGGGAGTCTGGTTCCCCGCCGTGCCGCACTGGATTTGGGTACTTAGCGTGGTGCTGATCATTTGCGCCATCAACCTGATGAGCGTCAAGGTGTTCGGCGAGCTGGAGTTTTGGTTCTCCTTCTTCAAAGTCGCCACCATTATTATCATGATTGTCGCGGGTATCGGCATCATTGTGTGGGGAATTGGCAACGGCGGGCAGCCGACCGGCATTCATAACCTGTGGAGCAACGGCGGCTTCTTCAGCAATGGCTGGCTGGGAATGATCATGTCGCTGCAAATGGTGATGTTCGCTTACGGCGGGATTGAGATTATCGGTATCACCGCCGGGGAAGCGAAAGACCCGGAGAAATCCATTCCGCGCGCCATTAACTCAGTACCAATGCGTATCCTGGTATTTTATGTCGGCACGCTGTTCGTCATTATGTCTATCTATCCGTGGAATCAGGTCGGCACAAACGGCAGCCCATTTGTGCTGACGTTCCAGCATATGGGGATTACCTTTGCCGCCAGCATTCTGAACTTTGTGGTATTGACCGCCTCGCTTTCCGCTATCAACTCCGATGTGTTTGGCGTAGGCCGTATGCTGCATGGTATGGCGGAGCAGGGGAGCGCGCCGAAAATTTTTGCCAAAACGTCACGCCGTGGTATTCCGTGGGTTACTGTGCTGGTGATGACGATTGCGCTGCTGTTTGCGGTTTACCTGAACTACATCATGCCGGAAAACGTCTTCCTGGTGATTGCTTCGCTGGCGACGTTTGCGACGGTATGGGTATGGATTATGATCCTGCTGTCGCAAATCGCCTTCCGTCGTCGTTTACCGCCGGAAGAGGTAAAAGCGCTGAAATTTAAGGTGCCGGGCGGTGTCGTAACGACGATAGCGGGTCTGATTTTCCTGGTCTTCATTATTGCGCTTATCGGCTACCATCCGGATACCCGCATCTCACTGTATGTGGGCTTCGCCTGGATAGTTCTGCTGTTGATTGGCTGGATATTTAAACGCCGTCGCGACCGTCAATTGGCGCAGGCGTAGTCGTTTTTCTCTGCCTTATCCGGTCTGCAGGCAACGGTAGACCGGATAAGCGGAGCCGCTTCTCCTCCTGGAGCCTCCTCCCCTAATAAACCCCTGGATGATGAGTTATCCTTTAAATCTCTGTGGCAAGGTGGCCCCATTTTCAGTAGAGGGGATACGAGATGTTGAATGCCTGGCACTTACCGGTTGCCCCATTTGTGAAGCAACATAACGATAAATTAACCATTACGCTGTGGCTGAGCGGAGAAAATCCGCCGTCTCGCGTGACGTTGCGCTCAGAATTCGATAATGAAGAAATCTCACTGGCGATGCGCAAACAGCGCCGCCAGCCGCAGCCGGGCGTGACGGCGTGGCGAGCGACGCTCAATATCGCGTTAGGGCAACCCCGTCGCCGTTACAGCTTTAAATTGCTTTGGCACGACCGCCAGCTTTGGTTTACGCCGCAGGGACTTAACCGCTTCCCACCGGCGCGTCTGGAACAATTTGCCGTTGATGTTCCGGACAGCGGCCCGCAGTGGGTCGCCGATCAAATTTTTTATCAGATCTTCCCGGATCGTTTTGCCCGCAGCCAGTCTCGTGAAGCCGGGCAGGATAAGGTGTATTACCACCATGCTGCCGGTCACGACATCGTGCGTAAAGAGTGGGATGAACCGCTCACCCCCCAGGCGGGCGGTTCCACCTTTTACGGCGGCTGTCTGAATGGCATTTGTGAGAAGCTGCCGTATCTGAAAAAACTGGGCGTCACAGCGCTATATCTGAATCCGGTATTTACCGCGCCGAGCGTCCATAAGTACGATACGGAAGATTATCGCCATGTCGATCCGCAATTTGGCGGCGATCGGGCGCTGCTACGCCTGCGGCGTAAAACCCAGGCGCAGGGCATGAGGCTGGTGCTGGATGGCGTGTTTAATCATAGCGGCGACTCGCATGTGTGGTTTGACAGGCATAACCGCAGCACTGGCGGCGCGTGCCATCACCCGGACTCGCCGTGGCGCGACTGGTACTCCTTTTCACCACAAGGCGTGGCGCTGGACTGGCTGGGTTATCCGAGCCTGCCGAAACTCGATTATCAATCAGAAACGCTGGTCGATGAGATCTATCGCGGTGAGGACAGTATCGTTCGTCACTGGCTAAAGGCTCCGTGGAATATGGACGGCTGGCGGCTGGATGTCGTACATATGCTGGGCGAGGCGGGCGGGGCGCGTCATAATTTGCAGCACGTCGCCGGCATTACCCGGGCGGCAAAAGAGGCGCAGCCCGAAGCCTATATTGTGGGGGAACATTTCGGCGATGCGCGGCAGTGGCTACAGGCCGATGCGGAAGATGCCGCCATGAATTATCGCGGCTTCACCTTCCCGCTGTGGGGATTTCTCGCCAATACTGATATCGCTTACGAACCACAGCATATTGATGCCCGGACCTGTATCGCGTGGATGGATAACTACCGCGCCGGATTATCGCACCAGCAGCAACTGCGCATGTTTAATCAACTCGACAGCCATGATACTGCGCGCTTTAAAACCCTGCTGGGTAAAGACGCGGCGCGCCTGCCGCTGGCGGTGGTCTGGCTGTTTACCTGGCCCGGCGTGCCATGTATTTATTACGGCGATGAAGTCGGCGTGGACGGCGCAAATGACCCCATGTGCCGCAAACCGTTCCCATGGGATGAACGCAAGCAGGACGGCAACTTGCTGGCGCTGTACCAGCGTATGGCGAAACTGCGCCAGAGCAGTCTGGCGCTGCGTCGTGGCGGATGCCAGGCGCTGTATGCCGAAGGTGACGTAGTGGTATTCGTGCGAGTTTATCAGCAGCAGCGGGCTCTGGTGGCGATTAACCGGGGCGAGGCCTGTGAAGTGGCGCTGGAAGCGTTGCCGTTGCTGAACGTGGCCGGATGGCAATGTAAAACGGGAAGCGGTGACATCCGCGAGGGAAGACTTAGTTTACCCGCGATTTCCGCGACGGTATGGATGAATCGTTGAGGCGAGGTGGTTCATAATACCTCACGCATAAAAAAGGCTCGCATTCGCGAGCCTTTTATCAATGCACTGACTTACAGGCTGGAAATATTCTCAGCCAGGTATTTAGCCACGCCGTCCGGAGAGGCGTTCATGCCTTCTTTGCCTTTTTCCCACTGCGCCGGGCAGACATCGCCGTGCTCTTCGTGGAACTGCAGCGCGTCGACCATACGCAGCATTTCGTCGATGTTACGACCCAGCGGCAGATCGTTTACGACCTGGTGGCGAACAATACCGTTTGCGTCAATCAGGAAAGAGCCGCGCAGCGCAACGCCTTCGTCCGGGTGTTCGATACCGTAAGCTTTCTGAATTTCACGCTTCACGTCGGCGACCATTGCGTATTTCACCGGGCCAATGCCGCCTTTATCGACAGGGGTGTTACGCCATGCGTTGTGAACGAACTCAGAGTCGAAAGAAACGCCGACCACTTCAACGCCGCGCTTCTGGAATTCTTCATAACGTTTATCAAAGGCGATCAGCTCAGACGGGCAAACAAAAGTGAAGTCCATCGGCCAGAAGAACAGAACGGTCGTTTTACCATTGGTGTGCTGTTTGAAGTTGAATTTATCAACAATCTCACCGCTACCCAGTACCGCCGCAGCGGTGAAATCCGGGGCCTGACGAGTAACCAGTACCATAATAATTCTCCTGCAATATTAAGGGTTTTAGAACGCAACGCGGGCAGTATAGGGAGGGCGAAGCGACAAAACAATGCGGTCTTGACAATCAATGAGACAGCTTTTGCCTATCGATCGGGTCATTATAAATCGTAATGATGACCCCTTTATGACAGCGAACGATCTTTCTGCCAACGGCGGATCTGACGCACGCCCTCGCTATCAGGCCGTCACAGCGCTTTGCGGGCGGCCTGTGCCATCATACGCGGATAAAAATGCCAGAAGCGCTCTTCTAACGCGTCGTAGTGCGCGTCCAGATCGTACCAGGAATCACGCAAGGCATCCAGCCGGGGACGGCGATTCGCCATGCCATTCAGCACGTTTTGAATGAAATCCATATCGCGATACCGCTCTAACCATTTTTCTGACCAAAGATAATCATTCAGGTTGACAAAGCGCGGCGGGGAGTCGGGCAGAATCGTCGCGACCTGCGCATGGGCGTAGCCGACAAACGCCTGAAGTGGAAAATCGGGAGAGATTTGCGTCCAGTGACGCGATAAAAAATGATCCCACATGACGTCCAGCGTAATGGGCGCCACGCGCCGCGTTTCATGGCGGAACCACTCTCGCGCCTCACGAACTTCCGGCAGGTTGTCGGTCATGACGTCAATACGCCGATGCATATAAATACCCTCTACCACGTCAGGAGGATAATGCGTTGCCGGGTTACCGCGGACAAAATCGGCCAGAAGATTACCGGAAAGCGAGCTGTCGGCAAGGTGCGCCAGATGCAGGTGAGCAAGAAAATTCATTATTGATTCTCTGTCCAAAAAGCGGGTAACGGTTGCAGCGGGAACGCCTCGGCACTAGACTACCCGCCTCTTATTTTAGTCTGAGTCAGAGTCATGCGCGTTACCGATTTTTCCTTTGAACTACCCGAATCCCTGATTGCCCACTACCCACAGCCGGAACGCAGTCGCTGCCGTTTGCTGTCATTAGAGGGGCCGACGGGCGCGCTGACGCACGGTACTTTCACCGATCTGCTCGATAAGCTCAACCCTGGCGATTTGCTGGTCTTCAATAATACCCGCGTGATCCCGGCGCGGCTCTTTGGCCGTAAAGCCAGCGGCGGCAAGATAGAAGTGCTGGTCGAACGTATGCTCGATGATAAACGCATCCTGGCGCATATTCGCGCTTCTAAAGCGCCAAAACCGGGCACGGAACTGCTACTGGGCGACGACGAAAGTATCCACGCGACCATGACCGCGCGTCACGGCGCTCTGTTTGAAGTTGAGTTTAATGACCCGCGTCCGGTGCTGGATATTCTTAACGCCATCGGCCATATGCCGTTGCCGCCGTACATCGACCGCCCGGACGAGGACGCCGACCGCGAACTGTACCAGACGGTCTACAGTGAAAAACCGGGCGCCGTCGCCGCGCCGACCGCGGGGCTGCACTTTGATGAGCCGCTGCTGGCGGCGCTTCGTGAGAAAGGTATCGAAATGGCGTTTGTTACGCTACACGTAGGCGCGGGCACTTTCCAGCCAGTGCGTGTCGATACCATTGAAGATCACATCATGCACTCCGAATATGCTGAGGTGCCGCAGGAGGTGGTCGACGCGGTGCTGGCGGCGAAAGCGCGTGGCAACCGGGTTATCGCTGTCGGCACCACCTCGGTACGCTCACTGGAGAGCGCGGCACAGGCGGCAAAAAACGATTTGATAGAGCCGTTCTTCGGCGATACGCAAATCTTTATTTATCCAGGTTATCAATACAAAGTGATTGATGCGCTGATCACCAACTTTCATCTGCCGGAATCGACGTTGATTATGCTGGTTTCCGCATTTGCCGGTTATCAACACACCATGAATGCCTATAAGACTGCGGTAGAACAAAAATATCGCTTTTTTAGCTACGGGGACGCGATGTTTATCACGTACAATCCGCAGGCTATTTCTGAGCGTCCGTAAGAAGGCTATCTCACTTGCCATTTTGACGCCGGGCAGTGCTCGCCATCCTCACGTACTGCGTGTACGCTCCGGTGGCTGTGCGCTGGCCGACCCCAAACTGGCTGCGCCGATGACGCCTTCGGGAATTTATTAGCTATGGAATCATTCCGTAGCGAGTCGTTAAACGTCGGACTGTTTTTCTGACGCAGGAGTGATAATGAAATTTGAGTTAGATACCACCGATGGTCGCGCGCGTCGCGGTCGTCTGGTGTTTGATCGTGGCGTAGTGGAAACGCCTGCTTTTATGCCTGTGGGTACTTACGGTACCGTGAAAGGCATGACGCCGGAAGAAGTGGAAGCGACCGGCGCGCAGATTATTCTCGGCAACACTTTCCACCTGTGGCTGCGCCCGGGTCAGGAAATCATGAAGCTGCATGGCGATCTGCACGATTTTATGCAGTGGAAAGGGCCGATTCTCACCGATTCCGGCGGCTTCCAGGTCTTCAGCCTCGGCGATATTCGTAAGATTACCGAGCAAGGCGTGCACTTCCGTAACCCGATCAACGGCGATCCGATTTTCCTCGATCCGGAAAAGTCGATGGAGATCCAGTACGATCTCGGTTCCGATATCGTGATGATCTTTGATGAATGTACGCCGTACCCGGCAGACTGGGACTATGCTAAACGCTCAATGGAGATGTCGTTGCGTTGGGCGAAGCGTAGCCGCGACCGTTTTGATAGCCTTGGCAATAAGAATGCGCTTTTTGGCATCATTCAGGGCAGCGTTTACGAAGATTTACGCGATATCTCGGTGAAAGGTCTGGTAGAGATTGGCTTTGATGGCTACGCTGTCGGCGGTTTGGCTGTCGGTGAGCCGAAAGCAGATATGCACCGCATTCTGGAGCACGTTTGCCCGCAGATCCCGGCTGACAAACCGCGTTACCTGATGGGCGTGGGTAAACCGGAAGATCTGGTGGAAGGGGTGCGTCGCGGTATTGATATGTTTGACTGTGTCATGCCAACGCGAAATGCCCGTAATGGTCATTTGTTTGTGACCGACGGCGTGGTGAAGATTCGTAATGCAAAGCATAAAAGCGACACCAGCCCGCTTGACGCCGAGTGCGATTGCTACACCTGTCGCAATTATTCACGCGCTTACTTGCATCATCTCGACCGTTGCAACGAAATATTAGGTGCGCGTCTCAATACCATTCATAACTTGCGTTACTACCAGCGTTTGATGGCGGGTTTACGCAAGGCTATTGAAGAGGGTAAATTAGAGAGCTTCGTAACCGAGTTTTACCAACGTCAGGGGCGACCCGTTCCACCTTTGAACGTTGATTAATTTTAATAATGAGGGAATTTGAATGAGCTTTTTTATTTCTGATGCGGTAGCGGCAACAGGTGCTCCAGCGCAGGGCAGCCCGATGTCTCTGATTTTAATGCTGGTGGTGTTTGGTCTGATTTTCTATTTCATGATCCTGCGCCCGCAGCAGAAGCGCACCAAAGAGCACAAAAAGCTGATGGACTCCATTGCGAAAGGTGATGAAGTTCTGACGAATGGCGGTCTGGTCGGTCGAGTGACCAAAGTAGCGGAAGCCGGCTACATTGCCATCGCGCTGAATGACACCACGGAAGTGGTTATCAAACGTGACTTCGTAGCTGCCGTTCTGCCGAAAGGCACCATGAAGGCGCTGTAATATTTCGTTTTCCCAAAGGGAACTGCCGTGTTAAACCGTTATCCTTTGTGGAAGTACATCATGCTGGTCGTCGTGATTATCGTCGGCCTGCTTTACGCACTTCCCAACCTGTATGGTGAGGATCCGGCTGTTCAAATCACTGGCGTGCGCGGCGTCGCCGCCAGTGAGCAAACGCTGATCCAGGTCCAGAAAACGTTACAAGAAGAAAAAATTCCCGCTAAGTCTGTGGCACTGGAAGAGGGCGCTATTCTTGCGCGCTTCGACACCACCGATACCCAGCTACGCGCCCGTGAAGCGCTGATGAGCGTGCTGGGGGATAAATATGTCGTGGCGCTTAACCTTGCGCCGGCTACGCCGCGCTGGTTGGCGGCTATTCACGCCGATCCGATGAAGCTCGGTCTTGATCTGCGCGGCGGCGTTCACTTCCTGATGGAAGTGGATATGGATACCGCGTTAGGTAAACTCCAGGAACAAAATATCGATAGCCTGCGCAGCGATCTGCGTGAAAAAGGCATTCCTTATACCACCGTTCGTAAAGAAAATAATTATGGGTTGAGCATCACGTTCCGTGACAGCAAAGCGCGTGATGAGGCGATCGCCTATCTGACGCCGCGTCATCGTGACCTGGTGATTTCCAGCCAGAGCGGCAATCAACTTCGCGCGGTAATGACCGATGCGCGCCTGAGCGAAGCGCGTGAATACGCCGTTCAGCAGAACATTAATATTCTGCGTAACCGTGTTAACCAACTGGGCGTCGCGGAGCCTGTCGTACAACGCCAGGGCGCAGACCGTATTGTGGTTGAGCTGCCGGGTATCCAGGATACCGCTCGCGCGAAAGAAATTCTCGGCGCGACCGCGACGCTGGAATTCCGTCTGGTGAATACCAACGTTGACCAAGCCGCCGCTGCTGCCGGGCGCGTACCGGGCGATTCCGAAGTGAAACAGACCCGCGAAGGTCAGCCGGTGGTATTGTACAAACGCGTGATCCTCACCGGCGACCATATCACCGACTCGACGTCCAGCCAGGATGAATATAACCAACCGCAGGTTAACATCTCGCTGGATAGCGCAGGCGGCAATATCATGTCTAACTTCACTAAGGACAATATCGGCAAACCGATGGCGACCCTGTTTGTGGAGTATAAAGACAGTGGTAAGAAAGACGCTAACGGTCGCGCCGTACTGGTGAAACAGGAAGAGGTGATTAACATTGCCAACATCCAGTCTCGGCTGGGTAACAGCTTCCGTATTACCGGTATCAGCAACCCGAACGAAGCGCGTCAGCTCTCGTTGTTGCTGCGTGCGGGTGCCCTGATTGCGCCGATTCAGATCGTTGAAGAGCGCACCATTGGCCCGACTTTGGGTATGCAAAATATTAAGCAGGGCCTGGAAGCCTGTCTGGCCGGTCTGGTGGTCTCCATCCTGTTCATGATCTTCTTCTATAAGAAGTTTGGTCTGATTGCGACCAGCGCGTTAGTGGCTAACCTGGTGTTGATTGTCGGTATCATGTCGCTGTTGCCGGGGGCAACGCTCAGTATGCCGGGGATTGCGGGTATCGTGTTAACCCTTGCGGTGGCGGTCGACGCCAACGTTCTGATTAACGAACGTATCAAAGAAGAGTTGAGTAATGGCCGCACGGTACAGCAGGCGATAAACGAAGGCTATGCCGGCGCGTTCAGTTCCATCTTCGATGCGAACATCACGACGCTGATTAAAGTCATCATTCTGTATGCCGTTGGTACCGGGGCAATTAAAGGGTTCGCGATTACGACCGGTATCGGTGTGGCGACGTCGATGTTTACCGCAATTATCGGTACGCGTGCTATCGTAAACCTGCTATATGGCGGCAAGCGCGTCACTAAGCTGTCAATCTGAGGAGTGCGATGTGGCACAGGAATACACTGTTGAACAACTAAACCACGGCCGTAAAGTCTATGACTTTATGCGCTGGGACTTCTGGGCATTCGGCATCTCCGGGCTGTTGCTGATCGCGGCCATTGTCATTATGGGTGTACGCGGGTTTAACTGGGGGCTGGATTTCACCGGTGGTACGGTAATTGAAATCACACTGGAAAAACCGGCTGAAATGGACGTGATGCGCGAAGCGCTGCAAAAAGCGGGCTATGAAGAGCCGCAGTTGCAGAACTTTGGCAGCAGTCACGACATTATGGTGCGTATGCCGCCAACCGAAGGTGAAACCGGCGGTCAGGTACTGGGTAGCAAAGTGGTGACGATCATTAATGAAGCCACCAACCAGAACGCGGCCGTGAAGCGTATTGAATTCGTGGGGCCAAGCGTGGGCGCCGATCTGGCGCAAACCGGCGCCATGGCGCTGCTGGTGGCGTTGATCTCTATCCTCGTTTATGTCGGTTTCCGCTTTGAGTGGCGACTGGCGGCAGGGGTGGTCATCGCGCTGGCGCACGACGTGATCATTACGCTGGGGATACTGTCGCTTTTCCATATCGAGATTGACCTGACCATTGTGGCATCGTTGATGTCGGTGATCGGTTACTCGCTGAACGACAGTATCGTGGTCTCCGACCGTATTCGTGAAAACTTCCGCAAAATCCGTCGCGGGACGCCTTACGAAATCTTTAACGTGTCGCTGACCCAGACGCTACACCGTACGTTGATTACCTCCGGTACGACGTTAGTGGTAATTTTGATGCTGTACCTCTTCGGCGGTCCGGTACTGGAAGGCTTCTCGCTGACGATGCTGATCGGTGTCTCTATTGGTACGGCATCTTCTATCTATGTCGCATCGGCGCTGGCGCTGAAACTCGGTATGAAGCGCGAGCATATGCTGCAGCAGAAAGTCGAAAAAGAAGGGGCGGATCAGCCGTCCATTCTGCCGTAAACACGTATTTAAGTGTTATCTGAATCCCGGTCATGCGATCGGGATTTTTTTTATGTACCATGACGATAAACATTACTGACAGTATGCTGTCAGGAGCCCTGCCATACACTCCTCATGAATTTACCCACACTCGCAGGAGGATGTATGAAAAACTTGATTAACTGGTTTGAAATTCCAGTTACTGATATGGCGCGTGCAATCGCCTTTTATGAGCAAGTGATGCAGATATCGTTACGTCGGGAAACCATGGATGGGGCGGACCTGGCCGTATTTCCGTATGCTGAACCCGGACCCGGCGGAGCGCTGATAAAGCAGGATGATGTCGCTCCAGTTGCGCAGGGAGTCGTTATTTATCTGCATACCGCCGATTTGTTAGCCTCGATTGAACGTGTCGTCCTTGCCGGTGGCAAGTGTGTTCTGGAACCCATGGTTCCCGGAGATGACATTGGAACCATCGCGTTGTTTATTGACAGCGAAGGTAACCGAATAGGTTTACATCAACCTGCGTGATATTTGCTAAATGTAGAGAGTCAATATGACCAGACGCGCTGACCGTTTGTTTCAGATCGTGCAAATTTTGCGGGGTAGACGACTGACGACGGCAGCGCTGTTGGCACAGCGGCTTGCGGTTTCTGAACGGACAATTTATCGCGATATTCGCGATCTGTCGTTATCCGGTGTGCCTGTCGAAGGTGAAGCGGGGAGCGGATACCGTTTAATGGCGGGTTTTGATCTGCCGCCCTTGATGCTTACCCATCGTGAATCGGAAGCACTGATGGTGGCTATACGGTTATTGAAAACCTGGGGCGGCGATTCGCTATCGCGCGAGCTTGAATCCGCCCAGGAAAAAGTGTTGGCTATTTTACCGGAAGAGAGCCGTCGTAAAGCGGAGCAGACACGGATTTACGCTCCGGATTTGGGTACATCTCCACATTCGCGCAGCGCGTTTGATCTTATCCATCAGGCCGTTTCGGCGCAGCAGGTGTTGGCGCTACATTATCGTGATGAAGCGGGGCATCTCTCTTCGCGGGATATACAACCGCTGGGATTGTTTTTCTGGGGAGAGCACTGGCTGCTGGTTGCCTGGTGTGAGAGACGGGAAGACTATCGGTGTTTTCGCCTCGATCGCTGTTTACAAATTACTCCGCTTAACCGGCGATTTCGTGAAACAATCGACCGTTCTTTGCGTGATTTTTTGCGTAAAGTCGAGCACGAAAAAATGCCGTAAGATGTGATAGCGATACCTCTAACGCTTGTAAAACGGGTTGATTGGTCATCAGTTTGCCTGAAATAGCCTTGCTTACCTGGATATATAAGTTGCACAGAATCATTGCTAAAAGCCCGGCTTCGCGGGAAACTGCGCATAACCCTTTGTATTATTCAGGTACCTGTTAATTATGGCTATCATCCCAAAAAACTACGCGCGCCTGGAAAGCGGCTATCGTGAAAAAGCGCTGAAGCTGTTTCCGTGGGTGTGCGGACGTTGTTCCCGTGAGTTTGTGTATTCAAATCTGCGTGAGCTGACGGTGCATCATATCGATCATGACCACACCAATAACCCGGAAGACGGCAGCAACTGGGAGCTATTGTGCCTCTACTGCCACGATCACGAGCATTCCAAATATACCGAAGCCGATCAGTACGGTTCGACGGTCATTGCCGGGGAAGATGCGCAAAAAGATGTCGGCGAGGCGACTTATAACCCGTTTGCCGATCTGAAAGCGATGATGAACAAAAAGAAATAAGCAGACTGCTGACAAAGCTGTTGGTGTTGTTGAATGTTAGGTTACGCTTCGCTCCACCCAACGGAATCCGCAATATAAATGAATTATTGGTTTTCGTAGGTCGGATGCAATCTGACATTTTTTCAGCCCCGGAGTTTGTCGCCAGCCCCAAACGTCCTGTAACGCATACATTGTCACTGGAGTCCCGATCGCAAGGTTGGGATTTTTTTGTTTTTAATTCATGCCGATACTGGCGAGCAGAGTAGAATCAGCGGTAAGCCGGGGCAACCCGGTGAGGCGCAATGTTGCGGGGGCTTGATCCCCGGTGGCCTTGTCGCTGGAAAGAGAAAACCCCCGCACATTGTTCGGTATTCACCGGCAACATTACGGGGGCTAACTTGACTCCAGACAAGTTGAGGATAGCCGCGAACCGTTGCCATTGCAACAAAGGCGGCAATATGACGCTCACAGAGTTGAGCATTACTATCTGGCACGATCTGGCGGCACCAACGCTGGTCGGGATTGCGACAGGTCTGTTTTTAGGCTGGTGGCATCGCCGGAAGTAATGTGAAGTGGGCGCGACTCGCCGCCGCATGGCAGCATGCGCCCGAAACGGGCCAGAGGACGACCTCTGGCCTTTTTTGCAGGTTTAGAAGTTGTAACCCACGACCAGGTAGCCGCCCCAGCCGGTAGATTTCGCGCTGAAATCGCCGTCGCCCCAGTTCAGTTTTGCGCCATTCTGCCACTGTCCGCCGTTATGGAAGTAACGCGCAACGACCGAGTAGTGCCAGTGATCGTAGTTCAGCGCCAGGATATGGCTGGAAGCGATGGAGTTGCTGGTACGGTTCGGATCGTCGCCTAAATCAGATCCCCAGTCAAAGTTGGTAAAGCCGATATAGCTCAGTTTACCGCCCCACAGATCGGTGATGGGGACGAAGTATTTCACTTTGAAACGGTAGCCGTCCCATTCGTTTTCATTGGACGCGCCGTAGTTTTGCCACTGATATTTCGCATACACGTTCAGCGACAGGCCCATCGGCAGGCCGGTGTCGATATCGGTCCCCAGACCCATATACCACGTGCTCTGGCGGCTGGCTTTGTTATCGCCCATATCGTAGATGTAGTTGTTGGCGAAATACCACTCTTTAAACGGGCCGAAGCTCAGGTCTGCGCCGGTCAGCTTATCAATTGAGAAACGCGGTTCGATTTCCATGAACAGCGGAGAACCGTCGGACCAGATACCTTTATCGTTGCCGTTACCCCAATCAAAGGTTTTGGGAATATCGATATAGCCGTAGAAATCAAACCAGTCTTTTTTGGCAAATGCTTCATATTCCAGATAGACGTCGTTGTTCAATTTCGGCGAGAAACGGGTATGGTAGCTGCCTACCACGTTTACGCTCTGGTGCCACCAGTCGGACAAATACTGCGGCTGATCATTTTCTGCTGCGTTAGCAGTAAAAGATGAGGTGAGCGCCAGCGCTGCGCTGACTGCGAGTAAAGTTTTTTTCATATGTATGCCACTGTTTGAAATCCCTTGCGGGAGTGAAAAGAACGCAATTTGCGTTTCTAAATATTTCGTGTTTCTGCGGAGCCTATTATAAAAATCATTGCTCACAAAAATATGTCTTGTTTCACATATCTATCATTTACGTAATCGATTGCGTTCACGTTTGCGCATTTTAGACGCGGCGACAGTACTATCTTTCATGAATATTACCAATCCATGTCATAAATGACGGAAATGTCAGTAGGGCAACAAAAGTCGCGCGGGGGATGTTGCGGAACGCACAAAACGCTCCGCCAGAACGTTTATTGATTAACAGGCTGAATATCATGGATGCGAATGAAGCCTAACTGCGCCGGTGTGATCCCCTTCAACGGTAACGAAATATTGACATCACTGGGCGCCAGCAAGCTGGCAGGGGCATTTACCAGAAGGCTCTGTGCATTCACCTCCTGATAGTTCTCCGTAGTGCCCTGAAGTTGCCCGTACTCTACGGTAGCGCTGAATGCCGGCAGCGGATCGCGGGACTCGCCCTGAATGTGTAACGTTGCGTGAGCGCCGTCTGCGACAGGCGTAATTTCCAGCAATGTCATACGTAGCGTACCGATCTGGCTCTCCAGCCGGGCAGGCGTATTGGCGCCAGGCAACAAATAGACGCCGCGGGTTGACTCCGCATTCAGCTTATTTTGTTGGGTAATTTTTACCGTTTCCTGATTCAGTTGGGTCATCTCTTTATTCAGGGTGCTAATGCTTTGATGCATCTGGCGAACTTCGCTCTGCGGCGCGCAGGCGGTCAGGCTCAAGAGACTTCCCACCAGGAGAATTCTTAGGTAACGTCTTGTCATGTCGATCATTTCCTTCATGGTTCGATAGCGTAATGGTAGTGCGCTATACGCACAAAGGCACCGATCCTTTATCTCAAAAGCGCTCCGCCTTTGTTGTCGCGCCAGTTCAGGGTAAAATAGCATTTCCTAAATCATCTGGTCAGGACGCCGTATGCATTGCCCATTTTGTTTCGCCGTAGATACCAAAGTCATTGACTCTCGTCTTGTAGGCGAGGGCTCGTCCGTGCGCCGCCGTCGGCAGTGCCTGGTGTGTAATGAACGCTTTACGACCTTCGAAGTGGCTGAACTGGTCATGCCGCGCGTGATAAAAAGCAACGATGTGCGCGAACCCTTTAATGAGGATAAGCTGCGTAGCGGCATGTTGAGAGCGCTGGAAAAAAGACCCGTCAGCGCAGATGATGTTGAAATGGCATTGAACCATATTAAGTCACAATTACGTGCCACTGGGGAGCGTGAAGTTCCCAGCAAGATGATTGGCAACCTGGTCATGGAGCAGCTGAAAAAACTCGATAAAGTCGCGTATATTCGCTTTGCCTCCGTCTATCGCAGTTTCGAAGATATCAAAGACTTTGGCGAAGAAATCGCTCGCCTACAGGACTAAGCCATGCAGGATGAGTTTTACATGGCGCGAGCGCTCAAACTGGCGCAGCGTGGACGTTTCACCACTCACCCGAACCCTAATGTCGGCTGTGTCATTGTTAACAATGGCGACATCGTCGGCGAAGGTTATCACCATCGCGCCGGAGAGCCGCACGCCGAGGTCCATGCGCTGCGGATGGCGGGCGCAAAAGCCAAAGGCGCAACCGCCTATGTCACGCTTGAACCCTGTAGCCATCATGGGCGAACGCCGCCATGTTGCGATGCGCTGATTGCGGCCGGCGTCGCGCGCGTGGTCGCCGCGATGCAGGACCCGAACCCACAGGTCGCCGGGCGCGGACTGTATCGTCTGCAACAGGCGGGTATTGCGGTCAGCCACGGGTTAATGATGAGTGAAGCGGAGGCGCTCAATAAAGGCTTCCTCAAGCGGATGCGTACCGGATTCCCTTATCTTCAGCTTAAACTGGGCGCCTCCGTCGACGGACGGACGGCGATGGCCAGCGGCGAAAGCCAGTGGATCACCTCGCCGCAGGCCCGGCGTGACGTTCAGCGCTTGCGTGCGCAAAGCCACGCTATCTTAACCAGTAGCGCGACGGTATTGGCTGACGATCCGGCCTTGACGGTGCGTTGGGCGGAGTTAGACGCCTCTACGCAGGCGTCTTACCCGCAGGAAAATCTGCGCCAGCCGGTGCGAATTGTTATCGACAGCCAAAACCGGGTAACGCCTGCGCATCGTATTGTGCAGCAGCCTGGCGAAACGTGGATCGCGCGTACCCAGGAAGATAGCCGCGCGTGGCCCGATGCGGTTCGTACTATCAGCGTGCCGGCGCACAACGGACATTTGGATCTGGTTGTGCTGATGATGCAGTTAGGCAGGCAGCAGATTAATAGCATATGGGTTGAAGCCGGACCGGGACTGGCGGGCGCGTTGCTGCAAGCCGGGCTGGTGGATGAACTGATTGTCTATGTCGCGCCTAAATTGTTGGGAACCCAAGCGCGGGGATTATGCGAATTGCCGGGGCTTGAGAAGCTCGCCGACGCGCCGCAATTTACCTTCAGCGAAATACGTCATGTCGGCCCGGATGTTTGCCTGCATATGGTGAGCGCATGAGTTCTCCCGTCGAAAGGGGAGCAGCGCTCAAATTATTATGATAAAATCCGCCCCCCTGCGGGGCCAAATGAACCCTGGAAGAGAGAATATGAACATTATTAAAGCTAACGTTGCAGCCCCTGACGCTCGTGTCGCCATCACTATTGCGCGTTTCAATCAGTTTATCAACGACAGCCTGCTGGATGGCGCGGTTGATGCCCTGACGCGTATTGGTCAGGTAAAAGATGATAATATTACCGTAGTGTGGGTGCCTGGCGCCTATGAACTGCCGCTGGCGACCGAAGCGCTGGCGAAAAGCGGTAAATACGACGCCGTGGTTGCGCTGGGAACCGTGATTCGCGGGGGGACTGCGCACTTTGAATATGTGGCAGGCGGCGCCAGCAATGGCCTGGCAAGCGTTGCCCAGGACAGCGGCGTGCCGGTAGCCTTTGGTGTTCTGACCACCGAGAGTATTGAACAAGCCATCGAACGTGCTGGTACAAAAGCCGGTAATAAAGGCGCAGAAGCTGCGCTGACCGCGCTTGAAATGATTAATGTATTGAAAGCCATTAAGGCCTGATTTTTTGTAAGGGGAATTCCGTGAAACCTGCTGCTCGTCGCCGCGCCCGTGAGTGTGCCGTTCAGGCGCTTTACTCTTGGCAGTTGTCCCAGAACGACATCGCTGATGTTGAATACCAGTTCCTGGCGGAACAGGACGTAAAAGACGTCGACGTTCTCTATTTCCGTGAACTGCTATCCGGGGTGGCGACTAACAGCGCGTACCTGGATGGTTTAATGAAACCGTATCTGTCCCGCCTGCTTGAAGAGCTGGGACAGGTTGAAAAAGCCGTGCTGCGTATTGCGTTGTTTGAGCTGTCAAAACGCAGCGATGTGCCTTATAAAGTGGCCATCAACGAAGCGATTGAACTGGCGAAAACCTTTGGCGCTGAAGACAGCCACAAATTCGTCAACGGCGTACTGGATAAAGCAGCTCCGGTGATTCGCCCCAACAAAAAGTGATTCACAGGCCGGAAAGATAGCGGGCGATCGATACCCGCCGTCTCCGGCCTTTTCTTTTTTTCTGCTGAGGCATAACGTATGGCATGTGGCGAGTTTTCCCTGATTGCCCGTTATTTTGACCGTGTAAGAAGCTCTCGTCTTGATGTTGAAACCGGTATTGGCGACGATTGCGCGCTCCTGAATATTCCTGAAAAGCAGACCCTGGCGATCAGTACCGATACGCTGGTGGCGGGCATCCATTTCTTACCCGATATCGATCCTGCCGATCTGGCGTATAAAGCGCTGGCGGTGAATTTAAGCGATCTGGCGGCGATGGGCGCCGATCCGGCATGGTTAACGCTGGCGCTCACGCTTCCTGACGTCGATGAGGCGTGGCTTGCCGCGTTCAGTGACAGCCTGTTTGAACAACTGGATTACTACGACATGCAGCTCATTGGCGGCGATACCACGCGCGGCCCGCTGTCGATGACGCTCGGTATTCATGGCCTTGTGCCAGCCGGTCGGGCGCTGAAACGTTCTGGCGCAAAACCGGGCGACTGGATTTATGTTACTGGCACGTTGGGCGATAGCGCTGCCGGGCTGGCGATTCTACGGGGTGATTTTCGCGTGGGAAGCTGGGGGGATGCCGACTATCTGGTCAAACGCCATCTGCGCCCGACGCCGCGTATTTTACAAGGGCAGGCGCTACGCGATCTCGCCAGTTCAGCGATCGATCTTTCCGACGGTTTGATTTCCGATCTTGGTCACATTCTGCAAGCCAGCAACTGTGGCGCGCGAATCGATTTGGAGGCGCTGCCTGACTCCGAAGAACTGTGGGGACATGCCAATGATCCCGAACAAAAGCTGCGCTGGATGTTATCCGGCGGCGAAGATTATGAACTGTGCTTTACCGTCCCGGAGCTGAACCGTGGCGCGCTGGATGTCGCGCTTGGTCATCTGGGCGTGCCGTTTACCTGTATCGGGCAAATGACGGCGGATATCGAAGGGATCGCCTTTGTGCGTGACGGAGAACCTGTCACTTTTGACTGGAAAGGATATGACCATTTTGCCACGCCATAAAGATGTTGCGAAAAGCCGCCTGAATTTGCGCAATCCGTGGCATCTGCTCGCTACCGGCTTTGGCAGCGGGCTGAGCCCCGTGGTGCCGGGCACGATGGGCTCGCTGGCGGCGATCCCCTTCTGGTATCTGATGACGTTTCTGCCGTGGCAGCTTTATTCGCTGGTCGTGATGTTTGGGATCTGCATTGGCGTTTATCTTTGCCATCAGACGGCGAAAGATATGGGCGTACACGACCACGGCAGTATTGTCTGGGATGAATTTATCGGTATGTGGATAACGCTAATGGCGTTGCCGACGACGGACTGGCAGTGGGTGGCTGCCGGGTTCGTTATTTTCCGCATTCTGGATATGTGGAAACCCTGGCCGATCCGTTGGTTTGATCGCAACGTGCACGGCGGCATGGGAATTATGATCGATGATATCGTCGCCGGCGTGATATCCGCTGGCATACTGTATTTTATCGGTCATCACTGGCCGCTCGGTATTATTTAAAGGGTTTGCCGGATGGCGGCGTAAACGCCTTATCCGGCCTATCCCCGAACAATATGTCGATTTCGCAGGCCCGATAAGCGCCGCGCCATCGGGCAATGGCAGATTATTTAAATCCCACCACCGGATGCTGTTTGTACGGCGTTTCGAGTTCAGCAATCTGCTCCGGTTTGAGCGTTAAATCAACGGCATTCAGCAACTCATCTAACTGCTCTTCACGCGAAGCGCCGATAATCGGCGCGGCGACGCCTCGTTTACTGAGTAGCCAGGCCAGCGCGACCTGCGCTCGCGTTGCGCCAAGCGCCTCGCTGACGCCAGCCAGCCGTTCCGCTATTTGCGCATCATTTTTATCGCTTTCAGCGTATAAATTTTTACCCACGTCATCCGAGACCAGGCGGGCCGTGGTTTCTCCCCAGGGGCGAGTTAAGCGCCCGCGCGCCAGCGGACTCCACGGAATCACGGCGACGCCTTCCTGCCAGCACAGCGGTAGCATCTCACGCTCTTCCTCGCGGTAGATCAGGTTATAGTGATCCTGCATGGTGACAAACGGCGCCCAGCCGTGTTGTTTTTGTAGCGCCAGCGCCTGGGCAAATTGTGAGGCGTGCATTGAGGAAGCGCCGATATAGCGGGCTTTACCCGCCTTTACCACGTCGTTTAGCGCTTCCAGAGTCTCTTCTATCGGCGTGGTGTAATCCCAGCGGTGGATTTGCAGGATATCGACATACTCCATTCCCAGACGGGTGAGGCTATCGTCAATAGAGCGCAGGATTTGCGCGCGGGACAATCCTTCCGGCAGATCGCCGACGCGATGGAAGACTTTCGTCGCTACCACCACCTCGTCGCGCCGGGTGAAATCACGCAGCGCGCGACCGACAATCTCTTCGCTGCTGCCGTCGGAGTAGCTGTTGGCGGTATCAAAAAAGTTAATGCCGCCCTCCAGGGCGCGCTTGATGATGGGACGGCTGCTCTCTTCGGGAAGCGTCCAGGCGTGATTGCCGCGACTCGGCTCGCCGAATGTCATACAGCCCAGACAAAGGCGGGATACCCGAAGATCTGTATTTCCTAACGTGTTGTATTGCATGACTCCGCTCCTGTTATACCCGTCACTCTTCAAGCATAGCAGGAGCAAAGAGGGGATTATGCCAGCCAGGCCTTGATTTTGGCTTCAATGCCTGCGGCGTCAAGCCCCAGTTCCGCGCGGGCTTCTTCCTGCGTTCCTTGCGGGATAAAGAAATCCGGAAGACCGATATTCAGCACAGGTACAGGTTTACGATGGGCCATTAGCACTTCGTTTACGCCGCTGCCAGCGCCGCCCATAATGGCGTTTTCTTCCAGCGTCACCAGCGCGTCATGCTGCGCGGCCATCTCCAGAATTAACGTGTCGTCCAGCGGCTTAACAAAGCGCATGTCGACCAGCGTGGCGTTCAGCGCTTCGGCGACTTTCGCCGCCTCAGGCATTAAGGTGCCAAAGTTCAGAATCGCCAGTTTTTCGCCATGACGCTTCACAAGGCCTTTACCAATAGGCAGTTTTTCCAGCGGGGTTAGCGCCACGCCCTGCGCATTACCGCGTGGATAACGTACTGCCGTCGGGCCGTCGTTATAGTGATACCCGGTAAATAACATCTGGCGACATTCGTTTTCGTCGCTTGGCGTCATGATCACCATATCCGGGATGCAGCGCAGATAGGAGAGATCGAACGCGCCCTGGTGTGTTTGCCCATCCGCGCCAACGATACCGGCGCGATCGATGGCGAACATGACCGGCAGTTTCTGGATAGCGACGTCATGGATGACCTGATCGTAGGCGCGTTGCAGGAAAGTAGAGTAGATCGCCACGACGGGCTTATAGCCGCCAATCGCCAGACCTGCGGCGAAGGTGACGGCATGCTGCTCGGCGATGGCGACGTCAAAATAGCGATCCGGGAATTTACGTGAAAATTCCACCATGCCGGAACCTTCGCGCATTGCCGGGGTGATCGCCATCAGCTTGCTGTCTTTGGCGGCAGTTTCACACAGCCAGTCACCGAAGATTTTTGAATAGCCTGGCAGACCGCCGCTGCTTTTCGGCAAACATCCGCTGGAAGGATCAAATTTAGGCACCGCATGGAAAGTGATCGGATCTTTTTCCGCGGGCTCATAGCCGCGGCCTTTCTTGGTCATGATATGCAGGAACTGCGGGCCTTTCAGGTCGCGCATGTTCTTCAATGTGCTGATAAGCCCCATGACATCGTGACCATCGACCGGCCCGATGTAGTTAAAGCCCAGCTCTTCGAACAGTGTGCCCGGCACAACCATGCCTTTAATATGTTCTTCGGTACGCTTGAGCAGTTCTTTAATTGGCGGTACGCCGGAGAAGACCTTTTTTCCGCCTTCGCGCAGAGAAGAGTAAAGTTTACCGGAAAGTAGCTGCGCCAGATGGTTGTTGAGCGCGCCGACGTTTTCCGAAATCGACATTTCATTGTCGTTCAGAATGACCAGCATGTCGGGTCGGATATCGCCTGCGTGATTCATTGCTTCAAACGCCATACCGGCGGTGATGGCGCCGTCGCCAATCACACAGACGGTGCGGCGATCTTTGCCTTCTTTCTCCGCCGCCACGGCAATACCGATACCGGCGCTGATGGAGGTGGAGGAATGCCCAACGCTCAGCACATCGTATTCGCTTTCTCCGCGCCACGGGAACGGGTGCAGACCGCCTTTCTGGCGAATGGTGCCGATTTTGTCGCGACGACCGGTAAGGATTTTATGTGGATAAGCCTGGTGTCCAACATCCCAGATTAGCTGGTCAAACGGGGTGTTGTAGACATAATGCAGCGCCACGGTAAGTTCTACCGTGCCCAGCCCGGAAGCGAAGTGCCCGCTGGAACGGCTTACGCTGTCGAGTAAGTAGCGGCGTAGCTCGTCGCAGAGTTTCGGCAGACTCTCTTTCGGTAACAGTCGTAACTCCTGGGTGGAGTCGACCAATGCCAGGGTAGGGTATTTGGCTATATCAAAACTCATCGCAAGCTCATTGGATATGGGGTTTATTTATCACGCTGGATTATGTAGTTCGCTAGCGCTTCCAGTGCCGAGGTGTCCAGTGATTGCGCGGCCAGCTGATGTAACGACTGACGGGCGTCCTCTATCAGGTCCCGGGCTTTATTCCGGGCTTGCTCAAGACCCAGAAGTGCAGGATAGGTACTTTTGCCAAGCTGCTGGTCTGCGCCCTGACGTTTACCTAACGTTGCAGTATCGCCCACCACATCCAGAATGTCATCCTGAACCTGGAAGGCAAGGCCGATACTCTCTGCATAGCGGTCAAGTATCGGCAGAGTATTCCGTCCTTTATCGCCCGCGCTCAACGCGCCAAGTCTAACGGCGGCGCGAATGAGCGCGCCGGTCTTATGGCGATGAATGCGTTCCAGCGCGTCCAGAGTGATCCGCTGGCCTTCTGCCGCCAGATCCAATGCCTGACCGCCGCACATACCGGCGATACCGCTGGCGTTTGCCAGTTCGGCGATCATCGCGATACGATCGCGATCGGTGACTTCCGGCATCGGCGCATCGCTGATAATGGCAAACGCCAGCGTCTGCAACGCGTCTCCCGCCAGGATTGCGTTGGCTTCGCCAAATTTAATATGGCAAGTCGGCAGGCCGCGACGCAAATCGTCATCGTCCATTGCTGGCAGGTCGTCATGGATCAGCGAATAGGCATGAATGCATTCGACCGCCGCAGCTGGCGCATCCAGCGTTGCCGTACTGACGCCAAACATTTGACCGGTGGCGTAAACCAGAAATGGCCGCAGGCGTTTACCGCCTAATAATGCGCCATACTGCATGGCTTCGACCACGGGAGTGTTCTGAAAGGGCAGTGGCGCGATAAAACGGCTCAGCGCCTGATTCGCTTGCGTTACGCAAGCCTGTAGCTGCTGCGTAAAGTCCATTTACTCATTATCCGCGATAAAAGGCTCAGGTGAAGCCTCTTCATTATCAGACAGCAAAATTTGCACGCGCTGTTCCGCCTGCTGCAGTTTTGCCTGCCCCTGACGCGCCAGCTGTACGCCGCGCTCGAATTCATTCAGCGCGTCTTCCAGCGGCAAATCGCCGCTTTCCAGGCGGGTAACAATATGTTCCAGCTCGCTCAGCGCAGTTTCAAAGCTGGCGGGCGCCTCATTTTTCTTCGGCATGATGACTGTTTGACTCTCTGTAATGGCAGCACAAGTCTATGGTAACGGACTCACACTGATAAGCAAATAACGCGCAATGGTAAGGGGAAATGCGCAAGATGTCCGTGATAGTGATATACTTCCGCGCCTGGATGCAGCCGTAGGTATGGGCTGCTGTACTATTTCTCCACGACAAGCCTTAGATAGCTTGCTAAAGAACCATTGCCGCCATGAAGTTTATCATTAAATTGTTCCCGGAAATCACTATCAAAAGCCAATCTGTGCGTTTGCGCTTTATAAAAATTTTAACCGGGAACATCCGTAACGTTTTAAAGCACTACGATGAGACCCTCGCGGTTGTCCGTCACTGGGATAACATTGAAGTTCGCGCCAAAGATGAAAACCAGCGTCTGGCGATTCGCGACGCGCTGACCCGCATTCCGGGGATCCACCATATTCTTGAAGTCGAAGATGTGCCGTTCACCGATATGCACGACATTTTCGAGAAAGCGTTGGCGCAGTATCGCGAGCAGCTTGAAGGCAAAACCTTCTGCGTGCGCGTAAAACGTCGCGGTAAGCATGAGTTTAGCTCCATTGAGGTGGAGCGCTATGTCGGCGGCGGATTAAATCAGCATATTGAATCGGCGCGCGTGAAGCTCACTAACCCGGATGTGACGGTGCATCTGGAAGTGGAAGATGATCGCCTGCTGTTGATCAAAGGGCGTTATGAAGGCATTGGCGGTTTCCCGATTGGCACCCAGGAAGATGTGCTGTCGCTGATCTCCGGCGGTTTTGACTCCGGCGTCTCCAGCTATATGCTGATGCGTCGCGGCTGCCGCGTACACTACTGCTTCTTTAACCTTGGCGGCGCGGCGCATGAAATTGGCGTTCGCCAGGTGGCGCATTACCTGTGGAACCGCTTTGGCAGCTCCCATCGCGTGCGTTTTGTGGCGATTAACTTCGAACCGGTGGTCGGCGAGATTCTGGAGAAAGTTGACGACGGCCAGATGGGCGTGGTGCTCAAACGTATGATGGTACGCGCGGCGTCGAAAGTGGCGGAACGTTACGGCGTACAGGCGCTGGTGACCGGCGAAGCGCTGGGCCAGGTATCCAGCCAGACGCTAACCAATTTGCGCTTGATCGATAACGTGTCTGACACGCTGATCTTGCGCCCGCTGATCTCTTACGATAAAGAGCACATTATCAACCTGGCGCGCCAGATTGGTACGGAAGATTTTGCCCGTACGATGCCGGAATACTGTGGCGTGATTTCAAAAAGTCCGACGGTGAAAGCCATTAAAGCGAAAATTGAAGCCGAAGAAGAAAATTTCGACTTCAGTATTCTCGATAAGGTGGTAGAAGAAGCGAACAACGTCGATATTCGTGAAATCGCCCAGCAGACCCAGCAGGAGGTGGTGGAAGTTGAAACCGTGAGCGGTTTTGGCGCCAACGATGTGATTCTGGATATCCGTTCTGTCGATGAGCAGGATGACAAGCCGCTGAAAGTGGAAGGCGTCGACGTCGTTTCGCTGCCTTTCTACAAGCTGAGCACTAAATTTGGCGACCTCGATCAGAGCAAAACCTGGCTGCTGTGGTGCGAACGCGGCGTAATGAGTCGCCTGCAGGCGCTCTATCTGCGCGAGCAGGGGTTTGCCAATGTGAAGGTGTATCGTCCGTAATTCCTTTGCCGGGTGGCGGCTATGTCCTACCCGGCCTACCGTTTTATTTCTGCCCCAACCGTTTTGCAATGCGCTCCAGCTTCATCATCAGCAGCAGCGTAATGGCCACCAGCACAATGGTCAGCGCCGCGCCGTCGGCGATATTTCCACGGTCGGTCAGGCTAAAGATAGCTACCGGCAGCGTCGTCCAGCCCGGTGGATAAATCATCATCGTCGCGCCCAACTCCCCCATGGAGAGCGATAAACTCAGCGCCAGCGCTGACACCATCCACGGCATCAATAACGGCAACGTCACGTGACGCAGACGATACCAGGGCGATGCCCCCAGACTCGACGCGACGTTTTCAATATCGGCGGAAATGCGCGCCAGTCCGGTCGACACGTTACTGAAGGTAAAGGCGGAAATCAGCACAAAGTGCGCTGTCAGCACAATCCATAGGGTGCCGTTCATTTGCAATGGCCCCTGGCTGAAAGCAACCAGAATGCCCAGACCCACGGACACTGACGGAATCGCACTCGGCAGATAGAACACCATACTTAACCACTTCTGCGTTTTCACCCCATATTGACGCAGCGCCAGCGCCGCCCAAACGCCGCAAAGCAGCGCAAACAGGCTGGCGCAAAAGCCAATCGTGAGGCTGGCAAGTAGGGCATCCCATGCCGCACCGTGCAGAGCGTTAACAAAGTGGTTCAGCGTGAAGCCACTCGGCAGAATACCGTTCCACTGCTGGCTAAGGCTGGACATCAGAATCACCGCCAGCGGCAGGAAAAAGAACACGATAAACAGTACGCTAGCCACAACGCCCGCCGCTGCGCGTCCTTTAGGTGACCAAATTAGCATGGCTAGCTCCTTACGCCGGTACGCGATGCCGCCAGGCGATAGAGGGAGAACAGCCCCAGCGACAAGACAATGTTAATCAACGCAATCATGCAGGCGACCGTATAGTCGGACTCCAGAATCGCTTTGCTGTAAACCATCATCGGCAGGGTGTTAACCCCTTTCGCGCCAATAAACAGTACGATGCCGAACTCGTTAGTGGTCAACAGTAGGCACAGGCTGCCACCAGCCATCAGCGCCGGTAGCGCCGCCGGGAAAATCACCTGCCCAATCACCCGTAACGGGTGCGCCCCCAGAATACTGGCTGCCTCTAGCTGGCTTTTATCAATTTGCCGCAGCGCGGCCATCAGTGGCCGCATCACCAGCGGAGTGAACACCGTGATCTCCGCCAGAATGACGCCCTGCATCGAGTAGAGAAAATCCACCGGCGGTAGCTCAAAGGCAAACAGGCTCATCAGCGCACCGTTGAGCAGACCCGCTGACCCATAAATAAAGGTGAACGCCAGCGTAATCAGGAAGGTCGGCAGCGCAATAAAAGTATCGACGACCCGACCAATCAACTCGCTGCCGGGGAAAGGAATAAACACCAGAATCAGCGACATCACGCTGCCCAGCAGCAGGCAACCGGCGGTGGCGAAAAAGGCGATTTGCAACGTGTTCAGCAACGCGCCGACAAAGCGTTTCGAGTCGACCACCTGCCGGAAGGTCTCGAGCCCGATCTCGCCATTGGCACCGCGTAGCGCCTGTTCAACGATGAGCGACAGAGGCCAGAAAAACAGCGTCGCCAGCACCAGCAACGGGAGCAGCAGCCACAGCAGTGGGCGTAGGTTAAGCGCCGGTTTTTCCAGAGGTAAAATGAGTGACATGGTTATACCTCAATCAGGACCGCATCATCCGGTTCGAACCACAGCGCCAGCTTGTCGCCCACGCGCGGCAGCGGATTGACATGCGTCAACACCATCCGCACCGTTTCGCCAGCAACGTCACACAGCAGATGGGTTAAATCGCCCTGCCAGTGCACCGATTGCAGTGTGGCGTTGAAGCGGTTGCTGTAGGCCGAACGCGGCGTCAGGCTGAGGTGCTGAGGACGAATGCACAGCAGTTTGTTGTAACCGTGGTGGCTGCCCCGGCTGAACGCGCGAATCACCGCACCGCCGCAGCTGACGTCCACCAGCCCCGGAGCCTCCGTTATCCCCAGCGCGATGGCGGAGAGAATATTGGCGCGACCTAAGAATTCGGCGGCAAAACGATTGGGCGGATGCTGATATAGCGCGCGGGTTTCGCCGTGAGCAATCAGCGAGCCATCCTTCATAATGCCGATTTTATCGGCCAGAGTGAGCGCTTCCGTTTGATCGTGGGTGACGTAGAGAATAGTGAGTTCCGGCAGCTCACGGTGAAGACGGGCGATTTCTTCCACCATATTATGACGAATCTGTGCGTCCAGCGCTGACAGTGGTTCATCCAGCAACAGCACGCGCGGGCGCACGGCAATCGCGCGGGCGATGGCCACGCGTTGCTGCTGGCCGCCGGAAAGTTGATGCGGATAACGGGCGGCGTAATCACTCATGCCAACCGTTTTCAGCGCCTGCGTTACACGCTCATTAATTAGCGCCTTTGGCTGCTTCTGCGCACGCAGGCCAAAAGCGACGTTGTCTTCCACTTTCAGATGCGGGAACAAGGCGTAGTTCTGCACCACCATCGCCAACCCGCGTTTATAGGGTGGCAGATGGGTGACGTCCGTATCGCCAATCAGAATACGACCGCCTGCAGGTTGCACAAAGCCCGCAACCGCACGCAGCACCGTCGTTTTTCCAGATCCTGATGGGCCAATCAGCGCCAGCACTTCGCCAGGTTCAATCGTCAAAGAGAGCGGTTTAAGCACCACGTTGCCGTGATACGCAACGCGCAGCGAGTCGAGGACTATCCCCGATGTCCCCTGCGATGCAGGGGCGTGAACGGTGGTCGTTTTCATCAGCATCAGGCTTACTCGCTTTCGGTCACTTTGTGCCAACGGCTAATATCTGCCGACAGCGAAACGGCTACGTCATCCCAATTTGGCTGCCAGCTCTGCACGCCTTCTAACGCGGCAGTGGCGGCCTTATAATGTTCGTCGCTCGGCGTCACGTCGCTGCGTACCGGCATTCCCCAGGAGAGTTCGCTGACGCGAGTCTGCGCTTCTTTACTCAGCAGGAAGTTAATCAGCTTTTTACCATTTTCACTCTGCGGCGCCCCCTGGACCAGGCCAATGACATAAGGGATGGCCAGCGCGCTGCGCTCGCCTTTGTCGTTGGCCGGCCAGAAGATTTTCACGTTCGGGTTACGTTCCATCTGCGCGAGGTTCATTTGCAGGTCGCCGTTAGCGACGTAGATTTCACCTTTATTAACCAGCGCGGTTAGCTTGCCGGTAGAGGCAGATGGCCCGACGTTATTGGCCTGCAGCTTGCCGAGATACGCAAAACCGGCATCTTTACTGCCGAAGCTGTGGAAAGCCTGCAGCATCACCGCCGTGCCGTCAGCGGCCTGACCTGGCGTGGAATACTGGAGTTTATTTTTGAATTTACCGTCAAGCAGATCCTGCCAGCTCGCCGGGGCAGTTTTCAGCAGCTTGCTGTTGTAGATAAAGCTCAGATAGTTCTTTACCAGCGGCGAATAAAGGTTGTTGGCATCGGGGATAGCCGATGCGGCGTCGGTGTTAAAGTTCGCCAGCAGTTTTTCGGCGGCGGCGCGCTGAATGAATGGCGGCGCGGTTACCAGCACGTCGGCCTGTGGATTCGTGCGCTCTTTTGCCAGACGTTCCACTACCACGCCACCACCGCCTTCAACATAGCGTACGGTAATGCCGGTCGCTTTGGTGAATGCGTCAAACTGTACCTGGTACCAGCTGTTATCGCCATCATGCAGCCCGTCGATGGAGTACACCGTGACCACCGATTCCGCCCATGACGGGGCGCTGGCGAGAGCGAAGACAGACAGCAGAGCAAGTCGGGAAAGTTTCATCGTAATAGCCTCATAGCGTACGTTGCATTTTCTGGCCTATACCAGGTTTGCTTTTTACGCTAAACGGCTTATATGACAAAACGATGAAAGAGAAATAAATCAGTCCACGCCGGATGATGCTGCGCTTATCCGGATAGCCGTGAGACGATACGATTGACAGGCCGGATAAGTCCCGCAGCCAACATCCGGCGCATCCGCTAGTGGGTATCTACCTCAATACGCAGGCTGTCGTGACGCCAGTATTCGATATCCAGATCCAGCACTCGCCCGTGTTGATCGTAGTTCAGACGGCGCAGCAACAGCGCCGGGCGTCCTTCCATAACTCCCAGCGCCTGTGCGGCCTGCGCAGGCATGGCGGTGGGGTAGAACGACAGATGCATGCTGGTATAGACGAGGTTGTAGTGCGACTCGTATACCTCGGTCAGGCTGCCGTTGAGATCGTACTGCAGCAGCTCAGGCACGCGGGCGGGCAAACAATGGTTTTCGCAGTAGCACACGGCGCGGCCATCGGCGTAACGCAGACGGGTCAGCAGATAGATTTGATCAAACGGCTGGAGCTGGAGGGGCTCCATGACCTCGACAGGCACGGTGGTTAACACGCCGCTCAGTAGCGCGGTTTTTGGCTCCCGCCCCTGCTCGCGGCAAAGCTTATGGAAGTTGGTGTTCTGGGTCGGATCCAGCCACAGGCGTTCCGGCGTAACGAACCAACCGCGACGATCGGCGCGCCAGATAAGCCCACTGGACTCCAGCTGCGCCAGGCTTTCGCGAATAGTAATGCGCGTGGTGTTGAAGATCGCGCACAGTTCGCGTTCAGATGGCAGTTTATCACCGCTTTTCAACGCACCGCTCTGAATACGCGCCTGAAGCTGCGCCTTGATCAACAGGTACTGCGGGATATCGCCCGGGATAGATTTCATGCTTACTCGCTTCCGTTTTGCCTGCCGCCATTATACAAGCAGAGATGAATTTTTTGTTGCAGCGCGATTTTCTCTTTGACCCGTCGTGGCAAAGATCGTCATGATAAATGCAATCTGGTATAGACCAAAGGTAAATAACATGACTTCGCGTAACTATCTGTTGCTGACTCCTGGCCCGCTCACCACCTCTCGTACCGTGAAAGAAGCGATGTTGTTCGATAGCTGTACCTGGGATGATGATTATAATATCGGCGTGGTGGAACAGATCCGCCAGCAGCTGACCGAACTGGCAACGGCCTCCGAAGGCTACACCTCCGTACTACTGCAAGGCAGCGGTAGCTATGCTGTGGAAGCCGTACTGGGCAGCGCATTGGGGCCGCAGGATAAGGTGCTGATCGTCAGCAACGGTGCATACGGCGCACGAATGGTCGAGATGGCCGGCCTTATGGGTATCGCCCATCACGCTTACGACTGCGGCGAAGTTGCGCGCCCGGACGTGCAGGCGATCGACGCGATCCTCAACGCCGACCCGACGATCAGCCATATCGCCATGGTGCATAGCGAAACGACCACCGGGATGCTCAACCCCATTGATGAGGTGGGCGCTCTGGCGCATCGCTATGGCAAAACCTACATCGTTGACGCCATGAGCAGCTTCGGCGGCATCCCCATGGATATTGCAGCATTACACATCGACTATCTGATCAGCTCCGCCAATAAATGCATTCAGGGCGTGCCGGGTTTTGCCTTCGTGATTGCCCGCGAGCAAAAACTGGCCGCGTGCAAAGGGCGTTCCCGCTCGCTGTCGTTAGATCTCTACGCCCAGTGGCGTTGCATGGAGGATAACCACGGCAAATGGCGTTTTACTTCGCCCACACATACCGTCCTGGCGTTTGCCCAGGCGCTGAAAGAGCTGGCGAAAGAAGGTGGCGTGGCGGCACGTCATCAACGCTATCAGCAAAATCAGCGCAGCCTGGTGGCCGGAATGCGGGCGCTGGGCTTTAACACGCTGCTGGATGACGAGCTTCATTCGCCCATTATCACCGCCTTTTATTCACCGGAAGACCCGCAGTATCGCTTTAGCGAATTTTATCGCCGCCTCAAAGAGCAGGGCTTTGTGATCTATCCTGGCAAAGTGTCGCAAAGCGACTGCTTTCGCATCGGCAACATTGGCGAAGTATATGCCGCCGATATCACTGCCCTGCTGACCGCCATTCGTACCGCCATGTACTGGACGAAATAAGGAACCATGATGAACCGTATTCACGCTGTTATTCTCGACTGGGCGGGCACCACCGTCGATTTTGGCTCCTTCGCGCCGACGCAAATTTTCGTCGAGGCGTTCCGTCAGGCATTTGATGTGGAGATCACCCTCGCCGAAGCACGCGTGCCAATGGGGCTGGGTAAATGGCAACACATTGAAGCGCTGGGAAAATTACCTGCTGTTGACGCGCGCTGGCAGGCAAAGTTTGGCCGCTCCATGAGCGCAGCAGATATTGATGCCATCTACGCCGCTTTCATGCCGTTACAGATTGCTAAAGTTATCGATTTTTCTTCTCCTATTGCCGGAGTTATCGACACGATCGCGGCGCTACGAGCCGAGGGTATCAAGATAGGCTCCTGCTCCGGTTACCCACGAGCGGTGATGGAGCGCCTGGTTCCCGCCGCTGCCGAGCATGGCTATCGTCCGGATCATTGGGTGGCAACGGACGACCTGGCCGCGGGTGGTCGCCCGGGGCCGTGGATGGCGCTGCAAAACGTGATTGCGCTGGGCATTGATGCGGTCGCGCACTGTGTGAAGGTAGATGATGCCGCGCCGGGCATTAGCGAGGGGCTTAACGCGGGGATGTGGACGGTGGGGCTGGCGGTATCGGGTAACGAATTCGGCGCAACATGGGACGCCTATCAGACAATGTCGAAAGAGGACGTTGCGGTCCGCCGCGAGCACGCGGCCAGCAAGCTGTACGCCGCCGGGGCGCATTACGTGGTGGATTCACTGGCGGATTTACCTGGGGTGATTGCGCATATTAATGCGCGTCTGGCGCAGGGCGAACGCCCGTAAAATAACTGCCGGATGGCGCTGTCGCTTATTCGGCCTACAGACTGTACCGTTTTGTAGGCCGGATAAGGTGTTTACGCCGCCATCCGGCAATCATTCTTATTCGTAGTAGTTATAAATCCCCGCCGCCATCACCAGTTGCGAAGCCACTTCATGCGCTTTTTCACGACCAGCCAACAGGTCGATGATTTTCAAACCAAAATCGATAGCGGTACCCGGTCCCTGGCTGGTTAATAATTTTACCCGCGCATCCCACACCACACGCTTATCCAGCCACTGTTCGGCGGGGATCTTATCTTTCAGCGCCGGAAAACCGGTCATATTGCCGATAGGGAAGATATCGTGCGGCACGAGCACTGTGGCGGCTGCGGCGCAAATGGCTGCGACAATGCGCCCGGAGCGGTGAAACTGTTTTACGGTTTCGACCAGCAGCGGGCTGTCGCGAAAGCACTCGGCGCCTTTAATTCCGCCGGGCAACACGATGATGTCATAATCGCCGTCGGCAACTTCAACCAGCGGCGCATCCGCCAGTAGCTTTACACCGCGCGAGCAGACAATCGTCAGGTTGCCATCGCTGGCGACGCTGGCGGTAGTGACGTGGATTCCGCCGCGAACCAGCAGATCGATAGTGGTGACCGCTTCGGTCTCTTCACTACCAGGGGCGAGGCATACCAGTGCCTGAGCGCTCATACTCACTCTCCTTTCGCTTTACCATTTCAAACAGGCGGCTATTTTCCGGAACGGCGAGACCGTGCACACGGGCGCGCTTGAGTAAATAACCGGTGATGTAGTCAATTTCGGTATGGCGCATGGCACGCACGTCCTGCAACATGGATGAGATGTTTTCTGCCGTACTGTCAATCACTTGCTCAACATAATAGCGTAAATCGTCTGCCGATGTGTGGTAGCCTTCACGTTCAATCACGGCGGCGACCTCTTCGCAAATTGCGTTGATTTCATCAGGATGATGGCGCAGCTCGCCGTTCGGGCAGTTCCAAAGCGCGGTGAGCGGGTTGATAACACAGTTGACCGCCAGTTTGCGCCACATCTCTGCGCGGATATTGTTATGCCAGGCGACATCGGGCAGTACCCCCTGCAGGATATCGGCGAGATAACTGTAATCGCCGTCTTGCTCGCGTGCCGGGCCAATATGCGTAGTACCGTTAGCGACATGAATAATGATATTACCGTCGCGGCGCGCAGCATGGGTGATAGTCCCCATCAACATCGGCTGTTGGATATTTTGCAGTTCTTCTATGGTTCCCATTCCATTATGAATGAGCAGGATAGGCGACGTCACCGGTAGGGTTGACGCCAGGGTTCGTACTGCGTCGGAAACCTGCCACGCTTTCAGCGTGACTAACAACAGTTCGCTCTTCGCCAAAAAATCCGGATCGTTTGCCGTCAGTGATTCGTTGAAAAAGGAACCATCGGTATCGATCAGATTTACGCTGCAATAAGGTTGTGGCACCCGTAGCCAGCCCTGTACGTCATGTCCATGTTTGCACAGTGCCGAAAGCCAAAGTTGTCCTAAGGCTCCGCATCCCAGTACAGTAATTTTCATTGTTCCTCCTCACCTGCAACAGCGCCAGGTGTTATGGCGCTAATTATAGCGTCATCAGCTAAGCTTCTCGTTAAGCCTCGTTGCAGGTATTATGCAACGCAACGAAAATGAAGGGAGAAGAAAAGATGCCATCTTTCGATATTGTTTCTGAAGTTGATCTGCAGGAAGCGCGTAACGGCGTGGATAACGCGGTTCGCGAGGTTGAGTCTCGTTTTGACTTTCGTGGCGTAGAGGCGACTATTGAACTGAACGATGCCAATAAAACCATCAAGGTGCTGAGCGAGTCCGATTTCCAGGTCAATCAGTTGCTCGATATTCTGCGCGCCAAGCTGCTTAAACGCGGTATTGAAGGCGCTTCGCTGGATGTACCGGACGAGTTCGTGCATAGCGGTAAAACCTGGTATGTGGAAGCGAAGCTGAAGCAGGGCATTGAAAGCGCCGTGCAGAAGAAAATCGTCAAGCTGATTAAAGACAGCAAACTGAAGGTGCAGGCGCAAATTCAGGGGGAAGAGATTCGCGTGACGGGCAAATCACGTGACGATCTGCAATCGGTAATGGCGCTGGTTCGCGGCGGCGATTTGGGCCAGCCGTTCCAGTTCAAAAACTTCCGCGATTAAGTTGTTATGCCGGATAGAGCCTCGCCGCCATCCGGCAATGCAGCATTCATCCTTTGCTGATAAGCTGTTCAACTTCAAAGCGATTGGTCACTTTGCTGTCGATTTTGACGTAAGCGGAATGCTCTTCCGCCACGATCAGCGCTTCGCTTACGCCTTTCATTGCCAACAGTCGCTGTTTTAGCCTGTCGTCAGCAACAATATCCGCTGGAATTTCCACGCGCAGGCTGCTGACATAGGGCGGCTCTTTCATGGTACTTGCCACTGCCAGCCATACCATCGCCAGTACGGCCCCGGCAAGGAAAACGGTTTGCCCATCAAACGTGCCGTCTATCCAGCCGCCCAGCGAGCCGCCAAGCGCCACGCCAAGAAACTGACTGGTAGAATAGACGCCCATCGCCGTTCCTTTATACCCCGCGGGCGACTCTTTGCTAATAAGCGAAGGCAGCAGCGCCTCCATCAGATTAAAGGCGAGGAAAAAGAGTTGTACGCCAATCACCAGCTCCCAGAAATGTTGGCCCGCTCCCCACAACACGATTTCTGCGACGACAATGAGCCCCACGCAGAACAGGAATACCTGCTTCATCCGCCGTTTGACTTCAGCATAGATAATAAAAGGCACGACGGCGGCAAAGGCGATCACCATGGTTGCCAGATACACCTTCCAGTGTTCGGCGGCAGGGAAACCGGCATCGGCAAGCTGGCCGGGCAGGGCGACAAAGGTGGACATCAATAAAATATGCAGACACATAATGCCGAAATTGAGCTTGAGCAGCCTCGGCTCCGCTAGCACTTTACTGAAGCTGCCTTTGACCATCCCGGATTCGCGATTCAGCACATGGTTAGTACTGTTGGGAACCACCCAGATCGTCAGAAGAATGCCCAGAGTGGCGAGGGCGGCGATCATCCAGAACAACGCGTTCAATCCCAGACTATGGGTAACGATCGGCCCTAATACCATCGCAATCGCGAAGGTGATACCAAAGCTGACGCCGATAAACGCCATCGCTTTGGTACGGTTTTGCTCGCGGGTGAGGTCAGACAGGAGCGCCATGACGGCGGCGGCAATAGCGCCGGACCCCTGTAGCGCTCGCCCCAGAATAATGCCCCAGATAGAGTGGGAGAGCGCGGCAATGACGCTGCCCGCGACAAATACCGCCAGTCCGCCGACAATCAGCGGTTTACGGCCAATGCGGTCGGACAGCAGCCCAAAGGGAATTTGAAAGATAGCCTGCGCCAGCCCGTAAATACCGATCGCAATGCCGATTAATGCTTCGCTGGCGCCCTGTAGCGCCATACCGTATGTGGTCAGTACTGGTAGAACCATAAACATGCCCAGCATACGCAACGAAAAGACGGTCCCTAAACCCCATGTGGCGCGCAGCTCCCCTGGCGTCATTTTATAATCGTTCATTGCCACCTCTGTATAAAAGCTGGGAGTAGTGTAGTGCGGGGAGTGTGCCGGGTAAATAGAGGGTTAATTAGCAAATATTATGTTTTTGAAACAGTTGAGCTAAAAAAGAGATAAATTGTTAACACGATAGGGGCGATCGGGAGAGTCAGCATAGCCTTGTGCTCATTCATATTCCGATCTCCTTGAGCTGTAGTGGCTATCTGAGCCGTATCAGTATAGTGTAGCGGTTAGCCACGGCCTTCAGGCTGTGTACGCTGTTGCTCCATGTAGCAATAGCAGACTCGTCAAGTCAGACTGTCAGCGAACCGCGCTGCTGGCCGGTGGGTGACTTTAAACTTTTGCTTTGCCATAGGAACCCGATTCTGAAACGATGGCAATGATCAGAACCGTCCATCTCCTGAAAATTTGATTTATTCAACAACGCCGAGACTGATAGCAAACTTTCTGCGTGATGGCGCGCGTTTATCAGGCAGAAGGTTCGTCATCAGTCTTATTTATTATATTATTCAAGGAGTGAATTCGTTGTGAAAATTAAATTCTTATCATTATGTATTTTAGCGGGTGTTTTATTTGTTAGCCAGGTGAATGCTTCAGCGAACAACGGTAAAGATGATGTAAAATATGCTGCGCTTACCCAGAAGGATCTTGATGCTTTGCCTGTGGAAAAAAGAGCTTCGGTTCTGGATGAACTGGGGTTTATCCATGAATACGGTATTGGTGTACCGATGAATCGCGAACGGGCGTTGCAGTATTACAAGCAGGCCTGTGAACTTGGCGGTAACTATGGTTGCTATAATGTGAAGTATGCTTATCAGTATGGCGACGGAGTGGCGAAAGATAGCGCTCAGGCCAATAAGTATGCTAAGAAAATGAATCTGGATAATTTATTGATTGAGCAAGAATATATTGATAAGTTTTCGCAAGAAATTTACATGGCAAAAGCATTGGCCGATACGGATAAATCGCAGCGGGCGGCATTTATTAGTATACTAATTCATGCTCTAAATAATAGACCCGAGAGCGATGCGCTTTTTTTTAGCCGTATTGGATTTAACCAGGAAAAAACATTTCGGCTGGCTACGTTATGGTCGCAGGATGGCGACCCGCAAATGGATTATCAGATGGGGCGACTCACCCTTAATGACTTTTCCGGTCGCTATGCGGACGAGCCTTATCAAGCCAGACCTGCGTCATTGAAGTGGTTTCGCGCCGCCGCGGAAAAAGGCGTCGTTGAGGCCCAATCTCTCTTGGGGGGTATTTATTCGGGGGGAGAGGGCGATGAGTGGGGGATTAAGCCAGACATTCAGGAAGCACAAAAATGGTATGGACAGGCGGCTAAGCAGGGGGACAGCGATGCACAGATTGCGTTAGGTAAAATCTATTATTCTGGCGCAACAGGGCGCACTGATTACGCTAAAGCGCTGGCATTATTTACGCAGGTTGAAAATGATGGTACTAATTCGCGCTCAACGATGCCGTTGAGTTGGATGTATTATAACGGTTTAGGTACTGCACCTGATTGTGATAAAGCCTGGTCGTATTACAAGAAAGCATCTCGATATGTAGGTAAGATGGTTGAGGAAAAAATATTTTTAAGTAAGTGCGCAGCGGATATTCAGAGTCGAAAAAACAACGCGGATGCTTTACCTAAAGTAACGCTAAAAAAAGAGAGTGTTTTCTCTCGCGGGATAACGGCTAAACCGAAAGAATGCGCACTAATTTTTCAGATTGGCACAGATAAAATCCGTAACATGGCGAATTTGCATATTACGCTTGAGCTGAAAAATGATGATGGAATGGCAACTGAGGAAACGTTGATGATTCCGCCATTCGGTTTGAATACTCTGGGGATAGATATGCAAAATCATGATGTTGATCCTCTCATTACCACATACGATCTCCCGCTGTATACGCAAGATTTTTGTCACGGGATCGGCGATATCCATTTTACGCTGAAATCCGCTACGGCAACGATTAACGGTAAGAATGTCGATTTACTGAAAGCTGATAGTGTGCGCTTTTTAGATAAAGAATAAGGGAATGAAAAATGATAAAACGGAAATGGAGTATTTTGTTTCTGCTTGGGCTTTCTTTCGCATCGGTATGTCAGGCAGGTGATGATATTGACGCGTTGTATAGCCGTATTGCGCAGAAAGATATTCAGGCGCTAAATGAGCTAAAAGCGTTAGCCAAAGATAATAATGCTCAAGCGCTGGCGGAGTTGGGGTTTATTTATGAGTACGGTGTTTCAGTATCTGTGGATATTCCGCAAGCAATAAAGTACTACGAGCAGGCTTGTGATTTGGACGGTGATTATGCTTGCTTTAATGCAGCTTATTTCTATGAATATGGCATCGGTACCCAAAAGGACATTACGCAAGCGAAAACATTAGCAAAACAGCTTAGAGAAAAAATTAATCTATCCAATATCAATCTCGATAAAAAGGTGAGTGAACGTATAATTGGGAGTGTTTATAGTAATAAACTTGAGGCATATAGAGACCTTTCATTTCGTCCTCATTTTATTCAAGGCTTAAGTTTCTATTTTTATGCCCCGCAATCAGATGAGCGAAAACTGCTGAGTCGAATAGGTTTTGACTCATCACATCTTGCGCGGATAGCGATACTCTGGGTGAGAGAGGGTGATCCTGAGGTCGCGTATCAGACGGCAAAACTGGTCTCTACTTTGTATTTTAATAATGAAACGAAAACGATAGATATTGCTGAAGCGCTGAAATGGCTCCGAATTTCGGCCGAGAAGGGGGATGCCGACTCACAGACGCTGTTAGGTTTTCTTTATGAACACGCTGGATTGGGATTACAACCAGATGGAGAGAAAGCCAGGAAATGGTATGAAATGGCGGCGCAGCAAGGTAATGGAGAAGCATTGTATACGTTAGGTCGTATGTACTATTCTGGCGTAATGGTTAACGTTGATTACGATAAAGCGCTGTATTTTTTTAAAAAAGCTTATGAGAAAGAATTACAGGCGGCCGCTGATTATTTAGCACAGATGTATTTTAATGGCCAGAGTGTAGATGTCGATTGCCAACAATCCTGGCACTATTACGATAACAGCTATATAAAAAAGATGACACAACGCGATTATCTTGATTATTGTGAAAAAGATCGAAAGCGCCGTAATGATTTTAGTCAGCAACTTCCTGAGCTGACATTAGAAAAATATGCGGGATTATTTGGCAGGATTGATAATATTCCTCTGTGTCAGATTGGATTTGTTGTCAATACGAATAAGTTAATTCATGTTGCGAACTTACGTGTGGAATTGATATTAAAAAATGATGCTGGAGTTAGTGACGAAAGAATGGTCGCTTTTCCTCCTTTGGGTCTCAATACTCTGGGTGCTGAACAGGGTATGGGGGATTCTTTTAAGTCGATGGGATATCTCTTGATGAAAAACGGTGACTTGTGTGATTACCATAAACTTACTTTCACCGTGAAGTCAGCGACGGCAACAATCAATGGTAAAAAAGTTGATTTACTGAAAACGGATAATTTACATATTATTCAGAATCGATAACTCGTGGGGCGTTACTGCCTGATGAAATGGATAAAAAAACCGCCGTTTGTGACACGGCGGTTTTTTCAATAGCAACGCTTGTTACCAGACGTAAGTCAGCAGATTCTGCGAATTCGGCACCATAAAATCAACGGACATCATGATACTCAGCGCGGTAATCGCAATGATAGAGAAGCCGAACAGCTTGCGCGCCCAGACCTTATCATCTTCCACTTTGTAACCGCGTAGCGCCATGCCGAGCCACCAAACGCTGACCGCCGCGGCGACCACCAGGTATTTGTAACCGGCATAACCGCCCAACGTGAGCATTAGCGTTGCAACGGCAAACGCAATGATATACAGCGTGATGTGGTTTTTAGCGACTGAGATTCCTTTTACCACCGGCAGAACCGGGATATTGGCCGCCTGATAGTCCTTAAAGCGGAAAATGGCGATGGCGTAAGAGTGCGGCATCTGCCAGAGGCTGAAAATAGCCAACAGAATCGCCGCGCCGCTGTCAAAGTCGCCCGTTACGGCGCAGTAGCCAATCACCGGCGGCGCTGCGCCGGAGAGAGAACCAATCAGCGTTCCGTAGACGGAGTGACGCTTCATGTACAAGCTGTACACGCCAACGTAGACCACGAAGCCCATCACCCCCAGCCAGCAGGCCAGAGGATTGGCGCCAAACCACAACAGCATAAAGCCAGCAATACCCAGCAGGGTGGCGTATACCAGCGAGACGCCAGGAGAAATCAGGCCTTTGACCAGCACCCGATTCTTGGTCCTTTCCATCTTCCTGTCGATATCCCTGTCGATGTAGTTGTTAAATACACAACCCGACGCCACAACCAGTGACACCCCGACCAGCGTATAGATGAACAGGGGATAGTCAATGCTGCCCTTTGAAGCCAGCAGAAATCCCCCGATCACCGAGATCAGGTTGCCAAAGATGATGCCTGGTTTCGTTACTTGCAGGTATTGCTTAAACATCATACTCGCCGCTCTTAGTGCATCATCATGTTGTAGTTGAGGTTCCACATAATCCAGATGGAGCCCACAACCAGGATGGCGATGATCAGCACGGTAAAGATGAAGGCCGTCATGTTCCAGCCTTCATCAGATTTGGTGTTCATGTGCAGGAAACACACCAGATGCACCAAAATCTGCACCACTGCCATTGCCAGGATAGATCCCAGAATAACGGCCGGAGAGGCAGCGCCGGTCATCACCATCCAGAATGGAATAACCGTCAGGATGACCGACAGGATAAAGCCGGTCATGTACGTTTTTACGCTGCCGTGGGATGCGCCGCCGCTCTCGGTAGAATGACTCATTACATCGCCCCCATCAGATAAACAACAGTGAATACGCAAATCCAAATCACATCCAGGAAGTGCCAGAACAGGCTCAGACACATGATGCGGGTACGGTTAGTGCTGGTCAGACCGCGACGGGCAACTTGCACCATCAGCACCGCCATCCAGATCAAACCGGAAGTGACGTGCAGACCGTGCGTGCCGACCAGCGCGAAGAACGCAGACAGGAAGCCGCTGCGATCCGGGCCCATACCGTTAACAATCAGGTGATGGAATTCATAGAGTTCCATCCCGATAAATCCGGCGCCAAACAAGAAGGTCAACGCCAGCCAGGAGATAACCTGGCTCTTGTTGTTCTTGTGCATGGCGATCGCCGCCATGCCGTAGGTAATGGAGCTAAATAACAGCAGGAAGGTTTCAACCAGAACGAACGGCAGTTCGAAAATGTCCTTACCTGTCGGGCCGCCAGCGGTGCCGTTCACCAGAACGGCATAGGTAGCAAACAGAATAGAGAACAGAATGCAGTCGCTCATCAGGTAGACCCAAAATCCGAAGATTTTGTTCTGGCCTGCGTCATGGTGCCCGTGTTCGTGCGCGTGGGCAGTCGCGTGCGTTAAAGTATCAGTTGCCATTTTTCAGCCCTGCCTTAGTAATCTCATCGAAATGCTGGTTTTCCAGTTTTTCGACTTCCGGGACCGGCACGTAGTAATCCACATCTTCATCAAAGCTTTTTACAATCCAGCTGATGATCATGCCTGCGAAACCCACTATCGCCAGCCACCAGATATGCCAGATCATGGCGAAGCCAAATACCGTCGCGAAGGCGGCGATAACAATACCGGCACCGCTATTTTTCGGCATATGAATCTCTTCATACTGTCCAGGCTGTTGGTACGCTTCGCCTTTTTCTTTCATTTCCCAGAAGGCGTCACGTTCGTGAACGTGCGGCACAACGGCAAAGTTATAGAACGGCGGCGGAGACGAGGTTGACCACTCCAGCGTACGGCCACCCCATGGGTCGCCGGTCAGATCGCGGTTCTGATCGCGGTCGCGAATAGAAACGAAGATCTGAATCAGTTGGCACAGGATACCCAGCGCAATCAGCGCGGCGCCGGCGGCGGCAACCATCAGCATCGTATGGAACTGCGGATCAATTTGCTGGCTGAGGCGACGGGTCATGCCCATGAAGCCCAGTACATACAGCGGCATAAAGGCTACAAAGAAACCGATAATCCAGAACCAGAAGGCGCGTTTACCCCAGGTTTCGTTCAGCTTGAAGCCAAACGCCTTCGGCCACCAGTAGGTCATACCCGCGAAGCAGCCAAACACTACGCCGCCGATGATCACGTTATGGAAGTGCGCAATCAGGAACAGACTGTTGTGCAGGACGAAGTCCGCGCCCGGTACCGCCAGCAGCACGCCGGTCATACCGCCGACCGAGAAGGTCACGATAAAGCCGATGGTCCACATCATTGCGGAATGGAAGACGATACGGCCCTGATACATGGTGAACAACCAGTTGAAGATCTTCACCCCGGTCGGGATGGCGATAATCATGGTGGTGATACCGAAGAAGGCGTTAACGTTCGCGCCTGCGCCCATCGTGAAGAAGTGGTGCAGCCAAACGATAAACGACAGTACGGTAATACAGACGGTCGCCCAAACCAGCGAGGTATAGCCGAACAGACGTTTACGCGAGAAGGTTGCTGCGATTTCGGAGAATACCCCGAAGACCGGCAGAATCAGAATGTACACCTCCGGATGGCCCCAGGCCCAAATCAGGTTGATGTACATCATCATGTTGCCGCCCATATCGTTGGTAAAGAAATGGGTGCCCAGATAGCGATCCAGGGTCAGCAACGCGACGGTAACCGTCAGAATCGGGAAAGAGGCGATGATCAGTACGTTGGCGCACAAAGAGGCCCAGGTAAAGACCGGCATCTTGAACATCGTCATACCCGGCGCACGCATCTTCAGGATCGTCACGAAGAAGTTGATACCGGTTAACGTCGTACCAATACCCGAGAGTTGCAACGCCCATATCCAGTAATCGACCCCGACGCTGGGACTGTACTCTATTCCCGATAGCGGCGGATAAGCCAGCCACCCTGTCTGCGCGAATTCACCCACGCCCAGCGAGAGGTTAACCAGAATAACGCCGACAACGGTGAACCAGAAGCTCAGGTTGTTCAGGAAAGGGAAAGCAACGTCGCGCGCGCCGATCTGCAGCGGAACCACCAGGTTCATCAGACCGATAACGAAGGGCATCGCCACGAAGAAGATCATGATTACGCCGTGAGCGGTAAAGATCTGATCGTAGTGGTGCGGCGGTAGAAAACCCGCTTCGCCTGCGGAGGCAAGCGCCTGCTGGCTACGCATCATGATGGCATCGGCGAAACCACGTAACAGCATCACAATCGCGACGATGATATACATGATGCCGAGGCGTTTATGGTCAACTGACGTTAACCACTCTTTCCATAGGTAGGTCCACTTACCGAAGTAAGTAATCGCTGCCAGTATCGCCAGTCCCCCGACGATAATTGCAGCGATCGTTACCATGACGATAGGTTCATGGAACGGTACTGCATCCAATGATAATTTTCCGAACATCTTATCTTCCTCAACCCTTGGAGTTGGCGGATTCCGCGTGGCTCATGTCCATACCTTCCATTCCTTCATGCGAGCTGTGCTCACCTTCAGGTTGGGTCATGTCCATGCTCTTACCGTGGTCCATGAATTTGTTAATAACGTCCTTGAACAAATCTGGTTTCACGCTGGAGAAATATTCCACCTTGTTGTACTCGCTTGGCATAGCCACTTTCTCGAACGCCGCCATATCATTCATGGTGTTCGGAGACTGCTTCGCTTTTGCGACCCATTGGTCGAATTCTGCGCGGTCTTTGGTGGCGATAGCTTTAAACTTCATACCAGAGAAGCCCGGGCCGCTATAGCTGGCGGAGATGCCATCGTAGGTTCCGGGTTCGTTGGCGATCAGATGCAAACGTGTTTGCATACCGGCCATGGCATAAATCTGGCTACCCAGACGCGGGATAAAGAAGGAGTTCATCACGGAGTTGGAGGTCACTTTGAAATAAACCGGCGTGTTCGCCGGGAAGGCGATCTCGTTGACGGTGGCGATACCCTGCTCCGGATAGATGAAGAACCATTTCCAGTCCATGGAAACCACTTCGATGGTGATCGGTTTTTCGTCATGCGCCAGCGGCTTGCTTGGTTCAAGCGCGTGCGTGGTTTTCCAGGTCAGTACGGCAAGGAAAATGATGATTAAGATAGGCACCGTCCAGACCACGGCTTCCACTTTATTGGAGTGTGACCAGTTCGGGCTATACTTCGCATCCTTATTACTCGCACGATACTTCCAGGCGAAACCAACAGCCATCAAGATGGCGGGAATAACGACGATCAACATCAGGCCAAATGCCGTCAGTATCAGCGAACGTTGCTCCAGTCCAATCTGTCCTTTGGGATCCAGCAGCGCAGAATTACAGCCACTGAGTAATGCAGTGCCTGCAATTAATGACAACCATCCCAAACTTTTATTGTATTTCCTGAGTCTCATTTAACGACCTCAATTCCACGGGACCTGGTGGCGTTTAAAGTGTAGGGGCATTTTACGGTAAGGTTACATTACTGTAAACATGATTGGTTCTGTGTTACCAAGTTCTGCCGCGCATGTCACATATGTTGCCAAGTATGTCGAAATAACTTTAAGACACTGTTGAAACTTTGCGTTATAACGGATGAGGTCTGTAAGTGGGATGTTGAGGGATAATTGGTATAACCAATGTAAAAATAAAACAATTACTTAACAATTTATTATCAATAAAAGGACAATCAACGGCAGAAATTTAAATTTAATCGGCTGAATCGTGTAAAGAAAATAGGTAGCGTAGAAATTACCAATAATTTCCAAAATTCTGTTGCGCACAAAAAGACAAATATATTTTTTATCAATTGATGGTTATTTAGCCGTTATAATTCCGGGTCGTTATTACAACGGCAAATAATGTTTTAGAGCAGGCGTGTTTTTCGTAGTGCCAGGTAGTCCAGCAACCCGCCAAAGACAATGCCGCACACGGCAACCGCTACCGCAGTCTCAAGCAATCCGGACAGGAATGAGAAGTTAGTGTAATCCAACGCGTTCATGGTCAGCAGGAGTACCCATACCGCCAGCAAAGCGACGCCCGCGAGCAGGATTGAAAGCGCGAAATTGTAGGCGCCACGGTATTGCGTGCGGGGAATGAAACGCTCGTTCTGCCAGCTATATTCCAGCGTTTGCCGACAGACCAGCAACAGTAACAGCCCGGGAACGGCGGCAACAACCGAGAAGAGGTAGAATGTCGGCCAGCCGTGCGCTTCAACGAACCAGCCCGCTACGGGACCAACATAAACGCGGCCTACTGCGGAGAGGGCCGACAGTAGGGCAAACTGTGTTGCGGAAAACGACTTATTACATAGCGTCATTAATAAGGCGACAAAGGCGGCAGTACCCATCCCGCCGCACAGATTTTCGAAAAAGACCGCCGCGCCCATGCTGAACATGTTTTTATCGGTAATGGAGAGCAACCAGTAACCGGCGTTGGACGCGCCTTGCAAAATGCCGAAAATCAGCAGCGCGCGAAACAGCGAAAGACGCTGCATTAATATGCCGCCGTATAACGCGCCGACGATCGTCGCCAGCAGGCCCAGCGTTTTATTGACCACACCGACTTCGCCGGCGTCAAAGCCGACGCCGCGAATCAAAAAGGTGGTGGTCAGGCTCATGGCGAAGGCGTCACCCAGTTTATAAAGCACAATGAGCAGTAAAATCAGCCAGGCGTTATTACGGCCAAAGAAATCGCGTAGCGGCGCGACGACGGCCTGTTCCAGCGATTTCGGGGACGGGATAGTATCGGTCGGTTCCGGCGCCAGTAAGGTGGCGATAATGCAGGGGATCAACAATGCCGCCATCAGCCAGTACATGCCCTGCCAGCCGAGCCAGCGATCGGCCAGCCATAGCGCCAGTCCGCCGGAAACCAGCATCCCCAACCGGTAGCCAAGCACGCTGATTGCCGCGCCAGCGCCGCGTTCTTCTGCGGGTAAAACATCGGTTTTCCAGGCGTCGAACACGATATCCTGCGAGGCGGAGCAAAAAGCAATCACCACCGCCAGCGCCGCCATCCAGCGTAGCTGCGTGCCGGGTTCAAGAAAGCCCATCGCCGCAATCGCCGCCAGTAACAACAGTTGGGTGGCGAGTAACCAACCGCGACGACGACCTAAAAAAGGCGGCGTGTAGCGGTCCATCAGCGGGGACCAGAGAAACTTAAACACATAGGCCTGACCAACCAGCGAGAAGAAGCCAATCGTTTTAAGATCGATATTCTCGACGGTCATCCACGCCTGTAGCGTACCGGAGGTGAGCGCCAGCGGGAGACCGGAGGCAAAACCCAATATCAGCAGAATGGCTGAGCGCGGTTGCTGGAAAATACGTAAATATTGACTTGACATAGGCATCTACAGACCCGGCTTCTGCCGGGTCTTGTTGTTGCTATTAACGGGCGTTTTGCTTGATAAAATCGTGAATACTGGTGTCCTGAGACATATCAGCAATGGTATCGGTCAGAACGCTGTTCACCGCGTCGGCAATATTCTGGTTAGAGGCCTGGAACGCCCCTTCAATAGAGTAGTTGGCGCGATAGTTTTTGGTCATCTTGCTGCCATTTGCCGCGGTCGCAATAATCGCGATATCCGCTTTGGTCGCGATGTTGTAGCGCACGCTGCCCTGGGAAACATCAGCATACAGTTGGTTAACAATAATCTGCAGATTAACCGCGCCGTTAGGCCCGATCATATAGCCCCGCGCCGTCATCTGTTTTTCCAGGACTTCTTGTAACAGGAAGCGTAAATCGCGGGAGGCGGTTAACGTTACCAGCTGGTTGTTACGCGTGACTTTCGCTAACGCTTGATCCTGGCGCTGGTCCGCGCCGGTAATGCTAACGGTGACGCCCATCAGGCTCGGGTCCTGCTGTGGCAAGGTGATCTTCGGCGCGACGTCAATGGTCGTCGGCGGTGTGGCGCATCCTGCCAGCATAAACAGAGCGACTAACGGAAAGAGAAGTTTTTTTAACATATTCAGGCTCTCAATGACGCTTAAAACGTGATAGGTAAAAATTCCCGCCATCATAACACCGCTAACGGCGAGGGGAAGTGGTCAACGCAGGTAAATTCGTCGTAATGTCCGATTTGGTATTGATAACGGCGCGAGCGGGGATTTTGAGCGCTAAAAGAATGATTAAGGCAGTAAACTTCATACGTTTGGCTGAAATAATCAGACGAAAGCTAAATTTTTGTTGTCATGCTGTAATGGAAACGGTAAAAGCGGCTAGTATTTAAAGGGATGGGTGACATCACAGCGTTGTCGGAGGAGATTTTCATGATGATACGTGAGCAAATAGAAGAAAAATTAAGGACAGCGTTCGACCCCGTGTTTCTCGAAGTTGTGGATGAAAGCTATCGTCACAATGTTCCAGCAGGATCGGAAAGCCATTTTAAGGTCGTGCTGGTGAGCGATCGCTTTACAGGCGAACGTTTTCTTAATCGTCATCGGATGATTTACGGTACGTTAACGGCGGAACTTTCCACAACCGTACATGCGCTGGCACTGCATACTTATACCCTCAAAGAGTGGGAAGGGTTGCAGGATACTATCTTCGCGTCGCCTCCTTGTCGCGGCGCGGGAAGCATCGCGTAGCAAAACGGATTTGCAACTACCTCCGCTTTTCCAGTATGTTGCTACAGAATTATGTGAAAACGGCCTGCGGGCCGTTTTGTTTTGTCTGAATTTTGAGCGTGTCGTACAGTATTCAGACAAAAATTAGCCGAGAATTGTGAAAACCGCCGCAGCATCGCACAATCACCGTTCTCGACTCACAAAAGTGATGCCGCTATAATGCGCCGTCTTATATATGAACGTCTTCGGGATGATTCTGACGACAGGGAATGTGATTGATTATGAGAACATCCCGGTTCCGCGAAGCAAATAGCACGTGCTTGCGGAGTAGAGTTGACCGAGCACTGTGATTTTTTGAGGTAACAAGATGCAAGTTTCAGTTGAAACCACTCAGGGCCTTGGCCGCCGTGTAACGATTACAATCGCTGCTGACAGCATCGAGACCGCTGTAAAAAGCGAGCTGGTCAACGTAGCGAAAAAAGTACGTATTGACGGCTTCCGTAAAGGCAAAGTACCGATGAATATCGTCGCTCAGCGTTATGGCGCTTCTGTTCGCCAGGACGTGCTGGGCGATCTGATGAGCCGCAACTTCGTTGACGCGATCATCAAAGAAAAAATTAACCCGGCAGGCGCGCCGAACTATGTTCCGGGCGAATACAAAGTGGGTGAAGACTTCACTTACTCCGTCGAGTTTGAAGTCTATCCGGAAGTTGAGCTGACCGGCCTCGAGTCCATCGAAGTTGAAAAACCGGTTGTTGAAGTCACCGACGCTGACGTTGATGTGATGCTGGACACCCTGCGTAAGCAGCAGGCGACCTGGAAAGAAAAAGACGGCGCTGCGGATGCGGAAGACCGCGTGACCATCGACTTCACCGGCTCTGTAGACGGCGAAGAGTTCGAAGGCGGCAAAGCGACCGATTTCGTTCTGGCGATGGGCCAGGGTCGTATGATTCCGGGCTTTGAAGACGGCGTTAAAGGCCACAAAGCTGGCGAAGAGTTCACTATCGACGTGACCTTCCCGGAAGAGTACCACGCTGAAAACCTGAAAGGTAAAGCGGCTAAGTTCGTTATCAACCTGAAGAAAGTTGAAGAACGCGAACTGCCGGAACTGACCGAAGAATTCATCAAACGTTTCGGCGTTGAAGATGGTTCCGTAGCCGGTCTGCGCGCTGAAGTACGTAAAAACATGGAACGCGAGCTGAAAGGCGCGGTGCGTAACCGCGTTAAGTCTCAGGCGATCGAAGGTCTGGTAAAAGCTAACGACATCGACGTACCGGCTGCGCTGATCGACAGCGAAATCGACGTTCTGCGTCGTCAGGCTGCGCAGCGTTTTGGTGGTAACGAGAAACAGGCTCTGGAGCTGCCGCGCGAACTGTTCGAAGAACAGGCTAAGCGTCGTGTAGTTGTCGGTCTGCTGCTCGGCGAAGTCATTCGTACCAACGAGCTGAAAGCGGACGAAGAACGCGTTAAAGGCCTGATCGAAGAGATGGCGTCTGCTTACGAAGATCCGAAAGAAGTGATTGAGTTCTACAGCAAAAATAAAGAGCTGATGGACAATATGCGTAACGTCGCTCTGGAAGAACAGGCTGTTGAAGCGGTTCTGGCAAAAGCGAAAGTGTCTGAAAAAGCCACTTCCTTCAATGAGCTGATGAACCAGCAGGCGTAATTTTTCGCGTTAAAAGCACGAAATTTGCACAAAAACCCGTCACCTTTCAGTGACGGGTTTTTTTTGTCACGCATTTTGCATGGTAAGGGTGCGAAAACCGCGTTTCAGTGTTAGCGTTAGAGCAAAAGATTGTTATGCTTGAATTATGGCGATGCCGTACCCATTACAGAGGGACTGGCTGATAATCCGTCCATCAGGTTACAATCAGTACAGCAGATTTTTTCAATTTTTATCCAGGAGACGGAAATGTCATACAGCGGAGAACGAGATAATTTGGCCCCTCATATGGCGCTGGTGCCGATGGTCATTGAACAGACCTCACGCGGTGAGCGCTCTTTTGATATCTATTCTCGTCTACTTAAGGAACGCGTCATATTTCTGACCGGCCAGGTCGAAGACCATATGGCTAACCTGATCGTGGCGCAGATGCTGTTCCTGGAAGCGGAAAACCCGGAAAAAGATATCTATCTGTACATTAATTCTCCTGGCGGCGTAATTACTGCGGGGATGTCCATCTATGACACCATGCAGTTTATTAAGCCAGACGTCAGCACCATTTGTATGGGACAGGCGGCCTCTATGGGGGCGTTTCTGCTGACTGCCGGGGCGAAAGGCAAACGTTTCTGCTTGCCGAACTCTCGCGTCATGATCCACCAGCCGCTGGGCGGCTACCAGGGCCAGGCGACGGATATTGAAATTCACGCCCGCGAAATTTTGAAAGTAAAAGGGCGCATGAATGAACTTATGGCGCATCATACGGGTCAATCTCTTGAGCAGATTGAACGTGATACTGAGCGCGATCGCTTCCTCTCCGCGCCTGAAGCGGTAGAGTACGGTTTGGTTGACTCAATTTTGACCCATCGTAATTGATGCCCTGGACGCAAGTGTGCCGCTATACACTTCATCCTTCACGCTACCTCGGTGTTGGCTGTTAGCGCGCCTCCCGGTGACTTACTTATGTAAGCGCCTGCGGAGTCGCCGAGTTGCCGCCTTGATGTAGCTCGAATGATTTTGTGTATATACTAATGAAGGGCGGCACAACGCTGATTAGCGGCTTGCGCCTGAGAATGGCATTTGCGTCGTCGTGTGCGGCACAAAGAACAAAGAAGAGGTTTTGACTCATGACAGATAAACGCAAAGATGGCTCGGGCAAATTGTTGTACTGCTCTTTTTGCGGCAAAAGCCAGCATGAAGTGCGCAAGCTGATTGCCGGTCCATCCGTGTATATCTGCGACGAATGCGTCGATTTATGTAACGACATTATTCGCGAAGAAATTAAAGAAGTTGCTCCGCACCGTGAACGTAGTGCGCTGCCGACGCCGCATGAAATTCGTACCCACCTGGACGATTACGTTATCGGCCAGGAGCAGGCGAAAAAAGTGCTGGCGGTGGCGGTCTATAACCACTACAAGCGTCTGCGTAACGGCGATACCAGCAATGGCGTCGAGTTAGGTAAAAGCAACATTCTGCTGATTGGACCGACCGGTTCCGGTAAAACGCTGCTGGCGGAAACGCTGGCGCGCTTGCTGGATGTGCCGTTCACTATGGCGGATGCGACCACGCTAACCGAAGCGGGTTACGTTGGTGAAGACGTCGAGAATATCATTCAGAAACTGTTGCAGAAATGCGACTACGACGTGCAAAAAGCGCAGCGTGGGATTGTCTACATTGATGAAATCGATAAGATTTCGCGTAAATCAGACAATCCGTCCATTACCCGCGATGTTTCCGGCGAAGGCGTACAGCAGGCGTTGCTGAAACTGATCGAAGGCACCGTCGCCGCGGTTCCACCGCAGGGCGGTCGCAAACATCCGCAGCAGGAGTTCTTACAGGTAGATACCTCTAAGATTCTGTTTATCTGCGGCGGCGCGTTTGCCGGTCTGGATAAAGTGATCGCTAACCGTGTTGAAACCGGCTCCGGCATTGGTTTTGGCGCGACGGTGAAAGCGAAGTCCGACAAAGCCAGCGAAGGCGAGCTGTTGTCGCAGGTTGAACCGGAAGATTTGATCAAATTTGGTCTGATTCCTGAGTTTATCGGTCGTCTGCCAGTGGTAGCGACGCTGAATGAACTCAGCGAAGAAGCGCTGATTCAAATCCTGAAAGAGCCGAAAAATGCGCTGACCAAGCAGTATCAGGCGCTGTTTAACCTGGAAGGCGTCGATCTGGAATTCCGTGACGAAGCGCTGGACGCTATCGCCAGGAAAGCAATGGCGCGTAAAACCGGCGCCCGTGGCCTGCGTTCTATCGTCGAAGCGGCGCTGCTGGATACCATGTACGATTTGCCATCTATGGAAGACGTCGAAAAAGTGGTGATCGACGAGTCCGTTATTGCCGGTCAGAGTAAGCCGTTGCTGATTTACGGCAAACCGGAAGCGCAGGCTTCTGGCGAATAATTAAACATTCATACAATCAGTTAGCCAAAAAAGGGGGGATTTTATCTCCCCTTTCGTTTTTCCTGTAAACACGCCGTTGAATGTGTGGGAAACATCCCCATATACTGACGTACATGTTATAGGTGGTATGGAGCACAGCTATACTATCTGATTACCTGGCGGACACTAAACTAAGAGAGAGCTCTATGAATCCTGAGCGTTCTGAACGCATTGAAATCCCCGTATTGCCCTTGCGCGATGTGGTGGTTTATCCGCACATGGTCATACCCTTATTTGTAGGGCGGGAAAAATCTATCCGTTGTCTGGAAGCGGCTATGGACCATGATAAAAAAATCATGCTGGTCGCCCAGAAGGAAGCATCGACGGATGAGCCGGGTGTAAACGATCTTTTCACCGTCGGGACCGTGGCCTCTATTTTGCAGATGCTGAAACTGCCTGACGGCACCGTAAAAGTGCTGGTCGAGGGGTTACAGCGCGCGCGTATTTCCGCGCTGTCTGACAACGGCGAACATTTCTCCGCGAAGGCGGAGTACCTTGATTCGCCAGCCATTGATGAGCGTGAACAAGAAGTGCTGGTGCGTACCGCTATCAGCCAGTTCGAAGGCTACATCAAGCTGAACAAAAAAATTCCGCCGGAAGTGCTGACGTCACTCAATAGCATTGACGACCCTGCACGTCTGGCTGACACCATCGCCGCGCATATGCCGCTGAAACTGGCGGATAAACAGTCCGTACTGGAGATGTCCGACGTTAACGAACGTCTGGAATATCTGATGGCGATGATGGAATCTGAAATCGATCTGCTGCAGGTTGAGAAACGCATTCGCAACCGCGTGAAAAAGCAGATGGAGAAATCCCAGCGCGAGTACTATCTGAACGAGCAAATGAAAGCGATTCAGAAAGAACTTGGCGAGATGGACGACGCGCCGGACGAAAACGAAGCGCTGAAGCGTAAGATCGACGCGGCGAAAATGCCGAAAGAGGCGAAAGAGAAAGCGGAAGCGGAACTGCAGAAGCTGAAAATGATGTCTCCGATGTCGGCGGAAGCGACCGTGGTGCGCGGCTACATCGACTGGATGGTGCAGGTGCCGTGGAATGCGCGTAGCAAGGTCAAAAAAGACCTGCGTCAGGCGCAGGAAATCCTCGATACTGACCATTATGGTCTGGAGCGCGTGAAAGACCGCATCCTTGAGTATCTCGCGGTTCAAAGCCGTGTAAATAAAATCAAGGGGCCGATCCTGTGTCTGGTGGGGCCGCCGGGGGTAGGTAAAACCTCGTTGGGCCAGTCCATCGCTAAAGCAACAGGGCGTAAATACATCCGTATGGCGCTGGGCGGCGTGCGTGATGAAGCGGAAATCCGCGGTCATCGCCGGACTTACATTGGCTCTATGCCGGGTAAACTGATCCAAAAAATGGCCAAAGTGGGGGTTAAAAACCCACTGTTCCTGCTCGATGAGATCGACAAAATGTCTTCTGACATGCGCGGCGATCCGGCTTCCGCACTGCTGGAAGTGCTGGATCCGGAGCAGAACGTGGCGTTCAGCGATCATTACCTGGAAGTGGATTACGATCTCAGCGATGTGATGTTCGTCGCCACTTCCAACTCCATGAACATTCCGGCGCCGCTGCTGGATCGTATGGAAGTGATCCGTCTGTCCGGTTATACCGAAGACGAGAAGCTGAATATTGCTAAACGTCACCTGCTGCCGAAGCAGATCGAGCGTAACGCGCTGAAGAAAGGCGAACTGACGGTCGACGATAGCGCGATTATCGGTATTATCCGCTATTACACGCGTGAAGCGGGCGTGCGTAGTCTGGAGCGTGAAATCTCCAAACTGTGCCGCAAAGCGGTTAAACAACTGTTGCTCGATAAGTCGTTAAAACATATCGAAATTAACGGCGATAATCTGCACGACTACCTCGGTGTGCAGCGCTTTGATTATGGCCGCGCGGATAGCGAAAACCGCGTAGGTCAGGTGACGGGGCTGGCGTGGACGGAAGTGGGCGGCGATCTGTTGACCATCGAAACCGCCTGCGTCCCGGGCAAAGGCAAGTTGACCTACACCGGCTCGCTCGGTGAAGTGATGCAGGAATCCATTCAGGCGGCGCTGACCGTGGTGCGTGCGCGCGCGGAAAAACTGGGTATTAATCCGGACTTTTACGAAAAACGCGATATCCACGTTCACGTGCCGGAAGGCGCAACGCCGAAAGACGGTCCAAGCGCCGGTATCGCGATGTGTACCGCGCTGGTTTCCTGCCTGACCGGTAATCCGGTGCGCGCAGATGTGGCAATGACCGGTGAGATCACGCTGCGTGGTCAGGTGTTGCCGATCGGCGGCCTGAAAGAAAAACTGTTGGCGGCGCATCGCGGCGGGATTAAAACGGTCTTAATTCCGTTCGAAAATAAACGTGACCTGGAGGAAATTCCGGACAACGTGATTGCCGATCTGGATATTCATCCTGTGAAGCGCATTGAGGAAGTTCTGACGCTTGCTCTGCAAAACGAACCGTCTGGAATGCAGGTTGTAACCGCAAAATAGTGACCTCGCGCAAATAGCGCTAATAAAAACAGGGCTGGCAGGCTATTTCGGACTTGCCAGCCTTTTTTTGTATAGCTAATTTAGATGGTTGATTGGGTCTGCCACCATTAACGGGTGTTGTAAGGGCGTGGCAGGCCTGATATAACTGCTGCGCGGTCGTACTTCGAAGGATTCAGGTGCGATATAAATTATAAAGAGGAAGAGAAGAGTGAATAAATCTCAACTGATCGAAAAAATTGCTGCAGGGGCTGATATCTCTAAGGCTGCGGCTGGACGTGCGTTAGATGCGATTATTGCTTCTGTTACCGAATCTCTGAAAGAAGGGGATGACGTTGCACTGGTAGGCTTTGGTACTTTTGCTGTTAAAGAGCGTGCTGCCCGTACTGGTCGCAACCCGCAAACAGGTAAAGAGATCACCATCGCCGCTGCCAAAGTGCCGAGTTTCCGTGCAGGTAAAGCGCTGAAAGACGCGGTAAACTAAGCGTGATCCCCTCGGGGGATGTGACAAAGTACAAGGGCGCATCAACTGATGTGCCTTTTTTATTGGCGATTCGGGACTTTCTGTGCGTTGCGGGCTGACAATTGCCCTCGTTTCTTGTCACAATAGGCTTTTGTGCGCCGCGTTCAGAAAATGCGATGCGCGTGAAGTCTCTATACGCAAATCATTCAGGTTGCGTCGACGCGGCGACTGAGCGAATCACTCGGTAGCCAGCGGAGAAGCCGCCTGAAAGATAAAGTGTAAAGTCACCTACAGCGGAGTGTGGTTACACCATGATGGACAGCTTACGCACGGCTGCAAACAGTCTCGTGCTCAAGATTATTTTCGTTATCATTATCGTGTCGTTCATTTTGACCGGCGTTAGTGGTTACCTGATTGGCGGAAGCAATAACTACGCCGCAAAAGTGAATGGCCAGGAAATCAGCCGGGCACAGTTTGAGAATGCGTTTAACAACGAACGTAACCGTATGCAGCAGCAGTTGGGCGACAGGTATTCTGAACTGGCGGCCAACGAAGGTTATATGAAAAGCCTGCGCCAGCAGGTGCTGAATCGTCTGATAGATGAAGCGCTGTTGGATCAATATTCCCGCGAACTGAAACTGGGCATCAGCGATGAGCAGGTAAAGCAGGCGATTTTCGCCACTCCCGCTTTTCAGGTGGACGGTAAGTTTGACAACAACCGCTATAACGCGATTGTGAATCAGATGGGAATGACCGCCGATCAGTACGCTCAGGCGCTGCGTAACCAGCTTACCACTCAGCAACTGATCAACGGCGTGGCCGGTACTGATTTTATGCTGAAAGGGGAAACCGACGAACTGGCGGCATTAGTCTCTCAACAGCGCGTGGTGCGTGAAGCCGTTATTGATGTCAACGCGCTGGCGGCGAAGCAGCAGGTGACCGATCAGGAAGTGTCCAGCTACTACGATCAGAATAAAGTCCGCTTTATGACGCCGGAACAGTTCCGCGTAAGCTATATCAAGCTGGATGCCGCGACGATGCAGGCACCGGTCAGCGATGCGGATATTCAGGCCTATTATGACCAGCATGTAGATCAGTTTACTCAGCCGGAGCGTATTCGTTACAGCATTATTCAGACCAAAACGGAAGATGATGCGAAAGCGGTACTGGATGCGCTGAACAAGGGCGAAGATTTCGCCACGCTGGCGAAAGAGAAATCTACCGATATCATCTCTGCGCGTAATGGCGGCGATATGGGCTGGCTGGAAGAGTCTGCCACGGTGCCGGAACTGAAAAACGCCGGATTAAAAGAAAAAGGCCAGATATCTGGCGTGATTAAGTCGTCTGTCGGTTTTCTGGTGGCGCGTCTGGATGATATTCAGCCTGCCAAAGTGAAACCGTTAAGCGAGGTTCGCGACGACATTGCCGCGAAAGTGAAACAAGAAAAAGCGCTGGATGCTTACTATGCGTTGCAGCAGAAAGTGAGCGATGCGGCAAGCAACGACAATGAGTCGTTAGCAGGCGCTGAACAGGTCGCTGGCGTAAAAGCCGTTGAAACCGGCTGGTTTAGCCGTGACACCTTACCGGAAGAGCTGAACTTCAAACCGGTAGCCGATGCTATCTTTAATGGCGGTCTGGTGGGCGAAAACGGTACGCCGGGGCCGAATTCAGACATTATCACCGTGGATGGTGACCGGGCTTTTGTCGTACGCGTGAGCGAACATAAACCTGAAGCCGTGAAGCCGTTGGCAGAAGTGAAAGAACAGGTCACTGCCCTGGTGAAGCATAATAAAGCGGAACAACAGGCGAAGCTGGATGCGGAAAAACTGCTGGTCGAGCTGAAAGCGGGCAAAGGCGCGGAAGCGATGAAAGCGGCGGGGCTGAGTTTTGGCGAGCCTAAAACGTTAAGTCGTACCAGTCAGGATCCGGTGAGTCAGGCGGCCTTTGCGTTAAGCCTTCCGACGAAAGATAAGCCAGTTTATGGCGTGGCGAACGATATGCAGGGTAACGTCGTTCTGCTGGCGTTTGACGAGGTGAAAGCGGGCGCCATGCCGGAAGCGCAGAAAAAAGCGATGGTGCAGGGCATCACGCAGAACAATGCGCAAATTGTCTTTGAGGCGCTGATGAGCAATCTGCGTAAAGAGGCGAAAATCAAAATCGGCGACGCTCTGGAACAGCAGTAATCGTCGAGGCGCTTCGCAAAAAATTGCAAAACGTTGTATCCCACAAAGGCCGCTTTCGCGGCCTTTTCCATTTCTGAGAATTGCCGTTTGTTCGTTTTTCTCCGCCCCGCTATCGTGGCTGCACTGTTAACAAACAAGGAGAAAACAGTATGAAACACGGAATTAAAGCACTGCTTATTACGCTTTCTTTAACCTGCGCGGGCATGGCCCATAGCGCGCTGGCGGCGACGCCTGTCGCAAAAAATGCAGCGGTGGAAACAAAAGCGGATACGCCTTCTTCATCCTCCGCCAAAGCGGCATTACCTGCTAAAGCCAGCGATGATGAAGGTACCAGGGTGAGCATTAATACCGCGTCTGCGGAGGATCTGGCGCGGGTGATGAACGGCGTTGGGCTGAAAAAAGCGCAGGCTATTGTGAGCTATCGGGAGGAGTATGGTCCTTTTAAAACGGTGGATGATTTAAAGCAGGTGCCGGGAATGGGAAGCGCGCTGGTGGAGCGTAATCTGGCAGTTTTAACATTGTAATCACTTGCACAGTGGCCAAAATTTGCCAGACTGTAGAGGTCATACCAGTTATGACCTCTGTACTTGTCGTTTACTTATAACAACAACGTAAGGTTATTGCGCTATGCAAACACAAATCAAAGTTCGTGGATATCATCTTGATGTTTATCAACATGTTAATAATGCCCGCTATCTGGAGTTTCTGGAAGAAGCCCGTTGGGATGGTCTGGAAAACAGCGACAGCTTTCAGTGGATGACGGCCCGCAATATTGCCTTTGTGGTGGTAAACATCAATATAAATTACCGTCGCCCGGCGGTATTGAGCGATCTATTGACCGTGACCAGCCAGGTACAACAGCTTAACGGTAAAAGCGGCGTATTAAGCCAGACGATTACGCTGGAGCCAGAAGGGCAGGTGGTGGCCGATGCGCTCATCACGTTTGTTTGTATTGATTTAAAAACGCAAAAAGCGCTGCCGCTGGAAGGCGAATTGCGTGAAAAGCTGGAACAGATGGTGCAATAACGCTTCGCAGTCTGATGGCGTTGAACTTGTCCGGCCTGGAGATATTGACCATGGTGAATATCGCCAGGCCGGATAAGGTGCGTGCGCCGCCATCCGGCAAAACAATCACCTTAACCCGGTTTTTTGCTTCATTGCCGCCATCACCGCCGCTTTATTCGACAGATAATGATTCAGGCCGTTAGCGCGCAGATTACAGGCTGCGCAATGACCACAGCCATCGCCTTTAATGCCGTTATAGCAGGTCAGCGTCTCTTCGCGAACCAAATCCAGTTGGCCCCAATAATCGGCCAGCGCCCAGGTTTCAGCTTTATCAATCCACATTAAGGGCGTTTCGAAACGGATATCTTTCGCCATGCCCAGATTCACCGCGTGATTCAGCGCTTTGACGAACTCATCGCGACAGTCTGGATAGCCGGAAAAATCGGTCTCGCAAACGCCAGTGATCACCGCTTCGGCTTTAACCTGATAAGCGTAAATCGCCGCCAGCGTCAGAAAGAGAATATTGCGTCCCGGTACGAAAGTATTGGGGATACCGTCAGCGTTCGGTTCATAGTCCGGCACCGGAATGCTATCCCGCGTCAGGCTGCTGACCGCCAGTTCGTTCAGCAAAGTGACATCCAGCACTTTATGCGCGCGTGCGCCAAGTTTTAACGCCAGCGCCCGCGCGACATCAATCTCTGCGCGGTGGCGCTGACCATAATCAAACGTGACACAATGCACTTCATCATACTGATGCCGCGCTTGCGCCAGACAAGTGGTGGAGTCCTGACCTCCACTAAATACAACAACGGCGCGTTTCATAGTTATCCTGATCAATGACGAAAGCCAATATGGTAACGCGTACGGATAATCCCGACCAGCTTCTTCACGGCGAAGGCGGCGGAAGCCAGGCTTCGCTAAATTCAAACCAGCCGCGAGGGGTGAGTCGAACGCCGTTAACGCCCGGTGGGGCGCTGATGCGATAGTGATAATTAAATAGTGGCGTAAGTGTGGCGTCATCCATCAGGTTAGCAAAAACTTGTTGTAGCGCGGCGCGGCGATCTTTTTCATTGGGCTGAATTTGCAGAGCGTCAAGCGTAGCCTGCAGATGGGAAAACGCAGGCGCGTCCAGGACATGTGACCAGATCTGATCGCAACGTAGCCACTGCTCCAGCGTATATTCCGGCGCTTCGCCGATCAGCCTGTCGCCCATCATCAGATCCGCTTGCGCCAACGCAGGGCAGTTATCCCAGTTTTTGGCATTATGAAAAATCAACGTTAACTCACAGCCGAGCGTCGCCAGGTAATGTCGAAGCTGTTCCGCCATCGTATGCAGCTCTACGGGAAGGTGATACGCCAGGGTAAGTTTTTTCGGCAATGGCGTTTCATCAACGTCCTGCCATTGCGGGATTGTCCAGCCGGGTAGCAGCCCCTGACTTGGCATAATCAAGTTCTCATCTACCGGCAAGGTTTTCAGCAGCGAAGTATGATGGATAATATGTATCAGACGCCGCGCCTGCTGTACGTTGAGCCGTGAGCCCTTTTTGAGGGTTAAATAACAAAAGCCCAGGCTGATACCACTACTTACCTGACTCAGCGTCGCCAGCTCTTCCGGTTTGCCGATGGCAATCTGCACCGGATGGCGGCAACTGGTGCCCAGATCCTGGGCAAACAGTTGCGGGGTGATCCAGAATTCAATCGCTTTCAGCAGCGGATGGCTGAGGTGATAATGGTCATGACTTTCCAGACGCACCAGTTCCGGCGTGAACAACGCCAGGCGAAAAGGACCGGTGCCGATAAGCGGCAGGTCAGGATGCGCCAGACCGCTACAATAGCTCGCCAGACGATGCGCCAGCCAGTAATCAGGTCGGTGAAGGAGAAAGGTCAGGCACTGAGGATGCGTTACTTCGATCCGTGCGACGCTAATAAACAATTTGCTTAGCGCCGGTAGGGTAAGCAGCCTTTCCAGGCGTTCGTGTAGCTGCGCGGTATCCACCGCATCGCCATTATGCCAGTGCAGCGTGGAGCGAATATAAAAATCCCAGCGTAAACCGTCGGCGGAAACCTCCCAGTGATGCGCCAAATCCCCGCAAGGATATTGACTGTCGCGGTCGAAGCGCGTTAACCCGGAAAAAACTTGCCCTGCGAGATGCTGTTCCGCGCGGCCTGGCAGGAAACCCGGCTGCAGCGGATCAAGCGGACGATAGTAGGGAATACGCAATGTCGGCGTATCGTTTTGCCATTGGCCGCCCATAAAAGGCTGGAGCATCGCCCGTAACTCGCCCGGCGCCAGCTGCGCCAGTTCCAGTACGTTGAGCTGCTGCCCTTTTTCCAGCGCCTGTTCCATCATGGCGGTGCGGAGCGATTCCGGCGTGACCAGAAACTGGAGCCGTCCACGTTTCCCGCGCCCGGACTGCGCCTCCCATCTTAGCCAACCCGCCTGCTGGGCCTGACGCAGCAGCGTTCGCAGATGGCGCTCGCTACAAAAACAGCGTTCGGCCAGTTCGCTAACGGTGACATGTTGCGTTTCCCCGGCGGAAGGCTGCCAGAGGCGTTGATATTGATTAAGCCGATTCAGTAGCCTCATAGAAACCCGGAACACTTCCTTTTATCTGTTCACTATTACTTCCGTATATCTCAGGTAATACTGAACAACAAGTTAACCGCGTCACAGTGTGGAGAAAGAGATGGCCCGTCTGGCAGCATTTGATATGGATGGCACGTTATTAATGCCCGATCACCATTTGGGTAGAGAAACGATCGCCACGCTGGCGCGTCTGCGCGAACGCGATATCACCCTGACATTCGCTACGGGTCGTCATGTGCTGGAAATGCGGCATATTCTGGGGACGCTTTCACTGGATGCTTATCTTATTACCGGTAACGGGACGCGAATTCACTCGCTGGAAGGCGACGTGCTGCATCGTCAGGATCTCGATCCTCAGGTTGCCGATACGGTGATGCACCATGCCTGGGATACCCGAGCCAGTATGCATGTGTTTAATGACAACGGCTGGTTTACAGGCCAGGAGATCCCCGCGCTACTCCAGGCGCACGTCTACAGCGGCTTTCGTTATCAGGTTATCGATATAAAAAGTATTCCGGCCCATCAGGTGACGAAGATCTGTTTTTGCGGCGATCATGACGATCTGATCCGTTTGCGCATTCAGCTCAATGAGGCGCTGGAAGAACGCGCGCACCTCTGTTTCTCTGCCGTCGACTGCCTGGAAGTGCTACCGCTGGGGTGCAATAAAGGATCGGCGCTGGCGGTATTGAGCAACCATTTAGGGCTTTCACTGGCAGATTGCATGGCGTTTGGCGACGCGATGAACGATCGGGAAATGCTGGGCAGCGTCGGGCGGGGGCTCATTATGGGCAATGCCATGCCGCAGCTTATCGCCGCGCTGCCACACCTTTCGGTTATCGGACATTGTGGTAATCAAGCGGTATCACACTTTTTGACGCATTGGCTGGACAATCCGCATCTACCTTATTCCCCCGAATGAGAGATCTCTTCCAGCAAGCCAGACATTCAGTCTGGCTTTTTTTTGGTTTCTAGTCGCCGGTAAGTAATTTTGCGATGGCCGCTGACCACGGCGTCAAATCGCCGATATGGTCGCTAACCCAGGCCGGATGGTAATAGGTATCCAGATAGCGATCGCCGCTATCGCACAATAACGTCACGATAGCGCCGGTTTCTCCAGCCTCGCGCATCCGGGCCGCTAGCTGCAGCGCTCCCCACATATTCGTGCCGGTAGAGGCGCCGACTTTACGGCCTAGCTGCGTTTCCAGCCAGTGTGCGGTGGCAACGCTGGCGGCGTCCGGCACGCGCAGCATCTCATCCACGACATCCGGAATAAAAGAAGGCTCTACTCGCGGACGACCAATTCCTTCAATTTTACTGCCTACCGGGCTGCGTAATGAAGCGTCGCGATCCTGCCAGTAAGGTAAAAAGACGGAATTTTCCGGATCCACCACCATGAGCTGAGTATCATAGCCCTGGCAGCGAATATAGCGCCCAATCGTCGCAGAGGTTCCGCCCGTTCCGGCGCTCATGACGATAAATCGCGGTACTGGATGGGGTTCGTTGCGCATCTGGCGGAAAATACTGTCGGCAATATTATTGTTGCCCCGCCAGTCGGTAGCTCGTTCTGCGTAGGTAAACTGGTCCATATAGTGACCGTTCAGTTCATGCGCCAGCCGCTCGGAGGCGGCATAAATTTCGCAGGCGCTCTCCACAAAATGACAGTGGCCGCCGTAAAATTGAATCTGTTCGATTTTACGTTTTGCGGTACAGGCGGGCATGACGGCGATGAACGGCAGTCCCAGTAAACGCGCGAACCAGGCTTCGGAAATCGCCGTTGAGCCTGATGACGCTTCAATAATCGGAGTGCCTTCTTTAATCCAGCCATTGCACAGCCCATAAAGGAACAGCGAGCGCGCCAGACGATGCTTGAGGCTACCGGTGGGATGCGTGCTTTCGTCTTTCAGGTAAAGCTGGATACCTGGAAATGCCGACAGGGGCAAACGAATAAGATGCGTATCCGCCGAGCGCTGGTGGTCAGCGTTAATTTCATTAATGGCATTTTTAACCCAATTGCTACTCATCATTAATATCCATTTATCATTTTGTGCCAAGAGTAGCGAAAAGTACGGAAAAAATTGTTGCTATTTGACCTTTAAATTACAATGTAAGGAGAAAAATATTCTCTATGGAGTGGGTATGTTAGATAAAATTGACCGTAAACTGCTTTGCTTATTGCAGCAGGACTGTACCCTCTCTTTGCAGGCGCTGGCGGATGCCGTTAATCTGACGACAACGCCTTGCTGGAAGCGGCTTAAACGCCTGGAAGATGACGGTATCCTGCTTGGCAGGGTCGCGCTGCTGGACCCGGAAAAACTGGGCCTGGGATTAACCGCTTTTGTGTTGATAAAAACGCAGCACCACAGCAGTGAATGGTACTGTCGGTTCGTGACCGTCGTCTCTGAGATGCCGGAAGTGCTTGGCTTCTGGCGGATGGCGGGGGAATACGACTATCTGATGCGAGTTCAGGTGGCCGACATGAAGCGGTATGACGACTTCTATAAACGTCTGGTCAATAGCGTCCCAGGACTGTCAGACGTCACCTCCAGTTTTGCGATGGAACAGATTAAGTACACCACCTCTCTGCCCATTGAATAATTCTCCCGGTATTGCCGGAAATCATATCAGGAAATAACGCGTGCGATTATTTGCTCAATTAAGCTGGTACTTTCGCCGGGAATGGCGTCGCTATCTTGGCGCGGTAGCTCTGCTTATGCTTATTGCGATGCTTCAGCTGATCCCGCCCAAAGTGGTGGGGATTGTCGTGGATGGCGTAACCGCACAGCAGTTTACTCCAGGCCGAATAGCGATGTGGATTGGCACCATTGCCCTGATCGCCGTAGTGGTCTATTTGTTGCGCTATGTCTGGCGCGTGCTGCTATTTGGCGCCTCTTATCAATTAGCCGTTGAACTGCGTGAAGATTATTATCGCCAGCTGAGTCGTCAGCATCCTGAATTTTATCAGCGCCATCGGACGGGCGATCTTATCGCGCGCGCGACGAATGATGTGGATCGCGTCGTATTTGCGGCGGGCGAGGGCGTTCTGACGCTGGTTGACTCGCTGGTAATGGGCTGCGCGGTACTGATTGTCATGTCGACGCAAATTAGCTGGCAGCTAACGCTATTAGCGCTGTTGCCAATGCCGATTATGGCGCTGATGATCAAACGTTACGGCGATCGGCTGCATGATTATTTCAAACTGGCGCAGGCCGCCTTCTCCAGCCTGAACGATCGCACGCAGGAGAGTCTGACCAGCATCCGCATGATCAAAGCGTTTGGTCTGGAGGATCGCCAGTCTTCGCTGTTTGCGGCGGATGCCGAAGATACCGGCAAGAAAAATATGCGCGTGGCGCGTATTGACGCGCGTTTTGATCCAACCATTTACATCGCCATTGGCATGGCGAACCTGCTTGCGATTAGCGGCGGAAGCTGGATGGTGGTTAACGGCAGCCTGACGCTGGGCGAACTCACCAGCTTTATGATGTATCTGGGGTTGATGATTTGGCCGATGCTGGCGCTGGCCTGGATGTTTAATATCGTGGAGCGGGGTAGCGCCGCATACAGCCGCATCCGCGCCATGCTGGCGGAAGCGCCGGTAGTTAAGGATGGCGAAGAGCCGGTCCCGGCGGGGCGCGGCGAACTGACGGCGGCCATTCGTGAGTTTTGCTATCCGCAAACGACGCATCCGGCGCTGGAGAATGTGAACTTTCGTCTTAAACCGGGTCAGATGCTGGGGATATGCGGTCCGACCGGCGCGGGGAAAAGCACAATATTGTCGCTTATCCAGCGCCATTTTGATGTGACGCAGGGAGAGATCCGATTCCATGACATGCCGTTGACGCATCTGCAACTGGATAGCTGGCGTAGCCGACTGGCGGTCGTCAGCCAGACGCCGTTTTTGTTCTCGGACTCTATTGCCAATAATATTGCGCTCGGACGCCCGGAGGCGACTCAGGAGGAGATTGAACAGGTGGCGCGTTTAGCCAGCGTACATGAGGATATTCTCCGCTTGCCTCAGGGCTACGACACGCAGGTAGGTGAACGTGGCGTCATGTTATCGGGAGGGCAAAAACAGCGTATCTCGATTGCCAGAGCGCTACTGTTGAATGCGGAAATTCTGCTTCTTGATGATGCGCTCTCAGCAGTAGATGGCCGCACGGAGCATCAGATTTTGCATAATTTGCGCCAGTGGGGCGAAGGGCGTACGGTCATCATCAGCGCGCATCGTTTATCCGCGCTGACCGACGCCAATGAAATTATCGTTATGCAACATGGTCATGTTGTTCAGCGCGGCGATCACGATCAACTGGCGCAGCAGATTGGCTGGTATCGCGATATGTATCGCTATCAGCAACTGGAGGCCGCTCTGGATGACGCGCCGGAACGCGGCGAGGAGGCGGTGAATGCGTAGTTTTGGACAGCTATGGCCGACGCTGAAACGGTTGCTGGCGTATGGCTCGCCATGGCGAAAACCGCTCTCTGTCGCGGTGATGATGCTGTGGATTGCGGCGGCGGCGGAGGTTAGCGGTCCGCTGCTGATCAGCTATTTCATTGATAACATGGTGGCCCGCCACCATTTACCGTTGGGCAAGGTCGCGGGGCTGGCGGCCGCCTATGTGGGGCTACAATTTCTGGCGGCGGGTCTGCATTACGCCCAGTCTTTATTATTTAACCGGGCGGCCGTTGGCGTGGTTCAGTCCTTGCGCACGGACGTCATGGATGCCGCCTTGCGCCAGCCGCTAAGCGCCTTCGACACACAGCCTGTCGGACAATTAATTTCACGCGTGACCAACGATACGGAAGTCATCCGCGATCTGTACGTCACGGTCGTCGCAACGGTATTACGTAGCGCGGCGTTGATCGGCGCCATGCTGGTCGCCATGTTCAGCCTTGACTGGCGGATGGCGCTGGTGGCGATTTTGATTTTTCCGGCGGTATTGACCGTGATGGTCATTTATCAGCGCTACAGCACGCCGATTGTACGCCGCGTGCGGGCATACCTGGCGGATATTAACGACGGCTTTAACGAAATCATCAACGGGATGAGCGTAATTCAGCAGTTTCGCCAGCAGGCGCGCTTCGGCGAACGCATGGGCGAGGCCAGCCGCTCGCACTACATGGCGCGGATGCAGACGCTACGCTTAGACGGCTTTTTATTGCGTCCGCTGCTTAGCCTCTTTTCCGCGCTCATTTTATGCGGTTTGTTGATGCTTTTCAGCTTTACGTCTGCCGGCACGATTGAGGTCGGGGTGCTGTATGCGTTCATTAGCTATTTGTCACGTCTGAACGAGCCGCTCATTGAACTGACCACCCAGCAATCCATGCTACAGCAGGCGGTTGTGGCGGGAGAGCGTGTTTTTGAACTGATGGATCGCCCGCGCCAGCGCTATGGCAGCGACGACAGGCCGTTACAAAGCGGGGCGATTGATATTGATCATCTGTCGTTTGCTTACCGCGACGATAATCTTGTTTTACAGGACATTACGCTATCAGTACCGTCCCGTAGCTTTGTGGCGCTGGTGGGGCACACCGGCAGCGGGAAGAGTACGCTCGCCAGCTTATTAATGGGGTATTACCCCCTGACACAAGGCGAAATTCGGCTGGATGGGCGAGAAATCGCCTCTCTTAATCATCGCGTTTTACGCCAGGGCGTGGCGATGGTTCAACAGGACCCGGTAGTGATGGCGGATACTTTTCTGGCTAATGTGACGCTGGGGCGCGATGTCTCCGAGGCGCAGGTGTGGCAGGCGCTGGAAACGGTACAACTGGCAGACCTGGCGCGCGGCCTGAGCGACGGGCTGCATACGCATCTCGGCGAGCAGGGAAATACGCTGTCCGTCGGGCAAAAACAGCTATTGGCGCTGGCGCGCGTGCTGGTTGACGCCCCGCAAATATTAATTCTTGATGAAGCGACGGCCAGCATCGATTCCGGCACTGAGCAGGCGATACAGCAGGCGCTGGCGGCGATTCGCGAGCGCACCACGCTGGTGGTTATTGCCCATCGGCTATCGACAATCGTGGAGGCGGATACCATTCTGGTTCTCCATCGCGGCCAGGCGGTGGAGCGCGGGACGCATCAACAATTGCTGGCGGCGCAAGGGCGCTACTGGCAAATGTATCAATTACAGTTAGTTGGCGAGGAGTTAGCCGCCAGCGTACACGAAGAACCCGGCCCTGCAGCGTAAGGTTTGGCGCCACAGGGCAAAGCCTCGCCCATTATGCACCGTCGTGGTGCGTTTTTCTTTCCCTGCTTCGATTTTGGGGCGCGTCAATATAAAGACGCGCCGCTAACCGCGCTTTTCCTCGCTCGCCAGCTTCTGGCACATCCTTTGCAATATCCATTCTGAAGAGTCCATGCGCGGCGGCAGCCGTTACCTAATTCTGACTGGAGGGTTCTATGAAGCTGGTTACCGTGATTATCAAACCGTTCAAGCTGGAGGACGTGCGGGAGGCGCTTTCTTCCATGGGCATTCAGGGACTGACCGTCACCGAAGTGAAAGGGTTTGGCCGTCAGAAAGGACACGCCGAACTGTATCGCGGCGCGGAGTACAGCGTGAATTTCCTGCCGAAGGTCAAAATTGATGTGGCTATCGCCGACGACCAACTGGAAGAGGTGATCGATATCATCAGTAAAGCGGCTTACACCGGAAAAATTGGCGACGGCAAAATTTTCGTCGCGGAGCTCATGCGCGTTATTCGGATTCGTACCGGCGAAGCTGACGAAGCAGCGCTGTAAGACCCGCCACACAGCAACAGGAAATGAAAAAATGAAGATAGCGATGATAAAAACCACACTGGCTTCACTGGCGCTGCTGCCTGGGCTAACGATAGCCGCGCCGGCGGTTGCCGATAAAGCGGATAGTGCTTTTATGATGATTTGCACCGCGCTGGTGCTGTTCATGACGATACCGGGTATCGCGCTGTTTTACGGCGGATTAATTCGCGCTAAGAACGTGCTGTCAATGTTAACGCAAGTGACCGTCACCTTTGCGCTGGTCTGTATTTTATGGGTGGTGTACGGCTATTCGCTGGCTTTTGGCGAAGGGAATCATTTCTTCGGTAATACCGATGGGGCGATGTTGAAGAATATTGCGTTGACGGCGGTAACGGGGACGATTTATCAGTATATTCATGTCGCGTTTCAGGGATCTTTCGCCTGTATTACCGTCGGGCTGATTGTCGGTGCGCTGGCGGAGCGTATTCGTTTTTCGGCGGTACTGATTTTTGTCGTGGTGTGGTTCACGCTCTCTTATATTCCGATTGCGCACATGGTGTGGGGCGGCGGCCTGCTGGCTGCTCACGGCGCGCTGGATTTTGCTGGTGGTACAGTGGTGCATATTAACGCCGCTATCGCTGGGCTGGTGGGGGCTTATTTAATTGGCAAACGCGTCGGCTTTGGGAAGGAAGCATTTAAACCCCATAACCTGCCGATGGTCTTTACCGGTACTGCGATTCTGTATATCGGCTGGTTTGGATTTAACGCGGGTTCTGCCGGTAGCGCAAACGAGATAGCAGCGCTGGCCTTTGTGAACACCGTGGTGGCGACCGCCGCCGCGATTCTGGGGTGGATTATCGGCGAGTGGACGCTACGCGGTAAGCCTTCCCTGCTGGGAGCGTGTTCCGGCGCGATTGCCGGTCTGGTCGGCGTGACGCCAGCCTGTGGCTATGTTGGCGTTGGCGGCGCGCTGGTTATCGGCGTTATTGCGGGTCTGGCGGGATTGTGGGGAGTCACCATGCTTAAACGTCTGTTACGGGTAGATGATCCGTGCGACGTATTTGGCGTTCACGGCGTTTGCGGAATAGTCGGCTGTATCCTGACCGGCGTTTTTGCCGCCAGTTCGCTGGGCGGCGTTGGCTTTGTCGACGGCGTTACGATGGGACATCAGGTGATGGTACAGCTGGAAAGTATTGCTATTACGGTCGTCTGGTCCGGCGTTGTCGCGTTTGTTGGTTACAAACTGGCGGATATCCTTGTTGGACTGCGTGTACCGGAAGAGCAGGAGCGCGAGGGGCTGGATGTGAACAGTCACGGCGAGAATGCGTATAACGCGTGATTGCGCAACATGCCTGATGGCGCTGCGCTTATCCAGTTTACCGTAGGCCGGATAAGCGCAGCGTCATCAGGCCATTAACGCCGCATAGCGGCATGTTTTTTAATTGTGATTACGCATTACCCCTTCCTGCACGGTTGAAGCGACCAACGCGCCATCCTGAGTATAAAACTCGCCGCGAACAAAGCCCCGGGCGCTGGAGGCGGAAGTGCTCTCCACGCTATAAAGTAGCCATTCATTAAAATTGAACGGGCGATGGAACCACATAGAGTGATCGATAGTGGCGATCTGAATGCCCTTTTCCAGAAAACCGATGCCGTGAGGCTGAAGCGCGACGGGAAGGAAATTCAGATCCGAGGCGTATCCCAGTAAATATTGATGGACGCGAATGTCATCCGGAACGGTGCCGTTGGCGCGAATCCATACCTGACGCACAGGCGCGGCGACGTGACCTTTCAACGGATTGTGAAATTCGACGGGACGAATTTCCAGCGGGCGATCGCAGAGAAACTTTTCTTTCAGAATCGGCGGCAGTAAATGCGCCAGCGATTGCGCGATTTCCGTTTCTGACGGTAGTCCTTCCGGCCCGACTACCGTCGGCATGGTTTTTTGATGTTCAAAACCCGGTTCCGGCGCCTGGAATGAGGCGGTCATGTAAAAGATGGGTTTCCCGTTCTGAATAGCGGCAACGCGGCGGGCGCTGAAGCTGTTCCCATCGCGCAGCACTTCTACGTCATAGATAATGGGTTTTTGGCTGTCGCCTGGCCGCAGAAAATAACTGTGGAATGAATGCACCAGTCGCGCTTCCGGCACCGTTTCTTTGGCGGCATAGAGCGCCTGGCCCACCACCTGACCGCCAAATACCTGGCGCAGCCCTAAGTCTTCACTTTGGCCCCGAAAGAGTCCTTCTTCAATTTTTTCCAGATTCAATAATGTCAGCAAATTATTCAGTGTCTGACTCATACATACTCTCCAGGTGACAACGATGCCGAAGCGAGGTAGGGCAGAGTATAACGCAATTTTGCAAGTGGTCCGATGGGTACAAAAGTCTGAATAACAGACCAATTCCAGGCAAAAATGAGTGACATGTGCCACACTTAATCACGTTATGTTTCTGTTAACCACTCTTCCGGCGGGGGGAAAGGCCTGCTGGTGCATTGATGATAAGGAGAATTGAATGAAACTCGTGCACATCGTAAGTGGTTTAGCGGTTGCGATATCTCTGGCGGCCTGCGCTGATAAAAGCGCTGATATCCAGACGCCTGCGCCAAACCCTAACATGTCGATTACAGCTAACCAGTCTACTATTCAGCAACCCAATGTTTCCGGTACCGTCTGGATCCGCCAGAAGGTCGCTCTGCCGCCAGATGCGGTGCTGACCGTGACGCTTTCAGATGCTTCGCTGGCTGATGCGCCTTCTAAGGTGCTGTCGCAAAAAGCGGTACGTACCGAAGGTAAACAGGCGCCTTTCAGTTTTGTGTTGCCGTTTAACCCATCAGATATTCAACCTAACGCGCGTATTCTCCTGAGCGCGGCCATCACCGTTGATAATAAGCTGGTATTTATTACCGATAGCGTGAAACCGGTGATTAATAATGGCGGCACTAAAGCGGATCTGACGCTGGTACCGGTACAGCAAACGGCGGTGCCTGTGCAGGCCAGCGGTGGTGCGACGACGACGGTTCCATCGACTTCGCCGACCCAGGTCAATCCGTCTTCTGCCGTTCCTGCGCCTACCCAGTATTAATCCTGCGCCAACCCTCTCCGTTACGGAGAGGGTTAATACACCCAGCGATAGCGTTGTAAATCGATTTGTCCGCTTCCCGACACCACCACGCCTTCCGCCAGTAATGCCTGACGTTGCCGCTGTAGATCCGGCCCGGTAAGTGATATTGCGCCGTGGCGGTTCACCACCCGATGCCATGGTAAAGTGCTGCCTTCCGGCAGACGTTTTAAAACTCCGCCGACCTGACGCGCCGCCCGAGGCGAACCGGCAAGCCGGGCGACATCGCCGTAGGTCGTGACAAACCCTTCCGGGATCGAAGCGACGATTTGCCAGACGCGTTGAGGAAAAGTGTCCTGAATATCCATAATAGAATCCTGCGTTAATGCTTCAGGATAATCTGGAATAAGGGGGGAGGAAAGCCCGGATGCGCAAGAAACCAGCATCCGATGCCTGATGGGTTGCAATTGCACGATATAGCAGTGATAATGCGCCTGCGCGTTGGTTCACAACGCTCTCAATGGGGGCTCTGTTGGTTCTCCCGCAACGCTACTCTGTTTACCAGGTCAGGTCCGGAAGGAAGCAGCCAAGGCAGATGACGTGTGTGCCGGGATGTAGCTGGCAGGGCCCCCACCCATTTGTGCCTCTCCACACTGTTCTTTTCTGCTGTGCGACGTTATAGCCGCTGTTCCGCCCAAAGAATAAATGCCGTAGCGGGTAGGGGCTTACTGTATAACCAGCCCTGACCATAATGTACGCCATGCTGGCGTAGCCACTGTTCTTGCCTGATCGTTTCGATGCCTTCTGCGACCATCTTGAGTTTGAGCGTTTTCGCCATTTCAATAATATGCGGCGTGACGTTTTTATATTCCAGCGCATCGACAAAAGATTTATCAATTTTAAGGACATCCACATCCAGATTTTGTAAGTAGCTGAGGCTGGAATAGCCGGTGCCAAAGTCATCAATATAAATGGAATGACCCGCGTTACGGTATCTGGCGACAATGGGCGCGCTGGTTTTCGGATCGGCGAACTCGCGTTCCGTTAATTCAAGCGCGATTTGCGACGGAGAAATTTGGCTACGGTTCAGCAGCGTGCTTAACAGCGTCGGCAACGTTTCCGACGCCAGATCGGATGCCTCAAGATTGATTGAAATATGTTGTTTGGGATGGGACTTTAACCAACTCCCCATGTCTTCAAAAACGGTTTCGATGATTAGCCGGGTTAGCGGCTCCGTGAGCCCGGTTTGTTCAGCCAGCGCGATAAAAATTTCCGGCGAAAGGAAGGTGCCGTCCGCCTGTTGCCAGCGAGCTAAGGCTTCGGCACCGACAATTTTTCCGCTGCTCAGGGAGACAATAGGCTGATAGTGTACGTTAATTTCGCGATTGTCTATCGCATCCTGGAGACGGTGGCGGGGCGACTGTAGTCGACGCAAAATACGCAGAATAAAGGCCGCGGCCAGCAGACCCGTTACGATGCCCGCCGGTAGCCAGATAAACGCCTGTCGATACCAGCTCCTTTCCAGCGGAGCGGTCGGTGCCCAGCTTACGATAGTAATGCCCATTTCCGGAAAGGGGTGGATAGCATACTGAATGCCTCGGTTTTCCAGCCGCAGGGGCGTCTCATGGTGAATGAGCGGAAGAATAGCGGGGTCAAGGTTACCGCTGCTGGCAACCACAGTATTGCGTTCCCGGCCAATAATAGCGACGTCAATCGGCCATGCGCCAAACGGAATCACATCGATAAAGGACGCCGGGTCGATCATCACGATATAGCTGTCGCTCCCGAGTGCCGCCATATAGCGTTTTATACCCAGATCGTTTTGCGCCGTAAACCAGGCGCGATAACCGTCGCGAGTGATTTTCATGGGCGGAGGGAACGCGGGAATATGGCTCTCTTTTTCAAGTGAGGAACAAACGGGAATCGAATTTTTAAGATACAGAACTTCCTGGACATACCGAAAGCTATAAGACACGCGGCGCATGGCGAGTAAATGGGCGCTGCTGCAGGGCTCGCCTTTAAAGGAGGCAATATGCGTTAACGCGGCTTTTGCCTGGTCACTGACCCTTTCTGTACGTAGCGCCACCCGGGACGAGAAGATATCCAGCTCTTCATTAAACCTTTTTTCAACTTGACGGTGCGCCAGCCACAGACTCAATCCTATCGGGAAAAGGACAGACAGGATAAGCACTCCCGTTACCAGGCTGACCAGATGTCGTGTTGTCACAGTGATGTCCTTATAAACACAGCGTAGAGAAAGTATATCCGATCGTAAATCGCGCCCTCGAATGATAAAGCTATTTTATCGATTTTACAGATACAGGGGCCAGACTAACGCGTTACGCCACGTTGCTTTTGCTGCCAGGAAGAGATCGTGAATGTTTACCGGTTGAAAAAGGATCGTTGATAGCGTATTTTGTTGTTATGTTATAACATAATTGAGAGGGCGCAATGAAACCTGATATTCATCCTGTATACCGCACCGTCGTATTTCACGACACCAGCGCAAATGAATATGTGAAAGTGGGATCAACTATCAAAACTGAACGTGAAATCGAACTGGACGGCGTGACATATCCGTATGTCACTATTGATGTGTCATCAAAATCGCATCCTTTTTATACCGGTAGACAGAAAACGTTTGATAGCGAAAGTAGCGCCGCACGCTTCCAGAAACGTTTTGGTCATTTTATCGGCGCTAAAAGGGGGTAAATGAAATGCAGGTGTTAAACTCACTTCGCAATGCAAAACAACGGCATCCGGATTGCCAGATAGTCAAACGCAAAGGACGCTTATACGTGATTTGTAAAACAAATCCGCGTTTTAAGGCGGTTCAGGGGCGTAAAAAAAGACGTTAAAAAACCAACAGTTCAGGGAAAGCAGTGCGTACCAGGGAGGGTGCGCACTTTTTTATTACCGGCTGGCTTCTGCGCGGGCCAACGTAAAAATATCGTAGAAGGAAAGTTCGCCCTTACGGGCAACCATTTTTTGCAGCTGGACTTTATGTTCATTATCCACCTGTGGAGACTGAAGAATCGTCTCAATGAGCGTGGGGGGAACAAAGCGGGTGTTGTACCATTCGCCGTTGTAACAGACCCGGAGGTCCAGCACATCGATGTCGTTATAGTGATAACGCGGGGCGATGTCGAAAAAGAAGAAGCCATTAAATGCGATAAATAACACCACTAACAGCCACACTGACCCCACCAGCGTTTCTGATTGCAGCATGACCGCCAGCGTCGCAAACCAGGCCGCATACATCGCGATAAATAACCCAGGATGCTTGCGGATAAAACTGATACTAAAACGCGGCCTGTTATCGCGTTTTTCACGGACGTTTAAGTCATCAATAGTTTCGCTAAGCAGGCGCTGTATCTCTGTCATCTTTTGCCTTCATGATTTCTGCGACATAGGGGGTAATAACAGCTCATTTTAAAGGGAGGTGTAACGTGAAAAAAGTAACAGATTAACCACGAATTAGCATAACAGTTATCATTTTGACTACAATTTTTTAATGATTCGCGCCGGATTTCCGCCTACCACAACGTCTGGCGGTACGTTTTTTATCACCACAGCGCCTGAAGCGACGACGACGTTATCGCCGATGGTTACGCCCGGATTAACGACGGCTCGTCCGCCTATCCAGACATTATTTCCGATAGTGACGGGTTTACCTAATTCTCTGCCGCTGTTGCGTTCGACGGCGTCCAGTGGGTGCGTGGCGGTATAGATATGTACCCCTGGCGCGAGCATACAATTATCGCCAATATGAATTGGGCAAACATCAAGCATGACGCAGTCGAAGTTAGCGTAAAAGGAGTGACCAAGAAAAATATTATAGCCGTAGTCGCAACGAAAGGAAGGTTCAATATAGGCGTCTTCGCATCGACCCAACAGGTCGCGTAAAATCGCCTGACGCTTATTTATTTCATCAGGCGTAGTATAATTGTATTGATGGATGAGTTGACGCGCCCGCAGTCGATCCTGGCATAAAGTTTCATCGGTCGGGCAATACAGTGCCCCAGCGATCATTTTTTGTTTTTCGTCACTCATCGCGCGCTCCCCTTGGTGGATATTATCGCAATAGAAGCAATAATAAAGTATTAGAGGGAACGTTCCCTGCTATTGGTATGTGATCTATATCACTGTTCTATAATAGCCCTTTGTGTTATTAGCCTGAACGAGGAGGCAGATAACACCTGTGTGTTCTCTAAAAAGTAATGTTGCGTGATTAACGAATGAATTTCCATACTGAAGAGGGGATCTTGTCGTAGAGTTTGTTCATCGTCAATTCTGCAAGACGGTGATCCGCAGCTGAGTAAAATACAGCCAGCTCATTGTCGGATAATTCATATTTATTTTTCTCAATGACGCGCTCCAGAGTGTCAATTGTCTGACAGCGCCGTAAACGCATCAAATAATCAGTTTTAGTTAATGGTTTATCAGACATAAATTCTACCTATGATTGTAATAATTTTTAACAAGACAAACTAACAGGATTAGCCCTGGTGGCGTTGACGAAACAACGGAACAGGCGGTTGCCCGATTTACGCCATTTTTGCAAATCCTGCGTATTAATACCATAGCTGCTGAACAACATAAAGGTGTCGTCCAGGTATTCATCTATCTGCGCAATCAATTTATTGTCTTCATTGTACTTAATTTTATAATTAAGCGCGAAAGTTGCAATATGCTCTATCAGCTCATTGAGCTGCAGGTTGACTGCTGAGGTCGGGTCATTAACCCAGCCATGGTTGCTTTCTTCAAGGTTTGCAAGACAGTCATGATACAGGGTTTCGCAAAGAAATTTAAGCTGTGCTATATCATGTCTTTTGGGTGAGTATTCGTCCATAATGCATCCCCTTTTTAGTGGCTTAAACTAACCGAACACCTTCGGGATGGATACAACTAACTAACCTGGTACTTCCCACGTCACCTTATGATTTAACTATAATCTACTCTAAAAAACTTTTCATCGTCATATTACGAAAAATTACAATTGCGTGAAAGCCGCGTGTTGCCATACTTTTTCGAATTTTAACAGTGATCGTCGGTCGCCTAAAAAGGAACCAGTTTTATTGTTTGTGTAATCATTGGGTTAACGTTTTTTAGCTTTTCAGGCTAAAACAATAGACTCTGACAGGAGAAAATAGCCAGGAATATTCTTAATATTTCTTAATTAATGGCTGAATTAAGAAATGGCCAACTTTCCTAAGAAAAGCCTTTAACGCAGTAAGGATTATACCTTTTATTAATATGGCAAAAAATAATCAATCTAACAATAAGCGTATTTTATGATTTTTGCGTAAAAAAGGCCGCTTGCGCGGCCTTATCAACAGTGAGCAAATCAGCGATGTTCTGTCGAATGACTATGCTCAATATCTTCGCTTTTACGGCTAAAGCGGCGGCGTACCACCACGAAGAAGACCGGTACGAAGAAAATAGCCAGTACGGTTGCCGTTACCATCCCGCCCAGTACGCCAGTACCTACCGCATTCTGTGCGCCGGAACCCGCGCCGGAACTGATAACCAGCGGCATAACCCCCAGCATGAACGCTAACGAGGTCATCAGAATCGGGCGCAAACGCATCCGGACGGCCTCCAGCGTCGCTTCTACCAGACCTTTCCCTTCTTTATCCATTAAGTCTTTGGCGAATTCGACGATAAGTATCGCGTTCTTCGCCGACAACCCAATGGTTGTGAGCAGGCCCACCTGGAAGTAAACGTCGTTAGTCAGTCCGCGGAAGGTGGCAGCCAGCAGCGCGCCGATAACCCCAAGCGGAACAACCAGCATTACGGAGAACGGGATAGACCAGCTCTCATACAATGCCGCCAGACACAGGAAGACGACGATCAGCGAGATAGCATACAGAGCAGGGGCCTGGTTGCCGGACAACCGCTCCTGGTAGGACATCCCGGTCCAGTCATATCCAATGCCTGACGGCAGCTTGCTGGCCAGTTCTTCCATCATCGCCATCGCTTCACCAGTACTCTTGCCTGGCGCCGCCTGACCCAGAATTTCCATCGAAGGCAGACCGTTATAGCGTTCCAGACGCGGCGAACCATATTCCCAGCGGGAAGAGGAGAATGCGGAGAACGGCACCATCTGACCATCGCTACCACGAACGTACCAGTCGTTAATATCATCCGGCAACATGCGGTATTTCGCTTCGGACATCACGTAAACTTTCTTCACACGACCGCGATCGATAAAGTCGTTTACATAGCTGCCGCCCCATGCTGCGCCCAGCGTGGTATTAATGTCGCTAATAGACACGCCCAGCGCCTGAGCTTTTTCCTGGTCGATATCGATTTTAAACTGCGGCGTATCTTCCAGACCGTTAGGTCGAACGCCGACCAGCAGATCAGGATATTTCGCCACCTCGCCGAACAACTGATTACGTGCCTGGGTGAGTTTTTCGTGACCAAGTCCCGCCTGGTCAATCAACTCGAAGTCAAACCCGGTTGCGGTGCCCAGTTCAACAATCGCCGGCAGGTTAAAGGCGAAGACCATCGCATCTTTAATTTGTGAAAACGCTGCGGTTGCCCGCTGGGTAATCGCTTCAACCTTGTTTTTTTCGCCTGGACGATCGGCCCAGTCTTTCAACGACACGAATGCAATACCGGTATTCTGACCGCGCCCTGCAAAACCGAAGCCGTTGACGGCGAATACCGATTCAACGTTGGCTTTCTCTTTGTTCAGATAGTAATCCGTGACCTCATCCAGCACTTTTTGCGTGCGCTCTTGCGTCGCGCCGGCGGGGAGCTGGACCATTGTCAGGAATACGCCCTGGTCTTCATCCGGCAAGAAAGAGCTTGGCAGACGAACGAACAGATAAGCCATACCGACGACGATAATGAGATAGAGCAGCAGATAACGCCCGGTGCTGCGCAGAATATTGCCTACGCTATCGGTGTAGTGATGCGTGCTCTTATCGAACAGGCGGTTAAACCAGCCGAAAAAGCCTTTTTTCCCTTCGCCATGATCGCCTTTGGCGACGGGTTTGAGCATCGTCGCGCACAGCGCAGGCGTCAGGATCAGCGCGACCAGCACCGACAGCGCCATCGCCGATACGATGGTGATAGAGAACTGACGATAAATTGCCCCAGTTGAGCCGCCAAAGAAGGCCATCGGAATAAATACCGCCGACAGTACCATCGCGATACCCACCAATGCGCCCTGAATCTGGCCCATGGATTTGCGCGTCGCTTCCTTCGGCGGAAGGCCTTCTTCCGTCATAACACGTTCGACGTTCTCGACCACCACGATGGCGTCATCCACCAGCAAGCCGATGGCGAGCACCATCCCGAACATCGTCAGCGTGTTTATCGAGAAACCGAATGCCGCAAGCACGGCAAAGGTTCCCAACAACACCACCGGAACCGCAATAGTCGGAATCAACGTCGCGCGGAAGTTCTGCAGGAACAGGTACATCACCAGGAACACGAGGATAATCGCTTCGACCAGAGTTTTTACCACTTCATGAATAGAGATCTTCACGAACGGCGTGGTGTCATACGGGTAGACGATTTTCATCCCTGGCGGGAAGAACGGTTCCATTTTTTTCAGTTCGGCGCGAATAGCGGTAGCGGTATCCAGCGCGTTGGCGCCGGTAGCCAGTTTGATGCCAAGACCTGACGCTGGCTGACCGTTAAATTTCGCGATGACGTCGTAGTTCTCGCCGCCAAGCTCAATTTTCGCTACATCCCGCAGACGAACCTGGGAGCCATCCTGATTCACTTTCAGCAGGATTTTGCCAAACTCATCCGTTGAGGTCAGACGCGTTTGGGCAATAATCGATGCGTTAAGCTGCTGGCCTTTTACCGGCGGCGTACCACCGAGCTGACCTGCCGCGACCTGGGCGTTCTGCGCTTTGATCGCGTTAATCACGTCGACCGGCGTCAGTTGGTATTTGGTCAGCTCTGTCGGATTCATCCAGATACGCATCGCATACTGCGAACCAAACAGCTGGACGTCGCCCACCCCAGAGGTACGGCTGATCGGATCTTTCATATTGGCGGCAACGTAATCCGAAATATCCTCCTGGGTCATGGTGCCGTCGGTGTTAATGACGCCCACTACCATCAGGAAGCTACTTGAGGACTTCTCAACGCTCACGCCCTGTTGCTGTACTTCCTGGGGAAGTAACGGCATTGCCAGTTGCAACTTGTTCTGAACCTGAACCTGCGCGATATCCGCATCGGTGCCGGATTCAAAGGTCAGCGTGATCTGCACGGTCCCCGTGGAGTCACTGTTGGAGGACATATACATCAGGTTATCGATACCGTTCATATTCTGTTCGATAACCTGCGTGACGGTATCCTGTACCGTTTTCGCATCAGCGCCAGGGTAGGTTGCGGAGATCGTCACTGCTGGTGGCGCAATCGTCGGATATTGCGCTACCGGCAATTTGAGGATCGCGAGCCCCCCTGCCAACATGATGATGATGGCGATCACCCACGCAAATATAGGGCGATCGATAAAGAAATTAGGCATGTCTTAACGGCTCCTGTTTAAGTTAAGACCTGGGCTGAGCAGGTTGATCACCGCTTGCGGCTTGCTGTTTGTTATCCGCGGTAATTTCCTGCACTTTAACCTGTGCGCCAGGACGTACTTTTTGCAGCCCGCTGACGACTACGCGGTCGCCCGCTTTCAACCCGTCAGTCACCAGCCACTTATCGCCGATCGCCTGGCTTGCGACGATTTGGCGGGTTTCCACTTTGTTATCAGCGCCAACCACCAGCACCGTGGCATCGCCGCGTGGAGTACGGGTAACGCCCTGTTGTGGAACCAGTAATGCCGTCGGTTTTGTCCCTTCCTGCAGACGTGCGCGAACGAACATTCCTGGCAATAAGGTGTGATCCGGGTTAGGGAAGATGGCGCGCAAAGTAATAGACCCGGTGGTTTGGTCAACGGTCACGTCGGAGAACTCAAGCGTACCGGACTGCGGGAATTTGATACCGTCGCTGGTCACCAGGTCGACCTTCGCTTTGCCGTTTTCCTGTTTCAGCGAACCATTTGCCAGCTCCTGCTTCAGGCGCAGGAAGTCATTGCTGGACTGGGTCACATCGACATAAATAGGGTCTAGCTGCTGCACTGTCGCCAGCGCCGACGCCTGACCGTTCTGTACCAGCGCGCCTTCCGTTACGGACGACTTACCAATACGACCGCTAATCGGTGAGGTGACTTTGGTATACGCCAGGTTGATACGTGCGGTTTCAACGGCGGCTTTTGCTGCGACAACGGCGGCAGTCGCTTGTTGCGCATCAGCCAGCGCCTGATCGTATTCCTGCTTACTGATGTACTGCGTACCCAGCAGCTTTTGATAACGCTTCACCGTCAGTTCAGCGATATTCGCGGCGGCCTGCGCTTTTGCCAGATCGCCCTTAGCGCTGTCGTAAGTCGCCTGGTAGGTCGCAGGATCAATCTGATAGAGAGAGACTCCCGCTTCGATATCACTTCCCTCAACGAAATTACGCTTCAGGATAATGCCGCTTACCTGTGGGCGAACTTCGGCGATACGGTAAGCAACGGTACGACCCGGAAGTTCAGTTGTGATTTGCAGTGGTTCCGTTTTTAGTGTGACAACTCCAACTTCTGGCATCTGCTGGCCGCCTTGCTGGTCCTGTTTGTCGTCACATCCTGTTAGCGCTAAGCTGCCTGAGAGCATCAGAACGACCGCCAGAGGCGTTAACCCTCTGTTTTTGTTCATATGTAAACCTCGAGTGTCCGATTTCAAATTGGTCAATGGTCAAAGGTCCTTAAACCCATTGCTGCGTTTATATTATCGTCGTGCTATGGTACATACATCCATAAATGTATGTAAATCTAACGCCTGTAAATTCACCGACATATGGCACGAAAAACCAAACAACAAGCGCTGGAGACACGACAACACATCCTGGATGTGGCCCTGCGTTTGTTCTCGCAGCAAGGCGTATCGGCAACCTCGCTGGCGGAGATTGCGAACGCTGCTGGCGTGACGCGCGGCGCAATCTATTGGCATTTCAAAAATAAGTCGGATTTATTCAGTGAGATCTGGGAGCTATCAGAATCCAATATTGGTGAGCTTGAGATTGAGTATCAGGCAAAATTCCCCGACGATCCACTATCTGTATTAAGAGAAATTTTAGTTCATATTCTTGAAGCTACTGTAACAGAAGAACGACGCCGCTTATTGATGGAGATTATATTCCATAAATGTGAGTTTGTCGGAGAAATGGTTGTGGTTCAACAGGCGCAACGTAGCCTTTGTCTGGAAAGTTACGATCGGATTGAACAAACGTTAAAACATTGTATTAATGCTAAAATGCTGCCTGAAAATCTGCTGACCCGTCGTGCGGCGATACTGATGCGCAGCTTTATTTCAGGGCTCATGGAAAACTGGTTATTTGCTCCGCAATCGTTTGATTTAAAAAAAGAAGCTCGCGCCTACGTCACGATCCTGCTGGAGATGTATCAATTGTGTCCGACGCTGCGCGCGTCGACGGTCAACGGCTCCCCCTGATAATATTCCAGGAAAACTCCTGGACATTTTCTGTGTCGCTATTCTGTTTGTTACAGGCGTGATATTCTTGCGACTCAATTATTTCCGGTCTGCTTGCCGGTTCAGACACTTCATTCTCATGACTATGTTGCAGCTTTATAAACGTTCACAGCATTTTGTTTTTATTACAATTAGCGTCCTTATTATCCTGCTGTCCTGTCAGTCTCTGGCGTTTGCCCGGGGGCAAACGAATGGCGACCTGCCGTCAAAAGCGGATGTGCAAAACCAGCTGGATACGCTGAATAAGCAAAAAGATCTCTCCGCCCAGGATAAGCTCGTCCAGCAAGACCTTATTGATACGTTAGCTACGCTGGAGAAAATCGAGCGGGTGAAAGAGGAGACCGTACAGCTACGGCAGAAGGTGGCGCAGGCGCCTGAAAAAATGCGTCAGGCGACGGCAGCGTTGAATGCGCTGAGCGATGTCGATAATGATGATGAAATGCGAAAAACGCTGAGTGCGCTTTCGCTACGTCAGCTTGAGCTGCGCGTGGCGCAGGTACTGGATGATTTGCAAAATTCGCAAAACGATCTTGCCGCTTATAACAGCCAGCTTGTTTCGCTACAGACCCAGCCTGAGCGCGTGCAAAACGCCATGTATACCGCCTCACAGCAAATACAGCAAATCCGTAACCGTCTGGACGGCAATAACGTCGGCGAAGCCGCGCTTCGCCCCAGCCAACAGGTGTTATTACAGGCACAACAGGCGCTGCTTAATGCGCAGATCGACCAGCAACGTAAGAGTCTTGAAGGGAATACCGTTTTGCAGGACACCCTGCAAAAACAGCGAGATTACGTGACGGCCAACAGTAATCGTCTTGAACATCAGCTTCAACTTTTACAGGAGGCGGTCAACAGTAAACGACTTACGCTAACGGAAAAAACGGCCCAGGAGGCTATTTCGCCGGACGAAACGGCGCGTATCCAGGCGAACCCGCTGGTAAAACAGGAACTGGATATTAACCATCAACTCAGCCAGCGTCTGATTGTCGCGACCGAAAACGGCAATATGTTGATGCAGCAAAACATTAAAGTAAAAAACTGGCTCGATCGCGCGCTGCAGTCGGAAAGAAATATCAAAGAACAGATTGCCGTCTTAAAAGGCAGCCTGTTGCTGTCGCGTATTCTTTATCAACAGCAGCAAACCCTGCCCTCCGCCGACGAACTCGAAGATATGACCAACCGCATTGCGGATTTGCGTCTGGAGCAGTTTGAAATCAACCAGCAGCGTGATGCCTTATTCCAAAGCGATGCCTTTGTCGACAAGCTGGAGGAGGGGCATACCAGCGAGGTGAATGATGAAGTTCATGATGCGTTGCTTCAGGTGGTGGAGATGCGCCGTGAGCTATTGGATCAGCTAAATAAACAGTTGGGTAACCAGCTGATGATGGCGATTAACCTGCAAGTTAACCAGCAGCAGTTGATGAGCGTCTCGAAAAATCTGAAAGCCATTCTGACGCAGCAGATTTTTTGGGTGAACAGTAACCGCCCTATGGACTGGGACTGGCTTAAAGCGTTCCCCCAAACGTTAAAAGAGCAATTCAGCGCCATGAAAATCACGGTGAACTGGCAAAAAGCCTGGCCCGCGGTATTTATTGCTTTTTTGGCCGGGTTACCGCTCTTGCTCATCGCCGGTTTAATCCGCTGGCGTCTGAAATGGTTAAAAGCGTATCAACAGAAGCTGGCCGCCGCCGTGGGATCGCTGCGTAACGATAGTCAGCTCAATACGCCAAAAGCTATTCTGATCGATCTGATCCGCGCGCTGCCGGTGTGCCTGATTATTCTCGCGCTTGGACTGATCCTGCTGACCATGCAGCTAAATATCAGCGATCTGCTCTGGGCCTTTAGTAAAAAGCTCGCAATGTTCTGGCTGGTCTTTGGGCTGTGCTGGAAGGTGCTGGAAAAAGAGGGCGTGGCGATACGCCATTTTGGTATGCCGGCGCAGTTGACCAGCCACTGGCGTCGCCAGATTGTACGCATTAGCCTCGCATTGCTGCCGCTGCACTTTTGGTCTGTGGTGGCGGAGTTGTCGCCGCTGAATCTGATGGATGACGTGCTGGGGCAGGCGGTTATTTTCCTCAATCTGCTGGTCATAACATTGCTGGTGTGGCCACTGTGCCGGGAAAGCTGGCGCGATAAAGAATCTCACGGCATTCGACTGGTGACCGTGACGATTCTTTCCATTATTCCGGTGGCGTTAATGGTATTAACGGCGACCGGCTATTTCTATACCACCCTGCGCCTGGCGGGGCGCTGGATTGAAACCGTCTATCTGGTCATTATCTGGAACCTGCTTTATCAAACGGTGCTGCGCGGGTTAAGTGTAGCGGCGCGCCGGATTGCCTGGCGACGCGCGCTGGCTCGTCGTCAGAACCTGGTAAAAGAGGGAGCGGAAGGGGCGGAGCCACAGGAAGAACCCACCATCGCGCTGGAGCAGATTAACCAGCAAACATTACGTATCACGATGCTGCTAATGCTTGCCCTGTTTGGCGTTATGTTCTGGGCGATTTGGTCCGATTTGATCACCGTATTCAGCTATCTTGATAGCATCACGCTGTGGCACTACAACGGCTCCGAAGCTGGCGCTGCGGTGGTGAAAAGCGTGACGATGGGCAGCTTGCTATTTGCCATTATTGCCGCGATGGTGGCCTGGGCGCTCATCCGCAACTTACCCGGCCTGCTGGAAGTGCTGGTGCTTTCACGCCTGAATATGCGCCAGGGGGCTTCGTATGCGATCACCACGATCCTTAACTACGTCATTATCGCTGTTGGCGCGATGACAGTATTCGGATCGCTCGGCGTCTCGTGGGATAAACTCCAGTGGCTGGCGGCGGCGTTGTCGGTAGGTCTCGGTTTTGGGCTACAGGAGATCTTCGGTAACTTTGTCTCGGGTTTAATCATCCTCTTCGAACGTCCGGTACGCATTGGCGATACGGTAACGATCGGCACCTACTCCGGCACGGTCAGTAAGATTCGTATTCGCGCCACCACTATTACCGATTTTGATCGTAAAGAAGTGATCATTCCGAACAAAGCGTTCGTGACGGAGCGGCTGATTAACTGGTCCCTCTCCGATACCACGACACGTCTGGTGATCCGGCTTGGCGTGGCCTATGGCTCGGATCTGGAGAAAGTGAAAAGAGTCCTGCTACAGGCGGCGATGGAGCATCCGAAGGTGATGCACGATCCGGAACCTGCCGTATTCTTCACCACCTTTGGCGCCAGCACTCTGGATCATGAACTGCGTCTGTACGTGCGTGAATTGCGCGATCGTAGCCATACGGTGGATGAACTGAACCGCGCGATCGATCGACTGTGCCGTGAAAATGATATCAATATCGCCTTTAACCAGCTTGAGGTGCATCTGCATAACGCGAAGGGCGACGAAGTCACTGAAGTGAAGCGCGATCTCAACGGCGGCGATCTGGCGCCTACGGCAAGCTAAAAGGCGGTGGGCTGCGCGCTTTATGAGTGCGCGCGGCGCCGCTAATGCGAAAGCGTAGAAAGCTCTTCCGGCGTAATGCCGGTGACGCTGGCGATGAGCCCAGGTTCCAGCCCGTTGGCAAGCATTTTGCGGGCAATAGCGCGCGCTTCGGCCTCACGGCCTTGTGCTAACCCTTGCTCAAGGCCTTTTTGCAACCCTTCCGTTCGGCCTTTTTCTTCCAGCCATTCCGCTATTGTCATCAGTTGTTCCTTATACTGCGGCGCGCCCTGCGCCAGTTGACGAATTAGCGCCCCGGGTTCTGCGGCGTTTCCTGCTTTCAACATATAGTTGATCAGCACACTGAGCTGCGCGTCCGTCAAATGATCCTGCGTTAAAAGCGTGATAAGGGGGTCGAGCAGTTCGCTTAAATCGCGTTGACGAATGTGTTTTTGCAGGAGCTCTAACATCGCTATCCGCCGATGCTGCAAAAGCTGATTATCCGGCATTGTCGTCAGGTCGACCAGCGCAAATTCATGACTGTATATACCCTTCATACTTCAAGTTGCTTATGTGTTGGCTACGCTCGCTCACCCCAGTCACATAGTTATCTATGCTCCTGGGGACTCACTCCCTTGCCGCCTTTAAGCAACTCGAATTATTTTGGGTATAAGGCCTTCGCCATATCCGGTTTCACAAACATATTATGCCAGTTAAGGCTATAGGGCCACGGGCTTTCCGGACCGTGATAAAAAAGGATTGGCACCACCAGCGGCAAGGTATCATGACCGGCATCCAGATGACGCTGCATGGCGGCAATGGCGTAACGCATCAGGCGAAAAGCCATCAGCCGGTCTGATTTGCTCTGATGTTCAATGAGCGCGTAAACATACCCGGGGCCGTGTTGGGTATGCAGAGAGTAGAGAATATCTGAATAGCGGCTGCGTAAATTGTCTTCAACAAAACTCCCTGACTCCAGCTTCAGTGAATCCAGATCGCAGATTGCAAGAAAGTCTTCTGGCATGTGGAGAGCCAGAAAGTCGCGGGCGACCTCTTTTTGCATCAGCATTTGTCGAAATACCGCATCGTGCGGCGTGGTGGGTAGACGTTCCATGACCCATCCCTTGTTGCCTGACTGTAGCGACCACTCTGTCAGCGACAACTAGGACAAACCAGAGGGCAATTACTCTGTTTGCGAGTCGTCTTCCGTACTTTTTAACTTGTTTTCATAATCTCGCATAACTATTTCCAGCGCGCGTAGCACCGTTCGTGCCGGTAAGCGATTCTCTTCAAGCAGCATAATTAAATCCACGGCCAGTTTGATTTCATCAGGGGCATTTTCAAGCGACATACTTTCTCCAGGGTTAGCGGGTTAAACGCGCCAGTACGTTTTCTATTTTCTCCAGCGCATGTCGACAGCGCGCCAGCCGTCCTTCATAGATCTCGACTTCCTTTTGCAGCGTTTGTTGTTCGACAAGGCCGGTCGCCTGCGCCAGACGAATTTTGCGCTCCTGTGTCATCGCCAGTAGTCGACGTTCAAACTCCTGATGCTGTATTCGTCTGCGCTGCCAACGGCCAAGCCCTGGCGCGGCGGTGTCCCACTGGCGCAGCGACCAGGCGGCGGTTTCACGCGATATTGCCTCCAGTTGCGAAGCCAGATGTTCCGCCAGCCAGGCGACTTGCGGCAGTTGCTCATGTTTTACCGCCTGACGCAACGCGGCGAGATTGGCGTCAGCCTCTTCCAGATATCCCTGCAACAGAGTACTGCGGGTACGGAAAAGGTGTCGGTCAAAGCGCGCGCTTAACGTCGCATGTTGCGCCAGCGGCGCGCTGCGTTGGCGTAGCGTCGCCAGCCTCTCTTCCAGCGTCTGTAACAGCATAGCGGTTTTCAATTCAACACCCCGATGAAAATAAGACAGGCTGTGCTACAGTAGCCTTCTGTTTGATAACGATTCGCATTATGCAACGTACTATTTTAATCATCATTGGCTGGCTGGCGGTAGTATTAGGGACATTGGGCGTGGTTTTGCCCCTGTTGCCGACTACGCCGTTCATTTTACTGGCGGCCTGGTGTTTCGCCCGCTCGTCGCCGCGTTTCCATGCCTGGTTGTTATACCGCTCATGGTTTGGCGGTTATCTCCGCCACTGGCAGCGCTATCGGGCCATGCCGCCGGGAGCGAAACCGCGAGCGATCGCGTTGATATTGCTGACCTTTGGTATATCGCTGTGGCTGGTGAATATGATGTGGGTGCGGGTGCTGCTGTTGGTTATTTTGGCCTGTCTGCTGATTTTTATGTGGCGGATACCGGTGATTGATGAAAAGCAACAAAAGCGCTGAAGCACACGAATCGCTGTTGCAATTGTCGTTCACAGCCAGTAAATTCGACCGTTTTCGAGCACAGGCGCAGGCGGTCAAAGAGTAACCGAGCGTTACCCCTGACCGAAAAGTATTGCGCCGTGAGTAACACCGTACTTAGCAGGCATATATCCATGACCGCGACTGCACAGCAGCTTGAGTTTCTCAAAAACAGCATCAAAAGCATTCAGGATTACCCGAAACCGGGCATTCTTTTCCGTGATGTCACCAGCTTACTGGAAGACCCGAAAGCCTACGCGCTCAGTATTGAACTGTTGGTTGAGCGTTATAAAAATGCGGGTATCACCAAAGTGGTCGGCACCGAAGCGCGTGGCTTCCTGTTTGGCGCGCCGGTTGCGCTTGGGCTGGGCGTTGGTTTTGTTCCGGTACGTAAACCGCGCAAATTACCGCGTGAAACTATTGCCGAGACCTATGAATTAGAGTACGGCACCGATCAGCTGGAAATTCATGTCGACGCGATTAAACCTGGCGACAACGTGCTGGTCGTGGACGATCTGCTGGCGACTGGCGGCACCATTGAGGCGACCGTGAAGCTGATCCGTCGTCTGGGCGGGAAAGTCACCGATGCGGCGTTCATCATTAATTTGTTCGATCTGGGCGGCGAGCAGCGTCTGGAAAAGCAGGGGATTACCTGTTATAGCCTGGTGCCGTTTCCAGGGCATTGATTCAGGCTATCCGCACTGCTATTTTAGCCAGAGAGACAACCTCGCTGTATCGGCGAGGTTGTGTTAGCATTACCCTTCTATGAATCCACCTTCCAGCGTTTCAGAGCCTGCCAATGAGTTATCAGGTCTTAGCCAGAAAATGGCGCCCACAAACCTTTGCTGACGTCGTCGGCCAGGAACATGTGCTGACCGCACTGGCGAACGGCTTGTCGTTAGGGCGCATTCATCACGCATATCTTTTTTCCGGCACGCGCGGCGTCGGTAAAACCTCTATCGCCCGGCTGCTGGCGAAGGGGCTGAACTGCGAAACCGGTATTACCGCGACGCCGTGCGGCGTTTGCGATAACTGTCGGGAAATTGAGCAAGGGCGTTTTGTCGATCTCATTGAGATTGACGCCGCATCGCGTACCAAAGTCGAAGACACCCGCGACCTGCTGGATAACGTCCAGTACGCGCCTGCGCGCGGTCGCTTTAAAGTCTATCTGATCGATGAAGTCCACATGCTGTCGCGCCACAGCTTTAATGCGCTACTTAAAACGCTTGAAGAGCCGCCAGCGCATGTGAAATTTTTACTGGCGACCACCGATCCGCAGAAGCTGCCGGTGACCATTTTGTCGCGCTGCCTACAGTTTCATCTCAAAGCGCTGGATGTTGAACAGATTCGCCATCAGCTTGAGCATATTCTCAATGAGGAACATATCGCTCACGAACCCCGCGCGTTGCAGTTGTTATCACGCGCGGCTGACGGCAGCCTGCGCGATGCATTAAGTCTGACTGACCAGGCGATCGCCAGCGGCGACGGGCAGGTTTCGACGCAGGCGGTAAGCGCCATGCTCGGTACGCTGGACGACGACCAGGCTTTGTCATTAGTCGAGGCGGTGGTTGACGCTAACGGCGAACGCGTCATGTCGCTTATCAACGAGGCGGCGGCGCGCGGTATTGAATGGGAAGCGCTGCTGGTCGAAATGCTTAGCCTGCTGCACCGTATTGCGATGGTGCAACTTTCGCCTGCCGCGTTAGGCAGCGATATGGCGGCTATCGAGCAACGGATGCGCGAACTTGCCCGGACGGTGCCTCCCGGCGATCTTCAGCTCTATTATCAGACGTTGTTGATTGGTCGCAAAGAATTGCCCTGGGCGCCGGACCGGCGGATGGGCGTTGAAATGACGTTACTGCGTGCGCTGGCGTTTCACCCGCGTATGCCCTTGCCGGAGCCTGAAACGCCGCGGCAGTCTTTTGCGCCCGTGGCCCCAACGGCGGTAATGACGCCGCCGCAGGTGCAGCAGCCGTCGGTGCCCGCGCCGCAGACATCGCCAGCGCCGCTGCCGGCGTCTACCAGTCAGGTGCTGGCGGCGCGCAATCAGCTACAGCGCGCGCAGGGAGTAACCAAAACAAAAAAGAGTGAACCGGCAGCCGCATCCCGCGCGCGGCCGGTGAATAACTCTGCGCTGGAGCGGCTGGCCTCGGTTTCGGAGCGCGTACAGGCGCGCCCGGCGCCGTCTGCGCTGGAAACGGCGCCAGTAAAGAAAGAGGCTTATCGCTGGAAGGCCACCACGCCGGTAGTACAAACCAAAGAAGTGGTGGCTACGCCAAAAGCGCTTAAGAAAGCTCTGGAGCATGAAAAAACGCCGGAGCTGGCGGCTAAACTGGCGGCGGAAGCGATTGAGCGCGATCCGTGGGCGGCGCAGGTAAGCCAGCTTTCTTTGCCTAAGCTGGTGGAGCAGGTGGCGCTCAATGCCTGGAAGGAGCAGAACGGCAACGCGGTTTGTCTGCATCTGCGCTCGACGCAGCGGCACCTCAATTCCAGCGGCGCGCAGCAAAAGCTGGCGCAAGCGCTCAGCGATCTGACGGGAACGACGGTTGAACTGACCATCGTTGAAGATGATAATCCCGCGGTGCGTACGCCGCTGGAATGGCGTCAGGCCATTTATGAAGAGAAACTCGCGCAAGCGCGTGAGTCAATTATTGCGGATAATAACATTCAGACGCTGCGTCGATTCTTCGACGCCGAGCTGGATGAAGAGAGTATCCGCCCCATTTGATCGTAAGCCCGGCTTGCGATTGTGAACCATCAAGAGAGAGAGCTTATGTTTGGAAAAGGCGGTCTGGGCAATCTGATGAAGCAGGCCCAGCAGATGCAGGAAAAAATGCAGAAAATGCAGGAAGAGATTGCGCAGCTGGAAGTGACCGGCGAATCCGGCGCGGGTCTGGTGAAGGTTACCATCAACGGCGCGCATAACTGCCGCCGCGTGGAAATTGACCCAAGCCTGCTGGAAGATGACAAAGAGATGCTGGAAGATCTGGTCGCTGCGGCCTTCAACGATGCGGCGCGCCGCATTGAAGAGACGCAAAAAGAGAAGATGGCCTCCGTCTCTTCCGGTATGCAACTGCCGCCAGGCTTTAAGATGCCATTCTGATGCAAACCAGTCCGCTGTTAACTCAGCTTATGGAAGCGTTGCGCTGCCTTCCGGGCGTCGGCCCTAAGTCGGCGCAGCGGATGGCGTTTACCCTGTTGCAGCGCGATCGCAGCGGCGGAATGCGCCTGGCGCAGGCGCTGACCCGGGCGATGTCGGAAATCGGCCACTGCGCCGACTGCCGCACCTTTACCGAGCAGGATGTTTGTAATATCTGTTCGAACCCGCGGCGTCAGGAAAACGGCCAGATTTGCGTGGTGGAGAGTCCTGCGGATATCTACGCCATTGAGCAGACCGGGCAATTTTCCGGGCGGTATTTCGTGCTGATGGGCCACCTGTCGCCGCTGGACGGCATCGGGCCGGATGATATCGGTCTCGATCGTCTGGAACAGCGGTTGGCGTCAGAAAAAATCAGTGAGCTGATCCTCGCGACCAACCCGACGGTTGAAGGAGAGGCTACCGCAAACTATATTGCCGAGCTGTGCGCGGAGGCCGGCGTCGAAGCCAGTCGTATCGCCCACGGCGTGCCGGTTGGCGGCGAACTGGAGATGGTCGACGGTACGACGCTGTCCCACTCGCTGGCGGGACGCCATAAGATTATTTTCTGAACAAACGGAGGCGGCATTCGCGGCCTCCGCTTGAAATCACACCCGCTTGTCCCCATCTCACCCTCAACGTATTTTTACCATTAAAAATGGCATTGTTGAGGTCTATCCACATGAAAGGACAAGAAACGCGTGGTTTTCAGTCAGAAGTTAAACAGCTTCTGCACCTGATGATCCATTCTCTTTATTCCAATAAAGAAATCTTCCTGCGTGAACTCATCTCTAACGCCTCAGATGCGGCGGACAAGCTGCGTTTCCGCGCTCTGTCAAACCCGGACCTGTATGAAGGAGATGGCGAGCTGCGTGTGCGCGTCTCTTTCGATAAAGATAAGCGTACGTTGACCATTGCCGATAACGGCGTGGGGATGAATCGTGATGAGGTGATTGACCACTTAGGCACCATTGCCAAGTCCGGCACCAAATCTTTCCTCGAATCAATGGGGTCCGATCAGGCGAAAGATAGCCAGCTCATCGGTCAGTTTGGCGTAGGCTTCTACTCCGCGTTTATTGTGGCCGATAAAGTGACCGTACGTACTCGTGCGGCAGGCGACAAGCCGGAAAATGGCGTGTTCTGGGAATCGGCAGGCGAAGGCGAATACACCGTTGCCGATATCACCAAAAATGACCGTGGTACGGAAATCACCTTACACCTGCGTGAAGGCGAAGATGAATTCCTCGATGACTGGCGCGTACGCTCGATTATCAGTAAATATTCCGATCACATCGCATTGCCGGTAGAGATTGAAAAACGGGAAGAAAAAGACGGCGAAACCGTGATTTCCTGGGAGAAAATCAACAAGGCTCAGGCGTTGTGGACCCGCAACAAGTCGGAAATTAAAGACGACGAGTACAACGAGTTTTACAAGCACATCGCGCATGATTTCACCGATCCGCTGACCTGGAGCCACAACCGCGTGGAAGGTAAGCAGGAGTACACCAGCCTGCTGTATATCCCGTCGCAGGCGCCGTGGGATCTGTGGAACCGCGATCACAAACATGGTCTGAAGCTGTACGTACAGCGCGTGTTCATTATGGACGATGCCGAGCAGTTCATGCCGAACTATCTGCGTTTCGTGCGCGGCCTGATTGATTCTAACGACCTGCCGTTGAACGTCTCCCGTGAAATCCTGCAGGACAGCACGGTAACGCGTAATCTGCGTAGCGCTCTGACCAAACGCGTCCTGCAAATGCTGGAAAAACTGGCGAAAGACGACGCGGAAAAATACCAAACCTTCTGGAAACAGTTCGGTCTGGTGTTGAAAGAAGGCCCGGCGGAAGATCACGCCAACCAGGAAGCGATCGCTAAACTGTTGCGCTTTGCCTCCACCCATACCGACTCTTCCGCCCAGACCGTGTCGCTGGAAGATTACGTCTCCCGGATGAAAGAAGGGCAGGAAAAAATCTACTACATCACCGCAGACAGCTATGCGGCGGCGAAAAACAGCCCGCACCTGGAGCTGCTGCGTAAGAAAGGCATCGAAGTGCTGCTGCTCTCCGATCGCATCGACGAGTGGATGATGAACTACCTGACCGAGTTTGACGGTAAAGCATTCCAGTCGGTCGCTAAAGCCGATGAATCCATCGAAAAACTGGCGGATGAAGTCGACGAAAACGCGAAAGAAGCGGAAAAGGCGCTTGAGCCGTTCGTGGAGCGTGTCAAAACCCTGCTGGGCGATCGCGTGAAAGAGGTGCGTCTGACGCATCGTTTAACCGACACGCCGGCGATTGTCACCACCGATGCGGATGAAATGAGCACCCAGATGGCGAAACTGTTCGCCGCGGCCGGTCAGTCCGTGCCGGAAGTGAAATACATCTTTGAGCTCAATCCGGATCATGTGCTGGTTAAACGCACTGCCGATACCGAGGATGAAGCGCAGTTTAAAGAGTGGGTCGAGCTGCTGCTGGATCAGGCGCTGTTCGCTGAACGCGGTACGCTGGAAGATCCGAACCAGTTTATCCGCCGTATGAACCAGTTGCTGGTGTCCTGATAACGCTCATCTGATTGCCGGATAGCGACGCGAAGCATCTTATCCGGCCTACGGACGGGTACTGTTTTGTGACTGCCGGATGGCGACGTGAAACGTCTTATCCGGCCTACGGACGGGTACTGTTTTGTGACTGCCGGATGGCGACGCGAAGCGTCTTATCCGGCCTACGGACGGGTACTGTTTTGTGACTGCCGGATGGCGACGCGAAGCGTCTTATCCGGCCTACGGGCGGGTACTGTTTTGTGACTGCCGGATGGCGACGCGAAGCGTCTTATCCGGCCTACGGCGGGTACTGTTTTGTGACTGCCGGATGGCGACGCGAAGCATCTTATCCGACCTACGGGCGGGTACTGTTTTGTGACTGCCGGATGGCGACGTGAAACGTCTTATCCGGCCTACGGACGGGTACTGTTTTGTGACTGCCGGATGGCGACGCGAAGCGCCTTATCCGGCCTACGGCGGGTACTGTTTTGTGACTGCCGGATGGCGACGCGAAGCGTCTTATCCGGCCTACGGCGAGTACTGTTTGTAGGCCGGATAAGCGCCAGCGCCATCCGGCATTTTTTATAATGCCTTCTCTTTTCTGGATTTCTCTTCGTTAACCGTTTCAGCATCAGGCGGCTTCCTTGAGCGAAATGCGTGATGGTGGTATCGTTTAGCGCTTTTTAAAAAATATCGACAACCTTTGAGGGGATTTTCGTAATGCGTATTATTCTGCTTGGCGCTCCGGGCGCGGGTAAAGGAACTCAGGCTCAGTTCATCATGGAGAAATATGGTATTCCGCAAATCTCCACTGGCGATATGCTGCGCGCCGCAGTGAAATCAGGCTCCGAGTTGGGCAAACAGGCGAAAGATATCATGGACGCCGGTAAACTGGTGACCGATGAACTGGTGATTGCGCTGGTTAAAGAGCGTATCGCCCAGGAAGACTGCCGTAACGGTTTTCTGCTGGACGGTTTCCCGCGCACGATCCCGCAGGCTGACGCGATGAAAGAAGCGGGTATTGTGGTGGATTACGTGCTGGAATTCGACGTACCGGACGAACTGATCGTTGACCGTATTGTGGGTCGTCGCGTACACGCCGCCTCTGGCCGCGTTTACCACGTTAAGTTTAATCCGCCGAAAGTAGAAGGCAAAGATGACGTCACCGGCGAAGATCTGACCACCCGTAAAGACGATCAGGAAGAGACCGTTCGCAAACGTCTGGTGGAATATCATCAGATGACCGCGCCGCTGATTGGCTACTACCAGAAAGAAGCGGAAGCGGGCAACACCAAATACGCTAAAGTTGACGGTACGCAGGCCGTTGCCGACGTGCGCGCAGCGCTGGAAAAAATCCTCGGTTAATTTTTTCGCGTAGTGAACCGCTTATCAGGCCTGCCATTATCCCGCAAGCCTGATAAGCGTAACGCCATCAGGCAATCGGTGCCGGATGGCGGCCTGAACGCCTTATCCGGCCTGCTGGTATCGTTAGCGCCATTCGGCAAATTCTCGTCTTACCTCTCGCAGCAATTAGTTCTTCTTTATCGCTTTTCCGCTACAATTATCAACAATTTGAATAGATAAGAGGCGGCAATGCGTCAGACGAAAACCGGTATCCTGCTGGCTAACCTTGGCACGCCAGATGCCCCAACTCCTGAAGCGGTAAAGCGCTACCTGAAACAATTTTTAAGCGACAGACGCGTGGTGGATACTCCTCGTCTGCTGTGGTGGCCGCTGCTGCGTGGCGTTATTTTACCGCTGCGTTCGCCGCGCGTCGCGAAACTCTATCAATCTATCTGGATGGATGGCGGTTCGCCGCTCATGGTATATAGCCGCGAACAGCAACAGGCGCTGGCCGCGCGGTTGCCAGATACGCCCGTCGCGCTGGGGATGAGCTACGGCTCGCCCTCGCTGGAAAGCGCTGTCGATGAACTGTTAGCAAGCGACGTTGACCATATCGTCGTGCTGCCATTGTACCCGCAATACTCTTGCTCAACGGTGGGCGCAGTCTGGGACGAACTGGGGCGGATACTGGCGCGTAAACGTCGTATTCCCGGGATCTCATTTATTCGCGATTACGCGGATGACGGCGCTTATATCGATGCGTTGGCGAAAAGCGCGCGTGAGTCGTTCGCCATGCACGGCGAGCCGGATGTGCTTCTGCTCTCCTATCACGGCATTCCACAACGTTATGCGGATGAAGGCGATGACTACCCGCAGCGCTGTCGCGATACCACGCGCGAACTGGTTTCCGCATTGGGGCTGCCGCCGGAAAAGGTAATGATGACGTTCCAGTCGCGCTTTGGCCGTGAACCGTGGCTGACGCCGTACACCGATGAAACGCTAAAAATGTTGGGTGAAAAGGGGACTGGCCATATTCAGGTTATGTGTCCGGGATTTGCCGCGGATTGTCTGGAGACGCTGGAAGAGATAGCGGAACAGAACCGCGAGATTTTCCTTGAAGCGGGCGGTAAAAAATATGCGTACATTCCGGCGCTGAACGCGACGCCGGAACATATTGATATGATGCTGAAACTCACGGCGCCGTACCGTTAACGCGGCGTCTTCATCCTCGCCATAAAGAATCGCGCGCCGTCCTGCAAGGCATCGTCGGCGATTGTCATCATTCGCGAATAGTGCAGAAAGGCGTGCAGCGTGCCGGGATACATTTTGTATTCGCAGGGCTGCTGGTGCGCCTGTAATGTCTGGTGCAGCAAGCGGCTGTCATCAATGAGCGGATCAAACTCCGCGCTGGCAATAAAGCAGGGCGGCACATCGCGCGTGAGATCGTTATTAAACAGACAATACCAGGGCGATTCCCGATCTTCATCGTTACGCAGATAGGCCTTTTCGTACATGTCCAGATCTTCACGCGTCAGGCCGTCCCACGCGCCGCCGAACAGACGGCGGCTTACCGAATCTTGCAACCCATACAGCCCATACCACAACAGAATCGCGATAACGTTACCGCAGCGAATGTGCTTATCACGTAGCCAGAGCGCGCTGGCAAGCGCCAGCATGGCGCCTGCGGAATCTCCGGCGAAACCGATTTTCTCCACGTTGAGCGAGTATTCATCGGCATGTTGAGAGAAGTAGCTGCATACCGCGACGGTTTCTTCAATGGCCTGTGGATAACGCGCTTGCGGCGACAGCGAATAATCAATGCCGATCACGGTGCAGCCGGTATAACGCGCCAGCAGACGCATTATCCGGTCATGCGTATCCAGGTTACCGAGGATAAATCCGCCGCCGTGCAGATAGTATAAGGTGGCCTGGCTGGTCGGCTGCGGCGAGTAGAGCCGGGTTGTTACATCGCCATAAGGCGTAGGGACGGCGCAGGTGCGGGTGGTCATGGACGGCGCGTCGGCATTCCAGAAACGGCGCTCAAGAAGATAATACTGACGCTGGGTCTCAATATCGCCATCGGCAGGCCAGGGGGGAAGGCCTGGTTGCTGGAAGTTTACGACGGCTTTCATTTCGTCTGACAGTCGGGTGAGTACGGGAATTTTATTTTCCGGCTTCATAAAACGCTCCTTGTGAAAGTGAACCATTGTAAAAAACGCGGCTGGAGAAACTGCGATCTCGTCGTCCGATATTGAAACGCCATCGTCCGTCGCGCGCAGCAGGGGGAATGTGCTACCATGCAGCGCTCCGTTATTCATCCGTAAGCACAATCATGAAATTTCCCGGTAAACGTAAATCCAAACACTATTTTCCCGTCAATGCGCGTGACCCGTTGTTGCAACAAATTCAGCCAGAACAGGAAACCAATGCCTCTTGGGTCGTCGGTATCGACCAGACGTTGGTGGATATTGAGGCGAAAGTGGATGACGATTTTATTACACGCTATGGATTAAGCGCCGGGCATTCTCTGGTGATAGAAGACGAGGTGGCGGAGAAGCTGTATCAGGAACTGACGCGGGAAAATTTGATCACCCATCAGTTTGCTGGCGGCACTATAGGCAATACGATGCATAATTACTCGGTACTGGCGGATGACCGTTCGGTGTTACTGGGCGTGATGTGCAGCAACATTGAGATTGGCAGCTACGCTTATCGCTACCTGTGTAATACTTCCAGCCGTACCGACCTGAATTATCTGCAAGCGGTAGATGGCCCGATTGGCCGCTGTTTCACGCTGATTGGCGAATCCGGCGAGCGTACCTTCGCTATCAGCCCCGGCCATATGAATCAGTTACGGGCGGAAAGTATTCCGGAAGCGGTGATCGCTGGCGCTTCCGCGCTGGTGTTGACCTCATATCTGGTGCGCTGTAAGCCTGGCGAACCGATGCCTGACGCGACGATGAAAGCGATCGAATACGCGAAAAAGCATAACGTGCCGGTTGTCATGACGCTGGGCACCAAATTTGTGATCGCCGATAATCCGCAGTGGTGGCAGGCGTTTCTCAAAGAGAATGTCTCGATTCTGGCAATGAATGAAGAAGAAGCGGAAGCGCTGACCGGCGAAAACGACCCGCTGCTGGCGGCGGATAAGGCGCTGGACTGGGTCGACCTGGTGTTATGCACCGCCGGGCCGATAGGGTTATATATGGCGGGCTTCACCGAAGAGGAAGCAAAACGTAAAACCCAGCATCCGCTGCTACCGGGAGCTATTGCTGAATTTAACCAGTATGAATTTAGCCGGGCAATGCGCCATAAAGATTGTATTAATCCGCTGCGCGTTTATTCGCATATTGCGCCGTATATGGGCGGGCCGGAAAAAATCATGAACACCAACGGCGCGGGCGATGGCGCGCTGGCGGCGCTGCTGCACGATATTACGGCGAACAGTTACCATCGTAGCAACGTACCGAACTCCAGTAAGCACAAATTTACCTGGCTGACCTATTCGTCGCTGGCGCAGGTGTGTAAATATGCTAACCGTGTCAGTTATCAGGTACTGAACCAGCATTCTCCGCGTCTGACACGCGGGCTGCCGGAACGTGAGGACAGCCTGGAAGAGTCGTACTGGGATCGCTAATCTGGCTTGCCCGATGGCGCTGCGCGCATCGGGCCGTCCGGAAAACCCTTAACTGGCGACGACTTCACCCGCGGGCGGCGTTTCAAGCAGTTCCAACATCGCCCGGGCAATTTCTCGCTCGCCCATCACTACCTGATTGGCTCCCCGCTCGGTAATATATTTCACTTCATCATCATAGTGTGCGCGGGCGATTATCTCGATATCAGGACTTTTTTCCCGCGCTGAGGCGACAATCTCACCGGCTTCGTAACCGTTGGGGATGGTCAATAACAGCCAGCGGGCGCAGTCCAGATGCGCCAGATTCATGATTTCTTCGTTAGCGGCGTTGCCCAGCACGGCGCGAATCCCGCGTTCGCGCAGTTCATCCACGCGGGTACGGGACGTTTCGATAACCACCAGCGGAATCCCCGCCGCCAGTAATTTTTCTCCCAGCAGACTGCCTACGCGGCCAAAACCCACCAGCAGGGCATGATTACAGATATCCACCGGAATTTGCTTCTCTTCTTCGATAGCCTCTTCCAGAGTTTGCTCTTCCAGCGTTTCGGTTTTCGCCAGATACTTCTCCAGCAGGGTAAACAGTACGGGATTAAGCATAATCGACAAAATAGCGCCTGCCAGCACCAGGTTCTGTCCCGCTTGCGGCAGCAGGTTGAGCGCCATGCCGAGTCCGGCGAGAATAAAGGCGAACTCGCCGATTTGCGCCAGGCTGGCGGCAATGGTCAGCGCGGTTCGCGGCGAGTGGCCGAACATACGCACCAGGAAAAACGCAGCGATCGATTTACCAAAGACGATAATGGCAAGCGTCGCCAACACCGCCAGCGGCTGTTGGATCAAGACTAACGGATCGAACAACATGCCGACGGAAACAAAAAACAGGACGGCAAAGGCGTCGCGCAGCGGCAACGTATCGTGCGCCGCCCGGTGACTCAGCTCCGACTCATTAAGCACCATTCCAGCGAAGAACGCGCCCAGCGCAAAAGAGACGTCAAACAGTTCTACCGCGCCAAACGCAATGCCTAACGCCAGCGCCAGTACGGAAAGGGTAAACAATTCGCGCGAGCCGGTGGCGGCGCTGCGAGCCATAATCCACGGCACCAGGCGGCGTCCGACCAGCATCATGATGGCGATAAACGCCACCACTTTACCAATGGTTATCCCCATATCGACTGCCAGCGAGGCTATGCCGACATCGCCTTTTTCCACCATGCCGGCAACGGCGGGCAGCAAGACCAGCGTCAGTACCATCACCAGATCTTCGACAATCAGCCAGCCGATGGCGATTTGCCCGCGCTGGCTATCAAGGAGTTGCCGCTCCTCAAGCGCGCGCAGCAGGACGACGGTACTGGCGGTAGACAGACAGAGCCCAAAAACGATGCCGGTCATTAATGACCATCCCAGCACGGCGGAAAGCGCCATACCCAGCAGCGTCGCCACCGCTATCTGAGCGACAGCGCCGGGAATGGCGATAGACTTTACCGCCATCAAATCCTTCAGCGAAAAATGCAGCCCGACGCCGAACATCAATAGAATCACGCCGAGCTCCGCCAGCTCCGGCGCCAGTTTGGTATCCGCAACAAAACCAGGGGTAAAAGGTCCCGCCAGAACGCCCGCTAACAGATATCCCACCAGTGGAGAAATACGCAATTTGTTGGCAATCATGCCGAGAATAAAAGCGAGCACAAGGCCGCCGACAATGGTGGTGATAAGCGGGGTAGCGTGATGCATTCCGTCTCCTTTGGTTGCTGGACTCCAAAACTCCGGGTAATAGTTTATGACAATTTCAATCAGGATGTTTATAAAAAATGGTTGTGTTTTATAAAAAAATACAATCTGACGGTAAAAAGAGCACGGAACGGAAAAGTGATAAGTATGGGATGGGCAAAGCATGATGGCATCGGGATGTACAGGCGGTTAAAGCGTACCTTTAACCGCCATAAAATCACGCTTTATGTCGATTATCAGGTAAGAATATGGTCAGTATCCCCAGAAGCGGCAGGAAAGCACAGATTTTATAAACTAAATAGATACTGGTATGGTCGGCAATCAGCCCCAGCACCGCTGCGCCCAGGCCTCCCATCCCGAAGGCAAACCCGAAAAACAGGCCGGAAACCATACCGATGCGTCCTGGCAGCAGCTCCTGGGCATACACCAGAATGGCGGAAAACGCCGACGCGAGAATAAAGCCGATAATCACCGTTAAAATCCCCGTCCAGTACAGCGTGGCGTAGGGTAAAACAAGGGTAAACGGCGCGACGCCGAGAATAGAGCCCCAAATCACATATTTCCTGCCGATTTTATCGCCCACCGGCCCGCCGATTACCGTCCCGGCAGCCACCGCAAACAGGAAGGCAAACAGATGGAGCTGCGCGTTTTGTATTGATAATCCGAATTTTTGCATCAGATAAAAGGTGTAATAGCTACTGATGCTCGCCATATAGAAATATTTCGAGAAAATGAGTAGCAATAATACGCTGACCGCCAGCACGACTTTATTGCGCGGCAGCGGGTTAGCGATTATCGCTTTTGGCTTGCCTTTCGCTATCCGGTGCTGGGCTGCATACCAGCGGCTGATCTGCGCCAGCACCACGATCGCCAGCAGCGCGGCCAGCACAAACCAGGCGACATTCCCTTTGCCATAGGGCGCGATAATCACGGCGGCCAGCAGCGGACCCAACGAACTGCCGAAGTTACCGCCGACCTGGAAGATAGACTGCGCCAGACCATGACGTCCGCCGGAGGCCATGCGCGCCACGCGGGACGATTCCGGGTGAAAAACGGACGAGCCGGTACCCACCAGCGCCGCAGCGAGCAATACGCCGCCAAAACTTCCCGCCATTGCCAGCAGTACCAGCCCGCTCAGGGTAAAACACATGCCGACAGGCAGCGACCACGGCATGGGATATTTATCCGTCCAGTAGCCGACGACCGGTTGCAGTAGCGATGAGGCGAGCTGGAACGTCAGGGTGATCAAACCTATCTGGACGAAAGTCAGCGAAAACTCCGCCTGCAACAGGGGATAAATGGCTAAGATTAGCGACTGGATCATATCGTTCAGCAGATGGGAAAGACTGATCGCGCCCAAAATACCAAACGAAGTACGTGCTTTAGCGGCCGCTGCGGGCGCGCCGGCTAACGGCTGGGTTGGTTCACTCATGGCCATAGAAAGTCACTTAAATTTTATGCGATGTTGGAGATAGTAGGATGTGTAATTATTACCTGCCTAACATACCTGTGAAATGTGTTTGAAGGAAGTCTCAATTCTGAAAACATATTTGTCTATTATTGCAAGGAAAGGTAATTTCTGCGGTTGATATTGAGTCAGGGAGAGAAAGATGAAATTTTTGAAACGGGGTGTGGCGCTGGCGTTACTGGCGGCGTTCGCGCTGACGACTCAGCCTGCACAGGCTTACGAAAAAGATAAAACCTATAAAATTACTATCCTGCATACCAACGATCACCACGGTCACTTCTGGCGCAGCGAATATGGCGAATATGGTCTGGCAGCGCAAAAAACGCTGGTGGACAGTATCCGTAAAGAGGTGGCGCAAGAGGGGGGAAGCGTCCTGTTGTTATCCGGCGGCGACATTAATACCGGAGTGCCGGAATCCGATCTCCAGGATGCGGAGCCCGATTTCCGCGGGATGAATCTGATTGGCTACGACGCTATGGCCGTCGGTAATCATGAATTTGATAACCCGCTCACCGTATTGCGCCAGCAGGAAAAGTGGGCGAAGTTTCCCTTTCTTTCCGCCAATATTTATCAAAAAAGTACCGGCGAGCGTCTGTTTAAGCCGTGGGCTATTTTTACACGCCAGGATATAAAAATCGCGGTAATCGGCTTAACCACCGATGACACGGCGAAAATAGGCAACCCGGAATATTTCACCGATATTGAGTTTCGTAAACCTGCTGAAGAAGCAAAGGTGGTGATTCAGGAACTTAATATGAATGAAAAACCGGACGTGATTATCGCGACCACGCATATGGGACATTATGACAACGGCGATCACGGTTCGAACGCGCCGGGCGACGTTGAGATGGCGCGTAGCCTGCCTGCCGGTTCGTTGGCGATGATTGTGGGCGGTCACTCACAAGACCCGGTATGCATGGCGTCGGAAAATAAAAAACAGGTGAATTACGTACCGGGAACGCCCTGCGCGCCGGATAAGCAAAATGGTATCTGGATCGTGCAGGCGCATGAGTGGGGTAAATATGTGGGCCGCGCGGATTTCGAATTCCGTAACGGCGAGATGAAAATGGTTAACTACCAGCTTATTCCGGTAAATCTCAAGAAAAAAGTGACCTGGGATAACGGGAAAAGCGAGCGTGTACTTTACACGCCGGAAATCGCCGAAAATCCGCAAATGCTCTCGTTATTAACGCCGTTCCAGAATAAAGGTAAAGCGCAACTGGAGGTGAAAATTGGTAGCGTGAATGGCCTTCTTGAAGGCGATCGCAGTAAGGTCAGATTTGTCCAGACCAATATGGGACGGGTGATTCTGGCTGCGCAGATCGCGCGCACCGGCGCCGATTTTGGCGTGATGAGCGGCGGCGGTATTCGCGACTCGATTGAGGCGGGAGATATTACCTATAAAAGCGTGCTCAAGGTACAGCCATTCGGCAACATTGTGGTGTATGCCGATATGAGCGGTAAAGAGGTGGTTGATTATCTCACCGCCGTAGCGCAGATGAAACCGGATTCCGGCGCCTATCCACAGTTCGCCAATGTGAGCTTTGTCGCCAAAGAGGGCAAGCTCACCGATCTGAAAATCAAAGGCGAGCCTGTTGATCCGGCCAAAACCTACCGCATGGCGACGCTGAGTTTCAACGCCACGGGCGGCGATGGTTATCCGCGCATCGATAACAAACCGGGATACGTGAATACCGGGTTTATTGATGCGGAAGTGCTGAAAGAGTTTATTCAGCAGAATTCACCGCTGGATGCGGCGGCGTTTACGCCAAAAGGCGAGGTGAGCTGGCTGTAGCGGTACGGATAGCCATCACTGCCTGATGGCGCGCAGCCTTAAGGCCTACGGATTATGTCTGCTGTAGGCCGGATAAGGCGTTTGCGCCGCTATCCGGCAATGTATTTTACGCAGGCTTAATCCCGACGCGCGATATCAGCGAATTTAGCACCCAGGATGGCGGCCAAATCGTCAGCCGCCAGTTCAATATCCAGCCCGCGTTTACCACCGGAAACATAAATAGTGGCAAACGTGCGGGCTGGCGCGTCAATCAGCGTGGGCAGCCGTTTCTTCTGTCCCAGCGGACTGATCCCGCCGACCAGATATCCCGTGGTGCGTTGCGCCACCATCGGGTCGGCCATATCGACCTTTTTCGCGCCCAGAGCTTTGGCGACTTTTTTCAAATCCAGCTGTCCGGCTACAGGCGTCACGGCGACGGCCAGTTGCTTCATATCGCCATTCACGGCGACCAAAAGCGTTTTATACACCTGATCGGCGTTTAGCCCGAGCTTACGCACCACTTCATCGCCAAAGTTAGTTTCATTCGGATCGTGATCGTAGGTGTGAATGTTAAACGGAATCTTGTTTTTTTCGAGTAACTTAACTGCGGGTGTCATAACGTTCCTTCTTACTACAGACGTGATTTGCCATCAGCATACGCCCGAAAGCGGACTAAAAAATAGTATAATCTTGTGCATTAGGTCTTGGCAGTTGCGGCAACTTTGAGCGACAATCTGAAGATCCGAAGCGAAAGCGTCGGGATAATAATAACGATGAAATTCCTCTTTGACGGGCCAATAGCGATATTGGCCATTTTTTTATTTCAATATTTGCGGTAGGTTGCCTTCGCCGTACAGATGTAGCGCCCCTACGGCTACCACGTAGCGTCCCGGCGGCAGTGCCAGCAGCGCGTCGCGCCAGGCTTCATTGCGTTTCACCATCAGTACATCATACAGCGGCTGGCTAAACGTTCTGGGGAGCGAAGCGCCGACGCTGGTCGGCGGCTGCTCAAGCCACCAGCCGATCATCACCTGCAAAAGCCGTGCGTTGGTGTGCCAGTGCGTCAGCGTGTCGTCGAGCAGCGCCATCCCGCCATCGGGCAGATCGCAGAGTAGTTCGAGCTGGTGTTTCGCCCCTTCCAGCTCTTGCACCGGCAGCGACATTTCGCGGGCAGCCTGTAATAGCTGATAATCAATGCCATAGTCCGGACGCAATCCCAGCCGTTGCGCCTGCGTGGCCTGTAGCACCATAGCTATCTGCCATAAAGGTTGATTATCAAAATGGATCAGCGGCATACCCAACTCGCTGACCCGTTTTTCCAGTGCGCTTAACTGCCCGGCGCTGAGACGTTCGACCAACGGCGGGCATTTGGGGAGATTGCTGAATGGCGTTTCGTTACCAGAAATATCCGCTTCAACGACCAGCGCGTCGGCCTGGCGTAGCTTTTTCACCAGCTTTGCTGGAAGAGGAGCCATATCGCGCGTCCCCATATGAATACTGCCAACCAGATGCAGATGACGACCGCCGGGCAGGGAGAGATCGATAGCAGGCCAACTATTTGGGGTACCACGCAGCGCGCGCCATAAACGTTTAAGTTGATTTAATAACTCCATACGCGCTCCCTTTGAAAAAGCTCATGCTAGCGCGTTGGAGAAAAGGGCGCAATGCGCCCTGACGGGACGTCAACGATCGGTCGGGTTATTCGCTGCCGTCGAGATAGGCCGTTCTGGCGATGGTCATTTCAAGCTGGCATTTATAAATACTGATGCGCTTTTCAGCAGGTATGGCCTCGGATTTTGCATCGCTAAGTTTGCCGCACTGCTGCTCTTTTTTGGTCACCCAGACTCGCTGCTCTTGTTTTAATGCCGTTCGGGCAGAGGCGGGTAGCGATTTCCAGACCTGATTAAGCTCGCGATCTCTACTCTCAAATTTCTTTGCTGCGATTTCAATCAGTGAGTTATTTTTTTTCTTTATAATGCTATCACCAGATACCGTCATTCTTGCCATTACATAAATAGATCGCGCCAATTTATCGGTTTTTTGCACAGAGGTGACAACAATATCTTTGTTGTTGTCTGCTAGCTGAATATTGTAGTTAACCTGTTTCCAGGTCACCGTATTGTTTATTACCTGTCCATCCCCTTGTGAAATATAGAATAGAGTATTTGGTAAGTCTTTCATTAATTTAAATAATGGCTGAGGAATACCCATGGCGACGGTAGCCGAGCAAGTTCGTAGGTTGGCATTTTCTGGTTGAGGGTTCTGCGTTATTACATCACTGAATTGAACAGGAATAGCCCGGAGTTGCTGCTCGTATTGAGTCTGGGGGATATCGAAGAAAAGCGTGGAGGGCTCTTTAATATAGTCTTGCTGTAAACGACCTAATGCTTCATTGTAAATCCATTCTTTTGCCGCCGTGACTGCATTATCGTTGCCACATTTTAACTCTGGAGTGGAATCAAATAACCCTGCATAACTGACGGCGGGAGAAAGCAGGAAAAGAAGCGCAACTGCTTTTCTAAACATAAATAACACATCCTTATGATTCAAAAAAACATTATAAAATGTTGTTTTTTATTTTTCTATAGGATGTGCGGTTAAATTTTTATATATTGATACGGTAAATTACTGATGACTTAATAATATATCAGGCAGCTGATGCTGCCTGATATAGACTTTTTACGCTTTCGGTTTAAAACGCAATAGCCGGTTGGCATTGCTGACGACGGTAATGGAAGACAGCGCCATTGCCGCGCCCGCTACTACCGGGTTTAACAAGGTACCGGTAAACGGCCACAGAATACCGGCGGCCACCGGGATACCAATGCTGTTGTAGATAAATGCGCCAAGCAGGTTTTGCTTCATATTGCGCAACGTCGCGCGCGAAATGGCCAGCGCATCCGCCACGCCCATCAGACTATGGCGCATCAGCGTAATCGCCGCGGTTTCAATCGCCACATCACTGCCGCCGCCCATCGCGATACCGACGTCCGCCTGCGCCAGCGCGGGCGCATCGTTGATACCATCGCCGACCATCGCAACCTGACGACCCTGGCTTTGCAGACGTTTAATCGCATCGGCTTTGCCATCCGGCAGAACGCCCGCAATCACTTCATCAATGCCCGCTTCTTTGGCAATCGCGTTAGCCGTCGTTGGGTTATCCCCGGTGAGCATTACCAGACGGTATCCGGCGTTGTGCAGGCGTTCAAGCGCGGCAATACTATCGCTGCGCAATGGATCGCGTACCGCCAGTAACGCCGCCGCTTTACCGTCAATCGCCAGCAGGACCGGAGTCGAGCCTTGCGAGGCCTGCGCGGTGATTTCCGCCGTCATGTCATCCGTGGCGACGTGCTGTTCGTTCAGCAACGCCTGGTTCCCCAGAAGCAGTTGATGACCTTCCGCTTCACCGCTGACGCCCAGTCCGCGCAGCGTTCTGAAACCGTTCACCTGCGGCAGTTTATCATCGCCGGCTTTTTCCAGAATCGCATGGGCCAGCGGGTGGCTGGAGCCTTGTTCGAGCGCGGCAGCCAGACGTAATGCCTGAGCTTCCTCAACGCCGTTAAAGGTTTTTATCGCCACCACTTGCGGCTTGCCTTCCGTCAGCGTCCCGGTTTTATCAAAAACGAGGGTATCCAACGTACTGGCGCGTTGCAGGGCATCGGCGTCGCGTACCAGCACGCCGAATTCGGCAGCGCGGCCTACGCCGGAAATAATCGACATTGGCGTCGCCAGGCCTAATGCGCAAGGGCAGGCGATAATCAGTACGGTGGTGGCGATGACCAGCGTATAAACAATTTGCGGCGCCGGCCCGAAGAAATACCAGATAGCGGCGCTGAACAGCGCAATGGCCACGACGACGGGAACGAATACCGCGGAGATTTTATCGGCCAGTTGGCCAATTTCCGGTTTACTGCTCTGCGCCTGGCGTACCATGCGAATAATGCGTGACAGCGTGGTATGACTGCCCACCGCGCTGGCGCGGAACAGGACGCTGCCGTCCTGGACGACGGTGCCGGCATGAACGCTGTCGCCTTCGCCTTTTTGCTGCGGAATGGGTTCGCCGGTCAGCATGGCTTCATCAAGCCACGCTTCGCCCTGGGTAATTTCGCCATCCACCGGCACGCGATCGCCGGTAGTGAGCCGCAGCAGCATCCTGGGCTGAACGTCCGCCAGCGGGACGCTTTTTTCGCCGTCTTCTGTCACTACGCGTGCGGTGGGCGGGGTGAGATCGAGTAATTTTTCCAGCGCTTTTGAGGAACGCTGACGGGCGCGCGCTTCCAGCATGTGTCCGAGATTAATCAGACCGATAATCATCGCGCTGGCTTCGTAATAGAGGTGCCGTGCTTCCATCGGGAACCACTGCGGCCACAGGTTGACACTCATGGAGTAGAGCCAGGCGACCCCGGTGCCGAGCGCCACCAGCGTATCCATCGTCGCCGTGCCGTTCAGCAGGCTTTTCCACGCGTTACGGTAAAAGTGACCGCCCGCAAAGACCATCACCGCAAGCGTGATCAGGCCAATAGCCAGCCACAGGCTGCGGTTGTCGCCGGTCACCATCATGTTATCGCCGATCATCCCCCAGACCATGACCGGTATACCGACCGCCAGGGCGACGATGGCCTGCCAGCGAAAACGTTTCATGGTGGCGATGGCGGTTTCCTGCTGGCGCTCGCGGCGTTTGATGTCATCTTCAATCGCCTCTGCGCCGTAGCCGGCTTTTTCCACCGCCTGCACTAAATCAGCGGCGGACGCGCTGCCCATCACCAGCGCAGTGCGTTCCGCCAGGTTTACCCGTGCCTGCGTGACGCCCGGTACGCTTTGTAGCGCATGTTGTACGCGGGTGACACAACTGGCGCAGCTCATGCCGCTTAACAGCAACTGTTGGCTTTCTTCATCGGCCGTCGCTACCGGAAGCTCATGAGGAACCGCTGCCAGTGCTTCCGACGGGATTGATGACTCCGTCAGCGGTTTAGCCTTTGGGTGGCTTAACGTCGCGCCATACCCGGCTTGTTTGATGGTTTCAATTAACGCGTCCGCACTGGCGGTACCGGTAACGTGCGCTTCGGTTACGGTGACGTCCGCCAGCTCAACATCCGGACGTTGTTCAAGACTTTCTTTCACGCGTTTAACGCAATGACCGCAGGACAAACCGTCCAGGGTCAGGTCGATAGTTTGAGACATAGTAAAAACTCCTTTATGATTGGTCATCAATTCATTGACCTTAGTAATCGTAGTGACTCACTGTGATAAAGGTTAAACCTTCCAGCAAGGTTAAGGTCAAGGGGGAAATATGAATATTAGCGATGTGGCGAAAAAAACCGGTTTAACCAGCAAAGCCATTCGGTTTTATGAAGAGAAAGGGCTGGTGACGCCGCCATTACGTAGCGAAAATGGTTATCGCACCTACACGCAGAAGCATTTAAACGAGCTGACGTTGCTGCGACAGGCGAGGCAGGTGGGGTTTAATCTGGAAGAGTGTGGCGAACTGGTCAATCTGTTTAACGATCCGCGACGCCATAGCGCAGATGTGAAAAAGCGGACGCTGGAAAAGGTCGCGGAGATCGAGCGCCATATCAGCGAGCTGCAATCAATGCGCGATCAACTGTTGGCGCTGGCGGAGAGTTGTCCCGGCGATGACAGCGCCGACTGCCCGATTATTGATAATCTTTCCGGCTGCTGTCATCACAAGGCGCAAAAGCCACGTTGATTAAACGGCACGAATGCGTAAGGTGATGCCTTCCACGGCGATCACTTCGACATGCGTACCTGCGCGCAGGTCTTCGTCAGCGCATACCGGCCACGAGCTGTCGCCGACACGCATATGACCCCGTCCGTTCACTAACGCGGCATCAAGCATAAACCGGCGGCCTACCAGTTGTTGTCCGCGTTGGTTAAGGCGGCTGTCGGTCGGCTTCTGTTCCCGCACGCGACGCGCCAGCCAGCGCCACCAAAGCCAGGCCGCCAGCAACGTTAAGGCCGCAAACAGCACGCCCTGCCATTCCCAGCCGAGCGGTAAGAGCCAGACGGTTAAGCCGGTAATCACTGCCGCCACGCCGCTCCACAGCAAATAGCCGTTACCGCCGAGCATTTCCGCAGCCAACAACAGGCCGCCGAGGCTAAGCCAGAAGATATGCGGATGTACCAGAATCATCGCTATCATGCTTTTTTCCGTTCGCTGGCGCTGTCCTTAACCAGCTCGCTGATCCCGGCGATAGCGCCCATCAGACTGCTGGCATCCAGCGGCATCATGACCACTTTGCTGTTATTCGCCGAGCCGATTTGCTGTAACGCTTCGGTGTATTTTTGCGCCACGAAGTAGTTTATCGCCTGAATATCCCCGGCGGCGATGGCTTCAGATACCATCTGCGTAGCGCGGGCTTCCGCTTCGGCGGAGCGTTCGCGCGCTTCCGCCTGCAGGAAAGCGGACTGACGTTCGCCTTCTGCTTTCAGAATCTGCGACTGTTTTTCCCCCTCGGCTTTCAGGATTTCCGCCTGACGTACCCCTTCGGCCTCAAGGATATAGGCGCGTTTGGTACGTTCCGCTTTCATCTGGGCGTTCATAGAGGAGATCAATTCCGCGGGCGGGCGGACATCGCGAATTTCGATACGGGTAACTTTAATTCCCCACGGATTGGTGGCTTCATCGACAATATGCAGCAGCCGCGTGTTGATGCTGTCGCGCTGGGAGAGCATTTCATCCAGCTCCATCGAGCCGAGCACCGTACGGATATTGGTCATGGTCAGGTTAATGATTGCCAGTTCCAGGTTACTGACTTCATAGGCGGCGCGCGGCGCATCGATAACCTGAATAAAACAGACCGCATCGATAGTGACGTTGGCGTTATCTTTTGAGATCACCTCCTGCGACGGAATATCCAGCACTTGCTCCATCATATTGATCTTGCGGCCAATTCTGTCCATAAACGGTACAACAAGGCTTAATCCCGGCTGCAGGGTTTTGGTGTAACGTCCAAAGCGCTCCACCGTCCACTGGTACCCCTGCGGAACGATTTTGACGCCCGCGCCGACGATCACCAGCGCGACGAAAATGAGAATAGGGATAAGAATGAGCATAGCTAAACCTCCTGTTGCGTTGTCCATAAACCGATTTTGCTGACGAATTAAGCGAATTATACCTGATTCAGTAAAGCATGTTCCCCCCTTATTAATTACAGGGATACACTATCGCTATAAAAATATGAACAACGGATGCGCAATAAATGACAGAACGTAGCATGTTGCTTGAGTTAAAGCAGGTCGGTTACCGGACTGCGACGACAAAAATAGTGAATAACATCAGTTTTACGCTGCAACGCGGCGAATTTAAGTTAATTACCGGTCCTTCTGGCTGCGGAAAAAGTACGTTGTTGAAAATGGTGGCCTCGTTAATAAGCCCTGATATCGGCGTGATTCTTTTTGAGGGGCAGGATATTACTACTCTGAGTCCGGAAGACTATCGCCAGCAGGTTTCTTATTGCGCTCAGACGCCAGCGCTATTTGGCGATACGGTTTACGATAACCTGATTTTTCCCTGGCAAATTCGCCATCAGCGCCCGCAGCCGACAGCCTTCGCAGACGATCTGGCGCGTTTTGAACTGCCGGAGACGATTCTGCAAAAACCGATTGCCGCGCTTTCCGGCGGGGAAAAACAGCGTATTGCTCTAATTCGTAATCTACAGTTTCTGCCGAAAATACTGTTACTCGACGAAATAACCAGCGCGCTGGATGAACATAACAAACGGAATGTGAATGATATTATTCATCGCTATGTTCGCGATAAGCAGGTCGCTGTCTTGTGGGTAACGCATGATAAAGATGAAATTCAACACGCGGATAAGGTGATAACGTTAACGCCATCTGCCGGAGAGATGCAGGAGGCGCGTTATGAACGAGCATAATATTACCAATACCTCGCTGGCGTTATCGATGCTGCTGGTGGTGGTCGCGATGCTCATCAGTCACAAGGAAAAGCTGGCGCTGGAAAAAGATATTCTGTGGAGCGTATGCCGGGCGGTGATACAGCTCATTATTGTCGGCTATGTACTGAAATACATCTTTGGCGTTAATCATGCCGCCCTGACGCTGCTGATGGTGCTGTTCATCTGTTTTAACGCCGCCTGGAACGCGCAAAAGCGCAGTAAATATATCGATAAGGCATTTCTCTCCTCGTTTATCGCCATCACCGTCGGCGCCGGACTAACGCTGACGGTACTGGTGCTTACCGGTTCGATTGAATTTGCGCCGATGCAGGTGATTCCCATCGCTGGCATGGTCGCCGGCAATGCGATGGTGGCGGTAGGGCTGTGCTACAACCAACTGGGGCTGCGTTTTCACAGCGAGCAGCAGCAAATCCAGGAAAAATTAAGTTTGGGCGCAACGCCGAAAATGGCCTCCGCCGGGCTTATCCGCGATAGTATCCGCGCATCGCTTATCCCGACGATCGACTCGGCAAAGACCGTTGGGCTGGTGAGCCTGCCGGGGATGATGTCCGGGCTGATTTTTGCCGGGATCGATCCGGTAAAAGCGATTAAATATCAAATTATGGTAACGTTTATGCTGTTGTCGACAGCCAGCCTGTCTACCATCATTGCCTGCTATTTAACCTACCGGAAGTTCTATAATTCGCGTCATCAGTTGGTAGTGATGCCGCTCAAGAAATCATGATAGTTGCCGGATGATGGCGCGCTTATCCGGCCTGAGGACGACAGGTAGGCCAGATAAGCGCGCCATCAGGCAAGAGAGGATTAATACAGTAGCGCGTACAACTGGCGGCGGTATTTCGACGCCAGCGCGTCGCCGGTGCCGAGCGCGGCAAGGATCTCCTGGAAGGTTTTGCGCGTTTGTCCCTCGGCGGCGGCAAGATCTTTTCTCAGATGGCTGAACAGCAATTCCAGCGCTTCTTCATTACGTCCGACCTGGTGCAACTGCAACGCCAGTTGCGTTGCCAAAGCCGCATCCTGCGGATTCTCCGCGACTTGCTGCTGAAGTTGCTGAATTTCCGGCGTATCCGCCGCCTGTTTAAGCAGTTCGATCTGCGCAACCAGCCCCTGGTAACGGGTATCCTGATCCTGTAGCGGTATAGTTTTTAATACCGCTTCGGCCTCTTCAGAGCGGTTTAGAGCAATTTGCGCTTCCGCCAGTAACAGGCCAATCTCACTGTTCTGCGAAGAGAGCTGCCAGGCGTCTTTGAGCAACGGCAGCGCGTCAATGTAGTTGCCCTCCTGCATTAACTGCATCGCTTGTTGCGCTTTTAGCTCTTCTTCGCGCGGCAGTACTTTATCCAGCAGAGCGCGGATCGCCTCTTCCGGCTGCGGCCCCTGGAAACCATCGACCGGTTGGCCATTCTGGAACAGATAGACTGTCGGGATGGCGCGCAGCCCAAACTGAGCGGCGATCATCTGTTCGGCGTCGCAGTCCAGCTTTGCCAGAATAAACTGACCGTGGTACTGGGCAGCCAGACTTTCCAGCACTGGCGTTAATTGCAGACAGTGTTGGCTGCGTTCAGACCAGAAATAGAACAGTACCGGCGTGGTCATGGACTGCTCTAAGGTCTGCTGCAGGTTGGATTCATTAATATTGACAATGTTCTGTACGGACATGGCGTCGCTCTCTTTTGTCTGTGTCACGTTTACATGGGGGCTGACGGGCGCGCTTCAACTCAGCTTTGTAAAATTTTATCCAGCATCCGGCCCGGCAATATGCGTTTCAGCGCCATCACCGCCCAGGTGACCAGCGTAACGGGATAGCGCAGCCTGGGTTTATCGCTTGCAAAAGCATGACGTACTTTCGCTACTACCGCGTCAGGATCGCGGGTGAAACGTGCGGCGATGCCGGGATTTTCTACCGGTTTATCACGCTGCGTCTGGTTAACGTTATCCGTAAAACGGGTACGAATCGGCCCCGGTTCTATCAGGCTCACTTTAATGCCTGTGTGCCGTAGCTCCATACGTAGCGCGTCAGACCAGGCTTCGAGCGCATACTTGCTGGCGGCATAAGCGCCGCGCCCTGGGGTGGAAATCAGCCCCATCACCGATGAGGTCATCACAATGCGTCCTTCGCCATGCGGCAACATGGCGGGAAGTAAGCGCATGGTAAGCTGATGCGCGCCGAAAAAATTACTGGAAAACTGTTGCTCCATCTGCTCACGGCTGATGGTAGAAAGGGGGCCATACACGCCGTAGCCGGCATTGTTAAAGATCCCATACAGACGATTATCGGTCAGGGCGATCACTTCATCGGCGGCACGATCCACGCTTTCAGGGGAGTCGAGATCGATCAACACGCCGGTAAATCCCATACTGTTCATCCGGGCGACATCATCAGGTTTGCGGCAGCCCGCCAGGATTTGAAAGCCCTGGCGTTTAAGTTCAAGCGCGCTGTCCAGACCGATTCCGCTGGAACATCCTGTTATTAAGACCGATTTTTGCATAACTTTACCTGTCAGGATCTCCGTTGATTTAAGAGTCGTGGTTAACTATATCCGTCATACTTCAAGTTGCCTGTGCGTTCGTTTACTCCAGTCACATAGGTATCTATGCTCCTGGAAATTCTCTTACGTGCCGCCTTCATGCAACTCGAATTATTCAGGAGAGAAAAGGGGTCAACTGCTTCGCCATCCAGTCGGCAATAAACGGCTGGGCGTCGCGGTTGGGATGAATGCCGTCATCCTGCATCCACTGCGGTTTCAGATATACCTCTTCCATAAAAAACGGTAACAGAGGAATATCGAACTCTTTGGCGAGCTTAGGATAAATGGCGCTAAAGGATTCATTATAACGGCGACCGTAGTTAGCGGGCAGATGAATTTGCATCAGTAACGGTTGGGCATCGGCGGCTTTCACCGTCTGAATGATTTTACGTAGCGTCTGTTCGGTTTGCGCAGGCGCAAAACCGCGTAGGCCATCGTTGCCGCCAAGTTCCACCACTACCCAGCGCGGGTGATGCTGTTGCAACAGCGCCGGCAAACGCGCCAGTCCCTGCTGCGAGGTATCTCCGCTTATACTGGCATTAACGACCGACGTTTTGTTTTGCCATTTATCATTAAGGAGCGACGGCCATGCCGCGCTGGCGGCCATACGGTAACCGGCGCTGAGGCTATCGCCCAGAATTAATAAGGTGTCTGCGGCGGCGGCACGGAAAGTTAACAGGATCAAAAACAGGAAGGGCAAATGCCAGCGGAAAACAGTGTTGAAGTTCATCGTCTCAGGAAGTCCGTCGGTCAGGGTGAGCATGAGCTTTCCATCCTTACCGGAGTTGAACTGGTTGTCAAACGCGGCGAAACCATTGCGCTGATTGGCGAATCAGGATCGGGAAAATCTACGCTGCTGGCGATTCTCGCCGGACTGGATGACGGCAGTAGCGGAGAGGTCAGACTGGTCGGGAAACCGCTTCACCAGATGGACGAAGAGGCGCGGGCGCAGCTTCGCGCTCAGCATGTCGGTTTTGTTTTTCAATCCTTCATGCTTATTCCTACGCTTAACGCGCTGGAAAACGTTGAGCTACCGGCCCTGCTACGCGGTGAAAACAGCGGTCAGAGTAAGGCGGGGGCGAAAGCGCTGCTCGAACAACTGGGACTGGGAAAACGGCTTGACCACCTTCCGGCACAGCTTTCCGGCGGCGAACAGCAGCGCGTAGCGCTGGCGCGCGCGTTTAACGGGCGTCCTGATGTGCTGTTTGCCGATGAGCCGACGGGCAACCTTGACCGTCAGACCGGAGATAAAATCGCTGACCTGCTATTTTCGCTTAACCGCGAACACGGCACCACGCTGATTCTGGTGACGCACGACCCGGCGCTGGCGGCGCGCTGCGACCGGCGGCTGCGGTTGGTCAACGGTCAGTTACAGGAGGAGGCATGATAGCTCGCTGGTTCTGGCGCGAATGGCGCTCGCCGTCGCTGATTATTGTCTGGCTGGCGTTGAGTCTGGCGGTGGCCTGCGTACTGGCGCTCGGCAGTATCAGCGACCGGATGGAAAAAGGGTTAAGTCAGCAAAGCCGCGAGTTTATGGCAGGCGATCGGACGCTGCAAAGTTCGCGAGAGGTACCGAAGGCCTGGCTTGAAGAGGCGCGTAAACGCGGCCTTAACGTGGGCGAGCAGTTAACCTTTGCGACCATGACGTTTGCCGGCGATACGCCGCAACTGGCCAGCGTGAAGGCAGTGGATAGCGTTTATCCGATGTACGGCGAATTGCAAACCCGTCCAGGCGGAGTGAAACCGCAGCCGGGTAGCGTACTGCTGGCGCCGCGTCTGATGGCGCTGCTTAATTTGAAAACGGGCGATACCATTGATGTCGGCGACGTGACCTTGCGTATTGCCGGTGAAGTGGTGCAGGAGCCGGATTCCGGGTTTAACCCTTTTCAGATGGCGCCGCGTCTGATGATGAATATGGCCGATGTGGCAAAAACCGGTGCGATACAGCCGGGGAGTCGCGTGATGTGGAGGTATAAATTCGGCGGAACGCCGCAACAGCTTGCTGGCTATGAAAGCTGGCTGTTACCGCAGCTTAAACCGGAACATCGCTGGTACGGACTGGAGCAGGATGACGGGGCATTGGGGAAATCGCTCGAACGTTCGCAGCAGTTTTTGCTGCTTTCGGCGTTATTAACGCTACTGCTGGCGGTAGCTGCCGTCGCGGTGGCGATGAGCCATTACTGCCGTAGCCGCTACGATCTGGTGGCGATTTTAAAAACGTTGGGCGCGGGCCGGGCCCAGTTGCGTAAACTTATCATCGGACAGTGGTTGATGGTGCTGGGGCTTTCCGCCGTCACGGGAGGCGCGATTGGGTTACTGTTTGAAAACATATTGCTGGTGCTGCTAAAACCGGTATTGCCCGCCGATTTGCCGCCCGCCAGCCTGTGGCCCTGGCTGTGGGCGCTGGGCGCGATGACGGTCATCTCTCTGCTGGTCGGTTTACGGCCTTATCGATTGTTGCTGGCGACCCAGCCGCTACGGGTGCTGCGCCGCGATGTTGTCGCTCGCGTCTGGCCGTTAAAAATTTATTTGCCTGTCGCCTGCGCCGTCGTGGTGGCGCTGCTCGCCGGATTGATGGGCGGAAGTATGCTGTTGTGGGCGGTTCTGGCGGGCGCCGTGATACTGGCGCTGCTGTGCGGTCTGGTGGGCTGGATGCTGCTTAACGTGCTGCGCGGCATGACGTTGACGTCGCTACCGCTGCGTCTGGCCGTCAGCCGACTTCTGCGTCAGCCGTGGTCAACGTTGAGTCAGCTTTCGGCGTTTTCGCTTTCGTTTATGCTGCTGGCGCTCTTGCTGGTGCTGCGCGGCGACCTCCTTGATCGCTGGCAACAGCAGCTCCCGCCGGAAAGCCCGAACTATTTCCTTATCAATATTGCTTCAGAGCAGGTCGCGCCGTTGAAAGCCTTTTTGGCGGAACATCAGGTGATCTCGCAGACGTTTTATCCGATTGTGCGGGCGCGGTTAACGAAGATAAACGGTAATCCGACGGAAGGTCAGCAGGATGAGTCACTCAACCGTGAACTGAATTTGACCTGGCAGGATACGCGCCCGGCGCATAATCCGCTGGTCGCCGGTCACTGGCCGCCAAAACCGGGCGAAGTCTCCATGGAAGAGGGGCTGGCGAAGCGGCTGAACGTCAAACTCGGCGATAGCGTAACCTTTATGGGCGATACCCAGGCGTTTAGCGCTAAAGTCACCAGCCTGCGTCAAGTGGACTGGGAAAGCCTGCGGCCCAACTTTTTCTTCATTTTTCCTTCCGGGGCGCTGGACGGGCAACCACAAAGTTGGTTGACCAGTTTTCGCTGGGAGAATGGCAACGGCATGTTAACGCAGCTTAACCGCGAGTTTCCTACCGTCAGCCTGTTAGATATCGGGGCGATCCTGAAACAGGTGGGACAGGTGCTGGAGCAGGTCAGTCGGGCGCTGGAGGTGATGGTTGTGCTAGTCACCCTCTGCGGCATGTTGCTATTACTGGCCCAGGTACAGGTCGGGATGCGTCAGCGCCATCAGGAGCTGGTGGTGTGGCGCACATTAGGAGCCGGAAAGAAACTGTTGCGTACCACACTCTGGTGCGAATTCGCCATGCTGGGGTTAGTTGCCGGGCTGGTCGCCGCGATTGGCGCGGAGACGGCGCTGGCGATCTTACAAATCAACGTTTTTGATTTCCCCTGGGAGCCGGACTGGCGTTTATGGGTCGCACTGCCGTTTTGCGGCGCGCTGCTGCTTTCCGTATGCGGCGGCTGGCTTGGCGTTCGTTTGCTGAAAGGCAAAGCGCTATTCCGACAGTTTAACGGATGATTCATGATGTGAATAATTTCGCGCCGGTTTTTAAAACGGCGCGTACTTTATTTAGTCGCACAAATTGCTAACTCCTTGATTTTTAGTAGCACAAATCATTAAAAAATACACAACACGTAAGGTTTTATAACAGTTATTATTTGCCTGCTAAATGATTTGGATTGGCTATCTATCAAGGAAAATATAATGACAATTAAAATAACAGCGTTGGCGGCATCGATCGGCGCGGCAGTGGCTTTCATGCCTTTCGCCACTCAGGCGGAAATCACCGTTTTAAAACAAGATCCCCAGGCGGGTAATCCACTCAGCCGACTCAATTTCACCGTCGGCGGGAGTATTCGTCCGCAGTTCCAGAATATGACCGGCAATGACGGCGCGAACGGTTATAAACGTAATGGTTTTGATGGCGGGACGCGTTTCCGCTTCGCCGCGGATTATTATCTGTTTGATGATATCAGTTGGATTAGCTATTACGAGCTGGGCGTCAATATCCCTGCGGTATTTGACTGGGATAACCATTATGCGAAGGGCGCGACTGATACCACTCGCCGTATGCTGTATACCGGCTTCAAGAGCGCGACGTGGGGAACGCTGACCTTCGGTCAACAGAACAGCATTTATTACGATGTGGTGGGCGTAAAAACCGATATCTGGGATTACGACATGATAGGTCAGGCGCCGGGCAACGGGATTAACGGCGACTACGATGGTTCTTATCGCACGCGTAAGTCATTGAAGTATAAGAAAAGCATTGGCAATGTCGATCTCTACGCATCTTATCTGTTCAGCGACGATTATAATGCCAATAACGGCCTGAATTACAAGCGTAAAGGCGGCGGTTCTTTAGGCGCGGATTACCATCTCACCGACGATCTGACCTGGGGGACGGCATGGAACTATACCCGTGCGGAGATGCGCGGCAACGGCAATAAAACTTACGATCAAAATATTGTCGGTACCGCGTTAAGCTGGACGCCGGAAAACTGGACTATCGCCGCAGGCGGCGGTTGGTATCAGAACTTTATGACGACCAAAAAAGTATCTGTGAATGATTACTTTGCCGGCGATGCGTGGGGTCTGGAATATTTTGTCGGTTACGCTTTCCCGATTGGTCAGTATGCCGTGAAAGCTATTCAACCGTACTTTATGGGCGACCGCATTGAATATGTGAATGGCCGCGACTATCTGCGTACCGATAACGGCGTGGGGATCACCTTCCAACTGGATTATGGTTTCCGCGTTGATTATGAACATGTTTTCACCTCCAGCACTGACAATCTGGGCGATATGAACCTGGTGCGTCTGCGTTACGATTTCTAAAGCGTTTTCCTGTGCCGGATGTTGGCGTTAAAACGTCTTATCCGGCATTTCCCTTTACGCCATTCCCGCCTGACACACGCCTGAGCGCCTGCCTCGTACATTTAACGACACACCAGGAAACATCATGAAATAATTTCAAGGACAGCAGGCTGTGATCTGTGTCATGTTAAGAAATAGCCTTTCGTTTGGGCCAAAACAGACGATGCCGCATGAACGGCATCCGGCACAGCATCACACTATTTAAAATGGAGAAATTATGGGATTGCGTCAGAGTTTACGCATTGCGGCCAGCACGCTATTACTGGCCTGCGGATTACAGTTTGCCCATGCCGATGGTTCCCCGCAAACGATCGTATTTGGCGTCGCGCCAGGGCCGTATGGCGACATGGTGAAGCAGGCGATTGCGCCGACATTAAAAGAAAAAGGGTATAAGGTCGTGGTGCGCGAGTTTAGCGACTATGTCCAGCCCAATATGGCGTTAGCTAACGGCAGCATCGACGCCAACCTCTTTCAACATACCCTCTATTTTGACAAATTCACCGCTGACAAAGGGCTGAAGCTCAGCAAACTTATTGTGGTACCGACCGCCGGGATGGGCTTCTATTCACGTAAAATCAACAGTCTGGATGCGCTTAAAAAAGGGGACATTATTACCCTCTCCAACGATCCGACCAACCTGGCGCGCGGCCTTCGCTTCCTGCAATCGTTGGGGCTTATCACGATTAAGGACAATATCGATCCGACCAAAGCCTCTGAACGAGATATCGCCAGCAATCCAAAAGGACTGGTTTTCAAACCGCTGGAAGCCGCACAGCTACCGCGCACGCTGGATGGCGTGACCGGCGCGCTGGTTAACGGGAACTTTGCGGTGGCGGCAGGACTCGATCTCTCCAGCGCGATTAAGCAGGAACACCTGGATGAGAATCTGAAAAATATCATTGCGGTACGCAGTGAAGATGCCGATAAGCCGTTTGCCAAAGATATTGTCGAGGCGGTGAAATCGCCGGCTTATCGCGCGGTCATCGACGATCCAAAGAATATTTATAGCGCCTTCCAGAAACCGGAATGGATGACCGCGACACCCTGATCGCAGCGGTGGCCATCCCCAATTTCTGAGGTGAATATGATTGAAATAGAAAAAGTCTGCGTCGATTTTACCGCCGGTCGCGGTACCCCCACGCGCGCGGTGGATGATGTGAGCCTGCATATCGCCGCGGGCGAGATTTTTGGCATTGTCGGTACCAGCGGCGCAGGAAAAAGCACTCTGCTGCGTACCCTGAACGCCTTAACGCGTCCCAGCCAGGGGCGCGTCAACGTCAACGGCGTGGAAATTTCGGCGCTGGACGGAAAAGCGTTACGCCAGGCGCGGCAGCGTATTGGTATGATTTTCCAGCATTTTAACTTAATGCATACCCGGACAGTGGCGCAAAACGTGGCGTTTAGCCTGAAAGCGGCTGGCTGGGAACGCAGCAAAATCGCGCCACGGGTGGCGGAAATTTTAACGCTGGTGGGCCTTGCCGATAAAGCGAACCGTTTTCCGGTACAGCTCAGCGGCGGGCAAAAACAGCGGGTGGGGATAGCGCGCGCCATCGCTAACCATCCGGATGTGTTGTTGTGTGACGAACCAACTTCCGCTCTGGATCTGGAAACTTCCGCCACGATTCTGGCTCTGCTCAGACAGATCAACGCACAGCTCGGGATTACTATTGTGCTGATCACCCATGAAATGAACGTGATCAAATCTATTTGCGATCGCGTGGCGGTGATGTCGGGCGGTAAGGTTGTGGAATCGGGCGAGGTGTTTGATGTGTTTGCCCACCCGCAACACGCTTTCACACAGCAACTGGTGTCTCATACCCTTAATTTGACCCTGCCGGAACGTTTACGGGAACACCTGCCCGGGCAGTTGCTGAAAATTTTGTTTATCGGCGATTCGGCGGAGCAGCCGGTACTGTCGGAGGTGGCGATCAAGTTTGGCGTCGCGGTCAATATCCTGCATGGCAAGATTGAATATATCGGCGAACGCGCGTTGGGCATTCTGGTGGTGCAATTAACCGCGCCGCATAATCCAACGGCGGTGGCCGCCGCCGTGGAGCATATCCGTCAACGTACCGCACAGGTGGAGGTGATCCGTGGATGATTTATTGCCAGATTTAACGCTGGCGTTCAATGAAACTTTCCAGATGTTGAGTATTTCAACGGTGCTGGCGATTCTTGGCGGTCTACCGCTCGGTTTTCTGATTTTTGTCACCGATCGTCATCTGTTCTGGCAGAACCGTTTTATTTATCTCGTCGCCTCGGTTCTGGTGAATATTATCCGCTCGGTGCCATTTGTTATTTTACTGGTGCTGTTACTGCCGCTAACGCAGCTTTTGCTGGGCAATACGATTGGCCCGATTGCAGCCTCCGTCCCGCTGTCGGTGGCCGCAATCGCGTTTTATGCACGCCTGGTAGATAGCGCGCTCCGTGAAGTCGATAAAGGGATTATTGAGGCGGCGCTGGCATTCGGCGCTAGTCCGATGCGTATTATCTGTACCGTACTGTTGCCGGAAGCCAGCGCAGGGCTGCTGCGCGGCCTGACGATTACGCTGGTAAGCTTAATCGGCTACTCGGCGATGGCCGGGATTGTCGGCGGCGGCGGGGTAGGCGACCTGGCGATTCGCTATGGCTACTACCGTTACGAAACCGAAGTGATGGTTGTTACCGTGGTGGCGTTGATTGTGCTGGTTCAGGTCGTTCAGATGCTGGGCGACTGGCTGGCAAAACGTGCCGACAAGCGCGACAGACACTAAGCCGGCGTCAGCCGGCAATAAAAGTAAGCTATTGCGCTTTTAGCCAGTTGGCAACGTCTTGCCATGGGCCGCGAAAAACGATATTCGCGGCTTTTTTCTCCAGTTGATAGCGATACATTGGGTCGTAATATTCGTTAAGTAGCGGAACCAGCCATGCCATATGGCCGTCGATGCTGCCGCTGGATAATTGCTCTGCCAGCGCCCTATCCAGCGTGTCCGTCAGTTCGGCAAAGCGTTGCAACCCCAGACGGCGGCGAATAGCGAACAGTCCATGATGAAGATATTCACTATACGCCTGCCAACCGGCTTCATCGCCGTAGGCGTGGGTGAAGTCGTGATGCATACGGATGAAATACTCTTCACGCAGTCGTTCCAGACGAAGCGCAAACGGATCTTCCACTACCGCAATGGGGGCCTGCGCCATTCTTTCGCGTAAACACTCAGGCAGATGGTTGGCGCCGATCGTTCGCCCTTCATCTTCCAGTACCCACCTTTTTAGCGTCTGACGCGCGTTAATTTTCAGCAATTCAACGGCAAGTTTGTTTTCAAAACTGGCCTGACTGAGCTGGGGTTTCAGCGTGCGGCCAAAAGAGGAGCCGCGATGACGCGCGAGACCTTCCAGATCCACGCCGTTGGGCTGTTGTCGCACCAGCTGCGTTTTGCCGCTGCCCGTACAGCCGCCAATTAAAAGTATCGGTTTTTGCGCCAGTTGCCAGGTCGCCTGAATTGCTGTCTGGCGCAGCGCTTTATAGCCGCCTTCAATAAGCGGGCAGTCAATCCCTGTTTCTTGCAGCCAACGTTGTACGATATGTGACCGCTGACCGCCGCGCGCGCAGCACAGATACCCGTTGGGGAAACGTTGATACGCGGCTTTCCAGGCCTCAAGCCGCTGCTGGCGAATGTCGCCGCAAACCAACCGATGCCCCAACGCTAACGCCGCATCCGCGCCCTGACGTTTGTAGCAGGTGCCGACGGCGGCCCGCTCGTCATCCATCATCAATGGCAGGTTGATAGCGCCCGGCATGGCGCCCTGTTCAAACTCAATCGGCGCGCGTACATCAATTAAAGGCGTATCGGCAAGGAGGAGCGCGCGATAGTCCTGTGCTTTTTGTCTGTCTTGCATAACGTAAAACGTAACCTTAAATCATCCCTTGCGTTATTTTACGCGCCAATTCGCAAAGTGGCTTGATTTTTAACAGCGTACCGTGTTGAAAATGGATAAAAAACCGGCTATTTCGGGTTGTCGTTGGGTAAATAATTTCACAATGTCTTCTACCGCTTTGCCTCCGCCAAATTTATGCCAGGCGAGGCTTAACGGTGAGGGCGGACGCATCGTAGGGATGGTACAGCTTACCAGTTCGTTTTTGTCGATCAGCGTTTGACAAAGCGGCTGCGGGACAAAACCGATACCGACGCCTGCCAGATGAGCGGCGATTTTGGTTTCCATATCAGGCACGATAATTTCCTTCTGCCCCGGAAGGCGCCAGGCTACCCGCTTGGTCAGCGTACGCGCGCTGTCTTCGATATTAATTGCCGGGAAACGGCGCAACTGCGCTTCTGTTAGAGGCCCGCTGACGTGAGCTAAAGGATGATCCGCGGACATCACAAAACGCCATTGTACGGAACCTAAAGGGTCGAGCATAAAGGTATTAGCCAACGGCTCGGTGCCAGTTACGCCAATCGCCAGCGAAAAACCTTCATACAGGAGCGAATCCCAGACGCCCATATAAATTTGCCGGGAAAAGTGAAACTGAGTGAAGGGGTAACGCGCATTAAGCCACGATAAGAGACTGGCGACCGCTTGCGGGCTATAGAGCAGGTTATTCACCACAATATTGACCTGACGCTCTACGCCGTCGTTAACCTGGCGTAGCTCGTCAGGCATGCTGTCCAGCCACGCAAGCCAGTCTTTTGCCTGAGAGAGAAGGTGAGAGCCCGCCGCCGTCAACGAGACGCTTCGCGTTGTGCGAAAGAACAGCCCTACGCCGGTATTTTCCTCCAGCAGTTTGATGCGGTAGCTAATGGTTGCCGTGGTTTTACACAGGCGCTCCGCCGCTTTGGAGAAACTCCCCGTTTCGGCAACGCTGATAAAGGTACGCAGTGTTTCCGGGTCAAACATCGTCAGACGCCTCCTTACGATCCTGATAAAACCAGAATTGTTTTCCTATGATTTTTAAGTAGTTTTACATAATAGCCATGTTTGATTTGTGGTCTAAATCTACTTTTGGAAAAATATTCCAACTTTTATGTTGATGTTAAATCCCGAAGGTTTTAGATTGCATGGTATTGAAACCGGACAGAGTCCAAACCGCGGTTAAACGGAATCGAGCTACAAGGGAAAAATAATGAAACTTGAGGTATTACCGTTAGATCAGAAGACGTTCAGCGCTTATGGCGATGTTATTGAGACGCAGGAACGTGACTTTTTTCATATAAACAACGGGTTAGTTGAGCGATATCACGACCTGGCGAAGGTTGAAGTTCTGGAGCAGGATCGCACGCTGATCAGTATTAACAGGGCGCAACCGGCCGCGATGCCCATTGTGGTACATGAACTGGAACGTCATCCTTTAGGTACGCAGGCGTTTGTGCCGATGAACGGCGAGGCTTTTGTCGTTATTGTCGCGCTCGGCGATGATAAACCCGATATCTCCACGCTGCGGGCGTTTATTAGCAATGGACGGCAGGGCGTCAATTATCACCGTAATGTATGGCATCACCCGCTGTTTGCGTGGCAGACGGTTACCGATTTTCTGACGGTGGATCGCGGTGGCAGCGATAACTGTGATGTTGAAAGTATCCCGACACATGAACTCTGTTTTGCGTGACGCTATTGGCCTTCTTGCATAAGATGAACATATTGTTCATTGTTTATGCTCATATTTTGGGCCGGAGTTAACGTAAATATGACGGAAGTAAGACGACGCGGCAGGCCAGGACAGGCAGAGCCGACTGCGCAGAAAGGCGCTCAGGCGCTGGAGAGGGGCATAGCGATATTGCAATATCTCGAAAGAAGCGGCGGCAGTTCATCAGTTAGCGATATTTCCGGCAGCCTGGATTTACCGCTTTCTACGACGTTTCGCCTGTTAAAGGTACTGCAAGCGGCTGATTTTGTGTACCAGGATAGCCAGCTTGGCTGGTGGCATATTGGTTTAGGCGTATTTAATGTGGGCTCTGCGTATATTCATAATCGCGATGTCCTCTCGGTGGCCGGGCCCTTTATGCACCGACTTATGCTGCTTTCTGGCGAGACGGTCAACGTAGCGATTCGCAACGGTAATGAAGCGGTGTTAATCGGTCAAAAGGAGTGCAAATCGATGGTCAGAATGTGCGCGCCCTTAGGGAGTCGTCTGCCGTTACATGCTTCCGGCGCCGGAAAAGCGCTGCTTTACCCGCTCACCGAAGAAGAGCTGGTGGGGATCGTCGTCAATACCGGTTTGCGGCGGTTTACGCCGACCACTCTGGTGGATTTACCTATCCTGCTTAAAAATCTGGAGCAGGCGCGTGAACAGGGCTACACCGTCGACCAGGAAGAACATGTTGTCGGGCTGAATTGTATCGCCTCCGCTATCTATGACGATGCGGGCAGCGTGGTCGCCGCTATCTCAATATCGGGACCGGCTTCCCGGCTGACGGAAGATCGCTTTATCAGCCAGGGGGAACTGGTACGGGATACCGCGAAAGACATCAGTACGGCGCTTGGGCTAAAACCCCCTGTAGCCTGAGCCGCATCCCGCTCGCTGGAGCGGGACTTTTTTAAAATTTTTAAAAGTTGGAAACTTTTTCCAATAAAAAGAGGTAGCAATAAAATGGCAAAAATGAGAGCCGTGGATGCGGCAATGTATGTGCTGGAAAAAGAAGGTATCACCACAGCATTCGGCGTTCCTGGGGCTGCAATCAACCCCTTCTATTCTGCAATGCGTAAGCATGGAGGCATTCGCCATATACTGGCGCGTCATGTGGAAGGCGCTTCGCATATGGCTGAGGGCTACACACGTGCGGCGGCAGGTAATATTGGGGTTTGCCTGGGCACTTCCGGCCCGGCGGGAACCGACATGATCACCGCGCTCTATTCCGCTTCTGCCGACTCTATCCCGATTTTATGCATTACTGGTCAGGCGCCACGAGCGCGTCTGCACAAGGAAGATTTCCAGGCAGTCGATATTGAAGCGATTGCAAAACCAGTCAGCAAGATGGCAGTGACGGTTCGTGAGGCGGCGCTGGTGCCGCGCGTATTACAACAGGCTTTTCATCTGATGCGCTCAGGCCGCCCAGGTCCTGTGCTGGTTGATTTACCGTTTGATGTCCAGGTTGCGGAGATCGAATTCGATCCGGATATGTATGAGCCGCTGCCGGTATATAAGCCAGCCGCCAGCCGCGTACAGATTGAAAAGGCGCTGGAGATGCTGATTCAGTCCGAGCGTCCGGTAATTGTCGCGGGCGGCGGGGTTATTAACGCCGACGCCGCGCCACTGCTGCAGCAGTTTGCCGAACTGACCAACGTACCGGTGATCCCTACCCTGATGGGCTGGGGCTGTATCCCGGACGATCACCCCTTAATGGCGGGGATGGTCGGCCTGCAAACGGCGCACCGCTACGGCAACGCCACTCTGCTGGCATCCGATATGGTTTTTGGCATCGGTAACCGTTTCGCCAACCGTCATACGGGGTCCGTTGAGAAATATACTCAGGGGCGAAAAATCATCCATATCGATATTGAACCGACGCAAATTGGCCGCGTGTTGTGCCCGGATCTGGGCATCGTTTCTGACGCCAAAGCGGCGCTAACGTTGCTGATCGATGTCGCGCAGGAGATGCAAAAAGCGGGGCGTTTGCCATGCCGGAAGACCTGGGTGGACGAATGCCAGCAGCGTAAACGGACTTTGCTGCGTAAAACCCACTTTGACAACGTGCCAGTGAAGCCGCAGCGCGTCTATGAAGAGATGAACAAAGCCTTTGGTCGCGATGTGTGCTATGTCACCACCATTGGATTGTCGCAAATCGTGGCAGCGCAGATGCTGCATGTGTTTAAAGACAGACACTGGATCAACTGCGGCCAGGCGGGGCCTCTTGGCTGGACAATCCCGGCGGCATTAGGGGTTTGTGCTGCCGATCCGCAACGCAATGTGGTGGCGATTTCCGGCGATTTCGACTTCCAGTTCCTGATTGAAGAGTTAGCCGTCGGCGCGCAGTTTAACATCCCGTATATCCATGTGCTGGTTAACAACGCTTATCTTGGTCTGATTCGCCAGTCGCAACGCGCATTTGACATGGACTACTGCGTACAGCTCGCCTTTGAAAATATCAACTCCAGCGAAGTGAATGGCTATGGCGTTGACCATGTAAAAGTGGCAGAAGGGTTAGGCTGTAAAGCAATTCGTGTCTTTAAACCGGAAGGTATTGCGCCTGCATTTGAACAAGCTAAAGCGCTGATGGCGCAATATCGCGTTCCGGTGGTGGTGGAAGTCATTCTGGAACGCGTAACCAATATTTCCATGGGCAGCGAACTGGATAACGTAACCGAGTTTGAAGAAGTTGCGGATAGTGCGAAAGATGCGCCAACAGAAACCTGTTTTATGAAATATGAGTAAGGGAGGTAATCGATGTTACGTTTCTCTGCCAATCTTTCTATGCTGTTTACGGAATATGATTTCCTGGAACGCTTTGATAAAGCGGCGTTGTCGGGATTTCGCGGCGTGGAATTCATGTTTCCCTACGATAACGACATCGAAGTGTTAAAACGTAAACTCAGGGATAATAATCTGGAACATACGTTACATAATTTACCGGCTGGCGACTGGGCGGCTGGCGAACGTGGAATTGCCTGTATTCCTGGGCGCGAAGAAGAGTTTCGCGATGGTGTAGCGGCCGCAATCCGCTATGCACGTGCGTTAGGCAATAAGAAAATAAATTGTCTGGTGGGTAAAACGCCGTCAGGATTCTCCGCAACGGAGATCCACGACACGTTGGTCGAAAACCTGCGCTATGCGGCAAATATGCTGGCGAAAGAAGACATTTTATTACTTATCGAACCTATTAATCACTTTGATATGCCGGGGTTCCATCTCACCGGAACTCAACAGGCGTTAGCATTAATTAAAGATATCGGCAGCGATAATATCAAAATTCAGTATGATATTTATCACATGCAACGCATGGAAGGGGAATTAACGCAAACCATGACGGCATGGGCCGATAAAATAGGCCATTTACAGATTGCTGATAACCCGCGTCGCGGCGAGCCGGGGACTGGGGAAATCAATTATGACTTTATTTTTAATGTCATTAAACAGTCTGGTTATGATGGCTGGGTTGGCTGTGAATATAAACCACTGACTACCACGGAAGCGGGATTATCGTGGATTAATCAGTACCGTTAAAACGCAGAATAATTCGGGCAGCGCTTTTTTTTCCACTGTGTTGGAAGGGGATTGTGTTGCCTGAATCTGGAAACACCGAAAGCAATAAAAGAGGTTGTATATGAAACTGGGATTTATTGGCCTGGGAATTATGGGCTCGCCAATGGCTATCAATTTGGCACGCGCCGGTCATCAATTACACGTTACGACTATTGGTCCGGTCGCGGACGAACTGCTCTCGCTGGGGGCGGTAAATGTTGAGACTGCACGTCAGGTAACTGAATTTGCAGACATCATCTTCATAATGGTGCCGGATACGCCGCAGGTTGAAGACGTGTTATTTGGCGAACACGGTTGCGCTAAAACATCGCTTCAGGGAAAAACCATCGTCGATATGAGTTCTATTTCTCCTATCGAAACCAAACGTTTTGCCCAGCGCGTTAATGAAATGGGCGCTGATTACCTGGATGCCCCGGTTTCCGGGGGCGAAATCGGGGCGCGTGAAGGCACTCTGTCGATTATGGTCGGCGGCGAGCAGAAAGTCTTTGACCGCGTTAAACCGCTCTTTGACATCCTGGGAAAAAATATCACCCTGGTGGGCGGCAATGGGGATGGGCAAACCTGTAAGGTGGCTAACCAAATTATTGTTGCGCTGAATATTGAAGCGGTTTCTGAAGCCTTAGTGTTTGCTTCAAAAGCAGGTGCCGATCCGGTACGCGTGCGCCAGGCGTTAATGGGCGGGTTCGCCTCTTCACGCATTCTGGAAGTTCACGGCGAGCGGATGATCAACCGGACGTTCGAGCCTGGTTTCAAAATCGCGCTTCATCAGAAAGACCTTAATCTTGCATTGCAAAGCGCAAAAGCGCTGGCGCTGAATTTACCGAATACGGCGACCTGCCAGGAATTATTCAATACCTGTGCGGCAAATGGCGGGAGCCAGCTTGATCATTCGGCAATGGTACAGGCGCTGGAATTAATGGCCAATCATAAATTGTCCTAATTATGTGTATCGCTGCGGCTGCAGCGATACCTGTTCACAAGGAACACTCTGTAAAGGTGAAGAACATGAGTGAAACTAAAAAATCCGGGATTGATTACTGGAAGCAAATTGTTGTCGTAATGAGTCTGGGCTGGGTAGCGATTTGGATCTATCGCACCGTGCTTACGCCAATTTATCCAGAAATTCAGGCATCTTTAGACAATGTAAGTAATGCAGAAATAGGCGCCATTGCAAGTTTTTACTTTTTTGCTTACTGCAGTATGCAAATCCCTTGCGGAATATTGGTCGATAAATTCGGTCAAAAAATCATGCTGATGGCCGGATTTACGCTTTTTATTATTGGTACACTCTGTATCGCGAAAGCCAATGGCCTGGCCATGATCTATACAGGGTCGCTAATGGCAGGCGGAGGATGCGCTTCTTTCTTTAGCTCGGCTTATTCACTCTCTTCGGCAAACGTGCCGCAGGCCCGTCGGGCATTAGCCAATGCGATTATCAACAGCGGGTCGGCTATAGGGATGGGGATTGGCTTAATCGGTTCCAGCGTATTAGTAAAAAACATGAGCATGGCCTGGCAGAATGTACTGTATATCGTGGCCGCGATATTAGTAATCATGCTGTGCGTTTTTACGCTGGTCATTCGTGGTAAAGCCAAAAGCGACTCTGCGCAAGCGGAAAAGCAAACCCAAACCGTTACGGAAGATGAGAAACGCGCGCCTTTATTCTCTGGTTTATTGTGTAGCGTTTACTTCCTCTATTTCTGTACCTGCTACGGTTATTATTTGATAGTGACCTGGCTGCCCTCTTATCTACAGACTGAAAGAGGATTTGATGGCGGAGCTATCGGGCTGGCATCAGCGCTGGTGGCGGTAGTTGGCGTACCGGGGGCGTTATTTTTTAGCCATCTGTCAGATAAATTTCGTAACAGTAAAGTTAAGGTTATTCTCGGTCTGGAAATTGGGGCGGCAGCAATGTTGGCGTTTACGGTTTTGTCCCCGAATACCACGATGCTGATGGTCAGCCTGACGCTATACGGCTTGCTGGGGAAAATGGCGGTAGACCCGATCCTGATCTCCTTTGTATCTGAACAGGCTTCGGCAAAAAGTCTGGGAAGAGCTTTCAGCCTTTTTAATTTCTTTGGCATGAGCTCGGCGGTTGTCGCCCCAACGTTGACCGGATTTATTTCGGATGTAACGGGGTCGAAAGAGATCAGTTTTGTGATTTCAGCATGTTTAGTGGTCACCGGAACGCTGATCTTTGCTGTCGTCACTTTATATAAAAAGAAAGCAACGCAACGTATTGCTTCAGCTTAAAAATAATTATATCTACTAATTCTTTATTTTATATTTATTTGTTCCTCATAGCTAAACCCATAACAACGTTATCCGATGCGTGAAAAGAGGGATTTATGGAACATCAAAGAGAGCTATACCAGCAGCGCGGTTATAGCGAAGACTTATTACCTAAAACAGAAACCCAACGAAACTGGAAGGCATTTAACTATTTCACCTTATGGATGGGATCTGTACATAACGTGCCAAATTACGTTATGGTCGGCGGTTTTTTTATACTGGGGCTATCAACATTTAATATCATGTTGGCCATTATTATCAGCGCATTATTTATTGCGGCGGCGATGGTAATGAATGGCGCGGCAGGCAGCAAATATGGCGTTCCTTTTGCTATGATATTGCGAGGTTCTTACGGCGTCCGCGGCGCGCTATTCCCTGGATTATTGCGAGGGGGAATCGCGGCAATTATGTGGTTCGGCTTACAGTGTTACGCGGGATCGCTGGCATTTCTTATTTTGATTGGGAAGATCTGGCCAGGATTTCTGACATTAGGCGGAGATTTCAAGCTGCTGGGTCTTTCACTGCCAGGACTAATTACTTTTCTAATTTTTTGGATTATTAACGTTGGCATCGGTTTTGGCGGTGGTAAAGTATTAAATAAATTTACCGCTATCCTCAATCCATGTATTTACATTGTCTTTGGCGGCATGGCTATTTGGGCAATATCGCTGGTTGGCATTGGCCCGATTCTGGACTATCTGCCTTCAGGCGTGCAAAAAGCAGAGCACAGCGGCTTTCTGTTCCTGGTGGTGATTAACGCCGTAGTCGCCGTCTGGGCTGCGCCAGCGGTGAGCGCGTCCGATTTCACGCAAAACGCGCATTCATTTCGCGCTCAGGCATTGGGACAAACGCTGGGGCTTATCGTAGCGTATATATTATTCGCCGTAGCCAGCGTGTGCATTATTGCCGGAGCCAGTATTCATTATGGTATGGATACCTGGAACGTGCTGGATATTGTGCAGCGCTGGGACAGCCTGTTTGCTTCATTCTTTGCGGTGTTGGTGATTCTGATGACGACAATTTCAACCAACGCCACCGGTAATATTATACCTGCGGGGTATCAAATTGCGGCGCTTGCCCCGACAAAGCTTAACTATAAAAATGGCGTAATGATTGCCAGTATTATCAGTCTACTGATTTGCCCATGGAAATTAATGGAGAATCAGGACAGTATTTATCTGTTCCTCGATATTATCGGCGGTATGCTTGGCCCGGTAATCGGCGTAATGTTAGCTCATTATTTTGTGGTAATGCGTGGAAAAATTAATCTTGATGAGCTGTACACCGCCAGCGGTGATTACAAATATTATGATAATGGATTTAACCTGACTGCATTTTCAGTCACCCTGGTCGCAGTTATTCTGTCATTAGGCGGCAAGTTTATACCATTTTTGGAGCCTTTATCCCGCGTGTCCTGGTTTGTAGGCGTAATAGTTGCGTTCGTTGCTTATGCGCTATTGAAGAAACGCACGGGTTTTGAAAATACAGGAGAGAAAAAACTCGCAGGTTAAATATTGAAAAAGCATTAAGCGTATTTAATGAAGCGTGCGCTATTTAAAAACTATCTGTATCCATACAAGGAGTTTGTTATGTCTTTTGATTTAATTATTAAGAACGGTACTGTCATCTTAGAAAACGAAGCGAGAGTTATCGATATCGCCGTCCAGGGCGGAAAAATCGCCGCGATTGGCGAGAACCTGGGGGAAGCGAAAAATGTGCTGGATGCGACGGGATTGATCGTTTCGCCGGGCATGGTTGACGCGCATACCCACATTTCTGAACCGGGCCGTACCCACTGGGAAGGCTATGAAACCGGTACCCGCGCGGCGGCGAAAGGCGGTATTACCACGATGATTGAGATGCCGCTCAATCAGCTGCCGGCGACGGTCGATCGTGAGACGATTGAACTCAAGTTTGACGCGGCAAAAGGTAAATTGACCATCGACGCCGCGCAGTTGGGCGGTTTGGTTTCTTATAACCTGGATCGGCTGCATGAGCTGGACGAAGTGGGCGTTGTCGGCTTCAAGTGCTTTGTCGCCACCTGCGGCGATCGTGGCATCGATAATGATTTTCGCGACGTTAATGACTGGCAGTTTTACAAAGGCGCGCAAAAACTGGGGGAAATGGACCAGACGGTACTGGTACATTGCGAAAATGCTCTGATTTGCGATGAGCTGGGCGAGGAAGCTAAACGCGAAGGACGCGTAACGGCGCATGATTATGTCGCCTCACGTCCGGTATTTACTGAAGTGGAAGCCATTCGTCGCGTGCTGTATCTGGCGAAAGCGGCAGGTTGCCGTCTGCACGTTTGCCATATCAGCAGCCCGGAGGGGGTAGAGGAAGTAACGCGCGCGCGTCAGGAAGGTCAGGATGTCACCTGTGAATCGTGCCCGCACTATTTTGTCCTCGATACCGATCAGTTCGAAGAGATTGGCACCCTGGCAAAATGTTCTCCGCCAATTCGCGACCAGGAAAACCAGAAAGGGATGTGGGAAAAACTGTTTAACGGCGAAATCGACTGCCTGGTATCCGACCACTCTCCATGCCCTCCGGAAATGAAAGCAGGCAATATCATGCAAGCATGGGGCGGAATTGCCGGACTGCAAAACTGCATGGACGTCATGTTTGATGAAGCGGTGCAAAAACGCGGTATGTCGTTGCCGATGTTTGGCAAATTAATGGCGACCAACGCCGCCGATATTTTTGGTCTGAAACATAAAGGACGTATTGCCCCCGGCAAAGATGCTGACCTGGTCTTTATTCAGCCTGACAGCAGCTATGTTCTGAAAAATGAAGATCTGGAATATCGCCATAAAGTCAGTCCGTATGTTGGCCGTACTATTGGCGCGCGTATTACCAAAACGATTTTGCGCGGCGATGTTATTTATGACATCGAGCATGGCTTCCCTGTGCCGCCAAAAGGTCAGTTTATCCTTAAACATCAGCAGTAATCCGGTGTGATTTAATGCCCGTCGTCACGACGGGCATTCTCTATTTTAAGGTGTGGATATGTTCCCTGTTATTAACCGCGAAAGTGTGTTGTCCGGCTTTCAGTGGTTTTTCTTTATTTTCTGTAACACGGTTGTGGTTCCCCCTACCTTGCTGTCCGCTTTTCATCTTCCCGCTGATAACCTGTTAATGCTCACACAATACGCTTTTTTGACCACCGCGTTGGCCTGCCTGGTTCAGGCATTTTGCGGCCATCGCCGGGCCATTATGGAAGGGCCGACAGGGCTGTGGTGGGGCGCTATTCTTACGATTACGCTTGGCGAGGCGTCTCGCGGCACGCCGCTGAACGATATCGCCTCCAGCCTGTCGGTCGGGATCGCGATCTCCGCAATGGTGACGATATTTATCGGCATTAGCGGGTTAGGACACCGTCTGGCTCGCCTGTTTACGCCGGCGGTAATGGTTTTTTTCATGCTGCTTTTGGGCGCGCAGCTGACCTCAATATTTTTTAAAGGCATGCTGGGGCTGCCTTTTGGCATTGCCGATACCAGCGCCAGAATCAAATTGGCCCCCTTTGGGCTGGCGGTCGCGGTAATGTGTTTTATCCTCGCGATGATTATTTTCCTGCAGCAGCGTATCTCCCGTTACGCGTTACTGGTAGGGACCGTGGTCGGGTGGGGGCTATGGCGGTTATGCTTTCCTTCGTCACACTTACCGCCAGGTGAATTAAGCTGGCGATGGTTTCCGCTGGGCAGCCACGGCACGCTGATGCCGGGTATTATTGTGACGGCGGTGATGACGGGGTTAGTCAACATCAGCAACACTTACGGCGCCATCCGCGGTACCGATATCTTTTATCCGCATCAAGGGTCGGGCAGTTCTCGTTATCGCCGAAGCTTTATGATTTCCGGACTGATGACGTTAGTGACGGTGCCTTTCGCGGTCGTGCCTTTTTCGCCTTTTGTGTCTTCCATTGGTTTATTAACGCAAACCGGCGATAGTTCTCGCAAATCCTTTATCTGCGGTAGCGCGCTGTGTCTGCTGGTTGCCATTATAACGCCGTTAACCCGCTTATTTTGCGCTATTCCACTGGCGATCAGCAGCGCCGTTATGCTGGTCTCTTATTTACCTTTACTTTATTCCGGTTTGGTTTTTAGCCAGCAAATTACGTTTACCGCGCGGAATATTTATCGCCTGGCATTACCGCTTTTTGTCGGCATTTTTTTGATGGGGCTTCCTCCGGTCTATTTACAGGATCTTCCACTGATGATTCGTCCTCTGCTTAGTAACGGATTACTGGTGGGAATCTTACTGGCAGTGCTTATGGAAAATCTTATTCCGTGGGAACGCATTAAATAACGTGAGAAAACAAGGAGACATGATGAAGATTGTAATTGCGCCAGATTCATTTAAAGAGAGCTTAAGCGCTGATAAATGCTGTCAGGCTATTAAAGCGGGATTTTCAACCGTATTTCCTGATGCGCGCTATGTTTGTTTACCGATCGCCGATGGCGGAGAAGGAACCGTGGACGCGATGGTGGCTGCGACCGGCGGGAAACGGGTTTCTGTGGACGTTAGCGGGCCGATGGGGGAAAAAGTAAACGGATTTTATGGCCTGACCGGCGACGGCAAAACGGCGATTATTGAAATGGCGGCGGCGAGCGGATTGATGCTGGTGGCGCCCGAGGCGCGTAATCCGCTGCTGGCATCCAGTTTCGGCACCGGCGAATTGATTCGTCACGCCCTGGACGCGGGGATTCGCCATATTATTCTGGGTATCGGCGGCAGCGCCACGGTGGATGGCGGAATGGGAGTAGCGCAGGCGCTCGGTGTGCGTTTTCTGGACGCGCAGGGAGCGCCGCTTGGCGCCGGAGGGGGCAATTTATCGCGCCTGGCGAGCATTGACCTGCAGGGGTGCGATCCGCGAATTTCAGAGTGTCGTATTGAGGTCGCCTGTGATGTTGATAACCCGTTGGTGGGGCCACGCGGCGCGGCGGCGGTATTTGGTCCGCAGAAAGGGGCGACGCCTGAAATGGTCGAGACGCTGGAAAATGGATTGCGTAATTATGCCCGTGTCTTACATGCCCTGACCGGACGCGACATGTCTCAAATACCGGGCGGTGGAGCGGCCGGAGGAATGGGGATTGCCGCTATCGTCTTTCTGGAAGCGGAAATGAAGCCCGGTATTGAGATTGTTATGCAGGCGGTGAAGCTGGAGGAGGCGGTAAAAGAGGCCTCGCTGGTGATTACCGGAGAAGGGCGAATCGACTCGCAAACGGCGGGAGGAAAAGCGCCGATAGGCGTCGCGTCAGTGGCGAAACGGCATCACGTCCCGGTTATCGGCATTGCCGGCGTACTGGGCGATGGCGTGGAAGTGGTCCATCGCCACGGTATTGATGCGGTATTCAGTATTTTGCCGCGGCTGGCGCCTTTGCCGGAAGTTCTGGCGAACGGTGAACAAAATCTCTACCACAGCGCCTGTAATATTGCCCGCGTCATCAAACTTGGCCAGGACATCGGGACTCGTTAAGCATAAAAAAAGCCACGGTTCTCACCGTGGCAAAATCCAACATAGCTAAATAAAAAATAATCAGGAGGGCTGCCCGCCGTTAAATCATAACGTCGCGGTTACAGTCTTTGGAGTAGATGTAGCTGAATGCTTCGCCACGACCTACACCGTATCCGGCCTGCAGGGAATAAGCGCCCATGAAGATGTAGTCGCCTTTTTTCACCGGCACCCAGTTGTTGTCGAGGTTATAAACTCCCTGGCCGGAAAGGATATAAGCGCCATGTTCCTGGACGTGGGTTTCAATATAGCCGTGGCTGGCGCCCGGTTCGAACGACAGAATATGCATATTCATATCGAAGCCCAGCTCTTTAGGCAGGAAATCCAGCAGAATAACATCTTCCATGCCTTCATAATGAATACGCTCCAGCTGGCTGGCATTGCCGGAAACCAACCACGGGGCATGCCCCTCGACAGGAGTATAGCGGCGTTTATATAAAAATAGCTGGCTGTCTTCCGTTTGAGCGTTGCTAAAGGTCATCATCTCGCCCGGTGGACAATAGAGGTATCCGCCCTGGGTTAAAGAGAATGTTTTTCCTTCTGCTTTAGCTTCAATATTTCCCGTAATGACATAGAGAAAAGTTTCAATCCCCTCGCCGCCAAAGCCCTGCTGGTTGCCGCCATTCTGATGTAAGGTGACCAGATAATCGACGAAAGAAGCACCCAGCTTCGGCGTCGAAAGGATTGTGACGTCACAGTTTTCAAAGCCGGGAATAATATTTTTCACCAGACCGTCCGGCGTTAAGAGCGCATAGTTACCGTGTTTCACAATGGCGCGGTTCGCCAGTAAATCATCGCGGTAACCCGTGACGTTATTCAGATATCCCATTGATGGCTCCTTATTTTTGCCAGGCAAGTTGATGCAGCATTAATGCCAGAGTTTTGACCCCTTCAGCAAGGTCATTAATGTTGGTACGTTCCGCCGGGTTATGGCTGATACCATTAATGCTGGGGACGAAAATCATACAGGTAGGGACGCGCGGCGCGAAAATTTGCGCGTCATGACCTGCGCCGCTATGCATTATGCGATAGTTCAGTTGTTCGGTTTCACACAGCCTGGTGAGGGCTGCGACCAGTTCGGCGTTCATCGGCACCGGCGCTTCGTCCATCCACAAATCGATATCGATGCTGATATCCATTTCATCGCAGATGGCGCGCATATCGTTTTCCAACTGTTCGGTAAATTCGCGAAGTACCGCGGCGTCCGTATGCCGGCAATCGATTGTAAATGTGGTTTTTCCAGGGACAACATTGACCGTATTCGGCTGCGGCTCAACTTTGCCGAACGTTAATACCAGGGGATCGCCATGCTGTTTGGCTTTTTCAATGGACTGACTGCAAATACGACTGAAGGCATGCACCGTATCGCGACGATAGCCCATTGGCGTTGTGCCTGCATGGTTGGACTCGCCGTTGAGCGTCACCGTGTAGCGACGTTGCCCGACGATGGCGTTGACGACGCCAATCGACTGTCCGTTGCTCTCCAGAACACAGCCTTGCTCAATATGCAATTCAACAAAGGCGCGGATATCGGTTCGCGCGGCGAGCGGCGCGGCGGGAAGGGTAAATCCGCACGCCTGCATAGCGTCGACAAAGCCTGTGCCTTTGGCGTCCTGGATATGGCGTACCTCTTCAGGATTCGCCAGGCCAAAAATGTTCTTGCTGCCCAAAAAACGTAAGGGAAACGGCTGCCTTCTTCCTCAGCCATTGATACTACCTCGACGGTGCGCAGCGGCGCGCCGTAGTTCGCTTTTAGCCAGTCGAGCGCCAGCCAGGCGGCAAGCGCGCCAAATTGCCCGTCCAGATTGCCGCCGTTGACGACCGTATCAATATGCGAACCGCTTAAAATCACCTGCTCCGGAAATTGTGTGCCGCAAAGGCGGCCATATAAATTTCCGACGTCATCAAAGCGTGTTTCCAGACCGCTTTCTGCCATTCGCTTTTTAAACTGCTGCTGTGTTTCCAGCCACTCAGGCGAATAAAGTAAACGCGTCATTCCACCCGTTGGATCGGCTCCAATGGAAGAGAGCCAGGGCAATGTTTCTTCTATCGCGTGGCGAAAATGCTTTATCATAGAAAATTCCTGTTTCAATAATTATTGGGCAAAGGGATTTTTTGTTTCGTATGACTTGAGATAGAGGGCATCGGAAATCAGATATTGATAAATATCATCAACAATATCGATACCATTCATATCGGCATTTTTCTGTTTAATATCCTGATCCTGTCCAGGATAATAAACCTGTTTAAAACCGGGGGCGGGCTTCACGGAATTGAGTTCCTGCATGGTCTGACTAATATGTTTGCGGAATAATTCACAGGAAGAGAAGAACGCCGGATTAATGACCAGATGAAGTTGTCCTAAATTGCGTCCGGCGTGTAAATCTTCATACATCGAACTGACCTGGCGGCCAAACGGCAGCCCCAGCAGAATACCGGACAGAATATCGATCATCATCATCAGGCCGTAACCTTTCGGGCCTGCGGCGGGTAATAACGCATTGACGGCAAAAGGATCATGTGTCGGCGCGCCATTTTTATCAACGGCCCAACTCTCCGGAATGGACTCATTGCGGGACCGTGCATCGAGGACTTTTCCCCAGGCCTGCACGGTGGTGGCCATATCAAAGGTAATGATGTCATCGCCTTCGCCCGGCGCGGCAAAGGCCAGCGGATTAGTGCCATAGTAAATATCCGCCCCGCCAAACGGTACGACCATAGGATCGGACTGACAGATAGACAGACCAATCAGGCCTTCGCGAGCAGCCTGGCGGACGAAATAAGAGATGGCGCCGCTATGGCCCATTCTGCTAATGCCGACAACCGCGACGCCATTTTTTTTGGCTATTTCAATAGCATGCTCCATTCCCATTTTGGCTGCGACCTGTCCGGCAGCATTATCGGCATGCAGTATCGCCGTACAGGGACCGGTATTCTCAATGCGGAACGTCGGCTCCCGGTTGGTGCCGCCTTTTGAAATTCGTTCGGCATAATATTCAACGCGTACGGCGCCATGTGAGTGAATACCTCTGGCATCTGCATAAACCAGTACGTCGGCGACGATGGCGGCGTGCTCACGTTTTAGTCCGGCTTTATAAAGCTTATTTTCGATAAGCTGATGGAGTGTTTCCCGACTGATTTTCATCTGTCTTCCTTTTTAACGACGGTGTGAAGCATGACTGCGATTAACATACCGGGAAAATAAAATGATTATGTGATCCAGACAGGCAAAAAAATATAATTAGAATTTATTTGATAATCAGGCGGGTTTTATCTTTTTGCTTAAATAAAAAGCTTTTTTAGAAAATCATAACTAATCCTTTAGCCGTTGTTTGAATTCTTTTGTTAATAAATTTGATGTGACGTTAATCACTCTATTTACCCTCCCGGATATATACCGTGAAGCGCACATTAACACTGCTCGTGCAATTGCAATGGGTGCAATTATTAAGGAGTTGTTATGATCCACGCCTTTATTAAAAAAGGGTGTTTTCAGGACTCTGTCAGCTTAATGATTATTTCTCGAAAGCTGAGTGAGTCCGAAAATGTTGATGATGTATCGGTAATGATGGGAACGCCTGCGAATAAGTCGCTGCTGGAAACTACCGGTTTCTGGCATGACGATTTTCATGGCGCTACGCCCAATGACATTTGCGTGGCGATTCGTACCGAAGCGGTAGATGACGGCATTACGCAGGTGATTGTGCAACAGCTCGAAGAAGCATTGCAGCAGTTGGCGCAGGGAAGCAGCGGCAGCCAGTCGTTAATCCAGGTCAGACGCTGGGAAAGCGCCTGTCAGAAACTGCCAGAGGCGAATCTGGCGCTGGTATCGGTGGCCGGCGAATATGCGGCGGAACTGGCAGAGCAGGCGCTGGATCGTTCGTTGAACGTGATGATCTTCTCCGATAATGTCACGCTGGACGATGAAATCAGACTAAAACGCCGGGCGCGTGATAAAGGACTGCTGGTCATGGGGCCGGATTGCGGCACCGCTATGATCGCCAATACGCCGCTGGCTTTCGCTAACGTCATGCCAGAGGGCAACATCGGGGTGATTGGCGCTTCCGGCACCGGTATTCAGGAGCTCTGTTCACAGATTGCGCTGGCGGGGGAAGGGATTACCCATGCCATCGGGCTTGGCGGACGCGATTTGAGCGCCGAGGTCGGCGGGATCAGCGCGCTAACGGCACTGGACATACTCAGCGCGGATGAAAAGAGCCAGGTGCTGGCCTTTGTCTCCAAACCGCCTGCCGATGCGGTTCGTCAGCATATTATCGCGGCGATGAAAGCCACCGGCAAACCCGTTGTAGCGCTGTTCTTAGGGTTTTCCTCCCCCGTTGCGCGTGAGGAAAACGTCTGGTTTGCCTCGACGCTGGATGAAGCCGCCCGGCTGGCATGTTTATTGTCTCGCGTGACGTCGCAGCGTAAAGAAATGGTTTCAACAGGCGGCGTGATTCGTGGTCTCTATACCGGCGGAACGCTGGCGGCGGAAGCGGCGGGACTGCTGGCCGGCTATCTGGGCGTCGCGACGGATACGGAACATCACCATGGCATGATGCTTGACGCTGACGGCCACCAGATTATCGATCTGGGCGATGACTTTTATACCGTTGGGCGACCACATCCGATGATCGACCCGGCGTTACGTAATCAGCTTATCGCCGGGCTTGGCGCGCAGCCGCAGGTACGCGTGTTATTAGTGGACGTCGTTATTGGTTTTGGCGCGACCGCCGATCCCGCCGCATCGCTGATTCAGGCCTGGCAGAAGGCATGCGACGCACGCGCCAGCGATCAGCCGCTGTTCGCCATCGCAACCGTCACCGGAACGGAACGCGATCCTCAGTGCCGCTCGCAACAAATCGCCGCGCTCGAAGATGCCGGCATCACGGTAGTGGATTCCCTTCCCGAAGCCACTCTGTTGGCCGCGGAACTGATTCGACCCACTCTCTCTTCTACTCATCCATCAGCCCCCCGGTTACTGGAAGCGGTGGCGGTGATTAATGCCGGGTTACGTAGCTTCGCGCTGGATTTACAGGCTGCCGGTATGCCCGTGGTGCACTACCAGTGGGCGCCTGTCGCTGGCGGTAATAAAAAACTGGCTCGTCTGTTAGAACGTTTGCAATAAGGGGTTCCCATGTTTACATCAGTGGCGCAAGCCAACGCTGCAGTCATCGAACAAATTCGTCGCGCACGTCCGCACTGGCTGGATGTGAAGCCAGCTTCTTCATTAATTAGCGTGCTCAATCAAGGGAAAACGCTTCTTCATGCCGGCCCGCCGATGCGCTGGCAAGAGATGACCGGCCCGATGAAAGGCGCCTGTATCGGCGCATGCCTGTTTGAAGGATGGGCCAAAGATGAAATGAGCGCGCTCGCGCTGTTAGAGCAGGGAAAGGTCAACTTTATTCCCTGCCATCACGTTAACGCCGTGGGGCCGATGGGCGGTATTACGTCAGCCAGTATGCCGATGCTGGTCGTGGAAAATATCACCGACGGCAATCGCGCGTACTGCAATCTCAACGAAGGGATCGGCAAAGTGATGCGTTTCGGCGCCTATGGCGAGGATGTTCAGCAACGTTTGCGCTGGATGCGCGATGTGCTGATGCCGGTATTAAGCGCGGCGCTGGGACGTCTGGAGCGGGGGCTCGACCTGACCGCAATGATGGCGCAGGGCATTACGATGGGAGATGAATTCCACCAGCGCAATATCGCCTCTTCCGCATTGCTGATGCGCACGTTGGCGCCGCATATCGTCCGTCTGGAACACGATAAGCAGCAGATAGCGGAAGTGATGGATTTTCTGAGCGTCACCGATCAATTCTTCCTTAATCTGGCGATGGCCTACTGTAAAGCCGCCATGGACGCGGGCGCGCAGATTCGCGCCGGCAGTATTGTGACGGCGATGACCCGCAATGGCGATATGTTTGGCATTCGGGTTAGCGGTCTGGGCGACCGTTGGTTCACCGCGCCTGTTAATACGCCACAGGGGCTATTTTTTACCGGTTTTTCGCAGGATCAGGCCAACCCGGACATGGGCGACAGCGCCATTACTGAAACGTTTGGTATTGGCGGCGCTGCGATGATTGCCGCGCCTGGCGTAACGCGTTTTGTCGGTGCCGGGGGAATGGAAGCGGCGAAATCTGTTTCTGAAGAGATGGCTGAAATTTATCTCGAACGCAACATGCAGCTACAAATCCCCGGCTGGGATTTTCAGGGGGCCTGTCTGGGACTGGATATCCGCCGCGTGGTCGAGACCGGAATTACGCCGCTGATTAACACGGGTATCGCGCATAAAGAGGCGGGGATTGGCCAGATTGGCGCGGGAACCGTCCGTGCGCCGCTGGCCTGTTTCGAGCAGGCGCTGGAAGCGCTGGCGGAAAGCATGGGCGTAAGTTAAGAGAGCGTCTCATGAAACGTATCCATCCTCTTATGGCAAGCCGACAATCGGCGGATTATCGGCAACCCTGGCAGATGTCAGGGGTATGGCGTCGCTCTATTAATTTTGTGGCGAAAAGCGGTGAGTTATTAACGCTTCACCGTCGGGGGAGCGGCTTCAGTCCGGGAGGGTGGATACTGCGCGGCGGCGATTTTGACGCATTGCGCGATGTGCTCACCGATGGCGAAAAACCGCAGTCAACCGCTGCCGGTATTCAGATTGGCGAGTTTCTTTTATGCGAGCCGGAGAGGCGCTGTTCGCTGCGGGTTCCACGCTATCTTGCGTCGCCGCGTCTTAACGCGACGTACATGCAGCGTAGTGAGGAGACGGGACTGTTTGGGCCGTTAACCGTCGCCGCAGCTCAGCCTCTATGTCCGGAACTTCGCCAGTTTTGTCACTGCTTTCAGTCGGCGCTTGCAGGTGCTGCGACTGACTGGCGGCTATGGCTGGGTAAAGGGCCGGGCTTAACGCCCAGTCATGACGACACGCTGACAGGAATGTTGCTGGCGGCCTGGTATTTTGGCGCCATAGATGAACGCGCCGGGCGTAATTTTTTTGCCCAATCCGGCAGCCTTGATCGGGCGACGACGCTCGTGAGCGTTAGCTATTTACGCTATGCGGCTATGGGTTATTTCGCGTCGCCTTTACTCCACTTTATTCATGCGCTGCGACGAGATGTTCGCACAGAAACGGCGATTGACGGACTGCTGGCGCTGGGGCACACCTCTGGCGCGGATACGCTGCTGGGGTTCTGGCTTGGACAACAAATAGTAAAAGGATAGGGAATGAAAACGTTGGTAGTTGCTCTTGGCGGCAACGCATTATTGCAGCGCGGAGAAGCGCTAACGGCAGAGAATCAATATCGCAATATTGCTGACGCGGTGCCCGCGCTGGCGCGACTTGCCCGCTCGTATCGGCTGGCGATAGTACATGGCAACGGCCCTCAGGTCGGCCTGTTGGCTTTACAGAACCTTGCCTGGAAAGCCGTTGAGCCTTATCCGCTGGATGTGCTGGTAGCGGAGAGTCAGGGCATGATCGGCTATATGCTGGCGCAGCGTCTGGCGCTTGAACCCGATATGCCGCCGGTGACTACAGTATTAACGCGGATAAAGGTATCGGCGGACGATCCTGCTTTTCTTGAACCGGAAAAGTTTATTGGTCCCGTTTATTCGCCAGAAGAGCAAATGTCGCTGGAAGCGACTTATGGCTGGCATATGAAACGTGATGGAAAATATCTGCGCCGTGTCGTTGCTTCCCCGGCACCGCGTCAGATTATCGAAAGCGCCGCTATTGAGTTATTGCTAAAAGAGGGCCATGTGGTGATTTGCAGCGGCGGTGGCGGGGTACCTGTTGCCGGCGAGGGCGAAGGGGTCGAGGCGGTGATAGATAAAGACCTGGCGGCGGCATTGCTGGCGGAGCAGATAGCGGCCGATGGTCTGATCATTTTGACGGATGCGGATGCGGTGTATGAACATTGGGGGACGCCGCAGCAGCGCGCTATTCGTCAGGCTTCGCCCGATGAGCTGGCGCCGTTTGCCAAAGCCGATGGCGCGATGGGGCCGAAGGTGACCGCGGTAAGCGGGTATGTGAAGCGGTGCGGAAAGCCGGCATGGATTGGCGCATTGTCGCGTATTGACGATACCCTGGCGGGCAGAGCGGGAACCTGCATCTGTCTGTGATCGCGACGGGCGGCGACAGAGAATGCGCCGCCCACGCTGTTTATTTAAGCTTACTTTGCGCCCAGATAATGCCGCTGGCGTATTCGCCTGGCAGGAGCGGAGAGAGCGCTTCCAGGGTGGCGCTAAGACGTGACGTATCGCTGTCGGTCAGATTCAGATGGCCGACTTTTCGCCCCGGACGTACCGCTTTATCATACCAGTGCAGATGTACCAGCGGCAGCTTCAGCCAGTCGTAATTCAGCTCGCTGCCGATCAGGTTGATCATCACCGACGGGGCGTTAATCACCGGCGCGGGCAACGGCAGGCCGGTAATCGCGCGCAAATGCAATTCAAACTGACTGATGCTGGCGCCATTTTGCGTCCAGTGTCCGCTGTTATGCACGCGCGGCGCCAGTTCATTGATTAACAGGCCTTCCGACGTGATAAAACATTCCATCGCCATTACGCCGACGTAGTTCAGCGCCTGCATAATTGCTGACAGCATCGATTCCGCCTGCTCCTGCTGTTCGGCGTTCGCCTGTGGGAACGCGACGCTGGTCCGCAAGATGCCGTCCTGATGCAAATTGTGCGTTAGCGGGTAAAACACGGTACTGCCGTCATGAGCGCGCGCGCCGACTAACGACACTTCGCCGGAAAAATGGATACCGCGCTCAACAATACATTCGCCATAGCAGTCATCCGGCAGTTGCCCGGTTTCGTCCGCGCGTAGACGCCACTGCCCGCGACCGTCGTAGCCGCCAACGCGACGCTTAATAATCGCCAGTTCGCCCAGGCGGTCAAAGATGCCGGACCACTCGTCGGCGCTGGTCAGCAGCTGCCACGGCGCGGTCGCGAGTCCCAGTTTATCGAAAAGCTGTTTTTGTGTCAGACGGTCGGCGATGATCGGAAATACATCGCGATTGACGAAGGCCGGGTGGCGCGCCAGCTCGCGGGTAAGCGCGGTTTCCGGCCAGCGCTCAATCTCTGCGGTAATGACGCTCTGCTGTACCGGCACGGCGGTAGGCTCTGCATCCAGACCAACCGGCCAGACGGCGATACCCAGCGGTTCGCCCGCCTGGCGCAGCATTCGGCCCAGTTGCCCGTTGCCGAGAACGCAAACTTGCTTCATAGCGTCCCCCGCGGATCGGGATTTTCCAGAACTTCATCGGTTTGCGCTTTGCGCCAGTCGGCAATGCGCTGATGCAGTTCCGCGTCGTGTTGCGCCAGAATCTGCGCGGCGAGCAGGGCGGCGTTAGCGGCACCGGCTTTACCGATCGCCAGCGTACCCACCGGAATGCCGCGCGGCATCTGCACGATGGAGTAGAGGCTATCCACGCCGCTTAGCGCAGCGCTTTGTACCGGCACGCCGAGTACCGGGACCAGCGTTTTTGCCGCAATCATTCCCGGCAGGTGTGCCGCGCCGCCCGCCCCGGCAATAATCACTTGATATCCGTTCTCTTCCGCCGTTTCGGCGAAACTGAACAGTTTATCGGGGGTGCGATGGGCGGAAACCACTTCTACATGGTGCGGGACATCCAGAATTTCAAAAATTTCGGCGGCGAATTGCATGGTAGCCCAGTCGCTTTTGGACCCCATCACGATGGCGACACGCGCCGGATTATTGCGGGAAGACATGCGTCTTAAAACTCCTGTGGTGCGGGACACGCTGCTTTTGAGGTGTCAGAGAATAGCATGATAATCAGGCAAGGAAAACGGTTGCGTGTACGCCGTAACGGACGATTCGACGAACATTTACAGGGGGAAGGCGATTAACTCCACGTTATCCGGCGTGACTTTTACCATTGAACCTTCATGATGCCATGCGCCTAACACCACGCGGAACGCGGGCTGGTCGTTGACGGAAAGTTCATGCACTGCCGGGCGGTGGGTGTGACCGTGAACCAGCCACTGTACGCGGTGTTTTTCCATTTCGGCGACGACGGTCTGCGCATTGACGTCCATAATATCCAGCGATTTGCTGCTGTTGGCGGCTTTACTGCCGGCGCGCATTCTGGCGGCGATACGGCGGCGGATAAACAGCGGCAGGGTAAGGAACAGTCGTTGAACCCACGGATTATGGACTTTGGCGCGAAACGCCTGATATCCGGCATCATCGGTACAGAGCGTATCGCCGTGCATAATCAACACATTGCGGCCATACAGGTCGAGCACTTTTTCCTGCGGCAGTAGAATCATGCCGCTTTCGCGGGCAAATCGCTTGCCAATCAGGAAATCACGGTTACCGTGAATAAAGAAGCAGGGGACGCCGGAATCAACCAGCGATTTAATGGCAACGGCCATTTCACGATGTAGCGGGTTGGGGTCGTCGTCGCCAATCCAGGCCTCGAAGAGATCGCCAAGAATATACAGCGCGTCGGCCTGACGGGCTTCTACGGCTAAAAAACGCAGAAAACCGGCGACGATCGCCGGTTCTTCCGTTTGCAGATGCAAGTCTGCAATAAACAGTGTCGCCACGATTACTCGCTGACGGTCACGTTTTCAATGATGACGTCTTCTTTTGGTACGTCCTGGTGCATACCACTACGGCCAGTGGCGACGCCTTTGATTTTATCTACCACGTCCATACCTTCTACGACTTCCGCAAAGACGCAGTAGCCCCAGCCCTGCAAACTTTCGCCGGAGAAGTTCAGGAAGTCGTTGTCTGCCACGTTGATGAAGAATTGCGCGGTAGCCGAGTGTGGCGCCTGAGTACGCGCCATTGCCAGCGTACCACGGGTATTTTTCAGACCATTGTTGGCTTCGTTTTTGATAGCCTCTTTGGTGGCTTTCTGTTTCATGCCCGGCTCAAAGCCGCCGCCCTGAATCATAAAACCGTTAATCACACGGTGGAAAATGGTGTTGTTGTAAAAACCTTCGCGGCAGTAGTCCAGGAAGTTTTTAACTGTTTCAGGCGCTTTATCATCAAAGGTTTTGATTACGATATCGCCGTGATTAGTGTGGAAAGTAACCATTTTTGCATCCTGTTCCAAGAGAGTGGTGCTTTAGCCCGCAATGGGGCACATATAGGGGCTTGTTATAGCATAACCGTAAGCTGCGATCACCTTGCAAAGTGTGCTGCTTCAAGGTTGAATTATGAGTATTATACACACCTAATTACCCACACACGTCTATACGGAATCTTCGATGTTAAAAATTTTTAATACACTGACGCGCCAAAAAGAGGAATTCAAACCCATTCATGCCGGGGAAGTCGGCATGTACGTGTGTGGTATCACCGTTTACGATCTCTGCCACATTGGTCACGGACGCACGTTTGTCGCTTTTGACGTTGTCGCGCGCTATTTGCGTTTTCTCGGTTATAAGCTGAAGTATGTGCGTAACATTACCGATATCGACGATAAAATTATTAAACGCGCCAATGAAAACGGCGAAAGTTTTGTCGCGCTGGTCGACAGAATGATTGCGGAAATGCATCAGGACTTCGACGCGCTGAATATTCTGCGTCCGGACAGCGAGCCGCGTGCGACGCACCATATTCAGGAAATTATCGAGCTCACCCGCACCTTAATCGAGAAAGGGCACGCCTATGTGGCGGATAACGGCGATGTGATGTTTGATGTACCGACCGATCCGACTTATGGGCAGCTTTCCCGTCAGGATCTTGAGCAGCTTCAGGCGGGCGCGCGCGTGGATGTCGTTGACGTGAAGCGTAACCCGATGGACTTCGTGCTGTGGAAAATGTCGAAAGAGGGCGAGCCGAGCTGGCCGTCGCCGTGGGGCGAAGGGCGTCCGGGCTGGCACATTGAATGTTCGGCGATGAACTGCAAGCAGTTGGGCAACCATTTTGATATTCACGGCGGCGGTTCCGATCTGATGTTCCCGCACCATGAAAACGAGATTGCCCAGTCTACCTGCGCGCATGACGGCGAATACGTCAACTACTGGATGCACTCCGGTATGGTGATGGTGGATCGCGAGAAGATGTCCAAATCGCTGGGCAACTTCTTTACCGTGCGCGACGTGCTGAAATACTACGATGCGGAAACCGTGCGCTACTTCCTGATGTCCGGGCATTACCGTAGCCAACTGAACTACAGCGAAGAGAACCTCAAGCAGGCGCGCGCTTCGCTGGAGCGGCTATACACCGCATTGCGTGGAACGGATAAATCAGCGGCCCCGGCGGGCGGCGAGGCGTTTGAAGCGCGTTTCGTGGAGGCGATGAATGACGATTTCAATACCCCGGAAGCCTACTCCGTCCTGTTTGATATGGCGCGTGAAGTCAACCGTCTGAAGGGCGAGGATATGACCGCCGCGAATGCGATGGCGTCTCATCTGCGGAAGATTTCTGGCGTGCTGGGACTGCTGGAGCAGGAGCCGGATGTTTTCCTGCAAAGCGGCGCGCAGGCGGATGACGGTGAAGTTGCGGAAATTGAAGCCTTGATTCAACAGCGTCTGGATGCCCGTAAAGCGAAAGACTGGGCGGCGGCGGACGCGGCGCGCGATCGTCTCGCTGAAATGGGTATTATTCTGGAAGATGGCCCGCAGGGCACCACCTGGCGGCGTAAGTAAGCGCTTTTACAGGCCGCTCTATTTGCATAGAACGGCCTGTTTTTTATTTTTTCGCACCGGGCGAAAGATAAACACACACCGGCTCCCCCAGATTCTGATGTTCACACCCGGGTATTGCCCGGCTGTAATGGGCAATAAAGCGGATGACGCTGTCGCCGCTGTTTAGCCCCACATTTCCTTTTCGCAGCAATTCTGCTGGCTGATCGTCGGTGAAAACGTTAGGGGTGAACAGTTTTGCGCCTAATCGTTCAAAAGTGCCAGCACTAACGATAGAGGGTTGATAACCCTGAAGCTGCAACCAGCGGCGGGCATCATTACGTGACCAAATCTGCGCATCGTTTGCTCGCGCAAACACTTCGAGAAGCCAGCCATTCGAATTCTGATAAGGGCCGGAAAAAGGCCACGCAATTAGGTTATAGCGGGGACTGTGGAAGAGATTGAGTTTGATAGCGCTATGTAAGAGCGTTTGTAATGCCGTCGCGATATCTGAACGCGGGCGCAAAACGGCAATGCTCTGATTCACCAGGTCATCAGCCAGAAACTCATACAGACCTTGTATATAGAGCGCTGATTCAGCGGTTCCGCAAGTATTCAGATTATGGTAAACCCGCCAGTCTCCGTTTGGCTGGCGCATGGCATAGCCAGCATGTGACCAGGTTAAATGTCGGCTCGACATATCTTGCCCCTGGCGAACCAGAATGACGACCGGATCGGGTTGACTGTTAAGCTGCTGTTTGAGTTGTAACGCCTGATCCATTGTCGCTGCGATGCTCTCCGGCGTGTTTGCTTTTTGGTGACAGTTAGCACTGTCTGCATAAGCGTTGAGCGAGATTGCGCTGAGCCACAGGGCAAACGCGAACCGCTTCATTTGGCCGGTACCGTCTGGTTGCTGGAAAGTCCTGCGTCGTCCTGATTTACCATATGGGCAAGGACCTTGCCCTCTTTTTTCAAATAAGCGCCGGTGCCTTCCTGCGTTTTTTCCAGAGTGACTTTATCACCTGCTTTGAGGTTGCCTTCTTTGACGACATTTAGAGGAACTTGCATTTTAATGTCTTTGTTATCGGGGGACTTAGTGGTTAACAGCGCGGTTTTTTGCTTTTTATTTTCGACAACAGATCCAATGCTCAGGTTGAGCGGCAGCAGTACGGGGGAGAGTATAATTCCGCTAACCAGTGCGGAACTGCCCACGCTGACAACCGCAGACGATGCCGCATACCAGCCAGTGGCAGACATTTCTTCGCTATAGCTGGCGTGGGAAAATGAGAAACAGATGACCGCGGCGGCGAATGTCATTTTATTCATATTGATTCCTTTTAATATGCGTTTTAAGTACCCATAGAAATAACACTAAAATACTTCCCGGCAACCACACCCACAGCAATTCTGAGAGAATGACCTGGTGTCCATACGGCGTGATGTAGCTTGAAAGCGCAAACGGCGCGACTTTAATCACCTGCCAGGGCGCAAAGAAACGTTCATCCGACCACGGCCACAGCCAGCCGACGCCTTTCCCACCCGTGGTTATCGAATCCAGCAGGCTGTGCGACAGCAATGAAACGGTTAAAAACAGCCAGCAGCGCACCTGCCCCGCTCGAAACCATCGTCGTCCCGCGAGTACGCACAACAGGGGGAGGACGAATGCGAAAAGTAAAGAATGGGTAAATCCACGATGGCCGAACACGTTGCCGTAGGCGACGCCAAATTTAAAGGCCAGCACGTCGGCATCGGGGAGCATCGCCAGCACAACACCGGCAAACAGCAGGCGAGGAGGGATAACTTTCAGGCCTAAGCCTGCGCCAAGACACAGAGGAACGGCGGCGTGGGTGATAACGGTAGGCATAGCGATGGTTCACAGGGAAATAGCCATGCTAGCAGTTGGAACGCAGAGGATTAAGTGGATGATTATCTGAAAAGACAGCGTAATCAGGCCGGATAAGACGCTTTGCGTCGCTATCCGGCACTTGTATCAGGCCACGACGTTCACACTTTGGCCTTCAAAGCTAACGGTTTGCCCGGCGACAATTTTGCAGCGTTTACGCGTTTCAACCACGCCATCAACCTTCACCAACCCGTCGGCAATGGCGATTTTCGCCTGCGCGCCGCTTTCGCTCCAGCCTTCCAGCTTGAGCAGATCGCACAGCTCGACGTGCGGGTGCTTGCCTAAAGAGAATGTCGCCATGTTATTTTCCTTGTGGATCGTGATATTCAATGCACGCCTGCAGCGTGTTTTCGATAAGCGTGGCGACCGTCATCGGGCCGACGCCGCCCGGTACTGGCGTGATGTATGACGCGCGCGCCGCGGCTTCGTCAAACACGACGTCGCCAACGACCTTGCCATTTTCCAGACGGTTAATACCGACATCAATCACAATTGCGCCTTCTTTAATCCATTCGCCGGGAATAAAGCCCGGTTTACCTACGGCGACAATGAGCAAATCAGCATGCTCGACATGGTGACGCAGATCTTTGGTAAAGCGGTGCGTAACGGTAGTCGTACAGCCAGCCAGCAGCAGCTCCATGCTCATTGGGCGTCCAACGATATTGGACGCGCCAATGACCACCGCATTCAGGCCGTAGGTATCAATATTGTAACGCTCAAGCAGGGTCACAATACCGCGGGGCGTACAGGGACGCAGGCGCGGCGCACGCTGGCACAGACGACCGACATTATAAGGATGAAAACCGTCTACGTCTTTATCTGGCGCGATACGCTCCAGCACTTTAACGTTGTCGATGCCTGCCGGTAAAGGCAACTGCACCAGAATACCGTCGATCGTGTTATCTGCATTCAGAGTATCGATAAGCGCCAGCAGTTCGGCTTCGCTGGTGGTTTCTGGCAGGTCATAGGAGCGGGAGACGAATCCCACTTCGTCGCACGCTTTACGTTTGCTTGCGACATAAATCTGTGAGGCCGGATTGCTGCCGACCAACACCACAGCCAGGCCGGGAGCGCGAAGACCTGCTGCGACGCGTGCCTGAACTTTTTGAGCAACCTCAGATCGCACCTGCTGCGCAATCGTTTTACCGTCAATAATCTTTGCTGCCATCAGAGAGAAGATTCCATCTGTTACTTCAAGTCAAAGGGGATGACGCTATTTTGTCAGAAGCGGGCCTCGCTGTCAGTTAACGTTTGTGTTTCCGATGCAAACGCGACGTCTCCCCCGTCTGTTGACGATACTGAGACGTGGCCCGTAAGCGCGCCATGATTAACCAAAAAGAAACAATTCATCACCCTGGCTATGGTTACCGTAATCCCTCGTCGTTAATAGCATCGGGCGGCATAATGCGACATTTTATACAAAATAAGATTAGACCCTTCTTATATCCCAATAAGAATTAGCTTAGGTCATTAAAAGAGTTTGCGGCTATTTTTTATTTAGCGAAATGTTTAATTTATTACCGTGACGAAATGTCATATTCGCAAAGATTAATTACTGCGTCTGATACTCAGGGGAGAAACAGAAAACTAATTAATCTGCGATATCTATCTTTACAGGATGCAGAGATAACTTTTCTGACATGCTATGTCGATAATAATTCAAACGGAGCCGACAGGATGCCGAAACCGGGTGTGTGTAATTCAAGGGAAATCCATGAAACATAAATTAATGACCTCTACTATTGCGAGTCTGATGTTTGTCGCTGGCGCAGCGGTTGCGGCTGATCCTACTCCGGTGAGCGTGAGTGGCGGTACTATTCATTTCGAAGGTAAACTGGTTAATGCAGCCTGTGCCGTTAGCACTAAATCCGCCGATCAAACGGTGACGCTGGGTCAATACCGTACCGCCAGCTTTACGGCGATTGATGATACGACCGCGCAGGTGCCTTTCTCCATCGTCCTGAATGACTGCGATCCGAAAGTGGCGGCTACCGCTGCCGTGGCTTTCTCTGGTCAGGCAGATAACACCAACCCTAATTTGCTGGCTGTCTCCTCTGCGGACAATAGCACTACCGCAACCGGCGTCGGGATTGAGATTCTTGATAACACCTCCTCACCGTTGAAACCGGACGGCGCGACCTTCTCGGCGAAGCAGGCGCTGGTTGAAGGCACCAATACGCTGCGTTTTACCGCACGCTATAAGGCAACCGCCACCGCCACGACGCCAGGCCAGGCTAATGCCGACGCCACCTTTATCATGAAATACGAATAATCCCGTCTGGGAACGCCAGGGAAGGGAGGCGCCTCAACGGAAGAGGCTATCGGGGATAAAAGAGAACATAGCAGATGATAAGGAAAGGCGCGGCGCTAGTGGGGCTTGTTTTGATGTCGCCCGTTATTGCGCAGCCGGTAATGGTGGAGAGCGGGCGTATTCACCTGCGCGGACAACTGGTCAATGGCGGCTGCGCTGTCGCCACAGAAAGCCAGGATTTGCGCGTACTGATGGGACAGTACCGCACGAATGCGTTTACCGGTCCTGGCAGCTTCGCTCCCGTCAGCGTTCCATTTTCGTTACGGTTAATCTCCTGTAGCGCGGAGGTCTGGCGTCATGTCGGCATTGCGTTTGCCGGCGTTACGCCTGCGGAAGATCCCCACGTTTTTCTGGCCAGCGGCGAAGGTATCGGTAATGCCGGAATCGGCCTGGCATTATTTGATGACCAGCAGCGGCAAATCATCCCTAACACATTACCGCTTCATTACGCGCCCATTTTAACGTCAGAAATGACTTTGCATTTTACCGCCCGCTATCGGGCAATTTCAGAAAATATGACGCCGGGACGAATTCATTCAGAAGTGTGGTTTACGCTAGTTTACCCATGAATTTTCTTGCCGACGTGACTCAATGCAAAAGGTATTTTTTACCATGCTGAATAGTATAAAAGTAGGCTTTATTGTTCTTCTCACGTTATTTACTTCGTTGAACGTACAGGCGGCGGGGGGGATTGCATTAGGCGCCACGCGAGTTATTTATCCCTCGGCGGCGAAACAGACTTCTCTGGCAATCAGTAATAGCGATACTCAAGAACGTTACCTCGTCAATTCATGGATCGAAAATAGCGCCGGGCAGAAAGAAAAAACGTTTATCGTTACGCCGCCTTTATTCGTCAGCGAACCCAAAAGCGAAAACACGCTGCGTATTATCTACGCCGGGCAACCGCTACCCGGGGATCGGGAGTCGTTATTCTGGATGAACGTGAAAGCCATCCCGTCGGTCGATAAAAGTCATATTGAAGGAAAAAACGTTCTGCAACTGGCGATTCTGTCGCGCATCAAACTGTTCGTGCGTCCGGCGAATTTGCCACAGACGCCGGAAGACGCGCCGACCTTGCTGAAATTTTCCCGTGTCGGCAACCATCTCAAGATAACCAACCCATCTGCTTATTACCTCACGCTGGTCAATATCAGCGTGGGCGCGAAAAAGATTGATAACGTGATGATCGCGCCAAAAAGCGACATGCAAATTCCCTTACCGACTGGCGCGCAGGGCAGCGTGACATTTCAGACCGTCAATGATTACGGCGCATTGACGTCGGCGACAACGGCCAGTCTCGGTTAAGCAGAGAGCGTGAAGCCACACGAGAACACGATGAAGAAGACAACCTGGTTTGCAGGGCGATTTCCCGGCTATGTATCACCGTTAAGCGGCGTGGCGCTGTCGGTGCTGGCGGCGCTGTGTCCGCTGACGAGCCGCGGCGAAAGTTATTTCAACCCTGCGTTTTTGTCGGCGGATACCGCGTCCGTGGCGGATTTATCTCGCTTTGAAAAAGGTAATCATCAGCCGCCTGGTATTTACCGGGTGGATATCTGGCGTAACGACGAATTCGTAGCGACGCAGGATATTCGTTTTGAGGCGGGCGCCGTGGGCGCCGGCGATAAATCCGGCGGCCTGATGCCTTGTTTTACACCGGAGTGGATTAAACGGCTGGGCGTGAATACCGCGGTGTTCCCTGTCTCAGATAAAGGCGTCGATACCACGTGTATTCACCTTCCTGAGAAAATCCCGGGCGCGGAGGTCGCGTTCGATTTCGCGTCGATGCGCTTAAATATTAGCTTGCCGCAGGCGTCATTGCTCAACAGCGCGCGTGGCTATATCCCGCCGGAAGAGTGGGATGAAGGGATACCCGCCGCACTCATTAATTACAGTTTTACCGGTAGCCGCGGAACAGACAGCGATAGCTATTTTTTGAGTCTGCTGAGCGGGTTGAACTATGGCCCCTGGCGGCTGCGTAATAACGGAGCCTGGAATTATTCGAAAGGGGATGGCTATCATTCGCAACGCTGGAACAACATTGGCACCTGGGTACAGCGCGCCATCATTCCGCTAAAAAGCGAACTGGTCATGGGGGACAGCAATACCGGGAACGATGTTTTCGACAGCGTCGGCTTTCGCGGAGCGCGGCTGTACTCTTCTGACAATATGTATCCCGATAGCCTGCAGGGCTACGCCCCCACGGTCAGAGGGATCGCCCGGACGGCGGCAAAGCTGACGATACGACAGAACGGGTATGTTATCTACCAAAGCTATGTGTCGCCGGGTGCGTTTGCGATTACCGATCTTAATCCTACCTCTTCCAGCGGCGACCTTGAGGTGACGGTAGATGAAAAAGACGGTAGCCAACAACGTTACACGGTGCCTTACTCTACCGTTCCGCTATTGCAGCGTGAGGGCAGGGTGAAGTATGACCTGGTGGCCGGGGATTTTCGCAGCGGCAATAGTCAGCAGTCTTCGCCATTCTTTTTCCAGGGAACGGTGATTGCCGGCCTGCCTGCGGGGCTGACGGCTTACGGTGGTACGCAACTTGCCGATCGTTACCGTGCCGTGGTGGTCGGGGCGGGGCGAAATTTGGGCGACTGGGGTGCCGTGTCGGTCGATGTCACACATGCGCGTAGCCAACTGGCAGATGACAGCACCCATCAGGGGCAATCGTTGCGTTTTCTGTACGCCAAATCGCTGAATAATTACGGGACTAATTTTCAATTGCTGGGTTACCGCTATTCCACGCGCGGATTTTACACCCTGGATGATGTGGCATACCGCAGTATGGAAGGGTACGACTACGAATACGATAGCGACGGACGCCGCCATAAAGTGCCGGTGGCGCAGAGCTACCACAATCTCCGCTACAGCAAAAAAGGCCGTTTTCAGGTCAATATTTCGCAAAACCTGGGGGATTACGGGTCACTGTATCTTTCCGGCAGTCAACAAAATTACTGGAATACGCCGGATACCAATACCTGGTATCAACTGGGATACGCCAGTGGATGGCAAGGCATAAGTTATTCGCTGTCATGGTCGTGGAACGAGTCGGTGGGGATCTCAGGCGCCGACCGCATTCTGGCATTCAATATGTCCGTTCCGTTTAGCGTTCTGACCGGACGGCGTTATGCGCGCGACACTCTTCTTGATCGTACTTATGCCACGTTTAACGCCAACCGCAACCGCGACGGCGACAATAGCTGGCAGACCGGAGTAGGCGGCACGCTTCTGGAAGGACGTAATCTGAGCTACAGCGTGACGCAGGGTCGTAGCAGTACCAATGGTTATAGCGGCAGCGCCAGCGCTAGCTGGCAGGCGACGTATGGCACGCTGGGCGTGGGATATAACTACGATCGCGATCAGCATGACTATAACTGGCAACTTTCCGGCGGCGTGGTCGGTCATGCGGATGGTATTACGTTTAGCCAACCGTTGGGCGATACCAATGTCTTGATTAAAGCGCCGGGAGCGAAAGGCGTGCGCATCGAAAACCAGACCGGCGTGAAAACGGACTGGCGGGGCTATGCGGTAATGCCCTACGCCACGGTATATCGCTATAACCGCGTCGCGTTAGATACCAACACGATGGACAACCATACCGATGTCGAAAATAACGTCAGCAGCGTAGTGCCGACAGAGGGCGCGCTGGTGCGGGCTGCTTTTGATACGCGGATAGGCGTAAGGGCAATCATTACCGCGAGGCTTGGCGGACGTCCGTTACCGTTTGGCGCGATAGTACGAGAAACCGCCAGCGGCATTACCAGTATGGTCGGCGATGACGGGCAAATTTATCTGAGCGGCTTGCCGCTAAAAGGTGAACTGTTCATCCAGTGGGGAGAGGGGAAAAACGCGCGTTGTATCGCCCCTTACGCCCTGGCGGAGGATAGCCTGAAGCAGGCGATTACGATAGCCAGCGCAACCTGTATCCGTCCGGCGTCATAAAAGGAACAATAGAGATGAAAATATACTCAGCGCTATTGCTGGCGGGGACCGCGCTCTTTTTCACACATCCCGCGCTGGCGACGGTTTGCCGTAATTCAAACGGGACGGTGACCGATATCTTTTACGACCTGTCAGATGTTTTCACCAGCGGCAATAATCAGCCGGGACAGGTGGTTACGCTGCCGGAAAAATCTGGTTGGGTCGGCGTAAACGCGACGTGCCCGGCGGGGACAACGGTAAATTATACCTACCGAAGCTATGTATCAGAATTACCGGTACGAAGCACCGAAGGAAATTTTAAATACCTCAAGCTGAATGACTACCTTCTGGGCGCGATGAGCATCACCGATAGTGTCGCTGGCGTATTTTATCCGCCCCGTAACTATATTCGCATGGGCGTCGACTCTAACGTGTCGCAGCAAATGCCGTTTGGCGTGCAGGACTCAAAGCTGGTTTTTAAATTAAAAGTGATACGGCCTTTTATTAATATGGTGACGATCCCTCGCCAGACAATGTTTACTGTCTATGTGACGACCTCTACCGGCGACGCGTTGAGCACGCCGGTATATACCATTAGCTACAGCGGCAAAGTGGAAGTGCCGCAAAACTGCGAAGTGAATGCCGGACAGGTCGTGGAGTTTGATTTCGGCGATATCGGCGCGTCGTTATTTAGTCAGGCGGGAGCGGGTAATCGTCCGCAAGGCGTCACGCCGCAAACGAAAACCATTGCTATCAAATGTACCAACGTCGCGGCGCAGGCCTATTTATCGATGCGGCTTGAAGCCGAAAAGGCCTCAGGGCAGGCGATGGTGTCCGATAATCCGGATTTAGGCTTTGTGGTTGCTAATAGCAACGGTACGCCGCTCACACCCAATAATTTGTCGAGTAAAATTCCGTTTCATCTTAATGATAACGCCGCCGCTCGCGTAGGTATTCGCGCCTGGCCGATCAGCGTGACGGGGAATAAACCGGCGGAAGGGCCGTTTACTGCGCGCGGCTATCTACGAGTCGATTATGATTAAGGAGGCATAATGATCTTTCGGCGCGTTTTCATCGCTATCGGTTGTGTTTTGTTCAGCCCGCTGAGTCAGGCCAACTCATCTCTGGGCGAAGTGAATATTGAACTGCGCGGTAACGTGGTGGATTTTACCTGCGCCGTGGTTGCGGGCGACAGTAACAAGTCGGTTAACCTCGGCACCTGGCCGACAAAACAGTTTCACGCCGTCGGTGACGCCACGCAACCGGTAGCCTTTAGCCTAAAACTTGAAGGCTGCCCGCCGGGGTCGGCGTCTATAACGTTTTCCGGGACGCCAGCGCCCGGCACGGCATTACTGGCGCTTGCTGATACGGCAATGGCGCAAAAACTGGCGATTGAAATTCGCGATGGCGATCAACGTCGATTGCCACTTGAACAGGCCAGCAAGGCCGTCGATATTGACAACAACGGCAATGCTACCCTGAAATTCTATGCGAACTATATCGCCTTAGCCGATGGCGTGCAGCCCGGTCTTGCTAACGCGGATGCGACCTTCCTGATCAATTACAATTAGTGTCCGTTATTGTGGCTCCCGAACGATAATTCGCCGGGAGTACATTTACAATAATTCGTGTGATTTGGCGTAATCGATAAGCTCAACGATAGAGTGAAGGCCAAGTTTAGAAAATATATTGGCCTTATGCGCGCTGATAGTCTTGTTACTCAATAAAAGTTGCTCGGCAATTTCTTTGTTAGACATTCCATTGGCCAGATAGCGCAGCACGGTAACTTCGCGGTTAGAAAGTGGCATATCATGGTGCCCGCCTTTGGGGGGACGGGTATTACTGATAAAGTTAAGCGTCTCAGATGGAAAAAAAGAATAGCCGGATAAAATCATTTTTACCGCATTATAAATATCATTGAGGTCTTTGCGTTTACTTACAAATCCGTTTGCGCCCGCTCTTATTGCTCTTCCGGCATAAAAAGCCTCTGATTTCGACGATAAAAAAAGTATCCGGGTATGTTCCTGGATAGATTTGATTCGTTTAAGTAAGGTAAAGCCGTCGGTGCCCGGTAATTCAATATCCAGAATGACAAGGTCAACAGGATAAGTGCGCAGATACTCTATCGCTGTTCGGCTATCATCCGTTTTCAGGACAACCTGAATATTGCTATTTTTACCGAGTAAAACTTCGATCGACATTCTTACAATAGGGTGTTCGTCCATAATGATAACAGATGCAGGTTTCATTGTTGTATGCCTCAGACTGTTATGCGTCCTTCGTTTTAGAATAAGCGTCAGACACCTTAAAGATTGTGAAATAGCCAGATCTACACACCACACAGTGGAGCAATAATAAAGAATGAGACCTCCCTGTTGACTGGCTATTTTTCGTAAGAGTAATAAATATGTGGAATATCCATTTCGCACCAACAAAAAAGAAATTTCTGATTAAGTAAAAACAATATGGATTATACCTAGTCTGATTTCTCGGAAAAGTCTTGCGAAATGCGAATTATGGATAGCGGGTAGGATATTCTGTGACGTTATAGAAAATTTGTTCGTGGTGGAGCTATTTTCTTTAGAGTTGACATTGAGTAGTTTAAACTGTTGTTTTTAAGTATAAAAATAATATGAAAGACTAATTGTTTAGTATTTGTTATGTAATAACAGAAAGATGTTGACGCTGGAGACCTCGAAAAACGAGGAGGAACAGGGGACGATGTAAGAAAAAATTTTTTATCGCTTACCAGGACGAGTTGTAAATATTAATTTTATGTGAAATATTTACATTTAATGGAAGTGAAAATAAGTAATTTCTTAAAAAATCTTATTCACCAAAACGTTACTCCGTTAAAAAATATCGTGGAAAGTAACGTTTAGCTGCTGGAGCAGCCGAAGAAAGCTTTGCCTGTGGGGAAGGTTAAGGAGGGTGATAAGTTGTTTAAGCCGGTAAACTACACGATGATAAGGTACGCTTTGCTGACGTGCTATTTCTTTTAAAGAGGCACCTTGCGCTAAAGTTTCAATCATCAACCAGTCAGTACGGCTAAAGCTTTCCGATAAGCGAGGTTCGGCGGCTGATAACAAGGCTTCGCGTACAGAGGCCAGATTTTGTCGTCGCGACAGGACAAAAAAACGCCCAGCCATACGGATAAACTGAGCTATAGCGGGGGTTTTATCTGATACCAGCAGGTAAATCTGGATATCGCTTTGTTGCCAACTGAGCGCGCGTAGCTGGTTAAGCGCCTCAATACAGGAGACAGGTAGCGTCTCCATATCTACAATCAGTTGTCTGAGCGACCCCTTTTCAATCCACAAAGAAATGTCATCTAATGAGCGGAATGCAGCGGTACGTTTTCCGGAAAATAAGTAGTGACTCAGCGAATAGCCGAGGTAGTTGTCAGTTGTAATTATTGCCTGAGAAATGATACCAACCGGCAAGGCATAATTGAGCTGTTGGTTCAGTAACTCAAGGCGATCAAATATCTGCGGCGTTGGAGAGTGATAACGGCAGGCGCAGTCTTTAGCATTTCTTAAACGGCGGTGTCTTTCCCTGCGTGGTACGCTGCGCATCCTGCTTTTTCCATTGCTCTAATATATATCTGGTAATATGGCTGGCCATAAATAACCTTGTTCCATCGTTGCACCAGCGTAAAAAGCAATGCTTCGTTGCTCTGATGTTTCAATGCCTTCCATCAGCATTAACTGCTGAAAAAAAACTTCGCTATCATGTTCTGACGGAAGTTGCGTCAGGACCTCATAGCCGATTAATTGCGCAGTTGAGAGATTAACGATTGGCTCAGATTTTAACAATTCGCTGTTGAGATATGAATGACGTGTGGGCGAAGACGCCAGGTGTGGGGGATTTATCCTTTCCTTTAATAAAGTACCCTGTGCCACCAAACACTCCTCCTGGCATTTATGATGCAGCCATATATTTTCGACCCCTGAATCTATCAGGATATTATGGGCATCATTGTGGCAGCGTTAAAAAAATGCCTGTAGGTATCGTTACTTAATTATTGGTGAGATATTTCGTAAGCCTTGTAAAAAGTTAAGTGAGTTTACTTACTGAGTAAGAAATGAAGGTTAACTCTAATATATTTTAAAAACTGCTGCTCCGTTTTAACATGTAATTTTCGCATAATGCTCCGGCGGAGTGACTTTGTCTGCTCTTCAGAAAGTGAAAGTAAAGCGGCCGTTTCGCTTAAATGATAACCGCTGGCGATCAGTTTTAACAGGTGACGTTCTGTTACTGAAAAATGACGAGTCGTGCAGTAGTGGCAAATGCCAGAAGGGACGCTATGTCGAAGCGCTCGCTTATGTAAGATCAATATCATTTTCCGGGTAATTTCTTCAACATCATCTTCCCGATAAATATGCGGCAGCATATACAGACATGGTCTGAACATGAGCTTTTCTTTATCGCATTTATTACAAATAATCACCCGTAGCTGATGTTGGGTATGCATAGGTATCTGATAACAGCCAGCGCTGAACCAATCATCATCCAGGGCCAGGAAAGCGATATCGGCATTATCTATCTCTTCTGGCGGCAGAAAGTCAATTTTCTGCTGCCATTGATTCGCCAGACGCGTCATGATGATTTTCAACCCATGCTCAAAGTGACTGTTTTGTTCCTTAATAGCGATACGCAGCATAAAAAATATCCTACACGGCAGGTGAATCATGGTGAAATATTAAAGAAACTGATTGATTTTCTAAATACTGGCGGCCTTAATTCCCACTTTATGCGTGCTGAGATGTGTCCAGGCGATTTCCTGGAACCTGGCATTGCGCCAGAAAAGACGATATTCGTACACTTAGTCAGCAACCAGAACAAAAGCCATTGACTCAGGAGTGCCTGACCGTATAATTCTCGCGTTTCGTCTACACGAAGTCTTCACTTCACAAGGCGCCCTTAGCTCAGTTGGATAGAGCAACGGCCTTCTAAGCCGTGGGTCGCAGGTTCGAATCCTGCAGGGCGCGCCATTATATATCAACTGGTTACGCCTCTTTAATTCCCTCCTTATTTTCCATATGGGACATATTTGGGACATCATCACTGAAAATCGAGTCAATTTGCTTCGCATGTTCCGTTAAATGATTAGGCGCAAGGTGAGCATATCGGCGCACCATCTCGATGCTCTCCCATCCTCCCATTTCCTGTAGAACAGAAAGCGGCACTCCGGACTGAATTAGCCAACTGGCCCACGTGTGCCTCAGATCGTGGAAACGGAAATCCTCAATTCCAGCCCGGCGGCAAGCTGCATTCCATGCTCGCTGGTCATCGACGCGCATCTTTCTCACGGTTGGCGTCTTTGAACCATCAGGCCGGATGCCTTCTTTAGTATGCACGAACACCCATTTATGATGCTTACCAATCTGGTCACGCAATACCTTACAGGCAGTGTCATTTAGCGCTACGCCAATAGCGCGGTTTGACTTGCTGTCTTCAGGGTTCACCCAGGCAACACGACGCTGCATGTCGATCTGTTGCCATTCCATATTGATGATGTTAGACCGCCTAAGTCCCGTTGCCAGCGCAAATTTAACAACAGATTTCAACGGTTCCGGACATTCTTCAATAAGTCTTTTTGCCTCATCACGCTCAAGCCATCTGACGCGCTTGTTTCTGACAGAAGGAACCTTGATTACAGGCGCTTTCTCCAGCCATTTCCAGTCACGTTCTGCCGCCCGGAGAATGGCCTTCATCAGTGCGAGGTGCTTTGCCTTTGTCGATGTAGTGACCGGTTTAGCTGAATAAACTGGCACTGGCTCTCCATTCTTTTGCGCCGCGGCAGCTTTTATTTTCCATATCTCAAGCTGCTTGCGGTTGCTCATCTTGTTTACTGCTAAGTAAATCTTTTGCTCGGTTACATCCTTTAACCGTATTCCCTCAAAATGCGCCAGCCAGAAAGCCATACGGCTGCGGTCATCTTTCAGTGATTTCTTCTCTGCCTTTTCCTCCAGCCAGCGCATGCAGGCATCATCAAACGTTACGTCAGGAAAATCGCCAAGCCTGTCTACTCGCCACAATTCAGCCTTGCGCTTGTCATGTAGCTCAGTAGCGAGCCGCTTGTCGGAAGTCCCAAGGCTTTCCTTAATTCGCTTCCCGCCCGGCGTCGAGTAGGACGCGTACCATATTTCACCTCTGCGGAAGATGGACATTTTCTTTCCTCTTTTATGTCATCACCCGCGCTCACCTGGACAGTATGCAGCGGAGACTGAAGCGCCGCAATGCAGGCTTGTCGTGTGGTGAGGTAAGGGGATTTCGGTTTGGTGGGGTCTTTACGTGTTGCCTGTAGTCGGCCTGTGCGAATCCAGTTGGTGGCGGTAGGTCTGGATATCTTGAGAAATGCACAGGCCTCATCGAGTGTGAGACTGTGTGATTCCATGGTTACTCCTGGTCAGAAAGAAGCTCTTTTATCCATTTATATGTTTTTGGTGCTCGCTTATCTGGCCTCTTAAGCTCAAGCTTAAGCAGAGCAATAAGTGAATCCCACTCACGTAAAATCGGAGAAAACCGCTTTACCTTTTTCGCTATGAGCGGAAAGCTATCTTTAATTTCAGGTATTTCATCTACGAGCATCATGCATCTTCGCAAATCGGCAGGATCGCTTGGTGCGTCAAACCGTCCGTGGTAGAAGCTCTTTTCCAGCCCAAGAGCAATAGAAGCCATAGTTGCGCTACTTATGCCAACGTGGCCTTTCGTTTGCCACTTCAATACCTTCATTGCTAAATCAGACATCATTCACTCCATAAAACAAAACCCGCCGTAGCGAGTTCAGATAAAAAAATCCCCGCGAGTGCGAGGATTGTTATTTTTGCGGTGCTGAGAGCCGAGCTGCTGCGCTTCAGCATCTGTGGACTCTCCCCATAAGCAAACAAGCACCCCGAAGAGCGCTTGTTTTATCTTTCAGCATAAGATAGCTACGTGCTGAATGACATACGAACGTACAATCTTCTCATGAGATATGTTAAAAGCTATCGCATCATTGGAGCTTGAAGTTGTCGATATCATCTACAAATTCCAGATACCCATCTTCAACGTATTTTAAAACAAGTAAATGCTTAATTCCCTCACTTAATGAGGTTGGCCTTTCAAGCACAAACTCGAATCCATCCTCGTAAATTTTGCCTAACCAATAACCACCGCCATATTCTTTAAGCCTTTGAAAGAAAACATATCCTCCAGGCTTGAAATAATTGAGCGTCTCGTCTCTATAAACGATTTGGTAGTTAGGTACTTTGCCACCCATTTTAGCCACCATGAATACTGTATTTTCATACAGTATAAATTAAAGCAAATGTTGGTCAATTTTGAAGGGTGAAATATCACTTCACCTCCCGCCGTGGTGCTGCTGCCAGCGCAGCCTTGTAACCGGCTGCATGACCGCGAAAGTTAGCAACCTTTGATAGCCACGCTTTAATCATGGCGTGAGTTGGCTCTTTTGGCACCATAACCCAATCATCCGGAATTTCCGGAGAGTTGCCATCAAGAATATTTTCCGGAATATTTTGTCGTGCGTTTTGTGGTTGCTCGACCCCCTGAAGCATGGCGGCGCGGCAGGCGTTCCAGATTTTCTGAGCTAGGAACTTATCGCCGATGTTATGCGCTAGCAGACTGACAATTTGACCCGCCAGACCTTTTGGTATTTCCTCCGGCACTACCGGCGCTGGCTGCTCTTTACTAACCAAACGCGTTATTTCTGATTCCAGGAGTGAGCCTAAAACTGTACTCGTGCAGTGTTCAGCCCATTCGTTTTTTTCCAGCAGGCCGATGATATTGAGCATATCCTTGTAAACGCCTGTTTCCTGCACTGGTTGGGCGGCGTAGACCGGCATAACATCGTTTTGGCCTTTATTGCTTTCGTCAGTAAGCGACCAAAATAATTCTCCTGCTGGATGCTTGAAAATGTACGCTACAGGCTCCGCTTCGAGCGATGCCAGCGCACGCTTCAGCACAATCAGAATTTTGGCGTCGTCATCGCTCAGGCCAAACGGAATATCGTCGCGAGTGTTTTCAAATTCAGCGATAGTCTGCTGTAGCCATTCTTTGGTAATAGTGGTCATGGGTTAGTCCTTCACAAAAATAATCCAGTGGGTTTTATCGTTCTTGCCGGTGCGCTGGCCAATAATTGGTTTTACGTCCGTCAGCGCCAGAATCTGGCTTACCGGAATCTGCGTTTCGTTCCACTTGAAAATGAGAACACCGTGTGGCCGCAATACGCGGAATGCCTCTTTGAATCCGGCGCGGAGGTCAGAACGCCATGTTTTTTTATTCAGGCGTCCGTATTTTTTACCCATCCAGGCGTTATCACCAACTCGCTCAAGATGCGGAGGGTCAAACACCACAACCGGAAAAGAAGAATCAGCGAACGGCAGTGAACGAAAGTCGGCAATGAGGTCAGGACTGATAACCAGGCTGCGACCGTCGCACAATATATGCTCCTCGGCGCGGATATCGGCGAATACGGCGCGTTCATCGCGCTTATTAAACCAGAACATGCGCGAGCCGCAGCACATATCCAGAATAGATTGCGATTCCATCACGACTCCTTAACCTTGATGCCAGCGCGGGTGCTATATGCAGACATGCACTGCGCAAACCCGGACTGGTCATCTGTCTGCCCATAGCTGAACCCGGCTTTCAGGCCTTCACGGAATGCGCTATCCTGCAATTTGTCGGCAGTTTCAAGCTTCGCCTCCAGTTCTGCTATGCGCTCCTTGAGTTCACAGACTCGGCATTGTTCGTCATCATCAATCAGATAAAGGCCGATGAACTCACCATCCACCCAACCGCCGATATCATGGTCGTAACGCTCGCAAGAAAACTCACCGCTGCTGTCTCTGGTCGGTATAGTGTAACTGTCGAACGGCCCGCCATATGTCGGCACATAACCAAGCGTTTCATGTTCAATCCACATGAAGAACTTGCGTCCGGTAACCGGGCAAACATCCGGTTTCCACTGGCTGTTAACACTTGCCGCTCTGGACAGCTCAACTATCTGCTTTTCTGCTTCCTCCAGTTGCTCTCGCGCCTGTCGCATATCATCACGCAGCGCCAGCGCTACGGCCTCTATTGCGTCTTTTTCCCGCTGGAGTTGAATATTCTCATCCAGCAGCGCCAGCACATCGCGAGTGGGAGCCCTAAAGTTCGGAATGAAGCTGTCTTTCGCCCTCTCTGCCGATTCCCGCAGCGCCTGTTTGTCGATGTTGCTCATAGCGCGGCTCCTTTGCGAAGTTGGTCCGCCCATTCTTCTATCGCCTTCTCCGCGTATTCACCTGACAAACCGTCATCCGCGGGTAGTTGGTCATTGGCTAAATCCTCTTTCGCCGATAAAATCATGCGTGTCACGTCGAGAACTTCTGATACAGGTTTATCGAGGAATCCGTGATTGAATGCGGCGGCGAGGCGGCTGGCGGCATAGTTGATGCCCTCGTTACGAGCACTTGCTCGCACTCCAGCCAGAAAGGCGTCTGTCGCCGGGGTCTCGGTGAAATCGTCCACCCACGTATCGCCAACGTCCTCGCACTCGCGACGACAATATTCGTTGAATTCGACCTCTGATTTTTTCAGTGCCGTGTTCTCCGCAGCCAACGCATTACGCTCCTGAACCAGATTTTCCGTTGCTTCCTGCGCCAGTTTGTTTGCTTGTTCGGCGGCTTTCACAAGGTAGTTAATCATGCTCAGCTTTGCAGACAGCGCCGCGCATCTGGATTCCAGTGCCGCTATGGTAGTTACGTGTTCAGCATTACGTTCTGCAAGCTGATTCATGGTTAAACCATCGGTATTCGCTTTCATTCAGGCATTCTCCCCTACAAAGCTATTAACAGCCTTGCTTAATGTCAGACCAAGACTTTCAATATGCTTCTGTAGTTCCTGAAATGATTGTGCTTCTGACGCCAGAATTTCGCGATGGCATAACTCTTTAACCAGATGCTCAAACTTGCTGTAGTAACCGCAACGTACAAGAACTTCATTGCCGAAATTTTTGCTTTTTTCATCGGTAACTTTCCTCTTCTCGTTTAGAATAAGGTCGTGCTTGGTTCCGGTAATAACGTATTTACCGAGGTCGATGTTTAGCTTCATTATTAATTCCTCAGTTATTGCTGATAGCGCCGTAACGCGAACGGTAATCACGAAGGCGCGGGTCGATTTCAATGAAGTGGGTATATGTTGCTTTGCGGAATGGTCGGATGGATGTCTGGTAAATTCGCTCGCGTTCCTCTTTCTCTGCAAGCCATATACAGTGTCGAAATTCCTTTTCTACTTTCGTTTCCTGCGGTAGCGACATTATCAGGTCGTAGTTCTTTCTGAATTTATCCAGCACCTCCGAGACGGAATTGCCGGAACAGCGGCACGGGTTATCCGCACCATATAGAGGCGCTGGCATAATTAAATCCTTATTTTTCTAAATCAGAAGGGGATGGAATCGTCGTATACAGGCGTGTTCTGCTGGTTACTACTTTGCTGCTGCGGTCCATTTCCTGAAGCTGCAAATCCAATTTTTGCGTTCAGCAATTCAAGAGTGATTGATTGACCATTTTGGCCCTGATAAACATCAACCTTGATGTTTTCGCCGGTAATTTCCACAATACCGCCTTCAACCAGGACACTGCGATAGTAATCAGCCTGCGGACCCGGTTTGGCAAATACAGCGGCACTGTAGTTTGTCCATTCTTTCTTTTTTGTCTGGCGGTCGTAATACTGGACGCCAGCACGAATGTTGAATCCGATATTTTCTCCAGCCTGAAACTCTCTTGCTGGCTTGTTTAGTCGTACAGTGATTGAATGTGCCATTATGCGATCGCTCCTTCTAATTCGTCTCGTCTGATGTTGTAAATGTCCTTAGCCTTCGCTTGCTCTTCTGTTCCCTCAAGCATCTTCCACGCTTTAGCGAAAGCCTGTTTAAGCTCTTCCACCGTGTTTTTCTGCATTGCGGCCTCAGTGAATGCCTTAAGAACCTGTTCAGGAGCATGGGAGGAAGGCGATGATTTAGTTTGCTTCGCAGGTGCTGCATTCTGCTGCTGTTTGTGCTCGTCAGTATCCGCGTCTTTGGAGTCGTCGATACCAAACAAACCGTTCAGGCAATATTTGCGAGCGTAAGAGCTTGTAGCGCCAGTTACCTGAGCTGCGTCCATTCCCTTCTTGTTTTCTTCTTCTCGCGCTATAGCGCTTGCTGAATGGCTATTTTCACCATCTGTAATGGTCGCGGTGGCCTTGACGTAATAACGGTCGCCAATCAGCACGATTTCATCACTGATAGACAGGAACAGGCCTTTCAGTAGTGGCTTAACACCCTCCAGAATGTCTTCACAGCTTCTGTATTTGTATTTACCAAACGAGTTGTACTGATTCTTTGGTGCGTTCAGGTGCTCCTGAATTTCAGCAAGTCTTGCGTAAAACTCTTTGCTCATGAGTAATACCCCGCAAATTCATCCCAGCTAATAACCGGATTCTGCCGTTCTGCTGCTAAGTTAATTTTCTGCTCCACTTCTTCCTCAATTTCAGGAGAAATAAGAGCAATAAATTCTTCATCATCAAAATCATGCAACATGACGCGCCTCCCATTCTTCGTCCTGCCACTTATCCCAACCAAGAGCTATTCCGGCAGCCCATGTATACGCGTCAGATATTCCCTGTTTTGTATCCGGAAATACTTTCTCATATAGCTTGTTGAACTCCCTGTTTCCTTGCTGAACAAGAATTGTTCCGTTAACAGGCGTAATGGTCATGGCGTGGTACTCCTGGCTGATTAAGAATTTCACCGAGACGTTTCCATCCGGCCCGTAATTTTCTGGTGATACGCTCTAAAAGTGATTCATTAAGTTGGGAGATACCCATGACGGCACCGCCCGCGATAGCAAATGTCATCGTGGGATTCTCCATTTTTATTTATTGGCATAGCGAAAACGCCTCGATATGAAGCGCTATTGATATACTGGTAAAAAAAGCCGCCCTGACTGCGAGCGGCAAATAACATCAAGGGATGATTTTTCGATTAACCAGAACGAGTCGTCGTCCTCGTTTGGTTACGAGCGATATTGCTCACAATGACCACTATTAAAATGGTCATTAGGTGCTTATTCGCTGACAAATTTGGTAAGACTTTCGTGTAGCGAAACCAGAATTTCATCATCAAACCCATCAAGTAATGCTTGTTCGATAAGTTTTATAATTTCTGATGCCTGCTCTTTATTTATTTCCATCACTCCTCCCCAAGAGCCTTGCTGATGACTGCGCGAGCTTTATTGATTACCCCGCACCACTCCGGATAGGTCACATTGCGTCCTTCTGCCATCGCTTTTTCAGCCAATTGAAGAGCCTCGAGCAAATCAGGTGCTGCTGCTATCAGATTCATATCTTCTTTGCTAACGATTAGTGATGAGTGACCATCCTTCATGACATAAGAGTCGATGACGCCACCATCTTTACCTGTAGCTTGACTGCTTAATCGCAGAAAGCTGTTACTTGTCCACCATTGCCATGGTCCGGGTGTGTAATTCATCTTCGCCTCTATTGTTTATGCCAAAAATAAAGGCCGACTATGCGGCCTGAAATTACTTAACCAATGATGCTGCATATTCGATAAGGTAAAGCTTTGGAGCCAGCCAAATTTTTAACCAAGTCATATTGGTTACTGCACCAATAATGAAAATACCCCACAGAGTCAAAACTCCAACCAATGGCATGATAAGAAGATTAATATCACCTTTGCTATCCCAAACCATTGTCGGCCTGTATTTGGGATTTCCCTTCTCCCATGAATATCCTTCATCACCGATTTTACCTGTCTCAACTCTTTGGCACTGCTTCTTCATAAACCAGAAAACCAGGGGGATTGTTAGAATGGCTATTAATGTTTTAATCAGACTGTCAACCATATTCCATAGCAGCAACTGATGAACAACATCAGGAATCTGTGCCTGGATAAATGAAACAGACGCATCTATTCCATTACTGGCTTTTTGCAGTAGTTCTACGAGAATATTGTTTGCTTGTTCTTCCATATCTCACCTCAAATAGTGGATTGCGGTAGTAAAGATTGTGCCTGTCTTTTAGCCACGTCAGGCTCGGTGGTTCTCGTGTACCCCTACAGCGAGAAAAATAGTAAAATCCTCTTACCCCTACAGTAAGAGAGTGATTTATATGTCTGATGAAAAAGGAATAATTAGTAGGATTACAGATGCAGTTTCTGGTGCCGGAGGAGCTCTGATGAGTGCTGTTGGCGCAGTAAAGGAAATCCAGAAAATGCAAATAGACTACTCAGTAAAAGAAAAAACATACGAACTTGTCGATAAGCTCATGGATGCTCAACAGCAGCAAATGTCACTTAATGAGCTTTTGATGATTTCTAAGGACAAGATTATTGAGCTTGAAGAAAAGATAAATCGAGCCTCTAAGTGGGAAGAGGAAAAGAAAAACTATGAGATGTATACACCTACTGTTGCTACGGTAGTTTATCGCCTCAAGAAATCGGCCAATACCGGTCAGCCAATGCACTATCTTTGCGCTCAATGCTATGAATCTTCGGTGAAATCCATACTTCAATACGAAGGATTTGCACCACCTTCTAACCATAAAATGAGATGCCATAGGTGTAACGCCTCCTACCTTTTCCCTAAATCTGCATTTTCTAAATAAGTGGTATAGATTTACCTTTAATTTTCTGGCGTCCGCTGCATGTTATTCCGCGTTCGCCAGGCTTGCTGTAGTAAATGCGGTTCTGCTTGCGCTCAACTTCTTGCTGCTTAACTTTGTTCCCGGCACGTGAAACGGCTTTTGTTACCCTGTCAACACGATGTGACTTGACCTCCTGAGAAGCATCAGGAACATCGCAGCCAAAAATTGAATCGATGATATTGCAGATGGTGTCGCGCTCTATGGCTAGCTTTCTGCGCCGCTCATGACGGCGAGTTTTAGCATTGCCTGCAAACGTTGACTTCCCGTAGGTGATAACCGTCATGATTTAATCCTCATGTGAAATAGCTTTGGTGTTGCAGATAGCCAGGCGACTAACCCTGACCGCGTACTCATTGCCGAGCGCCTCCGCCGAAGAGGTTGGCTTCTACCTGCAACCCAAACCCATCTCGTTTGGTATTTGTTCGCGCTTTGTCAGCGCATCATCGAAGTTAAAGAGCGTTGCCTTTCCGTTTGGCTACCAGCGTCCTGCTGATGGCTAAACAATAGCATTGAGTATTATCCATATCAATACGTTTTGCTATTAATTAGTGGTTTTTGGTATTATGTTGTTGATAGCAAAATGAATTTATTTTTATAAATCCTCTATGCCATACTGTTCTGAACAAAAAACGAGCGAGGAATCAGTGTGAAAAGTGAGGAAGAGTTCTTTGCGGAGCTTCACCCGCAGGTGGTTGAGGTTCTCGGTACAGCGCTGATGCAGGTACTGGTAGAGCAGCGCGAACCTTCGCGTGAAGCTTTGATAGAAATGATTCAGGTACTGTGGCAGGAAGAGGATGTGGACTTGGCTGTAGAACTGGCTATTGATGTTCTGACGCTGCCGAAAGAGTAGGGCAAAGAAAACCCGGCGCGGTGGCCGGGCGTGATCGCTTACTCATCTTCATCTAGCAACTCAAATTGAGTCCCGGGCGATGGAAAGGCTCTTTTGAATGCTCTGTCAAACTCAGCTTTATTTCTTGAGCTTGAAAGGATGCCAACTACCTGCCAAAGGTGCGCCCTAAACATCGGAACTCCGATGCTATCGGTTAGGAACTGAAACATCTTATATCTTCTACCGCCATTCGCATAAACGACAGGGTTTTTTTCATCTAGCATCTCAAGGATGGCGCCTTTACTTGATGCTAATGGTTCGTAGATATACTTCCTCGTAAACTTACCGAAAAACTGAGGGTGCCGACCTGCTTTTTTCTGCGTAAGTCCGTAAAGTCGATAAAGGCCATCCGTGAACTGCTTCGGAAATTCCTTCTCATATTCTCTGACCTGCTCTTTGATGAACTCTTGAAAGAGAATTCGATATTCATCTTGTCTCTTTTCATCGATATGCCCAGTAGCTTCGTCTACCAGCGCTACAATACCAACCTCTGCAAGACCGCGCATGATAATGTCTGCCTGAACAGAAATAGGTATCTGAGATGACTGAAGGGCATCACCCTGATCTCTCATCTTCAAATAAACATTGCATATCTTTGGGAGCAAAGATGCTTCAATGCCGTAAGCTGGCGCCGCTCCTTTATTTATTTTGAAAAGACGGCGCCGGGATAGGCCTTCTGATAATTCATTATTAATGAATGGCTTAATGTTTTTAGCTGACAAGAAAACAGGAAGATAGGCGCCATCTGGATTCTCTTTCATTCTCTTCCAGTGGGAGCCTCCACGCTTCCCGCCGAAGGCTTTAGTGATAGCTCTCTCTGACAGAACCCTCGTCCCATCCTCAAGCACGGCACATTGTATCTTTAAGTCTCCAATGACAATGTCGCCAGATCTTTTGGCAATTTCCACCTCACCATCGCCGCCCCACCTAGCTGCTGCGGCTTTTCTTGCAATAGCCGACCTTTCTTCTGCAGAAAGAGCATTAGCCCTTGCCACACCACCTTTGGACTTTCCCGTTGGTTCTTTGCTTTCTTTATCAGACATTATGCAAGCACTCTTTGTTGTGAAATGTGCTTGCATAATATCAAGTATATAAATTAATAAGCAAGCATATATTCTATCTTGAGTGCTTGCATTTTTTTGTAAAAAGGCCGCATTTCTGCGACCTGTTTCACACAATCACTATCACCCAAACATCCCTTCGGTCCATCATCACCCGAATATCTCATCAGGCCATTGGCTGGCTAACCGTGCTTCCTATAGGTCTGCGGCATGCTTCCAATTACCTTTCCAAAGACAAAAACCCTATTCATTTCATCTCTTTCAATTGGGTCCCAAGCTGAATAACTCTTATTATCAGATATGACCAATAGTTTATCTTTCATCTTCTGGAGCCGCTTAACATGTGCAGTATCGTCATAGAGGAAGGCGTATATCCCATCCCCATCGAAGTTTTTGATGCTTACGTCTACAAACAACAGATCTCCTGGTTCAATAGTTCCTGACATGCTATCTCCGCGCACATTTATGATGCGGATATTTTCAGCCTTTCTACCATCGAACATGTGTCTGGCATCGTCCTGCGAATACTCAACCGAGCGGAGTATTTCCACGAATTCTCGATTGATAACGCCAGGACCCGCGCTAACTTCAAGATCTAGGATATCGATTTTAAATGTGTTTGAAGATGGAGATGCGTTTATCGGAGTAGTTCCATCTTTTTTCATAGGACCAATTCCGGTAGACAACCATTCCGAATTAACACCTAACGCGTTTGCTATTTCAACAATCTTTGTTGACCCACGAGCGTTTCCACTTGTCAAACGCCAGATCGTTGGCTGAGCAACGCCTGACGCTTTAGCAAGAGCACCTTGAGACATACCAGCCAGTTCCATTGCCTTGTTGAGACGGTCAGAGAGAGTTTCTTTTTTCATAATATTCAATTTATACGCTTGCGTATTAATGGTCAAAACACGTTTTGCTATTGCTTTGATTAATACTCATTGCTATTATTTGTTGTGTGTTATACGAAAGGGAATAAGCAATGACTAACAAAGCAATACAAAAAGCTGTTGCCATTGCAGGAAGCCAGCAAAAACTCGCCTCTTTGTGTGGAGTTAAGCAGCCAACTGTATGGCGTTGGTTACATGGTGGCGGCATTGACGCTAAGTATGTGGCAGCAATCGTAAAAGCTACAGGAGGAAGAATTAAAGCCAGAGAACTTCGTCCTGATTTAGCCGACTTACTGGCAGCAAGTTAAGTATCAACGCTCTTTACCAATCTGAACCGCCGACAACGCGGTAAATCTATTAAACGGATTTGCGTGTATTTGCGAATCCAACTCTATCTAATTTCTAAGGAATATTTTGAATGAACGTAGTTGCAACTAAAAGCAAGAAGGCGGCTCGCATCGAGTCCACCTTACTCAACAAGTTAGCCATGATGGGCCAGAAGACATTCGCTAAAGCTATGGGTGTTCCTGAATACCAGGTAAGCCGATGGAAGAACGGTTTCTTCTCTCAGGTCAGCATGATGCTTGCGGTTCTGGAGTATGGAATCGAAGACGAGGAAATGGCAGAGCTCACCAGGCGACTTGCTACCTACCTGACAAAAGAAAAAGCCCCGAAGAACGGCGAATTCTTCGAGGCCTGATGTAGAAAGACTGGATCAATCCACAGGAGTCATTATGACAAAACGTCGTAAGAAATACCAGGAAAAAGAAGAGATTCGACACCCTGATTCACCTGAGGGATTAGTAGTAGCCGCAGCAAATAACAGGGCGTTCGCAGAGCGCCTTGTTGGTGTTTACAGACTAGCCAAAGCAGGAGTGAAACATGGGCGTCGTTAAGTTAGCTGATTACAGGCCTCATCTGGAGGTCGTGGAGCATCGCGTGGCAGATACCGAAGATGGTTTCATGCGCGTTGCTAACGAGATTACCGACAGTCTGCTGATGGCTGATTTAACCGTCCGGCAGTTGAAGGTGATGCTCGCTATCATGCGCAAGACATACGGATTCAATAAGCCGATGGATCGACTCACAAACACGCAGATAGCAGCCATGACAGGTATTCATCACACTCATGTTTGCGCTGCTAAGCGCCAGCTTATTGAGCGTAAATTCCTCATTGCTGATGGCGTGAAAATCGGAGTGAACAAGGTGGTTTCGCAGTGGATTAGCCAGGACAGCTTAACATTAGCTAAAACAGCTAATAAAACATTAGCCAAGTCGGCTAATGGGTATAAGCCAAGTCAGCTAAACACAAAAGACAATATACAAAAGACAATAAATACAAATACCCCCTTACCCCCTAACGGGGGCGGCGATGGGCAGGTTAAACCTGAACGTCGCAAGGCAGAACGAATCGACTACGAATCCTTCCTGAACGCCTACAACACCGAAGTCGGTGACAGACTTCCACATGCTGTTGCGGTCAACGAGAAACGTAAACGCCGCCTGAAGAAAATCATCCCGCAACTGAAAACGCCAAACGTGGACGGTTTCAGAGCGTATGTCAGGGCGTTTGTGCATCAGGCCAAGCCGTTTTACTTCGGAGACAACGACACTGGCTGGACGGCAGATTTTGATTACCTGCTGAGGGAAGATTCGTTAACGGGAGTTCGGGAAGGGAAGTTTGCAGACAGGGGGATTGCATGAGACAGGATATCGAAGCGAGCGTTATCGGTGGCCTGCTGATTGGTGGATTAACACCAACCGCCAGTGACGTTCTGGCAACGCTGGAGCCTGAAGCATTCTCAATTCCGCTTTACCGGAAAGCTTTTGAAGTTATTCGAAAGCAGGCCAGAAACAGGAACCTGATTGATGGACTGATGGTGGCCGAGGAGTGCGGGGATGAATATGCAACGGCGGTGATGATGACTGCGCGGTCATGCCCCAGCGCTGCAAACCTGAAAGGTTATGCCGGAATGGTTGCAGACAGTTATCAACGGCGTCAGGTTTTACAGCTACTGGATGAGATGCGAGAGCCAATCAGTAACGGCACGCTGGATGCTTCAGGTAGAGCGATGGACGATCTTGTTAAGCGTCTTTCAGCCATCAGGAAGCCACGTGACGAGGTTAAACCTGTGCGACTGGGGGAAATTATCAATGATTACACCGACACGCTTGACAGGCGTCTGAGGAACGGAGAAGAGTCCGATACCCTGAAGACCGGAATCGAAGAACTTGACGCTATCACCGGAGGGATGAACGCAGAAGACCTGGTTATTATCGCCGCTCGTCCTGGTATGGGGAAAACCGAACTGGCGCTGAAGATTGCCGAAGGTGTTGCAAGCCGCGTTATTCCTGGTTCTGACGTCCGGCGCGGAGTATTGATTTTCTCAATGGAAATGAGCGCATTGCAGATTGCAGAGCGGAGCATTGCCAACGCCGGGAGGATGTCGGTTAGCGTGCTGCGAAATCCTGCATCGATGGATGACGAAGGCTGGGCGCGTGTTGCTAACGGCATGAGTCAGCTTGCAGATTTGGATGTATGGGTAGTCGATGCCTCGCGGTTATCTGTCGAAGAAATACGCTCAATCGCAGAACGGCACAAACAGGAAAATCCAAACCTGTCACTCATCATGGCAGATTATCTTGGCCTGATTGAGAAGCCGAAAGCAGATCGCAACGACCTCGCAATTGCTCACATCTCCGGAAGCCTGAAGGCGATGGCGAAAGACCTGAAAACTCCAGTTATCTCCCTAAGCCAGCTTTCACGCGATGTTGAGAAGCGACCAAACAAACGCCCGACAAACGCAGATTTGCGTGATTCAGGAAGCATTGAACAGGACGCAGACTCAATCATCATGCTCTATCGGGAGGCGGTATATGACGAGAACAGTAGCGCCGCGCCATTTGCTGAAATCATCGTGACGAAAAACCGTTTTGGCTCGCTTGGTACAGTTTACCAGCGGTTCTGCAACGGACACTTTGTTGCCTGTGACCAGGATGAAGCCAGACAGATTTGCACATCATCAAATGCACCTGCTGCGCGTGGCAGACGATATGCACAAGGGGCTGACGTATGACCATCTACATCACTGAGCTAATAACAGGCCTGCTGGTAATCGCAGGCCTTTTTATTTGGGGGAGAGGGAAGACATGAAAAAACTAACCTTTGAAATTCGATCTCCAGCACATCAGCAAAATGCCATTCACGCAGTACAGCAAATCCTTCCAGACCCAACCAAACCAATCGTAGTAACCATTCAGGAACGCAACCGCAGCTTAGACCAAAATCGGAAGCTTTGGGCTTGCCTTGGTGATGTCTCACGTCAGGTTAACTGGCATGGACGATGGCTTGACGCTGAAAGCTGGAAGTGTGTGTTTACCGCAGCCTTAAAGCAGCAGGATGTTGTCCCTAACCTTGCCGGGAATGGCTTTGTAGTAATAGGCCAGTCAACCAGCAGGATGCGTGTAAGCGAGTTTGCGGAGCTATTAGAGCTTATACAGGCATTCGGTACAGAGCGCGGCGTTAAGTGGTCAGACGAAGCCCGGTTAGCACTGGAATGGAAAGCGAGGTTTGGAGACGCCGCATGAAACACTGCTACCGCTGCGGAGAAAGCAAAGACGATTATCGATTCCGGCCAAATCAACCTTATTGGCACCAATGGTGTATCAGATGTGAGCGGTCGCCAGTGGGTAATTTCCCGCTGCCAGAGACGAAGGAGGACGTATGGCACGACAGCGACGAAGTATCACCGACATAATCTGCGAAAACTGCAAATACCTTCCAACGAAACGCTCCAGAAATAAACGCAAGCCAATCCCAAAAGAATCTGACGTAAAAACCTTCAATTACACGGCTCACCTGTGGGATATCCGGTGGCTTAGAGAACGTGCGAGGAAATAAGGTGATTGACCAAAATCGAAGTTACGAACAGGAAAGTATAGCGAGAGCCTTATGCGCCGGATGTAACAAGCAACTGGCACAAGATGAAATTTACGCCTGTGCAGAATGCATTAACGAATGGCTGGTATATCGCGATCCGAATGGAGATATGTCTAATGAGGATATTCAGGAGCAATAAATGGCTTCAGGCAGTAAGGGAGATAGATTGCTGCGTTCTGTGTGGTCGATATGGAGTTCAGGCTGCGCATCGCAACGAAGGAAAGGGAATAGGGCTAAAGGTTGACGACAGCCTAACGGCGGCGCTTTGCCCGTCATGCCATGAGCGAATCGACAACGGAAAAGATTTAAGCCGGGAAGAGCGACGCTCAGAAATGGACCGCGCCATTGTCTTAACGTTGCAAAAGTTAACACGCGAAGGGAGGGTAACAGTGCGATGAACGAATACCGTATAGCGTTGCCGTGGCCTCCATCCAATAATCGCTACTGGCGTCACTCTCGAGGAATCCACTACATCAGCGATTGGGGAAAGCGATACCGGCGAGAAGTAATCGAAATAATTCAGCAACAACAGCTAGACCTTAAAATCACACACCGCATCAGAATCACCATTCTCGCAGCACCTCCCGATAACCGCAAACGCGACCTGGACAATCTACCAAAGGCCGTTTTTGACGCACTCACCAGTGCGGGATTCTGGCTGGATGACGGCCAGATAGACGATATGCGCATCAAGCGCTGTCAGGCGGTTAAAGGCGGAATGCTTGTACTGGTTGTGACTGAAACCTGTGGGCGTTTGCCAATGATTACAGAGCTACTGGAGGCCGCATGACGTTCTCAGTAAAAACCATTCCAGACATGCTCATAGAGACATATGGAAACCAGACAGAAGTAGCACGGCGCTTATCGTGCCACCGCAACACAGTCAGGCGTTATCTGTACGACAAAGAAGCCAGGCATCACGCCATCGTTAACGGCGTTTTAATGATTCATCAGGGCGGGAGAGGTATCTATGACCGTAACCAGCATTAACCAGGCGAAACAGCAGCGTGAACGTGACGAAGCTGAATTGCGCAGCATCAGAGAGATGACAGAGCAACACCAGAAGGCAATGAATTATCTGCATGATCGAGAGCGCGAACTGGTGAACCGGCTTGGATTGAACAAGCCGTCGGGAGGCAATGCTGCATGAGTATACGAGAATTGAACCTCACTAAAGAGCAGCATGACTGGCTTAATGGGTGGCTTGAGCTATGGGGAGCATGGGTTTATTCAGGAAGACTCGAAAAACGCATGAGCAGCGTTATAGCGCAGTTCATGGAGAGCGTAGAGCCGGGGAGAGTTATGACAAGACCAATGTGCAATGATGATGATGGAATGTTGATTTCTCAGGTCGTAGATTCCGTTATGCGCATCGACACAAAGGCCTTTGGCATTCTGCTTAGCTATTACGCACATGGTTCCTCTAAGTACGCCATATCATCCTACTATCACAAGACTGCAAGCCCCCGCAAAATGTCAGGCCGCGGCGGAGAAAGGATGCGCAAGCCATCTCTTATTACCTGTCGGAGAGAAGTAGATGACGTACTCAAGGCATCCCTGTTCATGCTTTATCAACCGATGCTAAATGCCTTCAATAGTCGTAAACGTGTGGATAAAATTAAACATGTTGCATAGATTGTGTTGACATCTATGAGCAAATGAGCAATCATAAGTGAATAAGCTGCCGTTAGTGACTCTTAAGTTGCAACGGTGGCTTTTTTTATTTGGGTCAGTCGTATAAAGGTCATTACGGAAGGCTGTTAACCTTCTTATCGTGGTTCGAGTCCACGCTGTCCCGCCAAACATGCTGGTTTAGCTCCAATGGTAGAGCAGTCGCCTTGTAAGCGAATGGGTAGCGGTTCAAGTCCGTTAACCAGCACCATAACTGAGCCGTAGCCACTGGCTATCCTGAATTCATCAGTGATAGTTACGCTGCGGCCTTCTTTCCTCCCTTCCCAATATAAGAACTACGCAATCCGTTACTGGCGGAGGCGTTGCTATGAAATCAATGGACAAAATCTCAACTGGCATTGCCTACGGAACATCTGCTGGTAGTGCGGGATACTGGTTTTTGCAGTGGTTGGATCAGGTCAGTCCGTCACAGTGGGCTGCGATTGGAGTGCTTGGAAGCCTTGTGTTGGGTTTTCTCACTTATCTGACAAATCTGTACTTCAAAATCAGAGAAGACAGAAGAAAGGCTGCGAGAGGTGAATAATGCCTCCATCATTACGAAAAGCCGTTGCTGCTGCTATTGGTGGCGGGGCTATTGCTATAGCATCTGTGTTAATCACTGGTCCGAGTGGTGACGATGGTCTGGAAGGTGTCAGTTACATACCATACAAAGATATTGTTGGTGTATGGACTGTATGCCACGGACACACCGGAAAAGACATCATGCTCGGTAAAACGTATACCGAAGCAGAATGCAAAGCCCTCCTGAATAAAGACCTCGCCACGGTCGCCAGACAAATTAACCCGTACATCAAAGTCGATATACCTGAAACAACGCGCGGCGCTCTTTACTCGTTCGTTTACAACGTGGGTGCAGGCAATTTCAGAACATCGACGCTTCTTCGCAAAATAAACCAGGGCGATATCAAAGGCGCATGTGACCAGCTACGTCGCTGGACATACGCTGGCGGTAAGCAATGGAAAGGGCTGATGACTCGTCGTGAGATTGAGCGAGAAGTCTGTTTGTGGGGGCAGCAATGAGCATGATTTGCTTTTTCATGGCAACGTTGCTCGCATTTAATGGCAACGATGCGTGGCCGTGGTTTCTGGCCGTTGGGGTGTTGATGTCATGAGTCGGTTAACCGCAATCATCTGCGCTGTGGTTATTTGCCTGCTGGTTTCAATGGGGTGGGCTGTTAATCATTACCGTGATAACGCCATGACTTACAAAGATCAGCTCGACAAAGCCGCATCCGTTATCGCTGACATGCAGAAGCGTCAACGTGATGTAGCAGAACTCGACGCCAGATACACAAAGGAGCTTGCTGATGCTAACGCGACTATCGAAAGTCTCCGTGCTGATGTTTCTGCTGGGCGTAAGCGCCTGCAAGTCGCCGCCACCTGTGCAAAGTCAACGTCCGGAGCCAGCGGCATGGGCAATGGAGAAAGCCCAAGACTTACAGCAGATGCTGAACTCAATTATTACCGTCTCCGAAGTGGAATCGACAGGATAACCGCGCAGGTTAACTACCTGCAGGAGTACATCAGGAGTCAGTGCTTAAAATAATTTTAATTTCACTGAAATTTAACAAGTGACTTTCAGGAAAATGCCTCGCAGATGCGGGGCTTTTTTACATCTGCAGTAAACCGCGCATCGCAGCGCGTAACAATCCCGAGTCTTTCAGAAAGCTGAGCCTGAGAACTGCCGTATATGGTGGCGACCATCTCGGGGCGGCTTTTCTGTGCGAACAGGCTCATCTTTCTAAAAGGTAAACGCTATGAATATCGTCCCACTCAATTACAAAGGCGAAGCCATCCGCTTCAATACTGATGGCTGGATTAATGCCACTGATATTGCAAAACGTTTCGGTAAGCGTCTGGATCACTGGTTGTCCAACGCTGAAACTCTCGAATACGTTAGAGCATTGGATGAGGTTTATTCAGGTGAACCATCGAAAATTCTACATACCCGTGATTCCGGGTATGTAAAAACAAGCAAGGCACGAAAGGACAGGGGCGGCGGAACATGGCTGCATCCAAAGTTATCAGTTGCCTTTGCAAGATGGTGCGATCCGAAATTCTCCGTCTGGTGCGACCTGCACATTGATAGCCTGCTTCGTGGTGAACTGACTGAGCAGCAGAAATATGAGCAAGCGTGTCGCATTCGTGATGACCGGAAATCAAAAGCCAGCAATGGAGCAAGAGATATGGCTCGCTGGCGATGGGATAAGCCGGTCATTGAAGCCAATGTTGAGTTCTGGCGCGAGCAACTACAGTTGACTCTCGATATCGCGTGCTGATGGTAAACGCAAAACTGCGTTATCGGAAAAATCAAAGAATTACGAGAACTGCTAAACGGCTATCCATTACAAAGCCTATCTACGGGTGGGCTTGATAATGAAACCTGAGTTTATTTCCTGTCAAACAATATTCAATTAGCAGCAGTACAGCTAAACAACCCAAGCCAGTAAGTGGGGAAATAACACTGGCAGCCACTGAAAGATGAACCTCCTGCCTTATGGCAAAAAAGATTCTTTGTGGTGGCGGACTGATGGAAAGACATCGGTTATTGCAGAGGCCATTCAATGAGTGGCCTCGACAATGGCTTACCCCAACAACCGGAGCCAACACAATGGCAGGAATTATTCCCATGACTGAAGAACAGAAATTCCAGTTAGAGATTTACAAACTGGTCATGAACCAGAACGCAGCAGCAGAGGAAGCATTTCAATTCATCGGCACTGATGAGCTGAAGCTTGAGTTATTCAAAATTCACTTCCAGTCAGGCGGCGCTAATTCAGATATCACGATCCGCACATTCGAAGCGGTGCGTAAATCGAAGGAAGCGTTAGACCTGTTCACTGCCGGAGCATAAGCATGGCAAACCCAAATTTCACGCCATCATGGCCTCTCTACAAAGATGCTGACGGTGCATATGTGTCTGCGCTTCCGATTAAAGCTATCAAATACGCTAATGACGGAAGTGCAAACGCAGAATTCGACGGTCCGTATACTGACCAGTACATGTCAGCGCAAACAGTAGCCGTATTCAAGCCGGAGGTCGGTGGATATCTGTTCCGAAGCCAGTACGGCGAGCTCCTCTATATGAGCAAGACAGCATTTGAAGCTAAGTACACTTCCGCAAGCGGTTCAGTAACGAATGCAGAGACAGCGGATAAGTTATCTACTGCTCGCACTATCACACTAACCGGCGCTGTCACAGGTTCAACTTCATTCGATGGTTCTGCTAACGTGACTATTGCAACTACCCAAGGAAGTTAACAAGGAAATGATATGGCGGCTGAAGATAAGAAAATTGGTCGCCCATCGGCTTACAAACCAGAGTATGCCGAGCAGGCGAGAAAACTTTGTCTGTTAGGGCATACAGATGCGGAACTGGCTTCTTTCTTTGATGTTAGCGAGCAAACAATCAATGCGTGGAAGCACGCGCATCCTGATTTTCTTGAGTCCATAAAAAAGGGTAAGGCTGTTGCGGACAGTGAAGTCGCCGCAAAGTTATTCCACCGCGCCACCGGGTACGAACACCCAGAAGATGATATTCGCGCTGTCGATGGTTCGATCGTCATAACTCCTACTGTGAAACATTATCCACCCGATACGACTGCTGCCATTTTCTGGCTTAAGAACAGGCAGCGAGATAAATGGCGTGACAAACAGGAAATGGAGCACACCGGAGAGGTTAGCCTGATTCAGCGCATTCAGGAGGCCCGCAAACGCGCAAGGGGTGAGTGATGTCATCAGAATTTGAGGCAATGCTTGCCGACGATATGGGGCGATTCTTCTATGACCCACTCGGATTTGTGATGTATGCATTTGAGTGGGGAGTTGGAGAGCTTGATGGCTTTGACGGTCCAGATGAGTGGCAGAAAGAGTTTCTCACTGACTGGGGTGAGGCGATTCGCACTAACAACTTTGATGGTGTAAAACCAGTAGAAGTATACCGCTGCGCAACAAGCTCAGGTCACGGCATCGGGAAAAGTGCACTCACTGCATGGGTAATTCTCTACATCATGAGCACCCGCCCGTTCTGTAAGGGTGTTGTAACAGCTAACACCTCAGAGCAGCTTCGAACCAAAACATGGGGCGAGCTTGGCAAATGGAAGAAGCGCTGTATTACCGGGCACTGGTTCGAGTACAACAACGGCAAAGGCAACATGAACATCTACCATGTAGATCACATGGAGTCATGGCGTTGCGACGGGCAAACCTGCCGCGAAGAAAACAGCGAATCATTTGCTGGTCTTCATGCTGCAAACTCGAGCCCATTCTACATCTTCGATGAAGCCTCGGCGGTGCCTGACAAGATTTGGGAGGTGGCAGAGGGAGGCCTGACAGACGGAGAGCCTTTCTGGTTCGCGTTCGGCAACCCGACACGTAACACCGGGCGCTTCCGTGAATGTTTCCGTAAATTCAAGCATCGCTGGAGACGCAAGCAAATTGATAGCCGCCTGGCGAAGATGACGAACAAAGAGCTTATTGAAGAATGGCGAAACGATTACGGTGAGGATAGCGACTTCTTTAAAGTACGCGTTCGTGGCCTCTTCCCATCTGCATCTGACCTGCAATTTATTCCCCAAAGCTATGCTGATGCCGGTATGTCCAGAAAGCTGGAGCACAGTCAATATGGATTCGCTCCAAAGATTATCGGCGTTGACCCGGCATACTCAGGCAGTGATGAGGCGTGTATCTATCTGCGGCAGGGACTTTATTCAAGGCTTTTAGGTTCTTACCCTAAAACAGACGACGATGTGAAGTTTGCTCAGGTAGTGGCTGCTATCGAAGATGAACACAAAGCTGACGCGGTGTTCATTGATTTCGGTTACGGCACGGGTATTCATTCTGTTGGTAAGTCGTGGGGCAGAAAGTGGCAACTCGTGAGCTTCGCGGGAGAATCGAAAGACCCGGCAATGCTCAATAAGCGCGGCGAGATGTGGAACGCAATGAAATCCTGGCTGAATGAAGGCGGGAGCATTGATGACCAGCAGACCGCTGATGAGATTGTTGCCCCTGAATACAAAGTGAAACTCGATGGTAAGATTGTTCTGGAGTCGAAGGACGACATGAAACGCCGTGGTGTTCCATCGCCAAACAGGGCCGATGCGCTGGCGCTGACATTTGCATTCCCGGTAGTCAAAAACAAACCATCAAAAGCAATCCCCGCACCGATTAGACCAGTACGCAGAGGACGATAATGGCCGACAATGAAAACAGGCTGGAGAGCATCCTGTCGCGCTTTGATGCGGACTGGACAGCCAGCGATGAAGCCAGAAGGGAGGCCAAGAATGATCTCTTCTTCTCCCGCGTATCTCAGTGGGATGACTGGCTATCACAATACACAACCCTGCAGTATCGCGGGCAGTTCGATGTTGTACGTCCAGTGGTGCGCAAGCTCGTTTCTGAGATGCGTCAGAACCCTATTGATGTTCTGTATCGTCCAAAGGATGGAGCAAGTCCTGACGCTGCTGATGTGCTGATGGGCATGTATCGCACCGACATGCGGCACAATACGGCGAAAATTGCTGTCAACATAGCCGTTCGTGAGCAGATTGAAGCAGGCGTGGGTGCGTGGCGTCTGGTCACTGACTACGAAGACCAAAGTCCAACTAGCAACAATCAGGTTATCCGTCGAGAGCCTATCCATAGTGCCTGCTCCCATGTTATCTGGGACAGCAACAGCAAACTGATGGACAAGTCTGACGCCCGTCACTGCACAGTTATCCACTCAATGAGCCAGAATGGTTGGGAGGATTTCGCAGAAAAATACGACCTCGATGCTGATGATATTCCATCATTCCAGAACCCCAACGATTGGGTATTTCCATGGCTGACGCAGGACACAATTCAGATCGCTGAGTTTTACGAAGTGGTCGAGAAGAAAGAGACGGCGTTTATCTACCAAGACCCGGTTACGGGTAAGCCGGTAAGCTACTTTAAGCGCGATATTAAAGACGTCATCGACGACCTGGCTGATAGTGGATTTATCAAAATTGCAGAGCGCCAGATTAAGCGTCGCCGGGTATACAAATCGATTATCACCTGCACCGCTGTACTCAAAGACAAGCAGCTCATTGCTGGCGAGCATATCCCCATTGTTCCGGTATTCGGAGAGTGGGGCTTCGTTGAAGATAAAGAAGTGTATGAGGGTGTCGTCCGCCTGACAAAAGACGGTCAGCGTCTGCGCAACATGATTATGTCGTTCAACGCCGACATCGTGGCCCGCACCCCGAAGAAGAAGCCTTTCTTCTGGCCTGAGCAGATTGCAGGCTTTGAGCATATGTATGACGGCAACGACGATTACCCGTACTACCTGCTCAACCGCACTGATGAGAGCAACGGAGACCTGCCAACTCAGCCGCTGGCATACTATGAAAATCCGGAAGTTCCACAGGCCAATGCCTATATGCTGGAAGCTGCAACCAGCGCAGTAAAAGAGGTTGCCACTCTTGGTGTAGATGCTGGGTCGGTTAATGGTAATCAGGTTGCATTCGATACCGTAAATCAACTCAATATGCGGGCTGACCTTGAGACATACGTGTTTCAGGATAATCTTGCTACCGCTATGCGCCGTGATGGAGAGATTTACCAGTCGATAGTTAACGACATCTATGATGTCCCTCGCAACGTGACAATCACCCTTGAGGATGGCAGCGAAAAAGAGGTTCAGCTAATGGCTGAGGTTGTTGACCTTGCTACTGGTGAACGACAGGTACTGAACGATATCAGGGGGCGCTATGAATGCTACACGGATGTTGGACCATCATTCCAGTCCATGAAGCAGCAAAACCGCGCAGAAATTCTTGAGTTGCTCGGCAAGACGCCACAGGGAACGCCAGAATATCAACTGCTGTTGCTTCAGTACTTTACCCTGCTTGATGGTAAAGGTGTCGAGATGATGCGTGACTATGCCAATAAGCAGCTTATTCAGATGGGCGTTAAGAAGCCAGAAACGCCTGAAGAGCAGCAATGGTTAGTAGAGGCGCAACAAGCCAAACAAGGTCAACAAGACCCGGCAATGGTTCAGGCTCAGGGCGTACTCCTGCAGGGGCAGGCTGAACTGGCTAAAGCTCAGAACCAGACACTGTCCCTGCAAATCGATGCAGCTAAAGTCGAAGCGCAGAACCAGCTTAACGCTGCCAGAATTGCAGAAATCTTCAACAACATGGACCTCAATAAACAATCTGAGTTTAGGGAGTTCCTTAAAACTGTTGCTTCATTCCAGCAGGACCGCAGCGAAGACGCTCGCGCAAATGCTGAGTTACTCCTTAAAGGCGATGAACAGACGCACAAGCAGCGAATGGACATTGCCAACATCCTGCAATCGCAGAGACAAAATCAACCTTCCGGCAGTGTAGCCGAGACACCTCAATAAGAGAGAGTTAATCATGGAACCAACCACCGAAATTCAGGCAACTGAAGACTTAACCCTGTCCGGCGATTATGCAGCGGCATCTGCTGATAGCTTAGTTGTCGATAATGCCAACGACAATGCAGGTCAGGAAGAGGGCTTTGAGATTGTCCTGAAGAACGATGAGACAGCACCAAAACAAGACCCGGCAAAGAACGCAGAATTCGCCCGCCGCCGCATCGAGCGCAAACGACAGCGCGAGCTTGAGCAGCAGATGGAAGCAGTTAAACGCGGAGAATTGCCGGAGAGTTTACGGGTAAACCCTGACCTTCCACCTCAGCCGGATATTAATGCCTATCTGTCAGAAGAAGGCCTGGCCAAATATGACTATGACAACAGCCGTGCGCTTGCCGCTTTCAATGCTGCTAATACCGAATGGCTAATGAAAGCGCAGGACGCCCGCAGCAATGCCGTAGCAGAACAGGGCCGCAAGACTCAGGAGTTTACCCAGCAATCAGCGCAATACGTCGAAGCTGCCCGCAAACACTATGACGCGGCGGAAAAGCTCAATATCCCTGACTATCAGGAGAAAGAAGACGCATTTATGCAACTGGTTCCGCCTGCGGTTGGGGCCGACATTATGCGCCTGTTCCCGGAGAAGTCCGCCGCGCTCATGTATCACCTGGGTGCAAACCCGGAGAAAGCCCGCCAGTTACTGGCGATGGATGGGCAGTCCGCGCTGATTGAACTCACTCGACTATCCGAACGCTTAACTCTCAAGCCTCGCGGTAAACAAATATCTTCCGCTCCCCCTGCTGACCAGCCGATTACCGGTGATGTCAGCGCAGCAAATAAAGATGCCATTCGTAAACAGATGGATGCAGCTGCGAGCAAGGGCGATGTGGAAACCTACCGCAAGCTAAAGGCAAAACTTAAAGGAATCCGATAATGGCTTTGAACGAAGGTCAAATTGTTACACTGGCGGTGGATGAGATTATTGAAACCATCTCCGCAATCACTCCAATGGCGCAGAAAGCCAAGAAATATACCCCGCCTGCGGCTTCTATGCAGCGCTCCAGCAATACCATCTGGATGCCTGTAGAGCAGGAGTCCCCCACTCAGGAGGGTTGGGATTTAACTGATAAAGCGACAGGGTTACTGGAGCTTAACGTCGCGGTAAACATGGGAGAGCCGGATAACGACTTCTTCCAGTTACGCGCAGATGACTTGCGAGACGAGACTGCGTATCGTCACCGAATCCAGTCAGCAGCTCGCAAACTGGCTAACAACGTTGAGCTGAAAGTCGCAAACATGGCCGCCGAGATGGGGTCATTGGTTATCACTTCGCCGGATGCAATCGGCACCAATACCGCAGACGCATGGAACTTTGTGGCCGATGCAGAAGAACTGATGTTCTCCCGCGAACTTAACCGCGACATGGGCACATCGTACTTCTTCAACCCGCAGGACTACAAAAAGGCGGGTTATGACCTGACCAAGCGTGATATCTTCGGGCGCATCCCTGAAGAAGCATACCGCGATGGCACCATTCAGCGTCAGGTTGCTGGCTTCGATGATGTCCTGCGCTCTCCTAAACTTCCTGTGCTGACCAAATCCACCGCAACTGGCATCACTGTATCCGGTGCGCAGTCCTTCAAGCCTGTCGCATGGCAACTGGATAACGATGGCAACAAAGTTAACGTTGATAACCGTTTTGCTACCGTCACCCTGTCTGCAACCACCGGCCTGAAACGCGGCGACAAAATTTCGTTTGCTGGCGTGAAGTTCCTTGGTCAGATGGCTAAGAACGTACTGGCGCAGGACGCGACTTTCTCCGTAGTTCGCGTTGTTGATGGTACTCACGTTGAAATCACGCCGAAGCCTGTAGCACTGGATGATGTTTCTCTTTCTCCTGAGCAACGGGCATACGCCAACGTTAACACCTCGCTGGCTGATGCGATGGCGGTGAACATCCTGAACGTTAAGGATGCTCGCACCAACGTGTTCTGGGCTGATGACGCCATCCGTATTGTGTCTCAGCCCATTCCTGCTAACCACGAATTGTTTGCAGGTATGAAAACTACCTCATTTAGCATCCCTGACGTTGGACTTAACGGTATCTTCGCTACGCAGGGTGATATTTCCACCCTGTCCGGCCTGTGCCGTATTGCGCTGTGGTACGGCGTAAACGCGACACGACCGGAAGCAATCGGTGTTGGCCTGCCTGGTCAGACTGCGTAACTAACAGGGGCTTAGGCCCCTTTTTTATTTTAGGTGACATATGGGCGTAATGCTATATAAGCAGGGTCGTGGAACGAAGGTATGGGGCAAGGAAGTTCAGGCTAAAGTTGTCGATGAAGGCGACGTAGAAGATCACCTTGCCGATGGTTGGGTTAAGCATCCAAATGAGGTGCCGGAGACTAATGACGAGCCAATCGGCGATTCAGGCGTGGTCAAGAAAGACATGGGTGAAGTATCTGATGGATACCACAACTTTAACGAACTATATGCACATCGAGTGCGCCTGTTTTCAACACTAATGAATGCCTTCCGCGAAAGCGCATGGTGGAGCTTCCAGCATCATGACGGCGAGCAATGGGATGGATGGGTGTTAGCTGGCATCGACACCCCAGAAGGCGCGGTAACATACCACCTTCCAGAGAGTGAAATTGAACATCTGCCTAAAGGCACGGAAATTGAGTTTGGCAAGGAATGGTACGGCCACACGGCAGATGATGTGTTGAATCGTCTGCTAAGCCTGCGACCGAAAGAACCGGCAACCAAAGAACGCAAAAAGCCAGGACCAAAGCCTAAGGCGGAAAGCGATGCAGATAAAGACTAAAGGCGATCTGGTCAGGGCGGCGCTGCGTAAGCTGGGCGTAGCATCAGATGCAACTCTCACTGATGTTGAGCCACAGTCTATGCAGGATGCTGTTGACGACCTTGAAGCGATGATGGCTGAGTGGTATCAGGACGGGAAGGGCATCATCACCGGCTATGTATTCTCAGATGATGATAATCCTCCCGCTGAAGGTGACGACCACGGCCTTCGCTCTAGTGCAGTCAGCGCTGTATTCCACAATCTGGCTTGCCGGATTGCCCCGGATTATGCGCTTGAAGCTACTGCCAAAATTATCGCCACTGCTAAATATGGGAAGGAACTTCTCTATAAGCAGACCGCCATCGCCAGAGCTAAACGAGCGCCTTACCCGTCACGTATGCCAACTGGCAGTGGAAACAGTTTCGCCAATCTGAACGAATGGCATTATTTCCCCGGAGAGCAGAATGCCGATTCAACAACTCCCCATGATGAAGGGCATGGGTAAGGACTTCAAGAATGCCGACTACATTGATTACCTACCAATCAACATGTTGGCCACACCGAAAGAAGTCCTCGACTCATCGGGTTATTTACGCTCATTCCCGGGCATAGCGAAGCGCAACGATGTAAATGGTGTATCGCGTGGCGTTGAATACAATACCGCTCAGAACGCTGTATATCGCGTCTGCGGTGGTAAGCTCTACAAAGGTGAAACCGTAGTAGGTGATGTATCCGGAAGCGGTCGCGTATCAATGGCGCATGGTCGGACATCACAGGCGGTAGGCGTTAATGGCCAACTGGTCGAGTATCGCTATGATGGCACGGTTAAAACCGTCTCAAACTGGCCTACAGACAGCGGATACACGCAGTATGAGTTAGGCTCAGTCCGTGACATTACTCGCTTACGTGGGCGTTATGCGTGGTCAAAAGACGGCACTGATTCATGGTTTATCACTGACCTTGAAGACGAATCGCATCCTGACCGATACAGCGCACAATATCGCGCAGAATCGCAGCCGGACGGCATCATCGGTATCGGCACATGGCGAGACTTCATTGTCTGCTTTGGTTCATCGACGATTGAATATTTTTCCCTGACTGGTGCAACCACCGCTGGCGCTGCGTTGTATGTCGCACAGCCATCGCTGATGGTACAGAAGGGCATTGCCGGAACATACTGTAAAACGCCATTCGCTGATTCATATGCATTCATCAGTCACCCGGCTACTGGCGCACCTTCCGTCTACATCATCGGGTCAGGGCAGGCTTCACCAATTGCGACGGCCAGTATTGAGAAAATTATCCGCTCATACACGGCTGATGAACTGGCAACCGGGGTGATGGAAGCGTTGAGGTTTGATTCGCATGAACTGCTGATTATCCATCTCCCGCGTCATGTGCTGGTTTACGATGCCTCATCAAGCCAGAACGGGCCGCAATGGTGCGTACTGAAAACAGGTTTATACGACGATGTTTATCGTGCCATCGATTTCATGTACGAAGGAAACCAGATTGCGTGTGGCGACAAGTCAGAAGCGGTGATAGGGCAGTTGCAATTCGACATTAGTAGCCAGTACGACAAGCAGCAAGAACACCTGTTGTTTACACCCCTATTCAAAGCGGACAATGCCAGATGCTTCGACCTCGAAGTTGAATCATCCACTGGTGTTGCTCAATACGCTGACCGCCTGTTCCTGTCTGCAACCACAGACGGAATCAATTACGGTCGCGAACAGATGATTGAGCAGAATGAGCCGTTTGTGTACGACAAGAGAGTTTTATGGAAGCGTGTAGGTCGTATTCGTCGATTAATCGGATTCAAACTGCGTGTAATCACCAAATCACCAGTAACACTATCCGGGTGTCAAATTCGTCTGGAGTAAAATATGGCAGACCCGTCACTTAATAAGCCTGTCGTGGTTCAGGCTACTCGTCTTGATGCCTCAATCCTCCCACGCAACGTCTTCAGCCGGTCCTATCTGCTCTACGTAATCGCGCAGGGTACTGACGTTGGCGCTATTGCGGGAAAGGCAAACGAAGCAGGGCAAGGCGCCTATGACGCGCAGGTAAAGAACGATGAGCAGGATGTTGAGCTTGCAGACCACGAAGAGAGAATTCAACAGTTACGCATTGACGTAGACGACCATGAAATACGTATTACTGCAAATGCCAATGCAATTGCGGTACTGGATGTCAGACTAACCACGGCTGAAGGCAAAATAGTCACCTTGCAGGCTGATATCAGTGCTCTTGATGGTAGGGTTACGGCTGCTGAAAGCACTATTTCTTCATTGCAGGCTGATTACGTATCGAAGTCAGCAACTGCTTCTCAATCGCTGGCGTCACCTCTCAACGTGACAACGTCCTATTCAGTTGGCGGCACTAAAGTTATCGGTGCGCGACAGACAGGATGGACAGCAGCAACAGGTGCTGCGCTTCTCGGTGCATTCAACGCTAACCAGGCATACACGGTCAGTGCCACATATACGCAGTTTGAGGTATCAGCTATGGCTACCGGATTGCAGCAGGCGCGGCAGCGTATCAAAGCTCTCGAAGATGCAATACGAACTCATGGATTGATCAACTGATGATTACATTCACTCCCACCCGAAACATCGACCTGATAGAAACGGTCGGCAACCATCCCGACATCATCGCCGGGAGTAACAACGGTGACGGATACGATTACAAGCCTGAGTGCCGCTATTTCGAAGTGAACGTACATGGTCAGTTCGGTGGCATCGTGTATTACAACGAGATTCAGCCGCTAACCTTTGACTGCCACGCCATGTACCTGCCTGAGATTCGCGGATTCAGTAAGGAAATCGGACTGACGTTCTGGCGATACATTCTCGCCAACACCACCGTTCAGTGCGTTACATCATTTGCTGCACGCAAATTTCGCCACGGTCAGATGTACTGCGCAATGATTGGCCTTAAGCGTGTAGGAACCATCAAGAAATACTTCAAAGGCGTGGATGACGTGACGTTTTACAGCGCCACACGCGAAGAACTAATCGACTTCCTGAATCACGGGAGATAAACATGTTATATGCATTTACGCTGGGCAGGAAACTGCGCGGTGAGGAACCTCTTTTCCCTGGGAAAGGCGGAAAAGGTGGCGCAGATAAAAGCGCAAAGTATGCAGCAGAAGCGCAAAAGTATGCCGCAGACCTGCAAAATCAGCAGTTCAACACCATCATGAACAACCTGAAGCCGTTTACTCCTCTGGCAGATAAGTATATCGGCAGTCTTGAAGGTTTATCGTCTCTCGAAGGTCAGGGGCAGGCGCTTAATAATTACTATAACTCCCAACAATACCAGGACTTTGCGGGGCAGGCTCGCTATCAGAATCTGGCAGCGGCAGAAGCAACAGGTGGCCTTGGTTCTACAGCGACCAGTAACCAGCTTTCAGCAATCGCCCCAACACTTGGTCAGCAATGGCTGTCAGGTCAGATGAATAACTATCAGAACCTTGCAAATATTGGTCTTGGTGCGCTTCAGGGGCAGGCAAACGCCGGACAGACATATGCCAACAATATGAGCCAGATTTCACAGCAAAGCGCGGCTCTTGCAGCGGCAAATGCCAACAGACCATCAGCTATGCAATCTGCTGTTGGTGGTGCTGCCTCCGGTGCATTGTTAGGCGGTGGAATAGCCAATGCTTTGTCAATGTCAACCCCATGGGGAGCGGCTATCGGTGGTGGTATTGGTCTGCTTGGTTCTTTGTTTTAAGGGGTAATCAATGGCTACGTGGCAGCAGGGCATTAATTCAGGTGGTTTTCTGGCTGGCATTGGTGCGCAAAATGAGAATGCGCCAAAGGCAAGCGACATTAACGCAACGCTTGGCCTGATTCGCGAAAACAATGATTTGGCTCGCTCAGGCGCTAATAATGTGGTTTTAACAGGGCTGCGTGGTCTGGCTGGCGTTGCTGATATTTATAAGCAGGAACAGCAACAGAAAGCGCTAAACGCATTCAACCAGGTTCATGCCAACGCATGGGCTACTGGCGACCCGTCTGGCCTGTTTAAGTTTGCTCAGGAAAACCCGGCGTTTGTTGCGCAGGCACAGCAGGCGTTTTCCGGTCTTAATGAGCAGCAGCGTAACGATATGGGCGATTTGGCTATGAAGGCTAACGTCGCTCTTTCTCAGGGGCCGGAATCCTACAGTAAATTCATTACTGATAACAAGGACAGGTTAAACCGTGTTGGCGCTAATCCAGACTGGATGATACAGACTGGAGTACAGAATCCAGAGCAGCTATCACACATGTTGACTACGATGTCTCTCGGTGCGCTTGGGCCAGAAAAGGCGTTTGCTGTTCAGGATAAGATGGTTGGACGCCAGCAGGAGCAGCAAAGGATTAATGAAACAATTCGTAATAATGACATGACGAATGCGAGAGGAATTAGAGGGCAGAATATTAGCGCTTCCAACTCAGCAGCAGATCGCCAGATTAGATTGATGCAACTCAAACAGGATGCGCTGGTTAAACAAGCCACTAGCGAAACCAATGACCTAAAGAAGCAGGAGCTTCAACTTAAGATTGAAGCTAACCAGCAGGCATTACAAGAGAAGCAGCAGCAGGTACAAAAAGGGAAAGATATGTCATATGAGGCGGCGAAACTCGCAAGGAGTATTGCCAACAATCCTCAACTAGATGTTGTCACCGGCTCTATCCAGTCGAGACTTCCAAAATTTGAGGGGGAAAGCCTAGACATTATCAACCAGGCCCAGCAGTTACAATCAATGTTAACGGCAGGAAACCTTGGGCTGCTTAAAGGGGCAATGAGTGACAAAGATATCGCCTTTTTGCAGTCGATGTCTTCAGGATTAAATGTGGGGGACAACGGCATTAAGGGATCGTATGAAGCCACAAAGAAAAAGCTAAATATCATTGCAGATAAGCTTGAGCGTAATCTTGGCGGATATGTTCCAGATGGTGAGCAAGTATCCGCGGGTACTCAATCTCCACAAACAGTCACCACAAAATCATGGAGTGACCTACCGTGAATGTAACCCTTCCTAATGGTAACGTTATTACTGATGTTCCGGATACTGCCACTAAAGCAGAAGTTATGCAGAAAGCCATCGTGGGAGGATTGGCAACACAAGAAGACTTTGGAGCGGCGTTGACCGCTACCCAGCCAGCAATCTCAGCAGATGAAAATGCAAGGCAAGAGGAAGTGGTTAATAACTCCAACGGGTTTGATCGGTTTATGTTTGGTGCCATTAATGGCCTGATGGATGTTGGAAAGGGCGTGGGCCTTTTTAAGGATTTAACACCGGAAGAGCAGGCAGCAATTAAATCACTTCAGCAAAAGTTCGCAGCAAAACCGTCAACATCGCAAGACATCGGTGAGTTTGTAGGGCAGGCCGCGCCGTTCATTAGCGGTGGCGGGCTGATAGCTCAAGTGCCAAAAGGAGTTGCAAGACTTGGGGTTGCTGCTGGTCTTGGGGCTGCAGAGGGTGGGATCGTCGCAAAAGGGACTGGTAACGATGTGGGGGCTGGTGCGGCAGTTGGCGCTGTCGCTGGTCCTATTGCTGAATTGGTTGGCCCAGCGGTTGGAAAGCTTGCTGGAAAGATTAAAGATAGCGCAGGCGATTTATATCGCGCGGCAACAGGAATCGGTGGCGATACATCGGAGGCAACATTAAAAAAGGCTTCTGACGCAATGGATAACAAAATCATTGGCGGTCAAAAAGCTTATCAGGATTTTGCCTCAGAAGTAAATCCTGATGCCGATGCCGTGAATGCCATTCGTGAGTTAGGCTTGGAGAATTACGCAACCCCAGGAATGGTTTCTAAAAACCCAACTGTGCGGGCGCTTGATAACGCAGTAGCAACGCTTCCAGGTACTGAGATCAGCGAGGCCCACAAAAGATTCATTTCCGAACTTGGTCGCAAGGCCGATGAAATGATCACATCGTTCGGTGGGGATTTGGATAAACAGGCGGTATCCGATCGAGTAGCATCAAGATTCGACAGCACCATATCATCTCTACAGAGTCAGTCTGATGATATCTATGACAAAATATCCAAGAAAGTGCCTGTCAGGGAGCGAATCGAAGCCAATAATGCCATTAACTTCCTGGAAGATTTTGCAGATGATATTGGCGGTTTAGATGAGCTTTCCCCAATCATGAAAAGAACGCTAACCCGCCTAGATCCCAATACAATGCCTACCTATGGCAGGCTTGACCTTGCAAGAAAGCAAATAGGGCAGGCGATTGGCAAGAATGCTGGGCCCTTCAAAGATGAAGAGACTGGCGTACTAAAGCAACTTTATGCGGCTATAACTAATGACCAGCAAGCTGTGGCTGAGAAGCATGGAGCTGGTGAGCTTTGGGGGCTTGGAAAAGAGTTAATCAAGAAACGCAAATCTGTTGAGGATGATGCTGCATTTATCCTTGGGAAAAAGCTTCAGCAATCAGCAATCCCAAAAGTTGAGAGTGCCGTTGTGAATATGTCCAAAGGAAACGGCAGCGACTTTAGGCAGCTAATGAAATCAATCCCAAAGGATATGCGAAAGGAGGTTGCTCTCACTTCGATGAATAAAGCATTTACTAGCTATGCAAAATCACCTGGTCAGCAACTAGGGGTTGATGGATTTGTTAAATGGTATAACGGGATGGCACGAAACGGGGCTAATATGAAGGCTCTCCGTGAAGCCATAGGTCCTGACGCATCAAAACGTTTGGATACCATTTATCAGGCTGCCAAGACAATGAATAGACTAAACTCTGGAAAACAGTATGCTAGTAGTCTCGTGGATCAGCAAGTTAATAACTTTCTGAAAGAAAAGGGAAGTCTTGCTAAAATTTATGGAATAGCCTCAAAAGCTGCGGCGGCGGAGGGAATAACTACACTTTCTGGTTTTCCTGGCACTGGAGCTGTAGGAGTAATATCTGGAGCTCTTGCAGCAGGGAAAAAAAGCAGAATACAAGCTGCTGATGCTCTTCTTTCTTCCCCGGAGTTTAAGTCGATGCTATTCCAGGCGCAAAAGGCACCGATTGATCGCGTAGAAGTTAGGCGCTTGATAGAGAAGAAGGTAGCACAGTCTAAGTCTTTCAAGCGATGGGAAAAGACCCTATCCGCCGACGAAAGCAAATCTCTTGGGAGGGTTGGGTTAATTACGTGGCTTTCCCAGCAGGATGCCACAGCAAGAGACGACCAATCCTAAACTCAATCAGGAACACGATAATTTAGCCAATTGTCGCCATGTTAATCTCCAGATAGCCAAGGATGGCTTTGTCTAACCATCGGATAGGCGCTCTTTTGCCTCTTCGATTAAATCAGCACAAATAAGAGGTAGTTCTGATGAAACAACTTCCCATCCAGATTTTTTAACAACTTCATTTAGCCACTCTTCTCTATCGTGAGTTCCTCTCCTTTTTTCCAAGAGGAAAATTTGCGAGTAAATCTGAATGGCTTTCTCGTTTAGATAAAACGCATATTGCCGGTTTAAAACAACATCTGCAAGTATATCAATGCCTTGTTGGGTTTTTGCCGCTGCATCTGGCTCTACTCCCATACGAATAGAGAGGTCGCATAACTCAACGAATGCACGCTCTTCAGCATCTTGTTTCATTTTGTAAAAATGTGAAGCTAACTTTTGTGTTTCAGCAAGTTCTGCCCTTAATTTTTTTATCCTGTTTCTCTTTAATATGCCAAGCACACCAACCTCCTTAGTTTTCCTTGCGGTGGCACTGAGTGAATGGAACAAGAAGATAGCTAATACAAGTGAGCTAAAATATATATTTAGCTATCCCTAAAAGAGCAAATCCAGTTCCTATGGTCCAAAGTATTTGCTTGTTTACTGCAGAAGAGATTAATGTCTGGACTTCGCTCTTACTCGGTTTTTTTGATAATTTTTCGTCTACATCTACTATTTTTTGCAGGACTACCGCAACATCCCTGGATGTATCTGCTGAGATATCACGCAAACGAGAGATGTCAGACCTTGCCTCAGATAGGTTGGTCTTAATGTTTTCAACATCTGCCTCTAACCGTGCAACCCTAGCTTCAAGCATGTTATTACTCCCAGCTCCACCACTACCGCTTGATTGTAGCATACCCATACTCATGCCAGACATTCCTGATGACTGAGAAATTGGATTTGCGTACAAAGATGATGATTTTTCCGCTTGTTTAAGCTTTTCAGTTAGATTTGGAACTTCGTAATAATCGTGTTTCATTATTGATTACGACTCGTTTGTTTTAGCTTTATAATGTTGATCGCGAATGAAGTCAGCCAATTTAAGCATCAATTCTTCAGGCATTCTAATGGTGGCAATATTGTACTTTATGTTTTCAACATCACCGCTTTCATCAACAGGCCATTCAGTTACATTATGAAAAAAAGAAATTGAACCTAATCGCTGAGAGCCGTCACCAAACGAAGAGTATCCAAATGAGTCAGCATATGCATCGACACAGTTATTTGATTTTTTAACAAGTTCTTTATTACTCATTTTTTTCTTTTCCGTAAAGTTTTTTTAAAGTTTCGAATACCATATTTTTTACGATATCCGAATGTTCATCAGCTAGGCGCTCAGCTTCGTCGCGATAACCTGATACTGGTGAGGGTGCAGAAACAGCAGCCTGAACAATCTGCACTAGCTCAGCATTGATTGACCTTCCGTTCATCTTGGCTCTTTGATCTAACTTTGCTTTTAAATCAGCAGGAAGGCGCAACTTAAATTGTGGGTCTTCTCTGGACATTTTATCACCATTGTTTTTCTTGACAGTCTATAACGGTGATAGTACATTCTCAATTGAACCACCGTGGTTCATTTTTTGTGGAGGTAGCATGCAAGGTGCAAGAAAACTGCCGCAGTTCAACCTGAGATGGCCTAAAGAGGCATTGGATATGGTACGGAAAGTAGCCGAAGAGAATGGCCGATCTGTTAACTCTGAGATTTACAAGCGAGTGATGGATAGCCTGAAGCGTGAAGGGGTAGCGGTGTGAAAAATTACAGATGTTGCTTCTGTGGACGCAGCAGAGAAAAGGTGGGCGAGGGCTTTGTTATTTCAAAATATACAGATGAAGCCCTTTGCGACTCATGCATTACAGATATTGTAATTCTCTTGCATGACGAGAGGAAAGTAGCTGAAAAGCTTAAGAGCATTCAAAGTGAAGACATTATTAAAAGTTGAAGCCCCAACTGCTGCAACAGTCAGGGCTTCAGTTGTCAGAAAATCCTTGGAGATAAACTAACATGACAAGTATAGCAATTCTTGAAGCAGTTAACACCTCTTACGTGCCGTTTAATGGTCAACAGATCATCACTGCGATAGCAGCCGGTGTAGCTTATGTAGCGATGAAGCCCATCGTTGAAAATCTCGGAATGAGTTGGTCAACGCAGCAAACAAAACTCATGAAGCAATTACAGAAATTCAACTGTGTTCATATGAACATGGTTGCCGCTGACGGTAAGCTGCGCAAGCTTCTCTGCTTACCACTGAAGAAACTTAACGGCTGGCTGTTCAGTATCAACCCCGAGAAAGTCCGCGCCGATATCCGCGATAAACTGATTCAGTACCAGGAAGAATGCTTCACCGTTCTGCACGACTACTGGACGAAAGGTGAGGCTGAAAACCCGCGCAAAAAGACATCCGTTGACGAGCGCACCCCGCTACGTGATGCCGTAAATATGCTTGTAAGCAAAAAGCATCTGATGTACCCAGAAGCTTATGCAATGATTCATCAGCGTTTCAATGTGGAAAGTATTGAAGAGCTTGATGCATCTCAGATACCGCAAGCCGTAGAGTACATCCACAGGGTAGTGCTTGAAGGTGAATTCATCGGTAAGCAGGAAGAGTTGCCATCCAAGAAATTGAATATCCCGGACATCACAATGGAATGGTGGTACAGCAATAATTTTCCAATGCGAGTTGGAAATCTTGAGCGCTATCCCGGGCATAAGGTATGGCATGATCTGACCTTGACTCCGCCGATGATGTACGGTGAAGACACAAAATCACCCGCTCTTTTCCTGATTGAGATATTGGAGTGCATGGGGTTTGACATGGTGGCCCCGCGCATCGAGGTGGAAACCATGCGTATCATGCTTGGAAAAGGAAAGCGACAGATAAGAGTAGTGGGAGACGGACGGGTTAAGTACCTTCTCTCGCTTTAGCGACAACATACAACACCACACCTCGCTTCGGCGGGGTTTTTTTATGCCAAAAACTCACCGCAGCCACACTGCGGCGACTCCTTGATGGATAGCACTACGAAATTTTCGTAGTTCAAAAACCAAACAAAAATTCACCGTAGCCACGCTGCGGCGATTCCTTGCATCTGGAGCAAATTAAATGACAGATATCACTGCCAACGTAGTTGTTTCTAATCCTCGCCCCATCTTCACTGAATCCCGTTCGTTTAAAGCTGTTGCGAATGGGAAAATTTACATTGGTCAGATTGATACAGATCCGGTTAATCCTGCCAATCAGATACCCGTATACATTGAAAATGAGGATGGCTCTCACGTCCAGATTACTCAGCCGCTAATTATCAACGCAGCCGGTAAAATCGTATACAACGGCCAACTGGTGAAAGTTGTCACCGTTAAGGGTCATAGCATGGCTATCTATGATGCCTATGGTTATCAGGTTGACTATATTGCTAACGTATTGAAGTATGACCCAGATCAGCTTGAATACAGGCTGAGCCAACCAGACGGTTATCTTTTGGTTGGTGGACTGGCCGAGCATTATAACCTTCCGGCTAAATTTGTCGTCGTCGACAACGAGCCATATAACGGAGATCTAAAATCAGCACTTTCTGAGGCTGAAGCCGGTACTGTGTTTTGGCTTGGTAAAAAAACATACAACATTACCGGCCTGTACGGAACTGGCAGGAACACAGTTGAAAATATCTCTATTGTTGGCACTGGGATGCCTCAGTTATCTGATGATAAAACCAGATTTATCGATGGAACTGGGACAGTTATTCAAGGGGCGGTAAAGAATCAAGCGAGAGGGTTTAAAACCTTCAACCTTGGGATCGATGTTGGTGCTTATGTATCTCAGAATGTGTATACAACGGAAACTTACGAGGACGCTCTTGCGCACCATGGTGTTGGTTCCAACGCCAATATAGAAATTGACAATGTCAAGACGCTGAGCTCAGTTAACGTTGCCAGTAAGCCAGGAACTCACAGCATTCTGCTTGAACAATTATCCGGTGTAACTTTGGGTTATGTTGAGTGTATTGGTGGGTTCCACGGTCTGACAATAAAATGCCAAAACCTGCAAGGTGGTCGCGCTCACTGCTATGGTCAGTACGGTGATGCTTTCATCATTAAATCAGATTCTGGTGGCGCATGTGCAGACATACACATGGAGAGAATTACTGTAGGTCTTTATGATAACTCCAGATGGCCAGATGTAACGCTTGGTGGCATTTATGATGCTCACGATAACGTAACAATAGACAAAATTACTATTGGTGAGTTAATTGTGCAGAACGCGTCATGGGGATTTATACCATCTGATGCCAATACCGGTTTCATAACAAACGTCAGCATTGGTAGATACTCTGCATTCAATGTCTATGGGAACTATTATTCATTAACCATTGATAATAAATGTGTTGGTTGGACTATTGGTGAGCACAGAATTAGCAATGCATCTGGCGGCATTCGTGTTCACCCGGACTCTGCAGAAATCAATATTGGAACCGGATCCTCAAAGGCGAATACTGAGAGTGGTTATGCGTTGGGAGGCAACAGTTTAAGTCACGGCGTGCTCTTTGCTAATGAGAATGGGAAGGCTGGAGTTGATTACCTCGGTGGTATTGGTTTTGATGCCTCTCTTGTCCGTGGTTATGTTAACGGAACGGTTCTTGTTTCAGGATATCCAGGCGTAAAAGATGGTAATCCTGTAAATGGGTGGGCTGATACTGGTGATTTTGACATGATGCTAACCGGCAAGACTGTGCAGATCACAGGTTCACTGACTCGCGGAACAGCTGCGGTTGCGTATAACACTATCGCTGCGTGCAGGCCTTTGAAGCGAGTGCCTGTCCCGGCATGGGGTGTTAGCGCGACAAGCGCTATGATCCCAGTTGAGTGTTATATTGAAACTAACGGTCAATTAAACGTAGCTGGGTTCGCCTCGATACCAGATGGTGGAACTGTATATTTTTCTGGACAATACCTAACAAAGTAAAGTTAGACATAATTGAGGCACACAAAGCTTTGCATCGGATTGCAAGGTTTTGTGCTGCTTTCCTATGATACCTTCTCATCGAGCCAGTCCGCCCACCACTGCATCATTTCCCGGCGTGTATCTAGATAAGCTGCGTGGTTGTAAACTGAGCACGTCCCGCCGCTTACGTGTGCCAACTACATATCTAACGCGTCTTTGTTACAATTCTTCTAGTTGAGTATGGTACTTCCTTCCAACGTCATGAGATGCTGGTATTTTGATGATGGAGTGATGATGATAAAACATCATTAACTGAGTGGATTGAGTATATCAAGAAGCTACATAACATAGACCCAACTTCATCATCTGTATCCTGGCCCGATGCCCCACAATAAATTGACACTTCGTCCATTTTAAGGTGATTATCTGTAATTATTTGCTTGTTGAGTGGTTACGGATGAACAGAAGAGATTTCCTAAGTCTTTCGGCATTTTCCATGAGTGGTTTACTGGGGTCAAAAATGGCGTTTGCAAATGATATCCTTGTTGCTCCTTCTTTAACCATAGTAGATAACCCTCCTTACAACGGGGATCTCAGGCAAGCGCTACAGGAAACTACGCCTGGAAGCGTCCTGGTTCTTGGCAAATCGAAGCCTTATGACCTTACTGGATACTTTGTTTCTCCCACGCATACAGATGGGGAGCCCGTAACCAACACAATAGAAAACCTGACCATTATAGGGATGGGGATGCCAAGGCTTGCAGATGATAAATCGCACTTCATTCCTGGGTCAGGAACTATAATACTTGGTCTTATTATGAATAAGGCCAAAGGATTTCATATAGAAAACCTTGGAATTGATTGCGGTAATTATGTCTCTCAGAATGTATTCCCCAATGTCACCTATGAAGATTGCCTTCATATTTATGAAGCTGGTGACAATTCCAATATCTTCGTTAACAATATCAAGACGCTTAATTCTCTTGGGGTTTCTTCAAAGCCAGGGACTCATAGCATTCTGATTGAAAGAACCGGTGACGTTTACAAAGGATATGTAGAGTGCATAGGCGGGTTTCATGGCCTAACTCTAAAAGGGTGGAATATCACTGGGGGATGGTCTCACTGCTATGCTCAATATGGTGATGGGTTTATTCTTAAATCTGATTCAGGGACTAAATGCAGGGATATTCATCTTGATGGAATCAAAGTTGGTCTTATTGATAACACAGGATGGCCTGACATATCTATGGGGGGGATTTACGACCCGCATGACGGGCAGACTATTGACAGGGTGACCATAGGAGAACTCGCAATTCAGGGTGCCGCTTGGGGTCTGGTGGCAGCATCATCTAGTGATGGATATACTACTAACATCAACATCGGCATATTCTCTGCCATTGAGGTTTATGGGAATTACTACGCACTTGAAATAAATGATAAGTGCGTAGGGTGGAGTCTTGGACAGCATGCGATTTCCGCAGCATCTGGAGGTATAAGAGTTAATAAAAATGCAGCTTATATTGATATAGGTCACGGATACTCAAAGAACAATACAAGAAGCGGATATTCTCTTGGTGGCAACACTTTAAGTCATGGAAGGCTTTTAACTAATGAAAATGGTGAATATGGCGTTGAATATACTGGCGGTTATGGCTTTAACAAAGATGAAGTTATAGCATATGTCAATGGACTAGGAAGCTTTAATGATTTGCCATCAGCTATTCAGGGCAATCCAATAAATGGGTGGGCTAAAGACAAAAACTTTAAAGCTATAGTTTGCGGTCATCGCGTATTCATTAGCGGACGATTGAGAAAAGGAACGGCTTCACCTGCATTTTCTATTCCTGCTGCATTACTACCCAAAGAGGATGTGCCTGTGCATGGTGTAGGGGTAAATCTAGGTGTTAATGCTATCCCCGTGCAGGCTTGGGTTAGATCTTCAAACTCACCAACTAACCCAGGTATGTTCGATGTTTGGGGGTTTGCATCAACGGATTCATACGTAGATTTCAACAGTTCATATGACATTGCCTGAACATACATTTTAGCCCGGACCTGTTCCGGCCCCCCCTCATTACTGCAACACTCAACTTCCATCCTAAAATTTACAATCAAAGCAACCTATTAACTGTTAAGGTTAATCGATGGCCTGGATGGCGCGCCCATGACATCGGTACTTTATCATTTCCCTGCTTAAAAAAACTGTATGCATAAGCAGTAATTGAGGTGTTCATTATGGGATTCCCGAGTCCAGCGCAAGATTACGTTTAGCTGCGCATATCTCTCGAGCAGTGCATCATATCGAGGCCAGCGGCTACATACTTCATGAGATCCGGAGCGACACACTACCGCGAGGCATCATTAGCGGTGCTCTGCCTGTCGTTGATGCCTCACTGAAGGCATGTGATTGTTCGTTGCTGGTTTGCAGAATGGATGGAGAAATGAGGACAAGCGATACTGCAATCATCACTGAGAGGTCTGGTGAGTTTTATGATTTCTCGGTGACGTGAGACAAAAATGGGACGTAAAGGCTTTTATATGCCTTTCGACCAATTTCTATCTTTTTCGAAGATGGGACGTGTGAGCGCAGGTGTGACGTGGTATGTTGTTGACTTAAAAGGTGGTTCTAGGAACTTCTAAGCCGTGGGTCGCAGGTTCGAATCCTGCAGGGCGCGCCATCTAAAAATCAACAAATTACATTTCTTTTATTTTCTCTGCTCTTTCATTGTGGGGAAGCTGGGACACAATCGTTCAATATTACGCCTATTTGCTTAGCGTGTTCGGTTAAATTTATGCATACCTATTGACTGACTTGGCGGAATCTTTACATGATGTTTACAGACAGCCTGTGTGAATCCAGTTAGTAGCGATAGGTTTGGTAACTTGAAGAAATACACAGGCATCATCAAGTGTGAGGCTGTGTGATTCCGGGGGCATCTGGCTCAGCTTTTTGATTCTCTAGCGAGTTGTTGGTGCTACATTCCTGCGTGTCTCCATTTCAGACTTTAACAGCGCAACGAGGGAGTCCGATTTACTGAGGGCATCTTTGAATTCCGGAACTCATTTTGACGTTTTTCGGATGTATCCCTGATTCTGGAGACTGCTGAACAAGCCAGACACATCTGCGGAAGCCTGCTGGATCATATGGCGTGTCAAAGCCGTCACCATTAATATTCTTTTTCAGATCACACGCAATAGAAGTAAGAGTAGCACTGGTGATGCTGACATTTCCTGCGATTAGCATTTCAAAACCTTCATTGCCAAAGCCGACATTTATTGCCTCTAATAAAAAACGCCATCAAGTGGCTTGGTGTTTTTTCGCCTCTTCTATTGAGAACGACTACGTGTCGAAAACAGATGCAATATCGTAATCGCTGGTCTCCTCTCTTAATGTGGTAACATCTTGTTCAGTAGGCGGCATGAAAGTTATCGGCGCTCGCCAGACATAATCGACGGCAACTACTGGTACGGTACTTCTCGGGGCGTTCGACGCCAGGCAATTATATAAGATTGGTACCATGTATGTTCAATCTGAAGGTGCTACTATAGTAGGGGTTACAGCATGCTCTTCGCCATCTAATTCATAGCGCTGGTGTGGAATAACTATTCCGATTTTCGGAACATTTCAACCAAAACCCGCTTAACAGCATGAGTTTTCTATAGACAAAAAGCGCCTGTATTAGTTACTGACGCTTTTCCATGACTTTATTATTTTATATGCTGAAGTGAGTATGACTCAAAACATACATTTGAATCTTTTTGAGCGAATAACTGTATTTCTGCAGATGGCATATCTTCGTTTATTTCGAAAATATAAGAACCATTTTTATATTTATTCTCAGACATCTTGATTTTTTTTCCTGTTATATAAGAAAAAATTAATGCTTCATACTGATCGCCATGTGCATTAATTTTTAAAGAATACCACCCACGACCAAGAGTCTTATAGGGCCCATATGCAACCATGCCTTGTACGCCAGCATTGCATATTTGATTATTGTCCCCAACCTTGAAGTCACTTTTTACTACATTGGCACTTCCTTCTATATCGCCATCATAAATATTAATAGAATGACTGTAAACCAGGATGGGGGAATCCCACACCATATATGTTAATTCTGGTTTGCCATATAATTCTTCTATGACTTTTTTTTGTTGGTCATTATCAACAATGAAAAAGTTATTTCCATTGTTAAAATATGATATTTTTGTTAACCAAAAAGATGGCAAAACTTTTTTATTTTCTATGTCGATGTTAACAGGGGCTATATTGAATTTCTTTTCCACACTCACCGCTGCCGCATTCCAGAATGTTGCATATCCATTAGATAAGTTGTGTTGAGTCAAAAAATTAGATATAAGCCTATATTTTGATGTGGTTCTGTCATTGCGAAATAAGAAATCAGGCTGATTTACATATATTAATGAATAAGCAGAAATTGAAATTGAAAAAAACCATAAAACTATATTTGATATCTTTGGTACATTCGCATTTCGACATAAGAAAATTGAACCAAAAATAATGACAGGAATTAAATATCTTGTTGTACCCTCATCCACTGGTTTATCGCTTAAGGCATATGCAGGAATCATAATAAGAGATGCTATCAATAGCGCGGCGTCAACGAGACTAAACTTTCTTATTTTTATAAGCGAAGAAATTAAAAGTATAAAAAATATAACTAATGATGTGAATTTTAAAGAAGAGAATATTCCTTCAGGTGAACTGATTATTTTACTAAAAAAATCAGCGTTGAATAATATCAAAAGCCCTTTAAAAAGTAGCGAGATGTTAAAAGTTAACTTGTCATAACTAACAAATGTAGGCGAACCAACCCCTGGCAAATAAAAAAAATCAGCCGAGTTAGTAAAATGTAAGATTAACTTGAATAAAAAATACGAAAAAACCAAAGACGAAAATATTACAAATTTATCTTTTGCATTTTCATTGGCTATAAAACAGCTCAATGCAATTGGCAAAAAAAATAAATATATTGTTATATCATCGCTAAATATCGTTAAAGATGCGATTATTGATGATAGAAATAAATATAATCTATTTCTTCTGCGACAATAAAAATCAATTAATATATATGAAACAACGATATAAGTATATGTAGGGACATGGATTATCGCTACAGAAAGCATGTAACTGACAGCAGCACCAGGGAAAGCAAGGAACAGTAGCAAAGCCCATGCTTTTTTGTAGCCAGAAATTGTTCCCAGTGCATAGCATGAAGCGAACAGGCTACCAGCCATTAATCCAGGTATAACGTATGTTATCCATTCAGAATAACCAAAAAGCTTTATAGCAAGAGCAAACCAGACTAAGTCAGTAAAATAGAAAGTTACTGTAGATAAGTACCATCCTTTTAGTGTTATGTTTCCGTTTGCAATGTCAGCAGCCTCTAAAATACCACTCATGCTGTCAGAGCTTGGGATAAATTTATAGCTTAATGCGGTAAAAATATATGAAAATATCAAAAAAACTAATATTACCGAAAGCCCCTTTTTGGTCATTTTTTAATATCCTTAAGTAAATATTTTGGACGTTTTTTGGTTTCAATATAAATTCTGCCAATATATTCTCCCAGCACGCCTATCCCTATCAACTGCACCCCTCCAAGGAAAAGTATGGAGACGAGTAATGAAGGATATCCTCTTACTGGGTTTCCGAAGGCGAGCGTATCCAAAATCATCCACGCCCCGTAAATAAAAGCCATTCCTGCGACAACCAGACCGATATAGGTCCACATACGCAGAGGAAAAGTTGAGAAGCTAGTTATACCTTCTATCGCCAGATTCCATAGCTTCCATCCGTTGAATTTAGTGTTGCCAGCCACACGTTGCGCGCGCGCATACTCCACAACATCACTGTGTCCCCCAACCCAACTCAGCACACCCTTCATGAACAAGTTGCGTTCGGGCATTAATTTAATATTTTCGACAACTTCACGACTCATTAACCGAAAATCGCCAACGTTCTCTTCGATTTTCGGATTGCTGATTTTGTTGTGCAGCTTATAAAACCACTCAGCTGTCTTACGCTTCATGCGCCCGTCAGTTGAGCGGTCTGAGCGCTTAGCCAGCACCATATCTGCGCCAGCCTGCCACTTCTCAATGAGATGGGGGATAACTTCTATCGGATCCTGTAAATCGACATCAATAGGAATGACCGCATCCCCGGTTGCGTGGTCGAGCCCCGCGAAAAGAGCAGGTTCTTTACCGAAGTTTCGCGTAAACGAAAGCGGAATAACGAGCGGATCAGATGCAGCTATTTTGTTAATTATTGATTCAGTTGCATCTTTGCTTCCGTCATTAATAAAAACGATCTCCACTTCATATTCTTTTAGTTCATTAAACTCACGTACCGTTTTATAGAAAATCGGTATCGTGTCTTCTTCATTAAAAACTGGAACGACAAGAGAGATTTTCATTTCGCATCCCTAAAGACAATGAACTTTGAATAAATGAATCCGCATATCAGGCTGATAGCTGAAAAGGTGATAAGAGTAAGGAGTGGTGGCAAGGAGCATTTGTCAGCCATCCAGCCAACAACAGCGCTCAGTGTTCCCATAAATCCCACGTACATCATGTAGCGAAGCGTGGTGGTGCTGGCGTTAAAGGTGAAGCGCGCATTGGCATAGAAGCTGAACGATACGGCGATAACAAAACCGGAAAAGTTCGCCAACGCCTGATGCGTATGCATCCCATACACACAAAAAGCAAATACGCCCCAATGAATAAGCGTGTTAAGAACACCGATCGATGTGTACTTAGCGAATAACTTCAACATTATGAAAATCAGCGGATTCGGAAAGGTCTGGAGTGTAGCACTACAAATTGATTTGATCGATATAAACGATCAATAATGTGATATTTGATAGTTTAAACTTATTGTTATATTATTAATTGATCGTTGTTACCGATCAATAGGTATTGCTGATTGCTAAGTAGTTTGGGACAAAAACGGGACACACAAAGCTTTGCATTGGTTTGCAAGGCTTTGCATGTTTTTCGAGGATGGGGCGAGTGTGAGCGCCGTAGTAATGGGATAACTTGTTGTTAGCTCAGGTAGTTCCAGGAACATCTAAGCCGTGGGTCGCAGGTTCGAATCCTGCAGGGCGCGCCATTTAACCTCTCAAAATTATGTTAATCCGTAAGCTTCTGCGGGGGCGACGTTGTGCCATCCGCAGTACGTGACGCTAATATGCAAATAACTAATTGTGTTTAATCTGTTTATGGTGCTCCTCAGCCTGGATCTCATGGGCGAAAGAATGGGCATTATTCATCGATTGATGGATGACCATTGCTTTTTCATAGTCGTCCATTTCAGAAAAGGGTGTCGCATTTTCCACAGGAGTCGGGGCGCTGGTTTTCTGTGTCTAAGCCATTTGCTGGTGCGCGAAGGCGTCACCGTTATTCATCATCTCATGCGCGGTGGCGGATAATTGGCGGGATTCCATTTTCTCTGCGACTTTTACGCCAGCTGAAATAAAAAAACGACAGCTAAAAGGGATGTAAACTTATTCATCTTATTTCTCCGGTGTGGGTTAATAAGAGAAATAATAAAACAGTCGTTGAGTCTGGCGCGTGACGGGATAATGACGATGATGTCAGATTATTTTGCTGGTTAGCGATAGCGCCTTTCACTATCGCTACAGTTCAACGGAGGTGTTTGGGTAATGTCAAAATAAAACGAGTAGCGCGCGTATCGGAGGTGACAGAAACTTTTCCCTGATGCGCAATGACGATGGATTTTACAATTGCCAGGCCTATACCGCTGCCTTCCCCTTTACGCTGGCGGGAGGGATCAACCCGATAAAAACGATCGAAAAGGCGCGGCAAATGTTCCGGCGCGATTGGCGTACCGGGGTTTTCAACAATAATATGTATCTGGTCGTCCGCTTCTTTTATCCGAAGAGTAATGGTTTTACCTGGCGGCGTATAGCGCATCGCATTAGAGAGTAAATTACTGATCGCTCTGCGCAGCATGATGGGATCGCCGGTGATTCAGCAGGCGCGGCCTTCAAAGCGCAAGCTCCCAACACCTTTTCGGCAGAAACACTCAATGAGGCGCTCTACCACGGGGCGGTGCTCCGGGGGCGGCCAAAAGCCATGACGGTAGCGGTGATTATCGCCGGTTTGCTACCTGTTTTATGGGGGACCGGCGCGGGTTCTGAGGTGATGAGCCGTATTACCGCGCCGTTGCTGTCGCTGTTCATCATTCCGGCAGCCTACAAGCTGATGTGGCTGCGCAGGCATCGTCGCCTTGCGGCACACGTTTATCGTCCGAGCGCGTTGACCCGTTTGCGGTACTCGCCTGGTGTACAACCGAATTCACGGACAAAAGCTTTGTGAAAAGAAGATTCGCTCGCATAACCTACCGACTCGGCAATCACCATCACCGGCAGCGCTTCACGCGACAGGGTCTGGGCGGCGATTTGCAGGCGCAGCGTTGTTAACACGGCTAAGGGCGTTGTAGCGGACACGTCGCGAAATAGCTGGGCGAAACTCGCCCGCGACATGTGTACCCGTTGCGCCAGCGTTTCGACCGTCCAGGGATGCGCCGGTGTTTCCAGCATGTGAAGGATCACGCGGCCCAGCCGGGGATGCAGCAATAAATTGAGCACGCTTTTCGCCGTGCCAGCCTGCGATAGCCAGTCGCGAACGGCGAGGGTAAACAGCGTGGCGCACTGCTGACTGTATAAGACATCAGCGCCGGGTAAATGGTGTTCTGACTCCTGCTGTAACAGCAAAATGGCGGCGTTAAGCCAGATACTGGCGGGGCTATGCGGCGGCGGGGCAAGACATAACACTTCCGGCAACGCGGTAAGGAAATAACGTGACGTCGTGTGCAGACGTAGACTACCGCACACGATATGTGTCGGTGCTTCGCCAGACTGGCGCAAACGGTGGGCGGAGTTTTGCGGCAGAATCACCACCTTTCCCGGCGTAAGCGTCATGGCGTCGCCGGTAGGCATTTCCAGTTGCGCTTCGCCCTGCGTAACGGTATGCCAGCGAATCACCGATAGTTCGCCAGCGGCGTGCGGCAACTGCCAGTCGCCGCCTAACGGGCAATTCTTGTCGATTGAGCCCTGAGGGGCGTTAAGCGTCAATAGCCGACTAAGCGCATCCATATAGACTCCAGAACAGATTTATTTTCAAAAATAGGGATCACCATTTCTGTCTCTGTTCACTATATTTCTGACTCAATGTCATTTCTACTCTTGTTTTTGCTAACCGCTAATTTAGACGATAAGACAAAAATTGGCGCGTTACGGATAACCCTGTCTTTTTTGACGTTATTTATACTTGTCCTGACAAACAGATGGTGATTTGGCGGAGAAAGAAGATGACACAGTATCAGGCGCTCATTATTGGTTTTGGCAAGGCAGGAAAAACGTTGGCGGCAACTCTGGCGAAGACGGGATGGCGCGTGGCGATTATCGAACAGTCCGCCAGTATGTTCGGCGGAACCTGCATCAACATTGGCTGTATTCCAACGAAAACGCTGGTGCATGACGCGGAACGTGAGGGCGATTTTTCAGTCGCCATGCAACGCAAAGCGGCGGTCGTAAATTTTTTACGCGACAAAAATTTTCATAATCTTGCCGACCTGGACAATGTCGATGTGATTGAGGGAAGGGCGGAGTTTATTGATAACCATACCTTACGGGTATTTCAGGCGGACGGCGAGCGGGTGTTACGGGGAGAAAAGATCTTTATTAATACTGGCGCAGAGTCGGTGATCCCGGCTATTACGGGCTTAACAACGACGGCAGGGGTGTTCGATAGCACCGGGCTACTCAGCCTGAGCCAGCGTCCGGCGCGGCTGGGGATTTTAGGCGGTGGTTATATTGGCCTTGAATTTGCCTCAATGTTCGCCAACTTTGGTACGAAGGTCACTATCTTTGAAGCAGCGCCGCAATTCCTGCCTCGTGAAGATCGGGATATCGCGCAGGCAATTACCCGTATTTTACAGGAAAAGGGCGTCGAGCTGATTTTAAACGCCAACGTACAGGCCGTATCCTCAAAGGAGGGCGCGGTACAAGTAGAAACGCCGGAAGGCGCGCATCTTGTGGATGCCCTGCTGGTGGCGTCGGGGCGAAAACCGGCGACGGCTGGCTTACAGTTGCAGAACGCCGGTGTGGCGGTGAACGAACGCGGCGGGATCATCGTGGATGATTACCTGCGTACCACGGCGGACAATATCTGGGCGATGGGCGATGTTACCGGTGGGTTGCAGTTTACCTATATTTCACTGGATGATTTTCGTATTGTACGCGACGGGTTATTGGGAGATGGCAAACGCAGTACCCGCGATCGCCAGAACGTTCCGTATTCCGTCTTTATGACGCCGCCGCTCTCTCGTGTCGGGCTGACGGAAGAACAAGCGCGGGCAAGCGGCGCAACGGTGCAGGTGGTGACATTACCGGTGGCGGCGATCCCTCGCGCCCGTGTTATGAACGATACTCGTGGCGTACTAAAAGCGGTAGTGGACGTGAATACGCAGCGTATTGTAGGGGTGTCATTGTTATGCGTCGATTCTCATGAAATGATTAATATCGTTAAAACCGTTATGGATGCAGATTTACCTTATACGGTGTTACGCGACCAGATATTTACCCATCCTACAATGAGTGAGTCTTTAAACGATCTCTTCTCTCTCATTAAGTAAAACATAAATAATGTAGCCCTGTTAATCAGGGCTTTTTTTTGCCTGTCAGACCATAAAAATACGCCAGGACAAATATGCTGGCGTCTGAAAGAAAAGGCTTTAGCCAGGCATAACGTATTATAACACCATTGAAATAACCCACGACTGGAAATCTCGATGTTAAAAGTTACCACGCTTATTGCTTCATTATTGGCTGCGCCGCTGGCGTTTTCCGCCTCCGCCCAGCCGCTAACTGACGTTGAATATATCAGCGTTTCTGCGGTGTCAGCAACGCCGTCAATGCTTGAAGACGCTATTGCCAGACTGGCGCAAAGTAAACAGGCGTCGTCATGGAAAATTACGTCAATGCGTATTGATAATACGGGTTACGCCACTGCGATATTATATAAATAAGGAGAGCCTGAGATGGATAAATATCTTCGTCTGTTAAGTCAGGGGGATCGGCTTGGATTAACATTAATTCGCCTGAGTATCGCCATCGTTTTTATCTGGATTGGACTACTAAAATTTGTGCCCTATGAGGCAGACAGTATTACCCCGTTTGTGGCGAACAGCCCGTTTATGTCTTTTTTCTATGAACATCCTGAAGAATATCGTCAGCATCTGACGCATGAGGGCGAACTAAAACCGGAGGAGCGCGCCTGGCAAACGGCCAATAATACGTATGCGTTTTCGGATGGTCTGGGCGTGGTGGAATTGATTATCGCGGTGCTGGTACTGGCTAACCCTGTCAGCCGCTGGTTAGGGCTGGCGGGCGGCGTGCTGGCATTCCTGACGCCATTTGTCACGCTGTCGTTTTTAATCACCACGCCGGAGGCCTGGGTTATGCCGCTGGGCGATGCGCATTATGGTTTCCCGTATTTATCGGGCGCCGGGCGGCTGGTATTAAAAGATACGTTAATGCTGGCAGGGGCGGTGATGATCATGGCGGACTCCGCCCGTTCGTTACTTTTACAGCGCCAGTAGCGACCCTCTTACCCTCTTTATGCCGCGATTCGTCGGGTGGCGCTTGCGCCATCCGACAATGTGTTGATGAATGATGGACTACCCTGCCAGAAGTTCCTGTTCCACCTGTTGAACCTGCGCCTCCAGCGTATTGCGAATTTCGGTTAGCGCCCGTTCCTGCTCGGAGAAATAGGCTTCCTTATCCGCAACGGAAGAGGCGAGCCGCCAGGCGTTTTCCGTTTCCAGCTGCGTTATCTCTTTCAACAGCGCGTCGATTTGCGTGCGGAGCTGGCGTATTTTATGGCGCAGATGTTCCAGGTTATTGAGCCTGTCGCTTGCCATCATCGGTTCCAGACCGCTTTGCAGCTGCGTCAATAACGCGCGAATTGCCGCCAGATCGGCATTCTGCCGCGCCTGATTAAGTTGTACCATCATCTGGTGCGCTTTTTCTTTTAATTCATCGGCGACCACATCCGGGTGACACAGGCGGCTGGCCTGACGCCACAAACGTTTTAATTCACTGCGTTCGTCAGCCGACAAACGTTGATCGCGGGCGTAGCGGAATTGCGCTTCCTGCTGCTGCTCCCGGTACTGGTGATAGTCCTGTTCCGCATTTTCCTGCGCCTGGCGGAATGCGCTGTCGTCCTGATGGGAAAAATCTGCTTCCAGCTCGCGAATTTCCGCCAGCAACGCGGTGATTAACTCCGTCTGCTGCTGGATTCGCTGACGGATGCCCACCGCTTCGCGCGAGGCGGCATTCAATCCTGTCCACTGCTGTTTTAGCGTTGCCAGTTGATCCACGGCCTGGGAAATAAATTGCAGGCAGGATTGATAATCCTTTTCCCGGCGTTTTATTTCGGCTTCTTGCTTACGCTGCATACTCACCGCGAGCTGTTTACGCAACTCCAGAATACGGCTCATCAACGGCCCGAGACGCAGATGATAGAGGTCGTTGAAATCGTCGAGGATTTGTACCCGCGCATTTCGTTTGTCAATCAGATCGCGAAGTTGGGCTTCAAGCGCTTTCAGCTCCAGCTTACTGGCGGCAATAGAGGGATCTTGCCACGTCGAGAGCGCCCGTTGAGCCTGTAGCCAGGCGGCGATCTCTTGCATGGCGTCACTGAATCGACGAGCTTCAATCGCCTGGGCAATCGCGCTGATTACGGCATCCTGCGGCTCATTTTTCAGGTAGATGAGCTGCTGACGGATAATCTCTTCGTCCTCAAGTTCGATGGCGCTTTTGATGATCTCTAAACGTTTGATGATCTTATTCATGACGTTGATGCCTGGCGTGGCTCAAAAACGGATAACAGATACCAGGTCTGATTCACCTTTTTGAAAATACTGAAAAAATACTAAATGTATTCTGTAGGGTGTCGTACTTTTCGTCCAGAGTTATTCACATATTTTATACTCGGCGTCTGTCACCCGTAACGTTCTATATCGGCGCGCACTCTTTTCTTTTTACTCCCCGCGACATCTTTTTTTACACGATAACGTTAACGTCCGGAGTTGAGCCTTGACAAACGATTGCGCCTTGCGGCAGCGAGAGCGAAATGTTAAAAGGTGCCCCTCAATAAAAACGATACAGGGGTAGGACGTGAAAAACGCGTCAACTGCATCCGGCGCCAGCGTGTCGGATGCCGCGTCGAAGAATGAACCGACGCTTCAGCGGGGGTTGCAAAACCGCCATATTCAGCTAATTGCGCTGGGCGGCGCCATTGGCACCGGACTGTTTCTGGGCATCGGCCCGGCGATTCAAATGGCGGGGCCGGCTGTTTTGTTGGGCTATGGCGTTGCCGGGATTATCGCTTTTCTCATTATGCGCCAGTTGGGTGAAATGGTCGTGGAAGAGCCGGTTTCCGGATCGTTTGCCCACTTCGCCTGGAAATATTGGGGGCCGTTTGCGGGCTTTTTGTCGGGCTGGAACTATTGGGTCATGTTTGTGCTGGTCGGGATGGCGGAGTTGACCGCGGCGGGCATCTATATGCAGTACTGGCTGCCTGACGTACCAACATGGGTATGGGCGGCGGCGTTTTTTATTATCATTAATGCCGTGAATCTGGTGAACGTTCGTCTGTATGGCGAAACGGAATTCTGGTTCGCGCTGATTAAAGTGCTGGCGATTATCGGCATGATAGGTTTTGGTCTGTGGCTGCTGTTCTCCGGCCACGGCGGCGAACATGCCAGCATTGATAACCTCTGGCGTTATAACGGTTTCTTCGCTACCGGTTGGCATGGTTTGCTTCTGTCGCTGGCGGTGATTATGTTTTCTTTTGGCGGACTGGAGCTGATCGGCATTACTGCGGCGGAAGCGCGCGATCCGCAAAAAAGCATCCCGAAAGCGGTGAATCAGGTGGTATACCGTATTTTGCTGTTCTACATCGGTTCGCTGGTGGTGTTGCTGGCGCTCTATCCGTGGGTAGAGGTGAAATCCAATAGCAGCCCTTTTGTGATGATCTTCCATAACCTGGACAGTAATGTGGTGGCTTCGGCGCTGAATTTCGTTATTCTGGTCGCGTCGCTTTCGGTATATAACAGCGGCGTTTATTCGAATAGCCGAATGCTGTTCGGCCTGTCCGTACAAGGCAACGCGCCGAAATTTTTAACCCGCGTCAGCCATCGCGGCGTACCGGTGAACTCGCTGATACTTTCCGGAGCGATTACCTCGCTGGTGGTGCTGATCAACTATCTGTTGCCGCAAAAAGCGTTTAGCCTGTTGATGGCGCTGGTTGTCGCGACGCTATTGCTAAACTGGATAATGATCTGTCTCGCGCATTTACGTTTTCGCGCGGCGATGCGTCGTAAAGGGCGCGAGACGCAATTTAAGGCGCTGTTCTATCCCGCCGGAAACTATTTGTGCATTGCGTTTCTGGCGCTGATCCTGGTGTTAATGTGTACGATGGACGATATGCGATTGTCGGCGATTTTGCTGCCGGTATGGATTGTATTCCTGTTTATCGCGTTTACAGTTTTGCGCCGTAAGGCTCATTAACTTTTTTGCCCGATCCCATGCTCATGCGATCGGGCAATCCATTAATGGCGCAATGTCCCTGACAGCGCGCGAATATCGCTGCCGGTCGGCGTCTGATGAATACGCAAGCCGAACTCTTCCACCACGGCAAAAATATGGTCGAAAATATCGGCCTGGATGCTCTCATATTCCAGCCACACGACGGTATTGGTAAAGGCGTAGATCTCTATCGGCAAACCATGATCGTCAGGCGCCAGTTGGCGTACCATCAGCGTCATGTCTTTACGGATGCGCGGATGGTGGCGTAAATATTCGTTCAGATAGGCGCGAAATGTCCCGATATTGGTCATTCGGCGGTGATTTAAGGCTGATTCCGGCGCATCCAGTTGTTTATTCCATTCATCGATTTCCTGATGACGGCTGGTAAGATACGGCTTTAACAGTTGCGCGGTTAACAGCCGCTGTTTTTCATCATCATCCAGAAAATGGATACTGGTCGCGTCAATATTAATGCTGCGTTTAATCCGGCGTCCGCCGGACGCAGACATGCCGCTCCAGTTTTTGAACGAGTCGGAAACCAGCGACCAGGTGGGAATGGTGGTGATGGTATTATCCCAGTTGCGTACTTTTACCGTGGTTAAGCCAATATCAATGACCGCGCCATCTGCGCCATATTTTGGCATCTCCAGCCAGTCGCCCAGTTTGAGCATATCGTTGGCGGAAAGCTGTATACCGGCAACCAGGCCAAGAATCGGGTCTTTAAAGACCAGCATTAATACCGCGGCCATCGCGCCAAGCCCGCTGATTAAAATTGCTGGTGACTGGCCAATCAGCAGTGAGATCATCAGAATGCCGACGATAATTGCGCCGATGAGCTTAATGCCCTGAAATATTCCTTTTAGCGGCAACTGAGAGGCGGCGGGCCATTTTTGCGATAGATTGAAAATCACGTCCAGCAGAGAAAATAACGACAGCAGGGCGTAGGTCATAATCCATAACTGCGCGCAGGTCGTCAGGATATCCGCAGCCTCACTGCCTTTTTGTAGCCAGAGCGCGGCCTGAATATTGACAATGATGCCTTGCAGCGTAAAAGCCAGCCGATGGAATAATTTATTCTGGGTAATAATTTGCAGCCACAGGCGGGAACTGGCGTTGGCACGTTTTTCGAAAGCGCGCAGTACTATCCAGTGCAAAATAATATGCACGACAACTGCTGTCAGAAAAATAATACCAAATATCACCACCAGCGACGTGGTGTGATTCATTTCAATTCCCGCTAAATCTTCTACCCGGGATATCAATTCCTGCATAATCTCTCCTTTATAAACAGCAGCCTATGATGACTGCTGAATGGCATTTATGCAAATCAGGACGCTCGCGCTTCAGGCATAATCAGCAACAGACGGGTAAAAGCGCTTCTGGGGTTATCCATACGCTATATTTTAACCAGCGCCCTATAAACGTCGTTATTTTACGCGGTTCCCTCTTTTTGAACAGGCGCCAGTCCGTCAACAATGAATGAAAACTTTTTAACCAGAATGTTTAAAACGATTGCAATATCTCTGTCGGATAATGATTAGCACCGTCGTACCTATCAACAATAACATTAAGGAACATCGGATGACCCAAAAGCGTACCCTGCTAAAATACGGCATACTCTCGCTGGCGCTGGCCGCGCCATTATCTGCCTGTGCGTTTGACTCTCTTACGGTGATCGGCGATAGCCTTAGCGATACCGGAAATAACGGTCGCTGGACCTGGGATAGTGGTCAAAATAAGCTCTACGACGAACAGTTGGCCGAACTATATGGGCTGGCATTAAGCCCTTCCAGCAATGGCGGCTCTAATTATGCCGCCGGCGGCGCGACGGCGACCCCGGAATTAAACCCGCAGGATAATACCGCCGATCAGGTACGGCAGTGGCTTGCCAAAACGGGGGGAAAAGCCGACCACAACGGTTTGTATATTCACTGGGTCGGCGGAAACGATCTGGCGGCGGCCATCGCGCAACCAACCATGGCACAGCAAATAGCCGGTAATAGCGCCACTAGCGCGGCGGCGCAGGTAGGGCTGTTACTGGATGCCGGCGCCGGGCTGGTCGTGGTGCCAAACGTACCGGATATTAGTGCGACGCCAATGCTTCTGGAGGCGGTAATCACCGCCGGGCTGGGCGCAGCGGCGCCCCCGGCGCTAAAAGCGGCGTTAGATGCGCTGGCGGAGGGAGCTACGCCCGATTTCGCCAGTCGGCAACAGGCGATCCGCAAGGCGTTGCTGGCGGCGGCTGCAACGGTAAGTAGCAATCCGTTTATTCAGCAACTGCTCGTTGAGCAACTGCTGGCGGGCTATGAAAAGGCGGCAGGGCAGGCGTCAGCTCTGACCGATTACTATAATCAGATGGAAGAGAAGGGGCTGGAGCAACACGGCGGCAATATAGCCCGTGCCGATATCAACGGCCTCTTTAAGGAAATTCTTGCCAACCCGCAGGCGTTTGGTCTGACAAATACCGTAGGTATGGCCTGCCCGCCGGGCGTATCCGCTTCAGCGTGCTCCTCGGCAATGCCTGGATTTAATGCGTCGCAGGACTATCTGTTTGCCGATCATTTACATCCCGGTCCGCAGGTCCATACCATTATTGCGCAATATATCCAGTCGATCATTGCCGCGCCGGTACAGGCGACATACCTGAACCAAAGCGTTCAGTCGATGGCGCAAGGCAGTCGTACCACGCTTGACAGCCGTTATCAGCAGCTTCGCCAGGGGGAAAATTCTGTTGGTTCACTGGGCATGTTCGGTGGATACAGCGGGGGATATCAACGTTATGATAATAATGAGGCCGACGGGAACGGTAATCATAATAATCTGACGGTTGGCGTCGATTATCAGCTTAACGAGCAGGTACTGCTGGGAGGGCTGATAGCCGGTTCTCTGGATAAGCAACATCCTGACGATAATTATCGTTATGACGCCCGCGGTTTTCAGGCCGCCGTATTCAGCCATTTACGCGCCGGTCAGGCGTGGCTGGATAGCGATTTACACTACCTGTCCGCTAAATTCAGTAACATTCAGCGCAGTATCACGCTCGGTGCGCTAAGACGGGTGGAAGAGGGCGAAACCAACGGGCAGCTGTGGGGCGCGAGGTTAACCAGTGGTTATGATTTTGTCATGATGCCGTGGTTAACGACCGGACCGATGCTGCAATATGCATGGGATTACAGCCACGTTAATGGCTATAGCGAGAAGCTCAATACCAGTACATCAATGCGTTTTGGTGACCAAAACGCCCATTCGCAGGTGGGTGGCGCTGGCTGGCGTCTGGATCTTCGCCACAGCATCATTCACTCCTGGGCGCAGATTAATTATCGCCGTCAGTTTGGCGATGATACGTATGTGGCGAACGGCGGCCTTAAATCGACCGCGCTGACGTTTAGCCGCGACGGAAAAACGCAGGATAAAAACTGGGTTGATATCGCGATTGGCGCAGATTTTCCGCTGTCGGCAACTGTGTCCGCTTTCGCCGGGCTGTCGCAAACGGCAGGGTTAAGCGATGGCAATCAAACCCGTTATAACGTTGGGTTTAGCGCCCGATTTTGATGACACGCCAGGGAGGGCCAAACCCGTGGTGACAATATCGCCATCGTAGGCGCAACCGGTGTCACGCCGTTTTCTCCTTCATCCAGATAGGGGGTATCCAGATATGGCAAACGGCGTGCCAGTTTTAAATATTATTTATTTTCAATAGGTTGAAAAAGGAAGTTAACACTAGCGATGTAAAACCTGGCACTTCGCGCCATTGAGCATTGGGGAACCTGGCAGAAAGGTGAAAAAAGCCGGACGGGCGTCCGGCTTAGGCAGGGGATTAGACTTCCGTCAGTGTGGTTTCAAGCGGCAGACGTGATTTCGGCAGCCCGGCGTTGAAATCCTCGACGCTATGATGGCCGACCGGCACCACGACCAGACTGGTATAGCCTTTTTCTTTCAGACCAAATTCAGCGTCGAGCACCTCGGCGTCGAAACCTTCAATGGGGACGGCGTCGAGACCCATCGCGGCAACGCCCAGCAGAAAGTTGCCGACGTTCAGATAAACCTGTTTCGCCATCCACTGGTGGTCATCTTTCAGCGAGACGCGGTGCATATCGGCGAAAAAGCGGCGACCTTTATCATTTGCCGCTTTAGCTTCCGGCGTAGCGAAACGGCCATCGGCATCTTCCTGATCGACGACGCGCTCAAGCCATGCGTCATCCATTGCGGTTTTTGCGCAGAACACGACGACATGGGAGGCGTCCAGCATTTTGCGTTCGTTGAACGTGTAGTTTCCGGCGGCGGATTTTGCTACGCGCGCTTTGCCCTCTTCCGTACTGGCGACAATAAAGTGCCACGGCTGTGAATTGGTGCTGGAGGGGCTGTACTGTAGTAGTGTTTTTACTTTATCCGCTTCTTCGGCGGTCAGTTTTTTGCTGGGATCGAACGCCTTAGTGGAGTAGCGCTGTAAGGCGACAGAAACGATATCCATAAATGCTCCTGGTTGGTTTAGTACCCTTTTGTATCAGCAGGGTACCGGGTTATCGGTAAAAAGATAAGGGAGGAAAATGCGGAAACGGTTATTGCATCAGCGCGGTCGCAGGCGCAGTTGCTCTCTTTTAGGCAGCCCGTCTACAACCAGATTCCATGAGTCATTTATCAAATCGTTGAGTAGCGAGACGGTGATATCCTCGCCCGCATAGACTGAAATCCAGTGTTTCTTATTCATGTGATAGCCTGGCGCAATGCTGGGGTAAATTTGTTGATTTACCAGGGATTTTTGGGGATCCGACTTCAGGTTTACCACTGGACGGCAGTGATGTTCAGTGAACAGCATGAATATTTTGCCGCCGACTTTAAACACATCGTACTGTGGGCCGAAAGGCCAGCAGTGTTCGGTAAAAGGCAGTTCCAGCGCAAAGCGTTTTGCCCAGGCGTGCAGTGTTTGACCGTCCATTATTGCTCCTCGCGAGTCAGCGCGCGCCACATGGCTTCGAATCCCAGCGCAATATATTCGCCAGCGCGAGCGGGATCGCGCGCGGCGAAATCCATTGTTGTTTCAGCCAGCGCCAGAAAAAGGCCGTCGCCGAAGGCGCGGTACTCATCCGACATAAATACCATCAAAACGGAACGATGACATAAATCGCGCAATTCGGGGAACATATCGTCGGCCCGTTGTTCCGTCTCTTTGGTGAGCTTTTCGCTGACGGCCAGTTGACGGATCGCCCGATGGCGCGCGGGATGGTTCAGACCCCAACTGATGTAACTGTTCCAGATAAAACGAGTCATCATTTTGGCATCGGTAATGGATCGATCCAGCTCCATTATCATTGACTGGCAGAGATCCTGCTTTAAATGCAAATACAACGTGTTAATCAGCTCATCTTTGGTCGCGAAATAGCGAAACAATGTTCCTTCTGCAACACCTGCGTTACGCGCAATCACCGCCGTTGAGGCGGCGATACCGGATTGCGCTATCGCCTGGGTTGCCGCTTCCAGTAATGCTTGTTTTTTGTCTTCACTCTTCGGACGAGCCACTACACGTTACCCTTATGTCTGGAAAAACATGATTGAATCATGCCCGTTGTCGCGTCGCAACGGTGAATGTCAACCTTTGAAAAGTACCTTGACGGCGTATCTTTGCTTTCTATAATGAGTGCTTACTCACTCATAATCAAGGGCTGCCGCATGAAGTGGTAGAAAAGCCTATTGCAGGCCATGCGATAAGCCGTCTCACAATTTGTGTGGTTATTACTATGCTTATTGCTGTTGCCGTAAATGTGCGGTGCGGGAGCCGCTGACGAGTTTGATAGAGGGGAGAGCACGATGACCATTTCCGCTCAGGTTATCGACACGATTGTCGAGTGGATTGATGATAATTTGAATCAGCCGTTACGTATTGATGATATTGCCCGTCATGCGGGGTATTCCAAGTGGCACCTGCAGCGCCTTTTTATGCAGTACAAAGGGGAGAGTCTGGGGCGCTACGTGCGTGAACGGAAGCTAAAATTGGCGGCGCGCGACCTGCGCGACACCGACCAGAAGGTGTATGATATTTGTCTCAAGTATGGTTTTGATTCGCAGCAAACCTTTACGCGCATTTTTACCCGCACGTTCAACCTGCCGCCAGGCGCTTATCGTAAAGAAAAGCATGGCCGTACGCATTGAAATGTTTAATCGGCCAGCGAAAACCAGCGCCGCCAGATAAAGCGAATAACATAATATTCCAGCGCGCCGAGCAACAGAAACCATAAACAAAACAACAAAGTATAAAGCTGGTTGAGATCCATAAGATGAAAGATCCCGACCAGTTTTTGCGCCAGCGCAAGGCCGAGCGAAGGGGCGGGCAGCAGCAGGCTGGAGAGCAACGCCATCAGCAAAATACCGGCAGCGGTCATCAATGATTCAAGCGGGTGTTTCATGGCTTTGTTAAACGTAAGTTAAAACGCCATTGTCCGGGATATCGCCTGGTAAGGCAAATATGCTGTCTATTGTCCCGCCCAGATTTCACAATGTTTTTGTACCAGGCCTATCAGCGATCCGCCGTCGGCAATAAACTCCCGCATATATTGCGCTTCGTTACCGCCTTTTTTCACCTGCAGACGTAGCGCGTCAATGGCGCTGTCGGCGCCCAGCTTGCGCGCAGAGGGGGTAACGTTGTCCAGCAGACGCAGCGTATCATCTGCCAGGCGACGGCGGTCGCCGGTATAGGCATCGGTTAGCACGCCCTCCAGACCATAGCGGCAAGCCTGAAAACGGTTGAATTTATATAACAGATAGTCTTGTTCCTGCGGTTTAAAGGGACGCTCGGTCAGCAGCCAGTGCGCGGTCGCCTGAATCAACCCTGCCATATTGATGGCATGATCAAGGGTGAGCGGCGTATCCATCACCCGAACTTCTACCGTGCCAAAGGCCGGGCTGGGGCGGATATCCCAGTGCAAATCTTTGATGCTGTCGATCATCGTGGTGTAAGACAGACGGCGAAATAGTCCGGCAAACTCTTGCCAGTTACTGACCCACGGCATGGGACCGTTATCGGGAAAAGCGGAAAAAATATTCAGGCGCGCGCAGGCAAAACGGGTGTCAGATCCTTGCATATAGGGAGACGCGGCGGAGAGCGCAATAAAGTGCGGCACAAAATGCGACAGCCCGTGTAAAAGATAAATCGCATCGTCGCCGTTCGCGCAGCCGACGTGGACATGCTGGCCGAAAACCGTCGCCTGTTGAATTAAGTAGCCGAAATTTTCCAGCGTGCGTTGATAGCGCTCATTATCACAGACCTCCTGACGCTGCCATTTTTGAAAAGGGTGCGTACCGCCGCCGCAAATGCCGAGATGGTGTTCCGACGCCGCCTGTAAAATAACGTGCTGCATGGCAGAAAGTTGGGCCGCCGCCTGGTCAATATCGCGGCAGACGCCCGTGGCCATCTCCAGCATACTTTCGGTGATATCGTGCTTAATTTCTCCCGCAGTAAGTTGGGGCTTAACGGTGTCGATCAGCGTAGAAGAGTCCTGGCTTAAATCGTAGCCAGGTGGATTGATCACCTGCATCTCCAGCTCAATACCAAGCGTATAAGGTTCAGAAACGTGAAAATCATTCAGCGCCATAGCGATCTCATTTATCGGGGTATTGCGCTAAGTATAGAAGCGGGAGCGCTCCTGTCGTGGGGAACGCGCGTTATTGCAGAAACAAGAGTAATAACGCTATTGTCACGTTGAAACCATTCTGTACGGACGGTACGTTCAGCCATCGTGGCGGCAAAGGCTGGCAGCAGATGTAACGAGATGTGCGTGGCAGTAAGCGAGGTAACTTTTGCGCTATTGAATCCCGGGAGCGTGACGCGGTCTGAAAAGGCTTTATAAACGCTCTCCTTGGCGGAGAAAGCCAGCGTCAGGGCAAGCGGAAAAGGGAGCGAGCTCGCCTGGAGAATTTGGCGCTCATCGCTATCAATAATGGACGGCGCCAGCTCTGTCGCCGTGTGTTGACTCATGATTTTTTCTATATCAATGCCAATACGCTGTCGGGATATGACGGCCAGCGCCGTTGTCGCACAGTGGCTGATGCTGCCAAATAGGCCGTCCGGCCATAGCGGCTGTCGCTTGTCGCCAATACCGGGCACTGTCCTGACGCCCACCTCGCGTAGCGCATGAACGGCGGCGATGCGGCCTGCCAGATGTTCAGCTTTACGCTTGCGTCCGGCAGACCGGAGCCGATCGTGATGAGGAAGCCATAGCAGGTCGTGTTCGTGAAAGCTGCTCGCATCAAAGTCGACGATATGCAGCCTGTGTCCGGCAAAGGGAAGGGGAAAATGAGATGTCAGCATCGTTTTTGCCAATTCCCTCCCCGAATGAGGGAGGGAAGGTTGCCATCAGAAATGGGTATTAATGCTCATATACCACGTACGCCCCGGTTCGTTATAGGTGTACGCGCCAGCGCCCGCCATATAAGCGCCAGTTTGCGTATCCCTGACGGTTTGCGCGTTACCTTCACGCCACAGACGTTTGTCAAAGAGGTTATCCACGCCACCGGTCAGGCTGACATTTTTGGTCACGTCCCAGGTCGCGCTCAGGCCAACAATACTGTATGGGCTGACCGCTTGCTTATCTGTTCCGGTAACGGGGTTACCCTGATAATCATATTTCTTCGGCTCTTGTTTGCCGTACCAGGTGAAGGTCGATTGCAGAGAAACGTCCTGACGTACCTGCCAGCTCAGGGTTGAGTTAAGCGTGTACTGTGGAATAATCGACAGGCGTTCGCCGGTCTCTTTGTTTTTACTCTGCAGCATATACGTAACGTTATTCGTCCAGTTGACGGTGTCGCTAACCGGTACGTTTAACGTGCCTTCCAGACCTTCAACGACCGCTTTCGGCACGTTCTCCCACTGATAAACATCCGTTTTGCCGTTGTTGATACGCTGCAACGGCACCGTACCCGCTTCAATCTTATTGCGGTAATCATTGCGGAACCAGGTGACGCCGGCCAGCCAGCCATCGCGTTTAAATTCCAGACCGATCTCTTTATTGATGCTGGTTTCGGCTTTCAGATCATCGTTACCCATCATATAGCAGCCGATGCCGGTACCCGCGCCAGTCGCGTAGCAACCCTGACCTTTACTGTACAAAATATAGTTTGGGTTAGTCTGGTACAGACTCGGGGCTTTATAAGCGCGGGCGATCCCCATTTTCAGGGTAAAGTCATCCCCCAGACCTTGCGACAGGTTCAGCGACGGGCTCCAGTTATCCCCCACAATACTGTGATGATCGAAACGTAGCCCCGGCGTCAGCATGGTGCTGTCGGTCAGTTCCATGTTGTTTTCAGCAAACAGAGAGAAAATTTCCGCTTTTGAATAGGGGCTACGATTGGTACTGCTGTAACCCGGGATATTTCCCCCCATAAAGGTTTGCGAGTTGGAGAGCTCGTCTTTCATACGCTGTTGGGCCCATTCAGTACCCAGCGTCAGGTTTTGATTGACCAGCAGATCGAAAGGAAGGCTCACTTCGCTGTGTAGGGTGACGTCATTCAAATCGGCATCGGCATATTTTTGCGATGCTTTGGGATCGAAAATTCCTTCGGTGCCGCCTGCCAGGCCTTCCGGCATCCGGGAGTTACGGGTATGTTCGTATTGCACCCAGTTACTGGTGGTTACGCCATTATTCCAGCCGCCGTTCCAGGTCAGTGAGTAGTTCTGCCGATAGAGGCGGTTCGTCTCTTTTCCGTAATTATCTTTCACCAGTTGGTTCGTATTGGTGTTCTGAGTATCGCCGGCATAGAGGTTGCCCTGGCGACTGTAACCGGCCTCCAGCTCCAGAGACTGAAGCGGAGCAAAATCCCAACGAACCACACCGTTGATATCTTTGTTAATGACCCCCTCGCGTCCTGCCGGTAGCGTGTCGGCGTAACTCCCGGTACGTTCAGACTGATGCCCCTGGTTAATATTACGCGCATCCGCCTGCGTTTTGTCGAGGTTGCCATACAGACGGAAGCTGAAATCCCCGCCCAGCGGGCCGTTCAGGCTAAAGTTAGTGCGTTTGGTCGCGCCTTCGTCTTTATGTTCCGGCGCGTTGAAATAGGTATTCCAGGAACCGTGCCACTCGCTACCGCCTTTTTTGGTAATGATATTGACCACGCCACCCGCCGCGCCGTTACCGTAGCGTGCGGCGGCAGGGCCACGCAGCACTTCAATGCGTTCGATCATCTCCGGCGGCACCCACGCGGTATCGCCGCGGGTATCGCGTTCGCCGCGCCAGCCCAGGCGCACCGAGTTACGGCTGGTGACGGGTTTACCGTCTATCAGGATGAGGGTGTTTTCCGGCCCCATGCCGCGAATATCGATTTGGCGGTTATTCCCGCGCTGACCGCTGGTGGAGTTGCCGGTCAGGTTCACGCCCGGCATGGTGCGGATGATTTCTGACACGTCGCGCGCGGGCGGATTTTTGCGGATCTCATCGGCGGTGATGGTGGATACGCCTGGCGCCTGTAGGTTTTGCTGGGCAGCGGTCACCACGATGGTGTCTTCATTGGTGAGCGCAGCGCTATCGGTTTTTTCTTCCGCCATCACGGGCAGAGCGGCCCCGTAAATCCCTAAATTGACCAGTAAGGTCAGGGAATGAATCTTCTTGTTCATTGTATATCCTGCTTTTCTTTAGCCACATAAGCCAAAGCGCCCGTCAAAGGCATTGGCCGGGTGGTGAAATTGTGTTCGCGCGTCCCATAGCGCGACAATACGCTATTGCAAATGCAAATAGTTATCAATAATATTATCAATATATTTCACCTTTTATATACAAAATTCATAATAAACACAGGGTTATAATGAAAGAGGCGCTGGCAACGGGAAGTGAGGCCTGGTGGAGGACGAAAACCGGGCCGGAATGGATACGGGAAAAAGACGGAAATTATCGGGTCACTTTTTGGTGGCGCGACCCGCAGGGAAACGAAACACACTCCCCGATACGGCGTGTCTGGGTCTACATCACTGGCGTAACCGATCATCATCAAAACGCGCAGCCTCAGACGATGGCGCGTATTGCCGGAACGGATGTCTGGCGCTGGAGTACGGCGCTTAGCGCTAACTGGCGCGGCAGCTACTGTTTTATTCCTACCGAACGCGATGACGTTTTTGCCGCTTTTGCGCCGGGCGAAACGCCCGATCGGAACGCACTGCGTGAAGGCTGGCGACAGCTATTACCGCAGGCGATTGCCGACCCGCTTAATTCGCAAAGCTGGCGGGGAGGACGTGGTCATGCGGTTTCAGCGCTGGAAATGCCGGATGCGCCCCTTCAGCCGGGATGGGATCGTCCTGAAACGCCGTACTCGCCGCCTTTGATGATGCAGTGGCATAGCGCACGTCTGGGTAACTCCCGCCGCGTATGGATATTGACGACCGGAGACGAGGCGCCGGAGGAAAGACCGTTGGCTATTCTGCTGGACGGTCAATTCTGGGCGGAAAATATGCCCGTCTGGCCCGCGCTTGCCTCGCTGACTCATCAACGCCTGCTTCCCGGTGCCGTCTATCTGCTGATTGACGCGATTGATACTCACCACCGCAGCCAGGAGTTGACCTGCAATGCCGACTTCTGGCTGGCAGTGCAGCAGGAACTGTTGCCGCAAGTCAGAGCCGTGACGCCTTTTAGCGATGATGCCGGGCGAACGGTGGTCGCCGGACAGAGCTTTGGCGGCCTGTCGGCGCTGTATGCCGGCCTGAACTGGCCGACGCGTTTTGGCTGTGTACTAAGCCAGTCAGGATCGTTCTGGTGGCCTCATCGCATCACCCCGCCGGAGGGGGAAGTCATTACCCGGCTGAAAACCGGCGCATTATGTGCGCGCGGACTGCGTATCGTACTGGAAGCCGGCGTGCGTGAGCCGATCGTGTTTCAGGCGAATCAGGCGCTTTATGCCCAACTGAATACTTCGCAGCAGTCCATTTTCTGGCGTCAGGTTGACGGCGGACACGATGCGCTTTGCTGGCGCGGCGGGCTAACGCAAGGGCTGATGCTGCTTTGGCAGCCGCTTATCGACACGCTTTAACCGGGCACATGTCCATGACAGGAGTTGAGTATGGAATTCAGTAATCCCTTTGATAATCCGCAGGGACAGTTTTACATCCTGCAAAATGCGCAGCGTCAATTCAGCCTTTGGCCAGCGGCGTGCACGCTTCCCGCAGGCTGGGACGTGGTATGCGAACCGCAATCGCAGGACGCGTGCCAGCAGTGGCTTAATACGCGCTGGACAACACTGAATCCGGCGCATTATGCCGATAAGCAGGAGGCGAAATGACGCAGCGTTTACCGTTAGTCGCCGCTCAGCCGGGGATCTGGATGGCGGAAAAACTCTCTGATTTACCCTCCGCCTGGAGCGTGGCGCACTATGTGGAACTGAATGGCGAGCTGGATGCCGCCTTGCTGGCAAAAGCGGTAGCGGTAGGGATGCAACAGGCGGATACGCTACGGATGCGTTTTACCGAAGAGAACGGCGAGGTCTGGCAATGGATAGATCCTGAGCACACCTTCGGCGAGCCCCCGATTGCCGATTTACGCGACCATCCCGATCCGCATCACGCGGCGCTGGCGTTAATGCAGGCGGATTTACGGCAAAACCTGCGCGCAGATAGCGGTAAGCCGCTGGCGTTTCACCAGTTAATCCGCATTGATGATACCCGCTGGTATTGGTATCAGCGCTATCACCATTTGCTGGTGGATGGCTTTAGCTTCCCGGCGATAACTCGCCAGATTGCGGCGATTTATCGCGCCTGGCAGAGCGACGCTCCTACGCCGGAGTCGCCTTTTACCCCCTTTGCGGATGTGGTCGAGGAATATCAGCGCTATCGCCAGAGCGAGGCCTGGCAGCGTGACGGCGCCTTCTGGGCGCAACAGCGCCGCGAGCTGCCGCCGCCGGCGTCAATGTCTGCCGCGCCGTTGCCGGGGCGGTCGGCGAGCGCGGATATTCTACGTATGAAATTGAACGCGCCGGCGGGGGCGTTTCGCCAACTGGCGGCGCACATGCCTGAGATACCGCGAGCGGATCTTGCCCTGGCGCTGGTGACGTTGTGGCTGGGACGATTATGCGGGCGTATGGATTATGCCGCCGGATTTATCTTTATGCGGCGGATGGGTTCGGCGGCGTTAACGGCGACCGGGCCTGTCCTTAACGTGTTGCCGCTGGCGATTAACCTTCATGCGACGGAAGATCTGCCAACGCTGGCGAAGCGTCTTGCGGCGCAGTTAAAGAAGATGCGCCGCCACCAGCGTTACGACGCCGAACAGATTGTACGCGATAGCGGGCGAGCCGCAGGGGAGACGCCGCTATTTGGCCCGGTGCTCAATATAAAAGTGTTTGATTATCATCTGGATCTTCCTGGCATACAGGCGCAAACCCATACCCTGGCGACGGGGCCGGTTAACGATCTTGAACTGGCGCTTTTTCCGGATGAAAACGGCGGTCTGGATATTGAATTGCTGGCGAATGCACAGCGTTACGATGATGCCACGCTCTCCCGCCATGCCTTACGATTGATGGCGCTTATCACGCAGTTTGCGGATAACCCGGCGCTGCGCTGCGGCGATGCGCAAATGCTGCTGGCGGAAGAACAAACGCAATTAGCACACCTTAATAATACGGCGGTAACGATTCCCGCCGCCACGCTTAGCGATTTGGTGGCGCAGCAGGCGCAAAAAACGCCAGAGGCTTCCGCGTTGGCAGATGCGCATTATCACTTTACCTACCGTGAAATGCGCGAACAGGTTGTGGCGCTGGCGTACGCGCTGCGGGAACGCGGCGTTCAGCCTGGCGATAGCGTGGCGGTGGCGTTGCCGCGGTCGGTTTTCCTGACCTTAGCGCTGCATGGCATTGTCGAGGCGGGCGCCGCCTGGCTGCCGCTGGATACCGGTTATCCTGACGATCGGCTGCGAATGATGCTGGAAGATGCGCAGCCGAAACTATTAATTACGACTCAGGCGCAGCTGGCGCGCTTTCACGATATTCCGGGGATGGAATATTTGTGTTATAGCCAACCGCTACCGGTCAGTGACGCCACTCCGCTGGGGCTGTCGTTACCGCATCATACCGCTTACATCATTTTCACCTCTGGCTCGACGGGCAGGCCGAAAGGGGTGATGGTGGGACAAACGGCGATAGTCAACCGGCTGCTGTGGATGCAGGCTCACTATCCGTTGACGGCGGATGATGTAGTAGCGCAAAAAACGCCGTGCAGTTTTGACGTCTCAGTATGGGAGTTTTTCTGGCCGTTTATCGCCGGGGCGAAACTGGTGATGGCCGAGCCGGAAGCGCACCGCGACCCGCTCGCGATGCAGCGGTTCTTTGCGCAATACGGCGTCACGACCACTCATTTTGTGCCGTCGATGCTGGCGGCCTTTATTGCCTCGCTCACGCCAGCGTCGGCGGGGAAAAGCTGCGCTTCCTTAACGCGCGTTTTCTGTAGCGGCGAGGCCCTGCCGACGGCGCTGTGCCGCGAATGGGAGACGTTAACCAACGCGCCGCTACACAATCTGTACGGGCCAACGGAGGCCGCGGTGGATGTGAGCTGGTATCCGGCCTGTGGCGATGAGCTGGCGGCTGTTGACGGCAACAGCATCCCGATTGGTTATCCCGTCTGGAATACCGGTTTACGTATTCTCGATGCGCATATGCAGCCGGTGCCGCCGGGCGTGGCTGGCGATCTCTATCTTACCGGTATCCAACTGGCGCAGGGCTATCTGGGGCGTCCGGATCTTACCGCCAGCCGTTTTATCGCCGATCCTTTTGCGCCAGGCGAACGGATGTACCGTACCGGAGATGTGGCGCGCTGGCTGGATTCCGGCGCGGTGGAGTACCTGGGGCGCAGCGACGATCAGCTCAAAATTCGGGGGCAACGTATTGAACTGGGCGAGATTGACCGCGTCATGCAAACGCTGCCGGATGTTGAACAGGCGGTAGCACATGCCTGCGTCTTTAATCAGGCGGCGGCGACGGGCGGGGATGCCCGGCAACTGGTCGGCTATCTGGTGTCGCACTCCGGTTTGCCGCTGGATTTACCGGCGCTGCAGGAAAAATTACGCCAAAAACTTCCCGCGCATATGGTGCCGGTTGTGTTGTTGCAACTTGCCGGTTTGCCGCTTAGCGCTAATGGCAAGCTGGATCGCAAAGCCCTGCCGCTGCCGGACCTGACGCCGCGCGTGAAAGGGCGTGCGCCGCAGTCCGCAACGGAGATTGCTGTCGCCGCGGCGTTTTCCCGCCTGCTGGGCTGTGAGATTAACGACGTTGAAAGTGATTTCTTTGCGCTGGGCGGACACTCGCTGCTGGCGATGAAACTGGCCGCGCAGCTAAGTCAGACGTTTAACCGTCAGGTGACGCCGGGGCAGGTGATGGTGGCGTCTGACGTGGCGCAGTTAAGTAAGCTGCTCGATACTGACGATGACGAACGCTCGCGCAATCTGGGGTTCGGGCCGCTGTTGCCGCTGCGTGATAGCGATGGTCCAACGTTATTTTGTTTCCATCCGGCGTCGGGGTTCGCCTGGCAATTTAGCGTATTATCACGCTATCTCAGCCCGTCGTGGTCGATTATGGGGATTCAGTCGCCGCGCCCCGCTGGCCCTATGCAAACCGCAACCACTCTTGATGAGGTATGTGAACATCATCTGGCGACATTGCTCGCCCGGCAGCCGCATGGCCCTTATTATTTATTAGGCTATTCGCTGGGCGGGACGCTGGCGCAAGGGATCGCCGCCCGGTTGCGCGCGCGCGGCGAAACGGTGGCGTTTTTGGGGTTACTGGACACCTGGCCGCCGGAAACGCAAAACTGGCGGGAAAAAGAGGCGAATGGCCTCAATCCGGACGTATTGGCGGAAATTGAACGTGAACGCGCTGCGTTTGTCGCCGCTCAGCAGGGAAATGCCTCCGACGCCTTATTTACCGCCATTGAAGGCAATTATGCGGATGCTGTCCGTTTGCTGACGACGGCGCATAGCGTACCGTTTGATGGACATGCTACGCTCTTTGTGGCGGATAAAACGGTGCCGGAAGGCGTATCGCCTGAACAGAGCTGGTCGCCGTGGATAGCGTCTTTGGCTATTTATCGCCAGCCGTGCGCGCATGTAGATATAATTTCTCCCTCCGCTTTTGAAACTATCGGGCCCATCATCAGCGAACTTATTAATAAATAACGGGCGTTGTTTCTGCCTTTAACAAATTAAATCCTGAAACCCATAATAATGACTAATTATTATGGGTTTTTTATTGCAACTATTAATTCTTTTAACATAAGTGATACATGCTACAGGCAAGTTTAATTCCGAATATTTAGCTTTTCGGGCACTGGCGCGTAAAGATTGTTTCGGATAATTCTGACTTGCTGTTAGAATCTCTGACAGGAATGTGTTCTTTCATTGGATAAAGTTTTCAGGTCATACGGCATGCCATCTCTTAATGTAAAACAAGAAAAAAATCAGTCATTTGCAGGTTACTCACTGCCGCCCGCCAACAGTCATGAAATCGATTTGTTTAGCCTTATAGAGGTGTTATGGCAGGCGAAACGTCGTATTCTTGCTACCGTTTTCGCCTTTGCGTGCGTGGGGTTGCTTCTGTCCTTTCTGCTGCCGCAAAAATGGACCAGCCAGGCGATTGTCACACCGGCGGAGTCGGTACAGTGGCAGGGGCTGGAGAGAACGTTGACCGCGCTGCGCGTGTTGGATATGGAGGTAAGCGTTGATCGGGGCAGCGTATTTAATCTGTTTATTAAAAAGTTTAGCTCGCCCTCGCTGCTGGAAGAATATCTTCGTTCTTCTCCGTATGTCATGGATCAATTAAAAGGCGCGCAAATAGACGAGCAGGATCTTCACCGGGCGATTGTCCTGCTGAGCGAAAAAATGAAAGCGGTGGACAGTAATGTCGGCAAGAAAAATGAAACGTCGTTATTCACGTCGTGGACATTGAGTTTTACCGCGCCGACGCGGGAAGAAGCGCAAAAAGTGCTGGCTGGCTATATTCAGTACATCTCCGATATCGTCGTGAAAGAGACGCTGGAAAATATTCGTAACCAGCTGGAAATCAAAACCCGCTATGAGCAGGAAAAGCTGGCGATGGATCGGGTGCGTCTCAAAAATCAGCTTGATGCCAATATTCAACGTCTTCATTATTCGCTGGAAATCGCCAACGCCGCCGGTATTAAGAGACCGGTTTACAGCAATGGTCAGGCGGTAAAAGATGATCCGGATTTTTCTATTTCTCTCGGCGCGGATGGTATTTCCCGCAAACTGGAAATTGAAAAAGGGGTAACGGACGTGGCCGAGATCGACGGTGATTTGCGTAACCGTCAATACCATGTTGAACAACTGGCGGCAATGAATGTGAGTGACGTGAAGTTTACCCCGTTTAAATATCAACTGTCGCCGTCTCTGCCAGTGAAAAAAGATGGCCCGGGTAAAGCCATCATTATTATCCTGGCGGCGTTGATTGGCGGTATGATGGCCTGCGGCGGCGTATTACTGCGTCACGCGATGGTCTCGCGTAAAATGGAAAACGCGCTGGCGATAGATGAACGGTTAGTCTGATTTACCCGAAAAGCCGGATAGCGATATCCGGCTTTGTCATCTGTGTGGACGACTATCGCCGCCCCAGCGGTACCACCAGCGGCGTCCCGGCAACCGGATCGTCGATAATCATACAGCGCAGCCCATAGATTTTTTCGATAAGCTCAGCGGTAACAATCTCTTTCGGCGCGCCCTGTGCAACAATGTTACCTTCGCGTAATGCAATCAAATGCGTGGCGTATCGGCAGGCCTGATTCAGGTCATGCAGGACGGCGGCGAGCGTATAGCCTTTTTCGCGGTTGAGATCGCTTAACAACTCCAGCAAATCAATTTGATGGCTAATATCCAGCCACGTTGTCGGCTCATCCAGCAGCATGATGGACGTTTCCTGCGCCAGCACCATGGCTATCCACGCCCGCTGACGTTGGCCGCCGGACAGAGTATCTACGCTTTGCGCCGCTAGTGAGGTGATACCTGTTGCACGCATGGCACTGGCGACGGCATCGGCATCTTCCTTACGCCAGCGGGTAAATAACGGCTGATGCGGATACCGCCCTCTGGCGACCAGCTCTTGTACGGTGATATCGCCCGGCGTGGTAGCGTTTTGCGCCAACAATCCGATGCGCCGCGCCACCTCTTTACTGGCGTAACGCTGTATTTGTTCGCCATCCAGCCAGACATGGCCGTCAACAGGCGTCATCAGACGGCTTAGCGTGCGTAGCAACGTTGACTTGCCGCAGCCGTTAGGGCCGATGATGGCGGTAAAATGGCCGTCCGGAATCGAAACATTAAGGTTTTTTGCGACGGTATAGCTGCCATAACCCAGCGTTAACTGGTCGCCGCGCAAACGGGCTACGGATTCGGTCATTTTTTGCGGGACTCCTGAATTAACAAGACGATAAGGTAAATACCGCCGAGGCTGACGGTGACCACGCCCACTGGAAGCTGATAAGGCATAAACAGTTGCTGCGCGCACGCATCGGCGGCCAGTAGTAATAACGCGCCGCACAGCGCCGACTGGGTTAATCCCCAGCGCGCTGTGCCGCTAAGACGGCGGGCGATGTGCGGCGCGACAAGGGCAATAAACGAGATGGGGCCAGCCAGTGCCGTAGCCGCAGCGGTGAGCGACACCGCCACCAGCATCAGCATCAGGCGTGACCGCTCCACGCTAACACCCAGCGCGCAGGCGCTGTCATCGCCCATCTCCAGCAGCCGCATACGACGCACCAGCAGCGCGGCGCCTGTCAGCATCACAATAATCAGCGGCGCCGAAGGCCAGGTTTTTGCCCATGTCAGACCGTTGAGCGACCCGGCGTTCCATAAGCCGGCGGTGAGCGCCGTTTCCAGCGACGCCTGCAACAGAAGCCAGGTATTAAAGGCGACTAACATCGCGCGGATGCCGATACCGATGATAATCAGCCGGAAAGTTTCAATCCCGTTACGCCAGGCGAGCAGCCAGACAATCAATGACGTGACGATACCGCCCGCCATTGCCGCCAGCGCGATCGCGGTAAGATGCTGGCCAAACAGGACCATTGCGACCAGTACGCCGCTCCAGGCGCCGGTATTAAAGCCCATCACATCAGGGCTGCCTAGCGGGTTACGCATCAACGACTGAAAAATCGCGCCACTGACGCCAAGCGCAGCGCCAATCAGTAGCGCCATTAATACGCGCGGTAGTCGCCATTCGGTTACGACAAGGGTGATGTTACGCGGCGCGTCGCCCAGCAGCGCGGCAATAATCTGCCCGGTCTCAAGGGGCACGGCACCGCTTTGCAGGCTCCATAAGCCAATGGCGAAGCAGCCAGCCGCCAGAAGCAGGCAACTTACGATAAGCCGACGAGAAAGAAACATCACAGGCCGCCTCCGTTCGATTTACGGCGTACCAGAAAGATAAGTACCGGCGCGCCGATAAACGCACTGACAACCGATACGCGGAGTTCGCCCGGCACCAACAGACGACCAATAATATCGGCAAAAAGCAGCAGAGCAGGGGTGGCCAGTAGTGTTACCGGCAGCGACCAGCGGTGGTCTGCGCCCACCAGCCAACGCGCCATATGCGGCATCATCAGACCAATAAAGGCGATAGGGCCGACCAGCGCCGTTGCGCTGCCGCACAAGACGGTAATCGCCAGTAAACCGATAAGTTGGGTGCGCGCCACTTTACTCCCCAGCGCCGTCGCGGTATCGCTGCCGAGGCTCAGGCTGTTCAGCGCTCGGCTCAGAAATAGCGCCACGATCCCAGCGATAACCACGGGCGCGAGCGCGACTTTCAACGTTTGCAGGCTACGAATGTCCAGCGATCCCGCCTGCCAGAAGCGAAGCTGATCATAGACCTCTGGATTTAACAGCGCGATGCCGCTGGTCAGTCCTTCCAGTACCGCGCCAAGCGCCACGCCCGCCAGTGTCAGGCGGACCGGGCTTAACTGGCCGCCGCCCTGACTACCGGTGAAGGCGACAATCAGCGATGCGATAAGCGCGCCGCTAAATGCCATGAAAAGCTGCTCCAGCGGCGTGGAGAAACCAAACAGCGCCGCGCCCAGTACAATGGCGAAGCTGGCGCCGTTGTTAACGCCCAGAATCCCCGGGTCGGCGAGCGGGTTGCGAGTAAGTGTTTGCATGAGCGCCCCGGCGAGACCCAACGCGCCGCCTGCCAGTAATCCGGCCAGCGTACGCGGCAAACGCGCATCCAGGACGATGGTGCAATCGGCGCTTTGGCACACGCCGGTGAACGCCTCCAGCACGACGGCGGCGGGCAGCGGTTTCGCGCCAATGACCAGGCTTAAAACCGCGGCGAGACTCAGTAATAACAACAATCCGGGCACGGCAAACGCGCGCGTCACGGAAAACGAGCATGACATAGTAACTTCCCTGATAATGATAGTAATTATCGTTATCTATCTTATTTGGTTATGTTAGCATGTGCAGCCATTGAATGGATATTTAAAAAAACTCGCATTAAGGCGTTGTAATGAATCGACAATCCTGGCTGCTCAATCTCAGCCTGTTGAAGACGCACCCTGCATTTCGCGCAGTATTTCTGGCCCGTTTTATCTCTATTGTCTCGCTGGGGCTGCTTGGCGTGGCGGTTCCGGTACAGATCCAAATGATGACGCACTCCACCTGGCAGGTAGGGCTGTCGGTAACGTTAACCGGCGGCGCCATGTTTATTGGCTTAATGGTGGGCGGTGTGCTGGCCGATCGCTACGAACGTAAAAAGGTGATTCTGCTGGCGCGCGGTACTTGCGGTATTGGCTTTATTGGCCTGTGCGTGAACGCGCTGCTGCCGGAACCCTCATTGCTGACGATATATCTCCTTGGCCTGTGGGACGGCTTTTTCGCGTCTCTGGGCGTGACCGCGTTACTGGCGGCGACGCCAGCGCTGGTCGGAAGAGAAAATCTGATGCAGGCCGGCGCGATTACCATGCTGACGGTACGTCTGGGATCGGTTATTTCGCCGATGTTGGGGGGCATATTGCTTGCCAGCGGCGGCGTAGCCTGGAACTATGGGCTGGCGGCCGCCGGGACGTTTATTACGCTATTGCCGTTACTGACGCTGCCGCGACTGCCTGTTCCTCCGCAGCCGCGGGAAAATCCATTTATCGCGTTACTGGCGGCATTTCGTTTTTTGCTCGCCAGTCCGCTTATCGGCGGTATTGCGCTGCTTGGCGGCCTGGTGACGATGGCAAGCGCGGTACGCGTCCTCTATCCGGCGCTGGCGATGAGCTGGCAAATGTCGGCGGCGCAAATCGGTTTGCTGTATGCGGCAATTCCGCTGGGGGCGGCCATTGGCGCGCTGACCAGCGGACAACTGGCGCATAGCGTTCGTCCGGGGCTCATTATGCTGGTTTCGACAGTCGGTTCTTTTCTGGCGGTGGGGGTGTTCGCCATCATGCCGGTCTGGATCGCAGGTGTTATCTGTCTGGCGCTGTTTGGCTGGCTTAGCGCCATCAGTTCGTTATTACAATACACCCTGCTGCAAACCCAGACGCCGGAAAATATGTTGGGGCGAATGAACGGCCTGTGGACCGCGCAAAACGTCACGGGAGACGCTATCGGCGCGGCGCTGTTAGGCGGTCTTGGCGCAATGATGACGCCGGTCGCTTCCGCGAGCGTGAGTGGATTCGGGCTGGTGATTATCGGTTTGCTGCTGCTGTTAGTGCTGGGCGAGCTACGCCGTTTTCGCCAGACGCCGCCGGTTAGCGATGCTGGCTGATGAAGACGCGTTTATCCGACTGACCAAATCTGTCTGGTCAGTCGGATAAGACTCCGATAAGGCTAAAACAGGGCGGCCAGTCGGTTAAGCAGCAACGTTGCGCTGTAATAATCCAGACGGAACGTCTCCGTACCCAGGGCATAGACGCGCTTATTTTGCACCGCTGGCAGGTGCGCCAGCAGCGGATTGGCGTAAAGGGCCGCAACATCGTTGTTGTCGCCGGCAAACAGGAAAAGAGATTCGCCGTTTAACCCGGCGGCCAGATTTTCACCGCCAAGCTGAATGATATCGTGGCGCTTACCCTGGCTTTTGCTGGTTTGCAGCCCTTGGGGCAATGTCGCCAGCGTAAAGCCTAACTGCGTCAATAGCTTGCCTTGTGCTGATTCTGGCGTCCACAGATTGGCGCTATGCGCGGCAGGAGTATACACCAGCGCGCTAACCGGCTGCGGCGGCAGGGCGATTCGCTGTTTAACCGTCGTCAGTTGCGCCTCAAATTCCGCTATTCGCGCGGCGGCCTGTTTCTCCTGACCGGTGATCTCGCCAAGCTGCGTGAGCAAACTCTGCCAGCTTTTATCGTCATAATTGATGACGAGCGTCGGCGCGATAGCGGAGAGCTGATCGTAAAGCGCCAGCGCGGAGTCGCCGCCGGTGGCGCTAATCAAAATGAGATCCGGCATTTGCGCGGCGACCGTTTCGGCATTCGGTTCGCCGATGTACAGCCGGGTGACATGGCGAGCCTTTGCTACGTCGCTCCACTGGCGCATAAACCCTTGATCGTCGGCAAAGCGGTTATTCGGCGTAGTGGCTCCGCTGGCGACGACGGGCGCATCAATCGCCAGCAGCGAGCCTGTCAACGTCACGCTGGTAGAGACGATACGCGCGGGTTTGTGGTCCAGAGTATGAACGCCGCGGCTGTCCTGAATTTGCCGGGGCCAACCGGCGTCCTGGGCTAAGGATATTCCTGAAATTGATAAACCAACCACTAAAAGCAGCCAACGATAAAAGGCGGGGAGTCTCACAATAGCGTCCTGTTATTAATAAAGTTAATGCTTCTCATTTTCATGTCAGCGGCAGCGAGATGCAAGCCTTAGTGCCATTTAACTCATGACCAGAGTTGACAGAGCGACGTTTTACTCTTAGGTTAGCGCACTAAAAATAGAAATAATAATCATTATTATACACAAAATCATTCAAGAAGCATCGCAACGGCAAGGGAAGAAATCCCCGCGAGCATAGATAACTGTGTGACCGGGGTTTCTGATCGCAGCCAACAAAGAGGCAGCTTGAAAGATGAAGTGTATATAAGCCTTTATCATTGGAGGATGATATGGATATGTCACTGGCCGAGGACGCTCAGGAGACAATGGCAACGCTTGCTCCCGATCGCTTTTTCTTCATGTCGCCGTATCGCAGTTTTACCACTTCCGGGTGCTTCGCCCGTTATACCGAGCCTGCGGTTGCCGGCGATTCGCCGGATAGCCCTTTCCAGCAGAAATTGCGCCAGCAGTTTGCCGAGGCCAAATCGCAGGGCATCGCCAACCCTATCCTGGTGGGGGCGATCCCCTTTGATACTCGTCAGCCGTCGTCGCTATTTATCCCGATGGCGTGGCAGTCCTTTTCTCGCCAGCAAAAGCAGCGCACGGCGCGTTATTTTACTGACCATCAGTCGCTGACGGTGACGGCGCGAAAGGCGATTCCGGAGCAGGATGCTTTTGAAGCGATGGTCGCACGCGCGGCTATGCTGACCGCCACGCCAGACGTCGATAAAGTGGTGCTTTCCCGGCTGATAGATATCACCACTGATGTGGCGGTGGATAGCGGAGCATTGCTGGAGCGGCTGGTTGCGCAGAATCCAGTTAGTTACAACTTCCATGTGCCGCTGGCGGATGGCGGCGTTCTGCTGGGCGCCAGCCCCGAATTGCTGCTACGCAAGGAGGGCGAGCGGTTTAGTTCGCTGCCGTTAGCAGGCTCGGCACGCCGACAGCCGGATGACGTTCTGGATCGCGAGGCGGGAAACCGACTGCTGGCTTCACAAAAAGATCGCCATGAACATGAGCTGGTGACGCAGGCGATGAAGCAGATCCTGCGCGATCGCAGCACGGAACTGCAATTACCTTCCTCTCCGCAGTTGATCACCACGCCGACGCTATGGCATCTCGGTACGCCGTTTGAGGGCAAGGCCAACGCCGGAGAAAACGCGCTGACGCTGGCCTGTCTGCTGCATCCGACCCCTGCGTTAAGCGGTTTCCCCCATCAGGTCGCGAAAAAGCTGATTGCTGAACTGGAGCCGTTCGATCGTGAACTGTTTGGCGGCATTGTCGGCTGGTGCGACGCCGAAGGAAACGGCGAGTGGGTAGTAACGATTCGTTGCGCGAAATTGCACGGTAATCAGGTGCGCCTGTTCGCCGGCGCCGGGATTGTCCCTGCCTCTTCGCCAGTCGGCGAGTGGCGGGAAACCGGCGTCAAGCTCTCTACAATGTTGAACGTTTTTGGACTGCATTAAGGAACGATGATGCGTATACCTTTCACCCGTTGGCCGGATGAATTTGCCCGCCGTTATCGTGAAAAAGGCTACTGGCAAGACGTGCCGTTGACCGATATTCTGACCCGCCACGCTGACAGCGACAAGGCGGCGGTCATTGAAGGCGAGCGCGCATTCAGCTATCGCCAGCTCAACCAGGCCGCAGATAATCTGGCCTGCTATTTACGCCGTCAGGGCATCAAACCTGGCGAAACCGCTCTGGTGCAACTGGGGAATGTACCGGAACTGTATATCACCTTTTTCGCCCTGTTGAAGCTTGGCGTAGCGCCCGTTCTGGCGCTGTTTAGCCATCAACGTACCGAACTTAACGCCTATGCGATGCAGATCGCGCCGACGCTAGTGATTGCCGATCGCCAACATACGCTGTTCGCCGGGGAGGACTTTCTCAACACGTTTGTGGCCGAACACCGCTCTGTGCGGGTGGTGTTATTGCGCAACGACGACGGCGATCACAGCCTGGACGCGGCGATGCGGCAGGCGGCGGAAGATTTCACCGCCACGCCATCACCTGCTGACGAAGTGGCCTACTTTCAGCTTTCCGGCGGTACTACCGGCACGCCAAAGCTTATTCCCCGTACCCATAACGACTATTACTACAGCGTGCGCCGCAGCAATGAGATTTGCGGTTTCAACGAGGAGACGCGTTTTCTGTGCGCGATTCCCGCCGCGCATAACTACGCCATGAGTTCGCCGGGCGCGCTGGGCGTTTTTCTCGCCAAAGGAACGGTAGTGCTGGCGACCGATCCTAGCGCCACGCTCTGTTTCCCGCTGATCGAAAAACACCAGATTAATGCCACGGCGCTGGTGCCGCCCGCGGTCAGTCTATGGCTACAGGCTATCCAGGAGTGGGGCGGCAATGCGCCGCTGGCGTCATTAAGGTTATTGCAGGTTGGCGGCGCGCGGCTTTCTGCGACGCTTGCCGCCCGTATTCCGGCTGAAATTGGCTGTCAGTTGCAGCAGGTCTTCGGCATGGCGGAAGGGTTAGTGAACTATACCCGGCTGGACGATAGCCCGGAACGGATTATCAATACCCAGGGAAGACCCATGTGTCCGGACGACGAAGTGTGGGTGGCGGATGCCGACGGGAATCCACTGCCGCCGGGCGAGATTGGTCGTCTGATGACGCGCGGCCCCTATACTTTTCGCGGCTATTTCAACAGTCCGCAACACAATGTCAGCGCCTTTGACGCCAACGGTTTTTACTGTTCCGGCGATCTGATCTCCATTGATCAAGACGGCTACATCACCGTTCACGGGCGTGAAAAAGATCAGATCAATCGGGGCGGCGAGAAGATAGCCGCCGAAGAGATAGAAAACCTGTTACTGCGCCACCCGGCGGTGATCCATGCGGCGCTGGTCAGCATGGAAGATGAACTGCTGGGAGAAAAAAGTTGCGCATATCTGGTGATAAAAGAGCCGCTGCGAGCGGTACAGGTACGCCGTTTCCTGCGAGAGCAGGGCGTGGCGGAATTTAAATTACCGGATCGCGTGGAGTGCGTTGCGTCACTGCCGCTGACGCCGGTTGGTAAAGTCGATAAAAAACAATTACGCCAGCGGTTGGCGTCACGTTCACCGCTCTGAAGGAGAAAGAGAGATGGCCATTCCAAAACTACAGTCTTACGCGCTGCCCACCGCACTGGATATCCCGACCAACAAAGTGAACTGGGCATTTGAGCCGGAGCGCGCGGCGCTGCTCATCCACGATATGCAGGATTACTTTGTCAGCTTTTGGGGCCGCAACTGCCCAATGATGGACCAGGTAATTGCCAATATCGCCGCTCTGCGCCAGTACTGTAAGGAACATCATATCCCGGTTTATTACACCGCTCAGCCGAAAGAGCAAAGCGATGAAGATCGCGCGTTACTCAATGATATGTGGGGACCGGGACTGACGCGCTCTCCGGAACAGCAGAAGGTGGTAGAAGCCTTAACGCCGGATGAGGCGGATACGGTACTGGTGAAGTGGCGTTATAGCGCGTTTCACCGCTCGCCGCTGGAACAGATGTTAAAAGATACCGGACGCAATCAGCTCATCATTACCGGCGTATATGCACATATTGGCTGTATGACCACCGCTACCGATGCGTTTATGCGCGACATTAAGCCGTTTATGGTGGCGGATGCGCTGGCGGATTTCAGCCGGGAAGAGCATCTGATGGCGCTGAACTATGTGGCGGGGCGTTCAGGTCGCGTCGTCATGACTGAATCGCTGCTGCCGACGCCGGTTCCTGCCAGTAAAGCGGCGCTGCGGGCGTTGATTCTGCCGTTGCTGGATGAGACCGACGAGCCGCTGGATGATGAAAACCTGATTGATTATGGCCTGGATTCAGTACGCATGATGGGGCTGGCGGCGCGCTGGCGTAAAGTACACGGCGATATCGACTTCGTGATGCTGGCGAAAAACCCGACCATTGACGCCTGGTGGGCGCTGCTTTCTCGCGGGGTAGAGTAATGCCCTGTATTGATTTTTCAGACAAAACGGTATGGGTGACCGGGGCGGGGAAAGGGATCGGTTACGCGACGGCGCTGGCGTTTGTTGACGCCGGGGCGCGGGTGATCGGCTTCGATCGCGAATTTACGCAAGAGAATTATCCCTTTGCTACCGAAGTCATGGATGTGGCGGATGCCGCACAGGTTGCGCAGGTGTGCCAGCGTGTGTTGCAAAAAACGCCGCGGCTGGATGTGCTGGTCAACGCCGCCGGTATTTTGCGTATGGGAGCGACCGATGCGCTTAGCGTTGACGACTGGCAGCAGACATTTGCGGTCAATGTGGGCGGGGCATTTAACCTGTTTTCCCAGACGATGGCGCAGTTTCGCCGTCAGCAGGGAGGGGCGATTGTCACCGTAGCCTCAGATGCGGCGCATACGCCGCGCATCGGTATGAGCGCCTACGGCGCCTCTAAAGCGGCGCTGAAAAGCCTGGCGCTATCCGTAGGGCTGGAGCTGGCGGGCTGTGGGGTGCGCTGTAATGTGGTGTCGCCCGGTTCGACCGACACCGATATGCAGCGCACGTTATGGGTAAGTGAAGATGCCGAACAGCAGCGTATTCGCGGTTTCGGCGAACAGTTTAAGCTCGGCATACCGCTCGGTAAAATCGCCCGTCCGCAGGAGATAGCCAATACCATTTTGTTTCTTGCCTCCGATCTGGCCAGCCACATTACCTTGCAGGATATCGTGGTGGACGGCGGTTCAACATTGGGAGCCTGACGATGATCTGGAAACGGCATTTAACGCTGGATGAATTGAACGCTACCAGTCAGAACACGCTGGTGGCGCATCTGGGCATTGTTTACACCCGTCTGGGCGATGACGTGCTGGAGGCGGAAATGCCCGTCGATGCCCGCACTCATCAACCGTTTGGTCTGCTACACGGCGGCGCATCGGCAGCGCTGGCGGAGACGTTGGGATCAATGGCCGGTTATCTGATGACCCGCGACGGGCAGTGCGTGGTCGGGACCGAGTTAAACGCCACTCACCACCGCGCCGTCTCGCAGGGGAAAGTACGCGGCGTTTGCCTGCCGCTGCATCTGGGGCGGCAGAATCAAAGCTGGGAAATTACGCTCTTTGACGAGCAGGGGAGGCGCTGCTGCACTTGTCGCCTGGGAACGGCGGTAATGGGATAGTTCTGGCAAAGTAAAATGCAATTGCAGCATTAACGAAGAAAGGAAGTGATCTGGTTAACACTGTAATGTAAAAAATGGGTAACAATCCGGTTTTATCATGTTGTTGTGTTGTTAATTACGGTAAAGGTGTTATAGAAACAAAATGTAACATCTCTCTGGAACACCCAAACGGACAACAACTATGAATAAATCAGGGAAATACCTCGTCTGGACAGCGCTCTCAGTATTGGGTGCGTTTGCCCTGGGCTATATTGCGTTAAATCGTGGGGAACAGATCAACGCGCTATGGATCGTGGTGGCGTCGGTCTGTGTCTATCTAATTGCGTATCGTTTTTATGGGCTCTATATCGCCAAAAAAGTGCTGGCGGTTGACCCAACGCGTATGACGCCCGCGGTACGTCATAATGATGGTCTGGATTATGTCCCGACCGATAAGAAAGTGCTGTTCGGTCACCATTTTGCGGCCATTGCTGGCGCAGGTCCGCTGGTCGGGCCGGTACTGGCGGCGCAGATGGGCTATCTGCCGGGGATGATCTGGCTGCTGGCGGGCGTCGTGCTGGCGGGAGCGGTGCAGGACTTTATGGTGCTGTTCGTCTCGACCCGGCGCGATGGGCGTTCGCTTGGCGAGCTGGTTAAAGAGGAGATGGGCGCGACGGCAGGGGTGATCGCGCTGGTGGCCTGCTTTATGATCATGGTGATCATTCTGGCCGTCCTGGCGATGATCGTGGTGAAAGCGCTGACCCATAGCCCGTGGGGAACGTACACTGTCGCGTTCACTATTCCACTGGCGATTTTTATGGGCATCTACCTGCGTTATCTGCGTCCGGGGCGCATCGGCGAGGTGTCGGTCATTGGGCTGGTATTTCTTATTTTCGCTATTATTTCCGGCGGATGGGTGGCGGCAAGCCCAACCTGGGCGCCGTACTTTGATTTTACTGGCGTGCAGCTTACCTGGATGCTGGTGGGGTATGGTTTTGTCGCGGCGGTACTGCCGGTCTGGCTGCTGCTCGCGCCGCGTGATTACCTCTCTACCTTCCTGAAAATTGGTACGATTGTCGGTCTGGCGGTCGGGATTCTGATTATGCGTCCGACGCTGACTATGCCAGCTCTGACCAAATTTGTTGATGGTACCGGACCGGTCTGGACGGGCGACCTGTTCCCGTTCCTGTTTATTACCATTGCCTGCGGCGCGGTCTCCGGTTTCCATGCGCTCATTTCCTCCGGCACGACGCCGAAGATGTTGGCCAACGAAGGCCAGGCCTGCTTTATCGGCTACGGCGGGATGTTAATGGAATCTTTCGTCGCCATTATGGCGCTGGTCTCCGCCTGTATTATCGATCCGGGCGTTTACTTTGCGATGAATAGCCCGATGGCGGTACTGGCGCCAGCGGGGACAGCGGATGTCGTAGCTTCTGCCGCGCAGGTGGTCAGTAGTTGGGGTTTCGCTATCACGCCGGATACGTTACACCAGATTGCCAATGAAGTCGGCGAACAATCCATTATCTCCCGCGCAGGCGGTGCGCCAACGCTGGCGGTAGGGATGGCCTACATTTTACATGGCGCCTTGGGCGGCATGATGGATGTGGCGTTTTGGTATCACTTCGCCATTCTGTTTGAAGCGCTGTTTATTCTGACGGCGGTGGATGCGGGTACCCGTGCGGCGCGCTTTATGTTGCAGGATCTGTTGGGCGTAGTGTCGCCAGGGCTGAAACGTACCGATTCGCTGCCAGCGAACCTGCTTGCTACGGCATTGTGCGTGCTGGCGTGGGGGTATTTCCTCCATCAGGGCGTGGTCGATCCGTTGGGCGGTATTAACACCCTGTGGCCGCTGTTTGGCATCGCTAACCAGATGCTGGCGGGTATGGCGCTGATGCTTTGCGCCGTGGTACTGTTCAAAATGAAGCGTCAGCGTTATGCGTGGGTCGCGCTGGTGCCAACGGCCTGGCTGCTGATTTGTACGCTGACGGCGGGCTGGCAGAAAGCGTTTAGTCCGGATGCGAAAATCGGCTTCCTGGCCATTGCCAATAAGTTCCAGGCAATGATCGACAGCGGCAATATTCCGCCGCAGTACACCGAATCGCAGCTCGCGCAGTTGGTATTCAATAACCGTCTGGATGCCGGGCTAACCATCTTCTTTATGGTGGTGGTCGTGGTGCTGGCGGTCTTCTCTATTAAGACGGCGCTGGCCGCTCTGAAGATTGATAAACCGACGGCGAATGAAACGCCGTATGAGCCGATGCCGGAAAATGTGGATGAGATCGTGACGCAGGCGAAAGGCGCGCACTAATCTTTTTTCATCAATAGCCCTCTCCAGAATAAGGAGAGGGCGTTTGGATGACAGGTGACAACGATGTTCGATACGCTTTCGAAAGCCGGAAAATATCTGGGACAGGCAGCAAAAATGATGATTGGCGTGCCAGACTACGACAACTATGTGGAACATATGCGCATAACGCATCCGGATCAGACGCCGATGACCTATGAAGAATTTTTCCGCGAGCGGCAGGATGCGCGCTATGGTGGAAAAGGCGGCGCGCGTTGCTGCTGAGTGTTGCCAGGTCTGACAAGCGCAACGCCACCAGGCTATATTCTGAAAAATTCAACTTTTTCAAACGCCGCACGCAGGGTGTCTGGCGTTAACGTCACCGGTAAATAGTGGATGGATTCGACCGGGCGCAGGGTATGCGCGATTACCCTATCGATCTCGGCGGTGTTATGAATATCCACGTCCAGTTCGCTAAGCCGGGTCGGCAGATGAAATCGCCGGTACGCTGTAATCAATTGCGCCAGCACGTCATCTTGTCCCAGTAGCGCGCTTTGCACCAGAATGCCATAAGCCACTTTCGTTCCGTGCAGGAATTTTTCCGTTTGCGGCAGAACGGTCAGACCGTTGTGTACCGCATGGGCGGCGGCGACACGGGTATAGCGTTCCCCGAGGCCGCCGACCATACCGCCGCCAGCAATAATCGCATCCACCACGTCGCAAAATGCCTGGGTCAGCCGACGCTGCTGTTTATCCGCTAATGCTTGTTCGCTGCTGGTCAGCAGGAGATCGCGAATAGCGCACGCGCTGTTAATGCCCAGCCTTACGGTCAATGGCAACGTTTCAGGCTGCGGCGCAAGCACAACGGCTTCATACCATTTCGCCAGCGTATCGCCAATGCCAGCTAACAGATAGTCATCGGGCGCCTGCAGAATAATGCGCGGTTCGACCAGCACCAGAAAATTGGCATCATCAAAAATTTCGAACTGTAACGCCTGTCCCGCGTCGTTATACCAGACGGAAAGCGGTGTCCAGGCGGCGCAGGTCGCCGCGATCGTCGGGATAGCGACAAACGGCAACGCCAGACGGCGGGCGAGCGCTTTGGCGGTATCGAGCAGCGCGCCGCCGCCGACGCCTATCACCACCTGACGATCGTCGTTGCAGGCGTGCGCCAGTTGGGCAACATGGCGTTCGCTACAATGGCCGGTAAATTGCAGATGTTTTGCGCCAGCACGTTCAAATGCTTCCGGCAGGTAAGGCCGGGCGGCGGCAATCGCGCGTTCGCCGTACACCCAAACAGCGTGGGAAAGCTGTTCCGGCGTGAAAAAGTCGGTCAGTCTTTCGAGGCTTCCTGCATGGGAAAAATAATTCGCCGGGCCGGTAACGACGCGGATCTCAGTGTGGTTCATGTTGTGTTGTCCTTAGGGTCTTCTCACCGCTGTTATTATATTTAGACATCTAAACGTCTTGATTGCCAAATACTAACACCCTGTGATAGTGTGTCAACAACCACATCACTGGCGGGTATGAAGATAATGAGAAATAACCCACTGATTCCAAAGAGCAAATTGCCCAATCTTGGCACCACGATTTTTACGCAAATGAGCGCGCTGGCGCAGAAACATCAGGCAATAAATTTATCTCAAGGCTTCCCTGATTTTGATGGTCCTTCTTATTTGCACGAGCGGTTGGCTTATCATGTCGCGCAGGGCGCGAATCAATATGCGCCGATGACGGGCGCGCAGGCGCTGCGGGAGGCCATAGCCGATAAAACGGCGGAAATATATGGTTATCGACCCGATGACGTAAGTGATATCACCGTCACGGCGGGCGCGACAGAAGCGCTGTATGCGGCGATTACCGCGCTGGTGCGGGCAGGGGATGAGGTTATCTGTTTCGATCCCAGTTACGACAGCTATGCCCCGGCCGTGGCGCTTTCCGGCGGCGTGTTAAAACGCATAGCGCTTACGCCGCCGCATTTTCGCGTCGACTGGCAGGCGTTTTCGGCGTTGCTTAGCGAGCGCACGCGGCTGGTGATCCTCAATACGCCGCATAATCCCACCGCTACCGTCTGGCGTCAGGCGGATATCGAGGCGCTGTGGCAGGCTATCGGCGAGCGGGAAATTTATGTATTAAGCGATGAAGTGTACGAGCATATTTGTTTTGCCGCCGAAGGTCATGCCAGCGTATTGGCGCACCCTCAGTTACGAGAGCGGGCGGTTGCCGTTTCATCGTTTGGTAAAACCTTTCATATGACGGGATGGAAGATTGGTTACTGCGTTGCGCCTGCGGCTATTAGCGCCGAAATACGCAAAGTTCACCAGTACCTGACGTTTTGCGTCAATACGCCGGCGCAACTGGCGCTGGCGGATATGCTGCGCGCCGCGCCGGAACACTATCGCGCGTTACCCGATTTTTACCGGAAAAAACGCGATGTGCTGGTTAACGCGCTGGCGAAAAGCCGATTAAAAGTACTGCCCTGTGAAGGTACCTATTTTCTTTTAATCGATTACAGCGCAGTGTCGACGCTAAATGACGTTGAGTTTTGCCAGTGGCTAACCGAAGAAGTCGGTGTCGCCGCTATTCCGCTCTCTGTCTTTTGCGCCGCCCCTTTCCCGCATCAGCTTATACGTTTATGTTTCGCTAAACAGGAATCAACGCTGCTGGCCGCCGCAGAGCGCCTGTGTAAACTGTAGTTATTTAACCGTCCACGCTCTGGAGAATCGACGGTCTGCAAAAAGTTCCTGCAGTCCGTTGATCTGTTTCAGGCGCAGGACTTCATCGGCGTCCATACCTAACTCCTGTCCGATTTTGCTCTCGTCCCAGCCTAGCTGAGAAAGTTCGCGTACGATTTCGGACATGGCGTGGATCTGGTGGCGTCCGCGCGCGCGGTTATGCCGGATGGTTGCCGCCATCCGTTCGTGACGTTCTCTGTCCAGACACGCTACCGGCAGATAACCTTTCAGGCGCCTTTTCAGGACCGCTTTTCCTTTGCCCAACTCATGACGGTGAAAGCCGTCTACAATCTCGTATTCCTCCGTATTGGCCTTTACCACCACAATCGGCTGAGTAAACCCATCTTTTTCAATCGATTTAAGCAGCAATTTTTTCTCCGGCGGCGCAACGTTATTCGGGTTGTAGTCATTAGGCGAAATATGATCGTTTTTCACCCACAGGACACAATCGACAGGCTCATCGCGAAAAGGACTAACGTTATGTATCGCCATTCTAAATTCATTAATGGCGGCGATCCTTTCCTCTTCAGGCAGTCCAGAGAGAAAGTGAGTTATTTCGGTTGTGAGTCGGTGTTGCATAAGATCCCCCATTCCTGGCGTTTAGCTTTCATGCGTTCGTTATAACGCTGGTAACTCTTAGGTTTTGTCGGACTGAATGACAGCGCCCGGCACCAGTAATCATTGTTCAGTAATACTTTGCAGATCCGTCGCCATGACGGAATATCCCGCGATCCGATATCGCCCTGCTGCGTCTGTGGAATGGTGTTCATGCCTTTTTTCTTATACCACTGCAAATAAACGGCGATTTTATTACGGTAATGTTCGGCAGTGACTTCAGGCATACTGTGTAGCAGGAGCAGCGCGTACTCCTCCCAGTTAAGGTGATCGGGTTTTAAAATTTTCCGGTGGCCGTAAAAATGGCTGTCCTGCCCGGCGTATATTCCTCCGCTGAGTACGCCGCTGACTCTGGCGCACATGGCCGCCCAGCGCTCAGGTTCGATAACATGATACAGCCATAACCCCTGCCGTTGTTCCGGGCCGAATGGTTCGCAAATACGCATGTAACGGACCGGTACGCCAGCCTGATACATCAAATTATACAAGGGGTTACATGATTTACCTGTTTTGGCGAACCAGGTCCAGATATCTGCGGTTTTCCAGTCATAGATGGGGTAGATATACCAGGTGTGCCCCTTGGGGGCCAACGTGGTCCAGGGCTTATCGTCGGCAAAGCGCAGCTTATGCGAGTTAGCGATAGCGACAAACCGGTTATAGGATTCGTCGGAACGAATACCGACCAGCATAGCGGCAGGGCGCTTTTCTGAAAACCAGTCGGCAAAATCGCGAACGAACTGTTCAAAAGTCATGCCGTGTTGATAAAAGGAAAAAAAGGCCGGATCGGTAATCGCATCTTCTGGCGGTTGTCGTACCCAGTCGGTTCCCGGCTGCCAACACTGCCACTCCGGCTGGTATTGTGAAAGGGAATTTTGTGTGGTTAAGGGTAATGCGACCCAATAAAAACGCTCAATAACGTCCGCGTAGTATTCACGTAACGATTCAATATAAGCGATAGTACAGGAGAATTGCGCTTCCCAGTCAATGAAAAGAACGTGGATCTTTTTATTCATTTTGCGCGCCAACGTTGCCGTCAGGTGCAGCATAAGTCCTGAATCTTTACCACCAGAAAATGAGACGCAGACCCGGGGTAAAGTTTTCAGGGTCCATGTTATACGCTCTTGAGCCGCTTCCAGAACATTTTGCTCAAGCGGAACTTTATAAACCGACATCTCTGGATAGTCTCCAATGTGTTAACTACAATATATTCGCAATAATTAACATAAAGGATAATCTGATTATATGAACTTGCAATGTCTTATTATATTCTCTAAGTAAATACATTCTACGAATGTATACACTTAATTTATATTATTACTCGTTCTCTGATCTCCTTATTAACGCTTTTTTGTGATGTGCTCAATGAGCTCAGCAAATCCGCTATTATTCAGCGAAGCTCTATTGTACATAAGATAGAATTGTATAGGAGCAATGGTAAAAGGTGTGGCGACTTTTTTAAGTTTGATAGAGGAAGAGTAATAGTCAACAAATGTTTGTGGTAAAAAACCAATAAGCTCCGTGGAGCTGATGGAGTTGGCGATAGTCATCACCGATTTGCTTCTTAAACCAATTATTCTCTCTCCCAGCACATCATCTATAAGTGAATGATACTCTTTCATACCGGTTGCCCGGGAGACGAGTTGCGTAAATGACTCTTGTAGAATTTCATCGATAGTGGCGGTGTCGCCTAGTCGGGGATGGTTTTCACTGCAAACCAGGATACATTCTAGCCTATTAAAGTGAGTACAAACAATAGAACGATTATTAAGTGGGGCCATTGAAACCACAACATCTGCTTTGCGGTAGGCAAGCAGATCTTCAGGCAGTTCGTCAGTGGTCAAAATGTCGTGATGTTCAATTTCAACCTGTGGATCTTTGCGGATATATTTAACTAATTTCATCGCATATTGAGTGATCAACAGCTGTGGGCTGTAGATAATAAATTTTTTCTTCAGGCTGGACTGATTCATTATATTAATAGTTTGTTCCAGACTGTTAAGGTTATTTTCTAAATGATAATGTAAATTAATGCCTGTTACGGTAGGCGTAATTCCTTTGCCTGAACGAATAAATAGAGGATCATTGAATTGCGTGCGCAGGCGTTGCAATGACTGACTGACGGCAGAAGGTGTAATATAGAGTGTTTCCGCTGCTTTGCTAATGCTTAAATGTTGATAGATACATTCAAATATAACCAACAGGTTAAGATCAAATTTTTTAAGGTCGTAAAGGTTAGCCATAGTATCTTCCCGGCATTATCATGGTATCTCCCATGATTATGACTTAATCTCAATAATTTACCAGAATTATGTTTATTAAACTTAATGTAGAGTTTATTTAAACTAAAATACCACAGTTATGAATATTTTAGCGAGTAAATAATTACGGTAAAGGCGAACATAACTTACACTGATATAATCACGCCGCTAGCCTAAAAAGGCTGTGCCGGATGACATGCTGGTCTGGCGTCGCGTTAATACCGGGAGGAGGTTGGCCCGACAAACGTAGCGCTGTCGGGCGGGGTACGGTTAAGCTTCTGCCTTGCTAATTTCTGCGTTAAGGCTGCCCCATCATGGCGTCCAGTTGCGCTTTTTCCGGTAAACCAACAACCTGTTGCAAAATCTTATCTTTATTCATGTAATAAATTGCTGGCGTCGCGTTAGCGCCAAGATCGTCCATTAACTGCTGATTCTGATTAATGACTTTCATCTGCGCCGGGGGGATGGACGCAGGAACCTCCAGCTTCATCTTTCCTGCGGAGGCTTCATAGTCATGCCAGGTTTTCGCCGGGTCTTTCGCGGCTAAAATCGCTGCGGCTGTGGCCGGGCTTTCCGGTTTAATCACGCCGACCAGTAATGTGCGTAATTGTACCTTGCCGGATTCGACCCACGGACGAGCTTGTTGCCAAAACTGCTTACAATAGGGGCAGAAAGGATCGGCAAAGACATACAGCACCACCGGCGCGTCTTTTTTACCGTCGAGTATCCATGACGCTTTTTCCATTTTCTGCCACATTTCACGTCCGGCTGGCGCATAGATCTCTTTTTCTATCAGGGCGTTGCTAAGATTTTCACCTTTTTCATTATACATATAGCCGGAAATCGCGTGTTTACCGTCCGGCGTCAGATAAATCGTGACGCCCATATCCTGATACTTTCCGAGATAGCCCTTCATACCCCCCGGCGCCTCGAAGGATTTCAGGATAGTTATACCCTGTTTTTCAATGGCTTTAACCGGCGCAGGCAGTTCATCCGCGTGGGCGAGAATGGGCAGCATAGCAAGCAGCAATGTACGTTTAATCATATTTTTTCCTTTTAATATCAAAGCGAAAAGAGTATTAATGATGATGCCTATCGCAGACATAGGTAAGAGCTGGCGTGCCAGGATTGCCCTTTCTATGCTGGGGTGATGTAATCCTTTTCGCTGTTACAGCCTTTGTTAAGGTAATGTAGAGCGCAACACTTAGCCAGCATATACGCTATGGATTTCGAGTGGCAGGCAATACGCCTGCCATTTGCAAGACGAGTCGTACTGGCTCTGAAGTTACCTACGGGTAGTTCAGGTAATGGGGCCGCCTGTCAGGCGGCCTTTTTACTTTAGATGGCTGACAGGGCGCAGTGTTCACAATGTCGCCCTAATCGGGTTGTTAGTTAACGCTTATTGATTTGATAATGGAAACGCATTAGCCGAATCAGCAAAATTTCGTTAACTTACTCCTCAACGAAAACACGGAGGAAGTATAGATGTCCTTAATTAACACCAAAATCAAACCTTTCAAAAACCAGGCGTTCAAAAACGGTGAATTCATTGAAGTCACCGAGAAAGATACCGAAGGCCGCTGGAGCGTCTTCTTCTTCTACCCAGCCGATTTTACCTTTGTTTGCCCGACTGAACTGGGTGACGTTGCCGACCATTACGAAGAACTGCAGAAGCTGGGCGTAGACGTTTATTCCGTCTCAACCGATACTCACTTTACGCACAAAGCATGGCACAGCAGCTCTGAAACTATCGCAAAAATCAAATATGCGATGATCGGCGACCCGACTGGCGCCCTGACCCGTAACTTCGACAACATGCGTGAAGATGAAGGTCTGGCAGACCGTGCGACCTTTGTTGTTGACCCGCAGGGTATCATCCAGGCGATCGAAGTTACCGCTGAAGGTATCGGCCGTGACGCGTCTGACCTGCTGCGTAAAATTAAAGCAGCACAGTATGTTGCCGCTCACCCAGGCGAAGTATGCCCGGCGAAATGGAAAGAAGGTGAAGCGACTCTGGCTCCATCCTTAGACCTGGTCGGTAAAATCTAAATTTCCGTCGTCTTTCACGCAATAGCTGCGTTGGCGTTGCCTGCTCACCCCGGTCACTTACTTCAGTAAGCTACCGGGGATTCTCAGGCTAGCCGCCTTACTCTGACGTGAAATACTTTGGAAATTGTTTCAGTCATGGGCGCACCCGCGCCCATTTCATTTCAGCACCATGACGCAAGTTGCATTAATGCAGTCCCGCGAAGTCGGCTTGCATGATGATGTTTTCAGAGAGGGAAGAAGAATGCTCGACACAAATATGAAAACCCAGCTCAGGGCTTACCTTGAGAAACTGACCAAACCTGTTGAGCTGATTGCCACGCTGGATGACAGCGCTAAATCGGCGGAAATCAAGGAACTGCTGGCTGAAATCGCCGAGCTGTCCGACAAAGTCACATTTAAAGAAGACAATACTCTGCCGGTGCGCAAGCCGTCTTTCCTGATTACGAATCCAGGTTCTCAGCAGGGGCCGCGCTTTGCCGGTTCTCCGCTGGGCCACGAATTTACCTCGCTGGTTTTGGCGTTGCTGTGGACCGGCGGTCATCCGTCAAAAGAAGCGCAGTCGCTGCTGGAGCAGATTCGCGATATTGACGGCGATTTTGAATTCGAAACTTATTATTCACTCTCCTGCCATAACTGCCCGGACGTAGTGCAGGCGCTGAACCTGATGGCGGTGCTGAACCCGCGTATTAAACATACGGCAATTGATGGCGGCACCTTCCAGAACGAAATCACCGAACGTAACGTGATGGGCGTTCCGGCGGTGTTTGTCAACGGTAAAGAGTTCGGCCAGGGACGTATGACTCTGACCGAGATTGTCGCTAAAGTGGATACTGGCGCAGAAAAACGTGCGGCGGAAGCGCTGAACAAACGCGATGCGTATGACGTGCTGATTGTCGGCTCCGGCCCGGCGGGCGCGGCGGCGGCGGTCTACTCGGCGCGCAAAGGCATCCGTACCGGTCTGATGGGCGAGCGCTTCGGCGGTCAGGTGCTGGATACCGTGGATATCGAAAACTATATCTCGGTGCCGAAAACCGAAGGCCAGAAACTGGCGGGCGCGCTGAAAGCGCATGTCAGCGATTACGACGTTGACGTTATCGACAGCCAGAGCGCAAGTAAACTGGTTCCGGCAGCGACAGAAGGCGGCCTGCATCAGATTGAAACGGCATCCGGCGCAGTCTTGAAAGCGCGCAGTATCATCATCGCCACCGGCGCAAAATGGCGCAATATGAATGTGCCGGGCGAGGATCAGTATCGCACCAAAGGCGTCACCTATTGCCCGCACTGCGACGGTCCGTTATTTAAAGGCAAGCGTGTGGCGGTCATCGGCGGCGGCAACTCCGGCGTCGAAGCGGCTATCGATCTGGCCGGTATTGTAGAACACGTTACGTTGCTGGAGTTCGCGCCGGAGATGAAGGCGGATCAGGTGCTACAGGACAAAGTGCGTAGCCTGAAAAATGTCGATATCATTTTGAATGCGCAAACGACAGAAGTGAAGGGCGACGGTTCGAAAGTGGTGGGACTGGAGTATCGTGACCGTGTCAGCGGCGATATTCATAGCGTCGCGCTGGCAGGAATTTTTGTGCAGATTGGTCTGTTGCCGAATACCAACTGGCTGGAAGGCGCGCTTGAGCGTAACCGCATGGGCGAAATCATTATTGACGCCAAATGTGAAACCAGCGTTAAGGGCGTCTTCGCCGCAGGCGATTGTACCACCGTTCCTTACAAACAGATTATCATCGCCACAGGCGAAGGGGCGAAAGCCTCGTTGAGCGCCTTTGATTATCTGATTCGCACCAAAATCGCATAAAAAGAAGTAAGCACACCTGCAAGGCCAGTTAACTGGCCATCGTAAATGGCCCGATAGTGTAAGCTATTCGGGCCTGCGGCGTTTATGCCTGGGGAACGCCGCCGGCTAAAACACGTTCTTCATTATCAATACTCTGAAACCGTCTGTTAATAACAGACGGTTTTTTATTTCAACGGTCTTCTGTTTTTAAAATTTGAAACAATAAAAAAGCCTTCTACGGATTTAACTGGAATTTTTCTGTTTTTTTATCAAAGAAAGATTAAGCGCTTCCGCTAACATGCCCATTCTTTTTTCTTGATTTATATTGCATTTGTATGTGAGGTTATTTATTCATGGATTCAATCTATGAATCACTGACGGAATTAGAAAAAACAGGGCTTACATTGCGTGATTTTTTTAATTCTCATGATAGTCATTCACTAAAATCTGCCTACGTGAGATTAAATCCCTCTGCTGCGGTAAACCTTACCGACCGGGCGTGGCTGGAAGCGGAGTATGACTTTAATGCGCTATTCGTCGGCCCTGGCAAGCTGCTGGCTGCGCCTTTCGCTTCAGTGTATCTGGAAGAGGATGCGCTGGTGATGGGAAAGGCGACGCTGGAGATACGGGATTTTATGGCCGCGTTGGGATTATCGGTTAATCAGGAAAGCAATATTCCTGACGATCATATTTCCTGCGTGCTGGAATTGACCACACTATTACTGGCTAACACTCGGCAAACGTCATCATACCGATCTACTCTCACTCAATATATCAATAACTATTTAACAAAGTGGGTGCCATTATATATCGAAAAAATAAAAACTCATGCACAAACGACCACGTTATATACGGTGGCGGACATCTTATTTTATTGGCTTGATGAATTAAAACGAGAGTATCAATATGAGTAATGAGACGGGACATCTGAACAGACGTTCTTTTTTAAAGGGGATAGTGGCACTGGGCGCCGTTGCGGCTTTACCCGGAGGATTACTGACCTCCCGATGCGCGCTTGCGCAGCCGCCTGTTCCCTTTAACCCTAAAACGTACAAAATTTATCGCAACGCGTGTCCGCGTAACTGCTATGACACCTGTAGCCTCAAGACGTGGGTAAAGGACGGGGTCATTACTTTCGTGGAAGGCGCGCCGGAATCAACATTTACTCACGGTACCCCTTGCGTCAAAGGGTTAAGCTATCCGCGCCGGGTTTATAGCCCCGATCGTATTAAATATCCCATGGCGCAGGACGTTCGCGGTAGCGGCAACTGGCGTCGCATCTCATGGGAAGAGGCGATGCAGCGCATTGCCGCCAAAATGCTGGAGATTAAGAAAAAAGACGGTTCTATGCTCGGTCTGGCGCTGACCAAATATTCCGGTAAGTTTGGCGTGCTGAACTATGCCGTTGAAGGGATGATGTCCTCGCTTGGCTACACCACCCGTTTTGCCGGTACGCCGTGCTGGCCTGCCGGTATCGACGCGCAAAACTACGACATGGGCGACATGTGGTGTAACGACCCGGAAGATATGGTGAAAGCGAAATACATCATTATCTGGGGCGCCAACCCGGCCTGGTGCTCAATGCACAGCATGAAGTACATCTATCAGGCGCGCGAGAAAGGGGCGAAGGTCGTGGTTATCGACCCGCTGCTGTCGCAGACTGCTGCCAAAGCCGATCTCTACCTGCGCGTACGGCCTGGCTCAGACGGTGCGCTGGCGCTGGGAATGGCGCGTCATCTGGTGGATAAAGGCCTGGTGGATCAGGATTTTGTTAACAACGATGCTCACGGCTATCCGGAATTTGAAGCCTATCTGCGTAACCATGTAACCGTGGAGTGGGCGGCAGAAATCTGCGGCCTGTCTGCGGATGTCATTCGCCAGCTGGCGGAAGAGTTTACGGCGGTTAAGCCGGCCACGGTCTGGATTGGTTACGGGATGCAGCGTCATGTCAACGGCGGCGCCAACGTTCGCGCTATCGATGCCTTTGTCGCTATGTCCGGCAACATCGGTGTCGAAGGTGGCGGCGCGCGTTATGGCCATCTGCATACCTGGGGCTTTAACTATAACGCCATGCTGCAGAAGCCGCCGGTGGGCGCTATTGGCATACCGGGAGCGGCGGGCACCACCAGTGAATTCGGGGCTGCCGCTGGCAGCGACGCCGTGCAGTACTCCGATCGCTCTCTGAATATCAACCAGACGGCGCAGGGGATTCTGGAGGCCAACGATCCGCCGGTTCGTATGCTGTGGGTCGCCTGTAAAAACCCGTTTGCCCAGGATTTCGATCGCAGCAAGATGAAAAAAGCGTTTGAAAAACTGGAAATGGTGGTCTGCGCCGATCAGTTCTTCAACGAAACGGTGCAACACGCTGATATCGTGCTGCCCGTTACCACCGCGTTTGAAGAGTGGAACGTGGATGCTTCTTACTGGCACTACTGGCTTTCCATTAATCAGCCGGCGATTAAGCCGATGTATGAAGCAAAATGCGACCTTGAAATCGCTACCATGCTGTCGCGCACCATTAATAAGATGGCGCCGGGTTCCTGTACCTTCCCGCAAGAGTTCGATCACAAGCGTTGGCTGGATCAGGAGTTCAACGACGGTATGGCGAAAATGTTCGGCATCTCTTCCTGGGACGATCTGCTGGACGGGCCGAAAAAAGCGATCCTGCCAAGTTCAGCCGCCTGGTACGATCGCAAGTTCAAAACGCCGTCAGGCAAGTATGAATTTAAATCTGAACTGGCGGAGAAAAACGGCCACACCGCGCTGCCGGAATACAAACCGGAAGCCGAGAGCAAACTGCCGTTCCATCTGTTTACGCCGCACGTGCAGTTTGGCCTGCACTCGCAGTTTATCAACCTGGACTGGATGCAGGTGTTCTACCCGGAACCGTTCGTTTATATCCATCCTTCTTCCGCACAGAAAAAAGGCATCAGCGAGAACGATCTGGTCAAAGTTTTCAATGGCACCGGTGAAGTTGAGCTGCGGGCAAAAGTCACCACCAACGTGCCGGAAGATTTTCTGGTGATGTATGAAGCGTGGTTCCCGAAACGGCAGTACAACGTGCAAAACGTCGTGGCCGATACGCCTGCTGATATGGGGCTGATGAAAACTGGCGCGCCGGGCGCCGCTATCCACAGTCAGTTTGCTGACGTTGTATTGATCGGTAAAGGGGAGTCCGTAGCATGAGACGTGCGTTTTTAGTGAATAGCGATAAGTGCATCGGCTGCCGCGGCTGTGCTATGGCGTGTAAAAGCTTTAACCAACTGGAGCCGGATCGCTTCTGGCGCTACGTTTATCCGTTGGATAAAGACATCTATCCACATGAAGAGCGGGCGTTTTACTCGCTGGCCTGTAACCACTGCGAACATCCGGCCTGCGTCGCCGCCTGTCCGGTCGAAGCCTATACCAAACGTGAAGATGGCGTGGTGGTGCATAACCCTGAGCGCTGCATCGGCTGTAAAAACTGTATTCGTAACTGTCCTTATGGCGCGCCGCGTTTTAATGAAGAGACGCGTAAAGCGGAAAAATGCAGTATGTGCTACGAGCGTCTTGATATCGGTATGAATCCGGCGTGCGTAAACGCCTGTCCGGTGGGCGCCTTGTCGATTATCGATTTGGATGCCGATCCTGTGCCCGATACTGCGGTGCAGTATCCGCCAGGGTTCCCGCATATGCCACAGCTTAATCCAGGAACGCGCTTTATTCTGGCGCGCCAGCCTAAGCAGCCGGAGGACAAGTAATGGAAAAATATGAACTGCCGCTGGTGTTTTTTACGGTATTAAGCCAGATGTCTGTCGGGATGGCTTTGGTACTGACATGGCGTACGCTGCGTGGTGAAGTGGAAGGCCAGCGTTTCTATTGGTTGGCCACCGGGCTGGTGCTGGCATTGGCGTCTATTGCCGCGATTCTGCATCTGGCGCATCCCGATCGCGCTTATGATGCGCTGATTAACCTGCGACATGCCTGGTTAAGTCGGGAAATCCTTGGCGCCACGTTGTTTGGCGCAGCGGTCGGCGTAACGTTCCTGGCAAAGGGACATAAAGCGATGGCTCTTATCGCCTCCGTGTTCGGCGTGTTACTGGTGGCGGTGCAGGGGATGACCTACGCCGCGCCAGCGATGGTGGCTATCGCTAATGGATTTACCATGCTGTTATTTTTTATTACGGTATGGGTCATGGGTTGCGCGGCGATTCCGCTGTTAAAACTCAGGCCTGCCGTTCCTGCGTTGCGCCAGGGGATTGTGGCGTGTATCGCGGTACTTATCGCGGCGCCGCTGGTGTGGTTAAGCGGGGGAACGGTCATGCAGATGACGGCGCATTCATGGCTGGCTTCACCGTTTTATCTGGCAAGCCTGGTCTGCCTTGCGCTCGCTTTTGTCGCCAGCCGTTACGGTGATTCGCGCCCGAAACGCCTGTTCGTCTTGTTATTCGTTGGCGTATTTCTGAGTCGGCTGGTCTTTTTTGGCGACACGGTGAGTACTATTGTGAATATCGGGCATTTGTACTAACGATGATGCAATAAAAAGCCCTGCCAGGCGTGACCTGGCAGGGCGTGTCAGTTTTTAGCCGCCAGGGTTAACGCACAACCAATACTGGCAGCGTCGCATGACGCACCACGCTTGAGGCGTTAGACCCCAACAGGTGTGTCGTGATAGACGGATTACGCGAACCGATTACCACGACATCCGCATCCAGTTCTTCGCCCATCTCATTGACGACATCGCGCACGCTACCAAAGCGAACATGCGTTTTAATTCGTGAAGGATCGATACTGAAGTGTCCCACCATCGTTTGCAGACGCGTTTCCGCTTCATGCTGCAAATGTTCTTCAAAGCGACGCACGTCGGCGGCAAAGCGGTGCAGACTCATGCTCGCGGACCCTGGCAGTACATGCAACAGATGAATGACGCCATCCTGTTGCGCCAGAAACTCAGCGTGGCGAATGGCTTTATCGCTAAGTTCCATTTCAAAAACATCAACCGGCATAATGATTGTCTTATACATACCCGTTACTCCCTGTTAATCAATACTGAATTTATTCAAGCATATAATAATGTTTCTTTCTGCTATTTGTCTGGCAATTTTAAATATTGCGGCAACCTGGCGCTAAAAAAATCGTGTATTTTCCAGGAAAAATCCTAAAGCCGCCTGTTTTGCCGGCAGTCTCTCCGGGATAGCTACCCTTTTATAGTCGAACGCAACATTCACCGTTACCCCGGAGGCTGCATGAAAGCATTGACGTATCACGGTCCACATCACGTAAAGGTTGAAAACGTACCCGATCCCGGCATTGAGCAGCCTGACGATATCATTTTGCGTGTTACCGCCACCGCGATTTGCGGATCTGATTTGCATCTCTATCGCGGCAAGATCCCACAGGTAAAACATGGCGATATTTTCGGCCATGAATTTATGGGCGAAGTGGTGGAAACTGGACATGATGTGAAGAATATTCAGAAAGGGGATCGGGTCGTTATCCCGTTTGTCATTGCCTGTGGTGACTGCTTTTTCTGTCGACTACAGCAATATTCAGCGTGTGAAAACACTAACGATGGACACGGCGCGGCGATGAATAAAAAACAGATCCCGCCACCGGCGGCGCTGTTTGGGTATAGCCATCTGTATGGCGGCGTTCCCGGCGGACAGGCCGAATATGTTCGCGTGCCAAAAGGTAATGTCGGTCCATTTAAGGTGCCGCCGCTGTTATCTGACGATAAGGCGCTGTTTCTTTCTGATATTTTGCCTACCGCCTGGCAGGCGGCAAAAAATGCCCAGATTCAGCAAGGTTCCAGCGTGGCGGTTTTTGGCGCAGGGCCGGTAGGATTACTGACTATCGCCTGTGCGCGACTGCTGGGCGCGGAGCAGATCTTCGTCGTTGATCACCACGCCTGGCGCTTGCGTTTCGCCGAAGAACGTTACGGCGCGATACCGATCAACTTCGATGATGAGAACGATCCGGCGGAAAAAATCATCGAGCAGACGGCAGGACACCGCGGCGTGGACGCGGTAATTGATGCCGTAGGCTTTGAAGCGAAAGGCAGCTTGACGGAGACGGTGCTGACGAATCTTAAACTGGAAGGCAGCAGCGGCAAAGCGCTGCGACAATGTATCGCGGCGGTCAGACGTGGCGGCGTGGTCAGCGTGCCCGGCGTGTATGCCGGTTTTATTCACGGCTTTTTATTCGGCGACGCCTTTGATAAGGGGCTAACTTTTAAAATGGGTCAAACCCATGTTCACGCGTGGCTGGGGGAATTATTACCGCTTATTGAGAAAGGGTTGCTGAAGCCGGAGGAGATTGTCACGCACTATATGCCGTTTGAAGAGGCGGCGCGCGGCTACGAAATTTTCGAAAAACGCGAAGAAGAGTGCCGGAAGGTTATCCTGGTGCCGGGAGCGACGTCGGCACAAGCGGCGCAGAAACAGGCGACGGGAGTAATCAACCCGATGCCAGGCGGCGTTGTCTGAAACAGGCAGAAATGAAAGGGCTAACGGAAAGAGGATGCGCAGGCATCCTCTGTGTAAACGCATTAACGCTTATGCAGATGGTTTAACGCAGGAAGTCGCCCGCGGCTTCAGGCTGATATTCGAGTTCCAGCACTTCGAGATGGGTGGAGGCGCCGCCCGGCAGTTCCCAGTGAATGGTGTCGCCGACGCGCAGTCCCAGCAACGCCGCGCCGACGGGCGCGATTACCGAAAGCTGGGTACTGCTATCCGTCATATTGGCGGGGTACACCAGCGTCCGCACGCGTGTTTCACCATCGCTCAAATTGCGGAATTTAACGCGGCTGTTCATGGTGACGACATCGTTCGGCATCTCTTGTGGGGAACACATTTGCGCGCGATCCAGTTCGGCGTTGAGCGCGTCGGCAATCGGCAGATCCGCATACGCAGGCTGTTCCAGAAGACGATCAATACGTTCGGCGTCAAGGTCGTTAATGATAATAGTGGGTCTGGACATTTCTTACTCCATGTCATCGATACTGCGAGTAGTGCAGGTAAATGGTCCCAAAAGAAAACCCTCACCGTCTGGCGGCGAGGGTTTAACTCTCATGATGATACTGAGACTTACCCCGTCTTTGAAGTGATTTAGTTCACATTCGGGTAAATCCTCAAACGTCATAGCCCTGAGTGAATTTTAGTCTACATTCGGGCGTGTTCTCAAATGTGGCTACGGTTTTAAACCTCTGCTTCGTCAATAACCGGCTTTATCGATAATAAACTGTTTCCCGCAGTTGCCGGGATGCGGCTGCGGCAGGAATGAGGCAGAGGAGAGCGGGGCGTTAATCATCGACGCCTTTAATGAAAACTGAATCTCTGTTAAATAGGCGGGATTGCCATGGCAGTTTACTTTAACGGCTTTGACATTATCCTGGCCCCACGTTTGTGCGACGACGCTATCAAACTCAGCGCGGCTAACGGTCTTGCCGTAATTATCCGCCAGAAACTGCCCCAGCGCGCTGTCTTTTATCGCCTTATCCAGCCGTATCATGGTGCCGAAATAGGCATTGGGATCAAACCCGAAACAGGCGCCATGTTTGGCATATTCGTAGCGCTCCAGACAGGAATTCCCCCCCGCGCCGGGCATCACTTCCTTAAGCGCTGTCGCGATGTCAGGCGAAAGTCCGGGGGCGGGGGCGGAGCATTTCCGGCTGGCCTTGACTTCAGGCAGATTCGGGATTGGCCGCGTCGCACAACCAAAGCGCTGCCAGCGTCTCTGGTCAACACCGCGTGCGGCGATAGACTTGGGTAATCCTGGCCACAGGCCGTGGACGGTCAGAAAGTCTGCTTTGTTGGCTGGCTCTTTTTGCAGACGGCACTCATCGGGTTCCCGATGGCGGCGTTCATGCTGGCTTTGACAAAAACCGGTTTGCCAGGAAAGCGCCAGCACATAGTCAGTGAAATCACCGTACTGTTGCGCCTGAAGTTCGTCGGCGTTGGCGGCAAAAATTGGGGTTAAGAGGACAGCCAGCAGCGGACTGTAATGCCATATTGTGTTCATGATGAATTCGATAATTTATACACATTATGAATGTTACCCATTTAATCATAAAAAATGCCGCTCAGGTGAACCTGAACGGCATCATTTTTAACCTACGTTGGCGTAATGTTTAATTCCACATTGCCAGAATCGGCCAGCCCACCAGCAACAGCATCGCGATATAGATAACGCCAAAGATTGCGCCAAGCCGCCAGTAGTCTTTGGATTTCACGTAACCGCAGCCATAGATAATCACACCAGGGCCGGTGGCATACGGCGTCAGACAGCCCATGATACCGATAGACAGCACCAGCAGAATACACAGTTGTTCCATCGGAACGCCCGGAATGCCTTTACCCACCGCCAGAATGACCGGCAGCATGGTCGCAGTGTGAGCGGAAAGGCTGGCGAACAGATAGTGCGCGAAATAGAACACCAGTACCAGTACAATGACGGTTGCATCCGGCGAGAAACCTTCCAGATGCGTACTCATGGTATTGGCGAACCAGTCAATAAAGCCGGAGCGGGTTAAGCCATTGGCCATGACCACCAGAGTAGCGAGGTTCACCAGGGTGTTCCAGGCGCTGTTGTAGCGCGTAATGTCTTTCCACGGCACAACATGCAGCGCCAGCATCAGCGAGACGGCCAGCAGACCCACGGCAGTGGCGTTGATGATTTTTCCACCAAAAACCCACAATCCTAAGCTAAGCAGCACCAGGCCAATCAGCGTCCACTCTTTGCGGGACAGACGCCCCATGTTTTTTAACTCGCCGCCAGCCCAGGCTGCGACTTCCGCACTGTGGGTCACTTCAGGTTTATAAAGCACATAGGAGAGCCACGGCGCAACGATCAGTAAAATAATCCCTACCGGCAGAAAGCTGAGAAACCACTGCAGCCAGCTAATCTGGACGCCGGCGATCTTGCTGACGAACTCCAGACCTAACACGTTTGGCGCCGCGCCAGTGACAAACATCGAAGAGCTCAGGCTGGTACTGATCACCATCATCCACATCAAATAACCGCCGATGCGGCGTGCGGAAGGATCGTTTGGAAACGATTTAAACAGCGGCGGCAGGTTCTTGATGACCGGGAAGACAGTACCGCCGGTACGAGCCGTATTGGAGGGAGTAAACGGCGCCAGCAAAATATCGATAATGACAATCGCATAGCCGAGCGTCAGCGTGCGTTTACCCATGAATTTTACCAGAAACAGCGCAATGCGGCGCCCCAGCCCGGTCACTTCGTAGCCCAGCGCGAAAATAAACGCGCCGAAAACCAGCCAGACCGTGGTGCTGGAGAAACCGGCAAGCCCCCATTTCAGCGCCTGTTTACTGGCGTTAAACGCCGGATCGGCCAGTTCTGAAGCGTCAAATAGCAGGTAATTGCTGCCGATAACGCAAATGGTTACGGCGATAAAACTGATCGCTGTCGCCGGGATCGGCTCCAGGATCATACCGACAATCATCGCGACGAAAACCGCAAAATAGTGCCAGGCCTGCGGCGGCATACCATCTGGAACAGGAATTAGCAACATGACGCCCATCACCACTAATGGGGCCAACAACTTCCATATATTATCTTTGGATAAAGACATAAATGACTCTCCGGAAAGGATATTTTCTATAATTGTGTTAATGATTAACTTGCGAAATTTGCGCTAAAAACCAGGTCACGATCAGCAGATCGGCGCTACCGCCTGGGCTGAGATTGCGTTCAATGCATTGCTGATCGAACCGGTGGAGATAAACGAGATCGTCAGGCGTCCGTATGCCGCCCTGATGTAATAAGACCGCCGCCTGCTGCTGTAACCAGCGCAGACCGTCCGCCCCGCCGCGCGACGCGACGTTGGTATCGCCGTTAAGTGACATCAGCAGCAGTAAGGTATCAAGCAGCGCCAGTTCGGGATCGCGCCCCTGCGCCAGCAATGCGCGGTAGTGCGGCAACGCGTGGCGGATGACCAGCGGATAGCCCGCTTCCGCTTCACCGCGCGCGCCGGTTAATCCCAGTTGCTGATACAGCCGCTGGCCTGCGGTGAGCTGTAGGTTGTTCTGGCGCAGTTCGCGCGTGGTCAGGCCGCGGCAAAAATCGGCGGCGGTAGCGCAGAGTGTTTCTGCAGCGATCGGCTGGCGTAGCTGATACAGGCGGCCAATGGCGGCGCACAGTAACCCCAGCGAGAAAATGCTGCCTTTATGGGTATTGACGCCCGCCGTTGCGCGAAACATCGCTGCTTCACAGGCCATCCCCAATGGACGCAGGCCCGCCAGAACTGACTCTGGCGGCAGGCGCGTGCAGCTGGCGCCATATTCCATAAAGCGCGGCAGCCAGTGTCGAATCGCCTCCGCGCTGCGGTGAAAATCCGCCAGCGCCATATCTTTGTGCGCGCCGCAGTTTAGTCGGTCTACCAGACCGGGTTTTGGCGATAAATTTACCTCGGTCAGCATGGCGCGCCAGGCCAAATCGGCCCAGGCGTCATACAGCGACTGAGGCTGAATGGAGGCGTTAGTCGGGTTGGCAGGAATCGGCATCATGCAGCAGCGCCTCCATATGAATCAGTAAATCAGTCAGCGCGTGGGTTTTACCCCGCGCGCATTCAGCCGCGCTTTGCCCGCACAGCAGACAGCGGCGAGCGGGAAGCGCGAAATGGCGGCGGGAGAGTATTTCGCCTTCCGCCGTCAGGACATCGATATCCCACAGGCGCCCCAGTGGATAACGCTGTTCAAGTGCGATGGTCGCCTGTTTGAGCGCCTGAGCGGGCGCGTCAATCGCCAGCAGCCCTTCCGGCCCGCTGGCGGAAGCCAGTGCAGCCTGCTCCCGGATGGTCCAGCCATACTCTTCTGCCAGCGTGTGCAGGGCAGTCACGCCGTGATTAAAGATCCGGCGGGTTAACGCGCTGTCTTTCATCGGGCCTGGCGCCACCACGGTAAAGGAGACCAGCGGAGTGGCGTGACGCGTTAGCCAGGCGCGCTGTCTTGCTTGTCTCTCATCCCGGCTGGCGAGCAGCTCAGGAATAGAAACATCGTGACAGGTGGCGAGTTCAGGAAACAGGCGCATGGCTTATTCCTTCACCTGATGCACCACATCGATCACTGAACCGTCGCGATAACGCACGACAGCAATCACGCGGTCGGTGAATTCGATAGGGCGGGGCTGACCGGTAAGCAGTTGCGCGCGTTCGCGCAGCCACTCAATCGATACCACTTTCATTCCCGCTGCTTGCAGTCGTTCAGCCAGCTCCGGACGCGCCGGGTTGACGGCGATACCGTGATCGGTGACCAGAATGTCGACGCTGGAGCCTGGTGTGACGCAGGTGGTGACGTTATCAACCAGCGTTGGGATGCGACCACGCACCAGCGGCGCGACGATGATGGACAGCGCCGCCGCGACGGCGGTATCGCAGTGACCGCCGGACGCGCCGCGTAGAACACCGTCGGAGCCGGTCAGCACGTTAACATTGAAGTGGGTGTCTACTTCCAGCGCGCTCAGTACCACCACGTCCAGACGGTCGACGGAAGCGCCTTTAGAGCCCCAGTTGGCGTACTGGTTAGCGCTGATTTCGATATGGTTTGGGTTGCGGGCCAAAGATTGCGCAGCGTTACGATCGAAGCTCTGCACGTCAAGCAGTTTGCGGATTAAGCCCTTTTCATGCAGGTCGACCATGGTGGCGGTGATACCGCCCAGCGCGAAATTAGCCACAATGTTGCGGCTACGCATTTTGTCTTCCAGGAAGCGGGTGACCGCCAGCGATGCGCCGCCGGTGCCGGTTTGCAGGGAGAAACCTTCGTTGAAGTAGCCGGAGTGAGCAATGACTTCCGCCGCGCTGCGGGCGATCAGCAGTTCACGCGGATTAGTGGTCATGCGGGTCGCGCCAGCGCCGATTTTGTTTGCATCACCGACTTCTTCGATTTGCACGATCAGATCAACCTGATCCTGAGCGATGCTTGCCGGGTTATGCGGATACGGCAGCAGTTGCTCCGTCAGCATCACGACCTGCTTCGCGCTGTCGGCATCCACCATCGCGTAGCCCAGTGAACCGCAACAGGCTTTGCCGGTATAACCGTTAGCATTACCGAATTCATCGCAGGAGGGCACGCCAAGAAATGCAACATCAATATTGAGTTCGCCGCTTTGTACCAGATGTACACGACCGCCGTGGGAGTGAATCTGAACCGGCTCAGCCAGCAAGCCGCGAGAAATTTCTTCCGCCAGCGGGCCGCGCAGGCCTGACGTGTAGATGCGGCTGACCACCCCGTTACGAATGTGTTCAACCAGCGGCGCATGGCAGTCGCTCAGCGAACTGGAGGCCAGCGTCAGGTTTTTGAAGCCCATCTTCGCGATGGTTTCCATCACCAGGTTAATCGTCAGATCGCCGCCGCGAAACGCGTGGTGAAAGGAGACCGTCATGCCGTCGCGTAAACCGGAACGGCGGATGGCCTCTTCCAGGCTGGCGCACAGTTTGTGGTCGCGCGGTTTTTGCGCTTGTAGATCCAATTTTGCCGCACTGTGGTAAGCGCTCAGTTCGCTTTCAGCGTGACGGCTCCAGGCGGCTACGCGATCCTGGCGTTGAGATTCATTTTTCTGCGTCATTTTTTTGCCTTATTCTTCGCGAATACCGGAAAGTTCTGCACGGGAGAGCACCAGACGGGCGCGTTCAATCACCGGGCTGTCGACCATCTTGCCGTTAAGGGAAACGACGCCGAGACCTTCGCGGGCGGCGGCTTCTGCGGCTTCAACGACCAGACGCGCATGGGCGACCTCTTTACGCGTCGGCGCATAAAGGTTGTGCAGCAGTTCTATTTGGCGGGGGTTGATCAGTGACTTACCGTCAAAGCCCAACTGTTTAATGTGGGCGGCTTCTTGCAGGAAACCGGCTTCGTTGTTGGCGTCGGAATAGACGGTATCGAAGGCCTGAATGCCGGCGGAACGCGCGGCCTGCAAAATGGCGCAGCGGGCGAACAGCAGTTCGGTGCCTTCCGGAGAGCGTTCGGTGCGTAGGTTGCGAACATAGTCTTCCGCGCCCAGCGCAATCCCGATCAACCGTTCAGAGGCGTGGGCGATTTCTACCGCGCGGGTAATACCCAGCGGCGATTCCACGGCAGCTAACAGGCCGGTACTGCCCGGTTCGCGACCGCAGGCGTTTTCAATGCGCAGAATTTCGTTTTCGATATCAATGACGTCCTGCGCGGTGTCGGTTTTCGGTAAACGCACCACGTCCGCGCCGCCGCGCACGACCGCTTCCAGATCGTTGACGCCCCATTCGGAATCCAGCGCATTCACGCGGACAATGGTTTCGACGTCACGGTAAAGCGGGTGTTGCAGCGCGTGATATACCAGACGGCGCGCCGCATCTTTTTCGCGTAATGCAACGGAGTCTTCCAGGTCGAACATCAGCGCGTCGGCCGGGTAGATAAACGAATTGCTCACCATCGCCGCGTTGGCGCCCGGTACGAATAACATACTGCGGCGGGTGCGGGTTTTACGTTGTTGCAGAGAGGCGGAAATCATTGGCGATCCTCCCAGGGCAGAGCGGCAATACCGCTGGCGCGCGCCAGTAGCGTTTCCAGTCGGGCGCGCAAAATGCAGTCCAGAGCGCCTTTATCATCGACGTTCAGTTGTACGCCGCGCACGTCGTAGCGAGAAAGCACCTCCAGGATGGTGGCGCGAATGGCCTCGCCAAACTGTTTTTCAACGCTACTGTTGATTTGCAGGTCAATATCCTGCGTATCGAGCGGCGCAATGCGTATCATCACATCGCCGGACTCAAGCGTGCCTGCGACGGCTAGCTGGTTTATTTTCATTTTTCACCTGTTGCTAAGACGGGGGACTTTTGACGGGCTGCCGCGCTGCCCGGATGGCGTTCGACCATGCCCTGCAAATAGCGCAGGGTGGCGTCGGGAACCAGCGGCGCGATAGCCGTGAGATCGTGTTTAACCAGCAGCTTGCGTACCCAGGAGGCGGATATCGGCGTCTCCTGGAAGCAAAGCCGCTCTATTTCCACCATCGTAATGGGTGGGGCGGGAAGCGTTGGCGTCTCCAGCCAGAAACGCATATCAAGGTTGTACTGGGCGGTAACGGTGCAAAACGGTTCCGTACCGACAAAGCGGTGTGTGATGCCAAGCGCGGGCGCCAGATACTGGCGAAAAATCTTCAGGTCGATTTCGGTATAACAGTGATTAATGACGCTCTGCTCTTTAATGAAATAGCAGGGGAACGTCGCCCGAGAAATAATGTATTCGGAGCCGCGGTGAACGGTTAAGCGCGGGATATCGGTGGTCCCTTTAAGAACCAGATCGAGTCGGTCTTCATAGGGAAAGCGTGATGTATCTTCTTTGACCAGGAACAGATGCAGCCAGTCGCACTGTGCCGCCGCCTGTTGGATCAGATAGCGATGGCCGTGCGTGAAAGGATTGGCGTTCATCACAATACAGCCAATTTTCTTTCCCTCATGACGCAATGTCGCCAGCGATTCCGCATACCGTTTCAACCGGGTCGCGCTATTTTCCATTAAGACCATCACGCCAGGGACGCTGGCTATCGTCGAAAAGCTGCACTGTTTAAACAGCGCTTCGTATTCCGTTTTGGTATAAATAAAAAGATGGGTGCAGTGCCGTTCCCAGGCGAGATTAATCAATTCCGTCGCCAGCGTTAACGCTAAGCCTTCACCGCGTACTGATTCGCTAATGGCCACGCATTTAATGATATTTCCGGCAATACCGCCGCAGGCAATAAGACGGTCATCACGGCTGACGGTAATAAACACTTCTACAGTGGTATCGACGCTTAAATCATTCTCTTTGAGAAAGTGAGCGATCTCCGCCATTTTTTTATTTTCAGAGCGTTTTACCCGAGTGAATACATTATTGCCAAACATAGTAAGAAATATCCTGGTGATATGCTTGTTGCCACTTTTCTGTATATGTTGCGCTGTGTTGCAACTTGATAACTTTTTCTTTTCAGTCAGAGTGGGAGTTTTTTTATGACGAGTTATTTATTTTTCTCTCTGACGTATACATCGTAAGGAGTATTTTGGTGGTAAATTTTGATTTATTTCACAAAGCGTTAGATGGTTTTTAAGTGTTTTATGGTTTTAAGTTTTTTAATTAATTTAATCGCCATTCCGGCGGTGGGTTTTAGTTGTTTAATTGATTTAATGTGGGGAATCTGTAACGATTGGTTTTTATATGCATCAAGATGCTGAAAACATTTTTATTACATTTGCGATAAATCTGAAGAGAAATGCCCATAAGGAACCTTAATGTCCTATCAGAAAAATAAAAAGCTGTTTCCTTTTTTTCGGCAACTCGCGTTTCCGTTACGTATTTTTCTGCTCATTCTGGTGGTTTCTGTTTTCATCGTGGCAGCGTTAGCACAATATTTGTCTGCCAGTTTCGAAGATTATCTGGCGTCCCATGTTCGTGATATGGCGATGAATCAGGCAAAAATTATTGCTTCTAACGACAGCATTATCGCTGCCGTAAAAAACCGGGACTATAAACGCCTGGCGATAATTGCGAATAAACTGCAGCGCGGGACGGATTTTGACTATGTGGTGATAGGCGATCGCCACTCGATCCGGCTTTACCATCCGAATCCGGAAAAAATCGGCTATCCCATGCAGTTTACGAAACCCGGCGCGCTGGAAAGAGGAGAAAGTTATTTCATTACCGGTAAGGGCTCAATAGGGATGGCGATGCGCGCCAAAACGCCTATCTTTGACAACGAAGGCAACGTGATCGGCGTTGTTTCAATTGGCTATCTGGTCAGTAAAATCGACTCCTGGCGGCTGGACTTCTTATTACCGATGGCGGGGGTTTTTGTCCTGTTGCTGGTGGTATTAATGCTGCTTTCCTGGTTTTTCGCCGCGCATATCCGCCGACAAATGCTGGGCATGGAGCCGAAACAGATTGCGCGCGTGGTACGCCAGCAGGAGGCGTTGTTTAGCTCGGTTTATGAAGGGCTGATCGCCGTTGATCCGGAGGGACATATTACCGCGATTAACCGCAGTGCGAGAAAAATGTTGGGGCTGCCGTCGCCGGGGCGTCAGTGGCTGGGCAAGCTGATCGCGGAAGTCGTCAATCCGGCAGACTTTTTTACCTGCCAGATCGCAGAAAGACGCCAGGACGTGATGGCCAACTTCAATGGCCTGAGCGTCATCGCCAATCGTGAGGCTATCCGTTCCGGCGAGGAGCTGCTGGGCGCTATTATTAGTTTTCGCAGCAAAGATGAAATCGCGACGTTGAACGCGCAGCTAACCCAGATTAAACAGTATGTTGAGAGCCTGCGCACGCTACGCCATGAGCACCTGAACTGGATGTCGACTCTGAACGGCCTGCTGCAAATGAAAGAGTATGATCGGGTCAGAGAGATGGTGCAGGGTGAGTCGCAGGCGCAGCAGCAACTTATTGATAGTTTACGCGGCGCCTTCGCCGATCGTCAGGTGGCCGGTTTGCTGTTTGGCAAAGTTCAGCGCGCGCGTGAACTGGGGCTCAAGATGGTGATTGTTCCCGGCAGCCAGCTACATCAACTGCCGGAGGGGCTGGATAGCACGGAGTTCGCCGCCATCGTCGGGAATCTGCTGGATAACGCGTTTGAGGCGAGTTTACGTACACAGGAAGGCGACAATACCATCGAACTTTTCCTGAGCGACGAGGGCGACGAGGTGGTAATAGAGGTCGCCGACCAGGGCTGCGGCGTTCCTGAAGCGCTGCGGGAAAAGATTTTTGAACAGGGCGTAAGTACCCGCACCGACGAACCCGGTGAGCATGGTATCGGGTTATATCTGATTGCAAGTTATGTGGGGCGCTGTGGCGGGGTCATTACGCTGGAAGACAATGATCCTTGTGGCACCTTATTTTCTTTATTCCTTCCGAAAGTGAAAAAAAACGATGACAGAACCATTAACCCTATTGATCGTTGAGGATGAAACGCTGCTGGCGGAGATGCACGCAGAATATATCCGCCATATTCCTGGCTTTAAGCAGATATGGCTGGCGGGCAATCTGGCGCAGGCGAGAATGATGATTGACCGGTTCAAACCTGGATTAATTCTGTTGGATAATTATCTGCCGGATGGGAAGGGGATTACGCTGCTGCATGAATTAATGCAGTCGCGCTATCCCGGCGGCGTTGTGTTTACGACCGCCGCCAGTGACATGGAGACGGTAGCGGAAGCGGTACGTAGCGGCGCGTTTGATTATCTGGTCAAACCTATTGCTTATGAGCGTTTGGGGCAGACGCTGACCCGCTATCAACAGCGCAGACGTATGCTGGCGAGCGCGGATAGCGCAAGCCAGAAGCAGATAGATGAAATGTTCAACGCCTATGCGCGCGGCGAACCGAAAGGGGATTTGCCGACAGGTATTGATGCCTTAACCCTTAATGCGGTGATGAAGCTGTTTGCCGATCCAACCGTACGCCATACGGCTGAAACGGTCGCGCAGGCCTTAACGATAAGCCGCACCACATCCCGACGCTACCTGGAATATTGCGCGAGTCGGCACCTGATTGTCGCAGAGATTATTCATGGCAAAGTGGGCAGGCCGCAGCGTATTTACCACGGCGGCTAAGCCTGGTTTAAGATGCCGGGGCGATGTTTTCCCTCGCCCCGGCTTACCGGCTATCAGCCGCCAGTAACGGCGGAAGAGGCGCCTGGCACCATAATTTCCGTGGCGATAATGACGATCAACAGACCGACGATGACCGGAACGGACGTGCGTTTCACCACTTCAAACGGTGATATTTTAGCCATCCCGGCGACAGCGACCACGACGCCGGAGACCGGCGAAATCGTGCGCCCCAGGTTTGAGGCTTGCAGCATTGGGATAGATAAATAGGCTGGGTTGATACCGGAGGAGTGCGCCAGTTTAGGGATCATCTCAACAAAGGCGTAAAAAGGCGCATTGCCTGAACCGGTGGTCATCGCGGCCAGCATGGTTAAAATCACTAAGACCAGCATCAGAATAATGCTGGCGGAGCCAAAAGAAGTGGCAATCGAGATCAGACTTTGGATAAAGCCAATGGTGCTCAGCCCTTGGGCGAAAACGCCCGCCGCGACCAGCAGCATCACAACGCCGGCAAACGCATCCGCCATGCCGCGATAAGCCACTTCCAGGCCGGAAAACACATTTTGCGTGTTGAAGCCGCGCACGAATTCCAGCACGGCGGCCAGCAGCATACAGATCACCAGAATGGTAATAATGTGCAACTGCGGCCCCCATTTACCGTCAAAAATCAGTACGCCGATAATGGGCGTGAACGGTAAAAGGGCATAAAACGCCGGGGCCGTGGTGGTAATCTCCGCCACGTCCAGCATCTCATGTGAAATGTTCTCTTTTTTATCCAGATAGCGTTGCCAGAAAAAGTGCGCAATCGCCATACCGATAATGGCGGCGATGGAAATTGGCAGCGTGGTTTTGAACGCGAAATCGATTAACGGCATCTCCGCCGCTTTTGCGGCTAAAACCACATCGCCAGACGTTGGCGAGAGGATAATGGCGGCCGGAGAGGCGCAAATAGCCGCCGCCGCGCCGCGGCTAATGCCGACGTTGACCATCACCGGGAAGAGAGTAGCCATGAGCAGTACGCCAAGCCCCGTCGCGGAAGAGACGGCCAGCGACATCAGGCAGGCGACAAAATAGGCGGCAATCATCAACAGGTAGGGCGAGTTTATATACTGTAAAGGTTTCGACGCCAGCTTCACAACCATATCATTTGCGCCGATATGCGTCATATAGGCGGCAAAGCCGCATAGCATCATGATCATCATGCCAAGATCGCCGCCGCGACTCATAAGCAAAATTTTGATGTATTCAACAATATCTGTTGCGGTATAGCCGGTACTGGTTTCGCTGGCAGGTAATACCTTATGCCCCATCAGCGCGCTGATAATAAGCAGAACCAGACCGCCGACAAATAAAACGCCAGTGGCGGAATATCCCTTAATGATGTAGCGTGCTACACCCACAATAACGACGACTCCGATAAGGAGTTCTATAACTGTTAGCATTGTTTCCCCTGTCTTATCGACACCCAGAGTAAAAATAAGAGCCACAAAAGTGGTATAAAAATGTACCGAATAAAGGATGGCGCCTTACTGATTAAAATCACGGCGCGGTTATTTTTTCATGTCATCGCTAAAGATGAAATATGCTTATACGAATTTTCTGTAGCGCTATAAGTATTAATTTATTGTTATTTTATTGTTTTGTTTGTTGTGCTTTGTTTTGTGTTTTTTGTGAAAGCTTATTAAGGAGCGCGTGACGGTTCTGAGTGCTAAATCAAACGCCGTTAACCCGATACTCTCTCAGATTATTCTCTGTTTATAGTTTGTTAAGATTTTATTCAGGTTAATGTTGTTATTATCACAGTCGAATTTTTGAACGGTATGTATGTTGCGATGATCATCAGAAAGTATTTTCTTATTATTGCTCTCCTTTTGATGCCATGGCTGGCTATTCCTTCAGTCTCTGCGGCGGATAAAGGGTGGTTTAACACGTTTACCGATAACGTCGCAGAAACGTGGCGACAGCCTGAGCATTATGATTTGTATGTCCCCGCCATTACCTGGCATGCGCGCTTTGCCTACGATAAAGAGAAAACGGATCGCTATAACGAGCGGCCGTGGGGCGTTGGTTTTGGTCAGTCCCGCTGGGACGACAAAGGCAACTGGCATGGCCTCTATATGACGGCCTTTAAAGATTCATTTAACAAATGGGAACCCATAGGCGGTTATGGCTGGGAAAAAACCTGGCGACCGCTGGAAGACGATAATTTTCGCCTTGGACTGGGCTTTACCGCAGGCGTTACCGCGCGCGACAACTGGAATTATATTCCCATCCCTGTGCTGTTGCCTTTAGCGTCGATAGGCTATGGTCCCGCTACCTTTCAGATGACCTACATTCCGGGTTCGTATAACAACGGAAACGTCTATTTCGCCTGGATGCGTTTCCAGTTTTGATGGGGAAGGGCATGCTTCAGTTGTGAATTAAAAAGTCTTAAAAAACAATAAGTAGCTAGAGTTAGCTAAAAATTAACGCGATATTTATCACTTTTTCGCAAAGTTCGACTGGACAAAATGCATCACAATTGTTGTACTGGTATCCGACACAGCATTTGTGTCTATTTTTCATGTAAAGGTAATTTTGATGTCTAAGATTAAAGGTAACGTTAAGTGGTTTAATGAATCCAAAGGATTCGGTTTCATTACTCCGGAAGATGGCAGCAAAGACGTGTTTGTACACTTCTCTGCAATCCAGACCAATGGTTTTAAAACTCTGGCTGAAGGTCAGCGCGTAGAGTTCGAAATCACTAACGGTGCCAAAGGCCCTTCCGCTGCAAACGTAACTGCTCTGTAAGCATACGTCCGACAGCAAGATTTCAAAACCCGCCCTTTCGGCGGGTTTTTTTTGCGCTTAACGCGCCGCTGCGGCGGAAAATAGCCAGAATGCCAGCGCCGTCATGGCAAACGAACCTAACAGGTTAATCAGCACATTCAGCAGCGCCCAGCCAAAGCGCCCCTCTTGCAGCAAGAATACCACTTCGGCAGAAAAAGTAGAAAAGGTCGTCAGGCCGCCGCAAAAGCCGGTTGTGATGAGCACTTTCCACATCGGATCGATATGTGTCATGCGGTTAAACCAGGCGAACCCCATGCCGATAATAAACGCGCCAAGCAAATTTGCTGTTAGCGTACCGATGGGAATCGCCTGATGAAGCGGATTAAAACGCATACTGAGCATCCACCGGGCTACGCTCCCCGTTCCACCGCCGATAAAAACTGCTAAAAGAAGCTGTAACACTGCCGAATCCTTTATTTAATTGCTATACAAGAGGAGTGTAACGCCGAACACGCATAATTGGCGAGTCCTGACAGAGGTGTGGGAGGGGATATGTTCGTTGCAGCCGGGCAGTTTGTGGTGAGTTCTGTATGGGAAGAGAATGCGCAAGTTTGCGTTTCGTTAATGGCTCAGGCGGCGGGCCGCGGCGTATCGCTTCTGGTGTTGCCTGAGGGGATATTAGCGCGAGATGACATCGACCTTGACCTGCCGATTCGCGCCGCGCAGCCGCTGGATGGCGCGTTTATGACGCGGCTTCTGGAAGAAAGCGCTCATAATAATATGACGACGATATTCACTATCCTTGTCCCGTCAACGCCTGGACGGGCGGTTAATATGCTGGTGGCGCTACGGGCGGGTCACATTGTCGCGCGTTACGCGAAGCTGCATCTCTATGATGCGTTTTCGATGCAAGAATCCCAAAGTATTGATGCCGGAACCGTTATCGCGCCTGTGCTGGACGTGGAGGGGGTTAAGGTGGGGCTTATGACCTGTTATGACCTGCGCTTTCCGGACATGGCGCTAGCGCTGGCTTTACAGGGGGCTGACGTATTGGCGCTGCCGACGGGCTGGGTTCGCGGCCCGTTGAAAGAGCAGCAGTGGTCGACGCTGCTGGCGGCGAGAGCGCTGGATACCACCAGCTATATGATTGCGGCCGGGGAGTGTGGTAATCGTAATATTGGTCAAAGTCGTATTATCGATCCGTTGGGGGTAACGATAGCCGCGGCAGCCGATCGTCCGGCGCTGATCGTCGCGGAAATATTCAGAGAACGAATAGACCAGGTGCGGGAGCAACTTCCTCTTTTGCAGCAACGACGATTTGCGCCACCGCAATTATTATGATGTTTTTTTACGCAAAGCTTGATTCACCTTGTTACAGATTGCTATTGTGTGCGCGCGTCGAAAGACCGTTAATATTCTCAGGTTAATCCGGCGCGTTACGCAGCCTGTTTTTAGTGAAGAAGGTATCTATGGGTGAGATTAGTATTACCAAACTGCTGGTGGTTGCCGCACTGGTTGTTCTGCTGTTTGGTACCAAGAAGTTACGTACGCTGGGCGGAGACCTGGGCACGGCGATTAAAGGATTCAAGAAAGCAATGAACGATGAAGACGCGGGCGTTAAGAAAGACGTCGACGGTAGCGTTCAGGCTGAAAAACTCTCGCACAAAGAGTAATAGCGCGATGCGCTTGCTCCGCAGAGTAAAAAAACCGGCGAGTTGCCGGTTTTTTTTGCCTGAAATGTAAGCGTCTATTACACGATCATTTCACTTCCATGCCTTTGGCCTGGAGATCAGCATGGTACGAAGAACGTACAAAGGGGCCACAGGCGGCATGGGTAAAGCCCATCGCCAGGGCTTCCGCTTTCATCTCGTCAAACTCTTCCGGGCTGACATAACGCTGTACCGGCAGGTGATGGCGGCTTGGCTGTAGATACTGACCAAGCGTCAGCATGGTAACGCCGTGACGGCGTAAATCGCGCATAACCTCAATGATTTCCGCATTGGTTTCGCCTAAGCCCACCATCAGACCCGATTTTGTCGGAATTTCCGGGTGCGCTTCTTTGAAGCGTTCCAGTAATTTCAGCGACCAGTTGTAATCGGCGCCCGGACGAACCTGGCGGTAGATACGTGGCACGTTTTCCAGGTTGTGGTTAAACACATCCGGCGGCGTCGCGTTAAGGATATCCAGCGCGCGATCCATACGTCCACGGAAGTCTGGCACCAGGGTCTCTATTTTTATCTCCGGGCTTTTGGCACGGATGGCGGTGATGCAGTCAGCAAAATGCTGGGCGCCGCCGTCACGCAGATCGTCACGGTCGACAGAGGTGATGACCACATAGCGTAGCGCCATGTCGGCGATCGTTTGCGCCAGTTTCTGCGGCTCTTCCGCATCCGGCGCAACGGGGCGGCCATGGGCGACATCACAGAACGGACAGCGGCGAGTGCAAATGGCGCCAAGGATCATAAACGTAGCGGTACCGTGGTTGAAACATTCAGCCAGGTTTGGGCAAGACGCTTCCTCGCAGACAGAATGCAGGCCATTTTTGCGCATTGCGGCTTTGATGCCCTGGATACGGGTAGAATCCGCCGGAAGTTTTATTTTCATCCATTCCGGTTTACGTAGTAGAGCGTCGCGCTCTGTGACCACATTTTTAACCGGGATAAGAGCCATCTTATCGGCATCGCGGTATTTTACACCGCGTTCCATCACAATGGGTTTACTCATAGCGTGCGTGTTCCAGTTGCGAATAACGAAGGAAAGCGTTTCAATTCAAGGGAAAGTTGTATTTATCAACTATTTTTGAATTTGTGACACGCAGTATATCATTGATAAGGGCCATAAAGCAGCCTGACAGCCCGGCAAAATGTAAAATAGTTGTTGTTTTGTGCTGTTTGCCCATATCTTCCGTGACCTGAATGCAACATTTTTGTCAGAACGCCTCACGGATGATATCAATGACGTTCTCCAGCACCGGATCGCGCAGACTCAGTTTATTGTAATGCAGCGAGAATTCGACCTGTTCACTATTCACCGGCGCGTAGGGAAGGCGTTCAAGCGGCCAGCAGCGGCTAAATAAGTCGTAGAAGCGGGTGGGCATCAGTCCCAGCAGATCGCTGCTGGCGATCAGCGAGGCAATGGTAAAAATATTGTAGCTGCTAAAACTGATTTGCTGATCGGGAAATGTCTCCTGCAGTCGCTGGCGCAGGAGGGAAAGATGTTGTCCCTCCAGCATCAGAAAGGTGTGATCCGCGCTGTTCAGTCTCTCTTCAGTAATGGCGTTCGCCAGACACGGGTGATGCTGGCGGCAGACAATCTCAAGCGTATCGCTAAACAGGACGTGATGCTGGATGCTCCGGTTGTTATAGCTATGGGTATTGATAATGAGATCGGTCTGAAACTGACTAAGCTGGCTTTCGGCATCGTCTACCGGAATGTTGCGCAGCAAAAGCTGAGGATAACGCGGCCTGATGGCCTGGTAAATAATCGGCATTACTAGCGCGCCGACCGAAGGCGTCGTGCCAATTGTAATGGTACGTTGCTTATCATAGCTGCCCGTAAGATCCAGGGCGCCAAGAATAGATTCCAGCCCCTGGCTGATGTATTCGTGCAGATGCGTAGCATACGTCGTGGGCGTTACGCCCTGGCCTTTGCGAATAAACAGCGGATCGGGAAATATAGTCCGTAATTTTTGAATGGACTGGCTGATGGCTGACGGCGTCAGGTTAAGAATTTTCGCTGCATTGACGATCCCTTTATGGACATATACGGCCTCGAAAATCGTCAACAGATTGAGGTCAATATTTCTCAGTGTTCTGAAAATTTGCGGTTTGTCTTGTAGGTGTTGATCGGCCGGTTGTCTTTCTGCCTGATTATTATCACTCACGCTCTGGCTCCGAATTCATTCGTATTATGAATAATAGATGAAATAGTATATTTTGCATTTATGAATTGGTTTTAAAATTACTCTTATGAATGTATTTTTAGTCATTTCAATAAGATAAGTAACAGCAAGGCCGGGATTTTGGTCACGGAAAATTCCTCATCATGAGGACTGAAGAGGCCATGCCGCCTGGCGGCTACAGCAGGGATATAACGAAAATATAGAAAGCGGGGGGAGAAGTAAAGCATTCAAATCATATATGATTAATGACCCATAAATTTCTTGGGCCATTATATTTTACGCATTAAGCAGCAATATATTCATACGGTGGATTATTTAGCAGAGCTAAAATATTCGCCAGCAAGCGGGGCGCAATATTATCCGTGGTAGCGTCTTCCTTCCACTGCGTTATTTTGGCCATTTCCATGCCGGCATAACCACACGGGTTGATGCGTAGGAAAGGAGAAAGATCCATGTTAACGTTTAGCGCTAAACCGTGGAATGAGCAGCCGCGACGGATACGTAAACCCAGCGAGCAGATTTTCTTTTCACCCACATAGACGCCCGGCGCATCGGCGCGCGGATGCGCCTCAATACCAATTTCAGCCAGCGTATTCACCACGGTCTGTTCAAGTAGGGTGACTAAATCACGCACGCCCAGTTTACGTCGTTTCAGGTTAAGTAAAACGTACATTACCTGTTGGCCCGGACCATGATAGGTCACCTGTCCTCCACGATCGCTCTGCACAACGGGAATATCGCCAGGCATCAATATATGTTCCGCTTTACCGGCCTGGCCCTGGGTAAACACCGGGTAATGCTCAACCAACCAGATTTCATCATGGCTGTTTTCATCGCGCATATCGGTAAAGTTATGCATGGCCTGAGAGATAGCTTCATAGGGCTGAAGGCCGAGCTGGCGGACAAGGATTTTATCCTGATACAAAACGGCATCTCCGTAGAGAATGAAAAAAGAGAGGAAAGTATATCACAGCGGGGGAGGCGGGGAGTTACCCGGATAAGACCGGGTAACCGTCTGGATGTATTACAATACCATTCGCACGATATCAATATTGCCCAGTTCTTCGTACAGCGTTTCAACCTGTTCAATATGGGTGGCATTAATGGTGATAGAGACCGAGTGGTAGTTGCCTTTGCTGCTCGGTTTTACCGTCGGAGAGTAATCACCAGGCGCATGGCGCTGTACCACTTCAACCACCTGATCAACCAGCTCAGGTAACGCCTGCCCCATTACTTTGTAAGTAAATGGCGTAGGGAATTCAAGCAGTTCGTTAAGTTTGGTTTTCATGTCAGCTCCGGCATTACGTAAAAAAATAACAACTCCCGCCACAGGGCGGGAGTTTTACTGATGCATAGTATATGGGGACGAAAATCACACTTTCAAGCGTTCAATTTTTATCCAAACCAGTGATGGAACATTAATTTAATGTAATCAATGATTTTACCGAAGAAGTTCCCTTCCGGGATCTCTTGCAGTACGACCAGCGGACGCTGCTCGATGGTTTTACCGTCCAGCTGGAAGTTGATGGTGCCAACCACCTGGTTTTTCTGCAGCGGCGCGTGCAGTTCTGCGGTATTCAGTACATAGCTCGCTTTCAAATCTTTCATGCGACCGCGAGGGATCGTCAGGTAAACGTCTTTATCAACGCCCAGCGAGGCGCGATCGGTATTACCAAACCAGGCGGGTTCAGAGGCGAACTCTTTACCAGCCTTCAGCGGATTAACGGTTTCAAAGAAACGGAAGCCCCACGTCAGCAGTTTTTTGCTTTCTGTTTCACGGCCTTTATAGGTCCGTCCGCCCATCACGGCGGAAATCAATCGCATCTGACCTTCGGTTGCGGAAGCGACCAGATTATAGCCCGCTTTGCTGGTATGGCCGGTTTTGATGCCGTCCACATTCAGGCTGTTATCCCACAGCAGACCGTTACGGTTTAGCTGGCGAATGCCGTTAAAGGTGAACTCTTTTTCTTTATAAACGGCATATTCGTTCGGCACATCGCGAATTAACGCCTGACCAATCAGCGCCATATCGCGAGCTGAACTGTATTGTCCGTCGGCGTCCAGGCCGTGTACGGTCTGGAAGTGGGTATTTTTCAGCCCCAACGCGTTCACATAGCTGTTCATCAGCCCGACGAAAGCATCCTGGCTACCGGCGGCGAAATCAGCCATCGCCACACAGGCGTCATTGCCGGATTGCAGATTGATGCCGCGTATCAACTGAGAGACCGGTACCTGCATTCCCGGCTTGAGGAACATCAGCGAGGAACCTTTAAATACCGGATTGCCGGTGGCCCAGGCGTCATTACCGACGGTAACCAGGTCGGTTTCTTTAAATTTACCCGCTTTCATTGCCTGTCCGATGACGTAACTGGTCATCATCTTCGTCAGACTAGCCGGGTCGCGACGTTCGTCGGCGTTTTGTTCCGCCAGAACTTTGCCGGAGTTGTAGTCGATCAGGATGTAGGATTCCGCATCGATCTGCGGAACGCCCGGGATCATAGTTTTGATATTCAGGTCATCGGCATGTGCGGTTGAGATAAACGCGGCACAAAGCGCCGTGGTGAGCGCCATGCGCTGCATAAAACGAGCGGAAAAAGTGGTCTTCATGGTCTGAACTACGACGTCCGTGATGAAATTAAAAAAAGAGCCCTACTATAGCAAAAGCATAACTGGCAGGCATCTGACTTTCCGCGTGACTTTGTTAATGTCATTTACAGAAATTGACAGTACAGATACCTGCGATCGGTTACTGCGCGCTGGCGATAAAGGACTGTAATTGTGCTTCTGTTTGCAAACGTTGCTGTAACGCGCTGGCTTCGGCTTTACTGGCAAAAGGCCCCAGTTGAATACGCCAGACCGCGCCGTTTTGTATTACGCGCCCTGGTACGCTGAACTGCTGGCTTAAACGCTGTTGGTACTGCTGCGCACGCGTTTGATCGCTGACGGCGCCGACCTGGACGACGAAACGACCGCTCGCGGCGGCGGCAGGCGCGCTCACCGGGGTAGATACCGGGGCTGCGGCGGCAGGCGCGCTTACCGGCGTCGCAGTCGCTGGAGCCGTCACCGGCGCGGAAACCGGCGCTGTCTGTGGTGTCGGCGTCGGTTCATTACTCTCCAGCACGCCAGGCGCCAGCGTAGTCGGCGCGCCGAGGAAGCCGCTACTGCTCACCGGCGCACCGGTGGTATCGTCACTTTTCAACGTGGAATTACTGACCGGAAGAACGTCGCCTTGCGGTTGCGCAGGCGCTGAAGAGGCGCTTCCCATTCCGCCGCTTAAATCAGGGCGAGGGGGCAGAGCGTAGGTCTGTTTCGCCACCGTCGTACAGGCCATCCCCGGGCCGGAGAGCGAACCATCCGGCGCCACGATAATAGGGTCAATCCGTACTTTAGTATTATTCGAGGTATTCAGACGATCCGCCGCCGCGCGGGACAGGGAGATGACCCGATCGGTGCCATAGGGGCCGCGATCGTTAATACGCACGACGATCATGCGACCGTTGGCCAGGTTGGTGATTCGCGCATAGCTGGGGATAGGCAGTGTCGGATGGGCGGCGGTAAGCTGCATCGGATCGAACATCTCCCCGGAGGCGGTTAAATTACTGCCGGGTTCCGCATCATAAATAGCGGCCAGGCCAGCCTGGCTAAAGCGGGACGGGTCCTGAACGATTTTATAACTTTTACCGTCACGCTGATAATCCTGGTTTGCGGTCGGATTCAGAGGTTCATAACGCGGTTCCGCTCCGCTGATTTCCACAGTCGGACCATTACATACCGCAGGTTGCGGCGCGACGGTGGTTTGCTGCTGACCGCCGTCATTAGTACATGCCGCGAGTAGTACTATCCCTGCCGCGACGCAGATTACAGGCAACTGCTTACGCATTGCGCACCCCTTATACGCTTTTCGACAACATTTTTCTGTGGGTGTGGATCGACATCACAATCCCGAACCCGGCCATCAGCACAATCAGTGCGGAGCCCCCGTAGCTGACCAGGGGTAAAGGTACTCCAACCACAGGCAGAATACCGCTCACCATACCAATATTTACGAAGACATAAACGAATAATATTAACATTAATCCGCCAGCCATCACGCGACCAAATGTAGTTTGCGCTCTGGCGGCAATCCACAAGCCGCGCATTATTAGCAAAATATAGAGCGCGAGCAGAATCAGGATGCCCACCAGACCGAGCTCTTCCGCCAGTACCGCGAAGATAAAGTCGGTATGGCGTTCGGGTAAAAACTCCAGCTGCGACTGGGTGCCGTGGAGCCAGCCTTTACCGCGCAGGCCGCCTGAGCCAATGGCGATTTTAGACTGAATAATATGATAGCCCGCGCCCAGCGGATCGGTCTCCGGATCAAGGAGCATCATGACGCGCTGGCGTTGGTAATCGTGCATCAGGAAAAACCACAAAATAGGAATAAATGCAGCGATCAATACAATGGCGACCCCAATTAAGCGCCAGCTCAGACCAGACAAAAATAGGACAAAGAGACCGGAAAGGGCGACCAGAATAGACGTCCCCAGGTCCGGCTGGGCGGCGACCAGCAGGGTAGGCATAAAGATTAATACCAGGGCGATGGCGGTATTTTTCAGCGAGGGCGGGCAGACGTCGCGGTTAATAAAGCGGGCGACCATCAGCGGCACGGCGATTTTGGCTATTTCCGAAGGCTGAAAGCGAACGATTCCCAGATCGAGCCAGCGCTGCGCGCCTTTGGATATTGCGCCGAAGGCATCAACGGCGACCAGCAAAATGATACAAATGATATAGAGATAGGGCGCCCAGCCTTCATACACGCGCGGCGGGATCTGCGCCATCACCACCATGACCACCAGCCCCATCGCAATCTGACCGATTTTACGCTCCATCATGCCGATGTCCTGGCCGCTGGCGCTCCAGATGACCAACGCGCTATAAACCAGTAACGCCAGCAGAATGAGTAGCATCGTGGGATCGATATGAATTTTATCCCAGAAGGTTTTTTTGTTCGGATTATCCGTCATGATTATTGGTCCTCCGCCGCTGCAACCACCGGGTTTTCCGCAGGCAAATGGGTGTTGTTGTCGCCCAGCATGATGTGATCAAGGATTTGGCGCATGATCGTGCCTACTGCCGGGCCTGCGCCGCCGTTTTCAAGGATGATCGCGACGGCGACCTGAGGATTGTTATACGGCGCAAAGGCGGTCATCAATTTATGGTCGCGCAGGCGCTCGGCGATTTTATGCGCATTGTACGTTTCGTTGGCCTTCAGGCCAAAGACCTGCGCGGTGCCCGACTTCGCCGCGATTTTATAGGGCGCGCTGGCAAAATATTTATGCGCCGTGCCGTTAGGGCGGTTGGCGACGCCATACATGCCATCTTTCGCAATTTCCCAGTAGCCGGAGTGAATATCGCCCACCGGCGGCTCATGCGGCTGTACCCACGGCACCTGTTTACCGTTTTCCGCGGTGCTCATTAACAGGTGCGGGACTTTAACTACACCGTCGTTAATAAGGATCATTAGCGCCTTACTCATCTGAATCGGCGTCGCTGTCCAGTAACCCTGGCCGATGCCCACCGGAATCGTATCGCCCTGATACCACGGTTTTTTAAAGCGTTTCTGTTTCCACTCGCGGGTCGGCATATTACCAGAGCGCTCTTCTGCGAGATCAATTCCGGTGTAGTGACCATAGCCGAACTTACCCATCCATTCTGACAGGCGATCGATCCCCATATCATAGGCAACCTGATAGAAGAAGGTATCCGCCGACTCTTCAAGGGATTTGGTGATATTCAGATGCCCGTGGCCCCATTTTTTCCAGTCGCGGTAGCGTTTCTCAGACCCCGGCAACTGCCACCAGCCAGGGTCGAAAAGACTGGTGTTACGGGTGATGACGCCAGCGCTTAACGCCGATACGGCGACGTAAGGCTTAACGGTAGAAGCGGGTGGGTAGACACCCTGAGTCGCGCGGTTCACTAATGGCGTGTTCGGGTCGTTAAGCAGCCCGGAGTAATCTTTGCTGGAGATGCCATCCACGAAAAGGTTAGGGTCGTAACTTGGCATGGAGACCAGCGATAGCACGCCGCCGGTACGCGGATCGGTGACAATCACCGCCGCGCGACTGCCTGCCAGCAGCGTTTCAATATACTGCTGGAGCTTGAGATCCAGCGTCAGGTAGATATCGTGTCCGGCCTGCGGCGGCACCTCTTTGAGCTGGCGAATAACGCGGCCGCGGTTGTTGACTTCAACCTCTTCATAACCGGTTTGCCCATGCAGAATATCTTCATAGTAGCGCTCAATGCCCAGCTTGCCGATGTCATGGGTGGCGGCGTAGTTCGCCAGTTTGTTTTCTCTGTCGAGACGCTCGACGTCTTTATCATTGATTTTCGATACGTAGCCGATAACGTGGGTCAGCGCCGATCCGTATGGATAATAGCGGCGTTTATAGCCTTTGACTTCGACGCCCGGAAAACGGTACTGGTTGACAGCAAAGCGCGCGACCTGAACTTCCGTCAGGTTTGTTTTCACCGGAATAGAAGTAAAGCGATGGGATCGGGCGCGCTCTTTTTTAAAGGCGGCGATATCGTCGTCGTTTAAATCGACCACACTGCGTAGCGCATCCAGCGTTTGCTGAACGTTATCCACCTTTTCCGGCATCATTTCAATCTGATAGATAGTGCGGTTCAGCGCAAGGGGAATGCCGTTACGGTCGTAGATTATCCCGCGGCTTGGCGCAATTGGCACCAGCTTGATACGGTTTTCGTTCGAGCGGGTCTGGTAATCGGTAAAACGGAGAATTTGCAGATTATACAAATTGGCGATCAGTACGCCGGTCAGCAGCAAAATACCCAAAAAGGCGACCAGCGCCCGACGCACAAACAGTGCGGACTCAGCCGTATAGTCACGAAAAGAATTTTGTCGTTTCATCCGCTGCTTAATCTTCTCAAGACTTCACGATCACTCACGGTGATAAGGGTGGTTGGTTGTGATGCTCCACGCCCGGTACAAACTCTCCGCGACCAGAACCCGAACCAGCGGGTGAGGGAGCGTTAACGCCGAGAGCGACCAACTCTGTTCCGCTGCCGCTTTGCAGGCAGGAGATAATCCTTCCGGGCCGCCAATCAGCAAACTGACGTCGCGCCCGTCCTGTTTCCAGCGCTCCAGCTCATTGGCTAACTGCGGCGTATCCCACGGCTTGCCTGGAATATCCAGGGTAACAATGCGATTCTTACCGGCGGCGGCCAGCATCTGCTCGCCCTCTTTGTCGAGAATGCGTTTGATATCCGCGTTCTTGCCGCGTTTGCCCGCAGGGATTTCGATCAGCTCAAAGGGCATATCTTTCGGAAAACGGCGCAGGTATTCCGTAAATCCCGTTTGAACCCAGTCGGGCATCTTCGTGCCGACAGCGACAAGTTGCAGCTTCACGCATTAACTCCAGAGTTTTTCCAGTTCATACAGGCGGCGACTTTCTTCCTGCATGACATGCACAATCACATCGCCCAGATCGACGACAATCCAGTCAGCCGCATTTTCGCCTTCGACGCCCAACGGCAGCATACCGGCCGCGCGCGACGACTGCACCACGTGGTCGGCAATAGACATAACGTGACGGCTGGAGGTGCCGGTACAAATAATCATACAGTCGGTGATACTGGATTTACCCTGAACATCTAAGGCGATGATGTCCTGACCTTTCAGGTCATCAATTTTGTCGATAACAAAATCCTGGAGTGCTTTACCCTGCAAGTTTTCCCCCTGGGTGAATAATTGCGTTATAACGATAGAAAAAAGGCCAACAGGCTGGACCGGTAAGGCGTTGCGAGTTAACGCTAACCTTCCGGCGGGACGCCGTGTAGTATACCTGAATCAGCGGCGATACCGGGACTTATGTCGCCGGATCGGCGTTTAAAACCAGATTATCATCCCATCCCACGTCACAGAAAGCATCGCCATTTTTGTAAAACAATTTCTGCAAAGCTCTGCAAGGTGAAAAAAGCCTGGCTGCGGAGAATAACAGCCTGTCGGGGGCTGTCAATGGGCGAAACCGCTGCGGCGAGAAAAAACGGAAAATTCATCACTCAGGCCGCCAGACGGCACGACTATTTAATACTTTCAGGGTGGCGAACCCTTCGCACAGGTCGATTGCGCTCCAGCATCCCTGTTCTACCCGGAAATGCCATAGCGAGGCGGCAGGCATTGCGAGCAGACGGGCAATCAACAGGCTGAGTACGCCCTGATGGCTGACGATCAGCAGGTTCTGGCAATCGCTGAACGCGTCGAGTCGCGAGATAAAGCGCTCTACGCGACGGGTAAAAGCCTGAAAACCCTCGCCATTGGTCGGAACCGCATTCTGCCAGTCCGTACACCAGGCGGCATAGCTTTCGGCATCTTCATGGGCGAGGTCGCGGTGATGGCGCATTTCCCAGTCGCCGAAGTACATCTCATTAAGCTCAGGTAAGATGTGTTGCGGCGTATCCCGGCCCTCCAGTACGAGCCGGGCGGTATGGCGCGCGCGTTCCAGCTCGCTGCATAACACCCGGTCAAATGGCGCGTGGCGCAATAAAGTATGTAGCGTTTTCGCCTGGCCAATCCCTTTTTCCGTTAACGGCGTGGGAGCATGTCCGCTATACAACCCGGCGACATTGGCCTCGGTTTCGCCATGACGCACCAGCCACAATCGCATGGTATTCCTCATGAGGTTAAATGCGCAAAACATGATAATGCCCCTGATTGCGCAACGTTTTTTTCACTAAAATAGCGTTTTTTGGCCGGAGGCATAATGGCGTTATTCAACAGCGCGCATGGCGGTAATATTCGGGAAGCCGCGACGGTGTTGGGCATCTCGCCTGACCAGTTACTGGATTTTAGCGCAAACATTAATCCGCTGGGTATGCCTGTCAGCGTGAAACGCGCGCTTATCGACAATCTGGACTGCATTGAGCGCTACCCGGACGCTGATTATTTTCATTTGCACCAGGCGCTGGCGCGTCATCATCAGGTGCCGGCATCGTGGATACTGGCGGGAAATGGCGAGACGGAGTCAATCTTTACCGTGGCGAGCGGTCTTAAACCGCGTCGTGCAATGATTGTCACGCCAGGTTTCGCGGAGTATGGCCGGGCGCTGGCGCAAAGTGGCTGTGAAATTCGTCGCTGGTCTCTACGCGAAGCGGATGGCTGGCAGCTTACCGATGCCATTCTTGAGGCGTTGACGCCCGATCTGGACTGCCTGTTTCTGTGTACGCCCAATAATCCTACCGGCCTGCTGCCGGAGCGGCAGTTATTACAGGCCATTGCCGATCGCTGCAAATCGCTGAACATTAACCTGATCCTGGATGAAGCGTTTATCGATTTTATTCCGCATGAGACGGGCTTTATTCCTGCTCTTAAAGATAATCCGCATATCTGGGTGCTGCGTTCGCTGACCAAATTTTATGCCATTCCCGGCCTGCGGTTGGGATATCTCGTCAACAGCAATGACGCGGCGGTAGCGCGGATGCGTCGCCAACAAATGCCGTGGTCGGTTAACGCGCTGGCGGCGCTTGCCGGTGAGGTAGCGTTACAGGATAGCGCCTGGCAACAGGCGACCTGGCATTGGTTACGGGAGGAGGGCGCCCGGTTTTATCAGGCGCTTTGTCAGCTCCCCCTGCTGACGGTCTATCCCGGGCGAGCAAACTATCTGTTGTTACGCTGTGAGCGAGAGGATATTGACCTGCAGCGGCGGTTGCTGACGCAGCGGATTTTAATCCGTAGCTGCGCTAACTACCCGGGGCTGGACAGCCGCTATTATCGTGTGGCGATACGCAGCGCTGCGCAAAACGAGCGTCTGCTGGCGGCGCTGCGCAATGTGCTTACCGGTATAACCCCTGCTGATTGATGTAGTTCAGCACGTTTTCCGGCAACAGATCGTCGCAGGACTCGCCTTTTTCCAGCCGTTCGCGGATGAGGGTTGCGGAGATATTAAGCCAGGGCGTTTCCGCCAGGTAAATTTTACCGGCTGGCAACTGGTGCAGATCGTCCGGCGTATGGGTCAGATGCTGTTCCAGCCACTGCTGGTGTTGCGCCTGCGTCATTTCAAGGGGATAGCCCGGACGACGACAAACGATCAGGTGAGTGTTATCAAGGATGGTGTCGTAATCATGCCAGGTGGGGAAGTTAAGCAGAGAGTCCTGGCCGATAATAAACGCCAGCGGCACTTCGGGACCCTGTTCTTCGCGCCATGCTTTCAGCGTTTGCGCAGTGTAAGAGGGCGCGTTTCGCTGTAGCTCGCGTTCATCCAGCGTAAAAAGCGGCTTATCGGCGATAGCCAGCTCCAGCATATATTTACGCTGCGCGCTGGAGGCTTCCGGCTGGGGGCGATGCGGCGGCACATTGTTAGGCATAATAATCACCCGCGATAAGCCGATCAGATTCGCCAGCGTCTCAACAGGTTTAAGATGTCCATAATGCACCGGATCAAAGGTGCCGCCGAATAAAGCCTGTAACGATTTCATATCACCCATCAATAAATACGTCTGCCAGCGCCTTATGGCAGAGCAGGAGCGACAGCCCTTCAAGATCTGCCCATACCGACTGACCATAATCCTGTTTGAGCGTAATTTCTGTACGCGTCAGTAACTGCACGGCCTGGCGAAGCTGCGCAGGATGGAGACGCTGCAACGCGTCGCCGATCATGGGGCGACGGTTTTGCCAGACCCGGTGTTTATCAAACAGCGCGCGTAACGGCGTATGCGCGGACTGACGTTTGAGATTTACCAGTAGCAGCAGCTCTCGCTGGAGGGTGCGCAGCAGAATAACCGGTTCGCTGCCTTCAAGGCGTAGCTGTTGCAGAATATGCAGCGCGCGTTTGCTTTTCCCCATCAGTAACGCATCCACCCAGTGGAAAGGGGTAAAGTGGGCGGCGTCATTGACGGCCTGCTCTACGCGAGGAAGCGTTAACTTACCGTCAGGCCAAAGCAGCGACAGCCGTTCCAGCGCCTGCGCCAGCGCCAACAGATTGCCCTCATAGCAATAGCACAGCAGTTGGTTCGCGGCGTCATCCAGTTGCAAATTCTGTGCTTTCGCTCTGGCGGCCACCCAGCGGGGAAGCTGCGCCTGCTCCGGCGTCTGACAACTGACCTGAACGCTACGGTCTGCCAGCGCGGTATACCAGGCGGCGTTTTCCTGCGCTTTGGTGAGCTTGTTTCCGCGTACTATTAATAACAGGTCGTCATGCAGCAGCTCGCTCAGGGTGGCGAGTTGCTCATTCATTGCCGCGTTAGGCCCGTTTTCCGGCAGTTGCAGCACCAGCGTTTGACGGCTGGCGAACAGACTCATCGCCTGGCAGAGTGAGAAAAGCGATCCCCAGTCGGTACTGGGATCGAGAGTAAAAGCGTGGTGCTCTTCGAAGCCTTGCGACGCAGCCGCCAGACGAATAGCGTCCTGACTTTCCTGCAGCAGCAGCGGATCGTTGCCCAATAGCAGATATGCCGCGCGCAGCCCTTCGTTGAGCTGCGCGCGGAGTTGTTCAGGATACAACCTGATCATTAGTTACTCAGCGTAGTGGAGACGCGTGCTGGCGTAGAGGCGGGCGCCGCCGTCTCATTGTCGGCGGTAGCCTCCTCTTTCGTCGCCTGAATATCCGCCGCGCGGACGCTGGTCAGCTTACGAATCAGCTGTTCAGCGGCTTTGTCGTACATCTCCTGAACGATCATGGCCTGCTCGTTATCCTTCGCCAACGCCATCTGCGGGTTATCGAAGAACGAACGGTACACTTTCGTGCTGATAGGATAGATGTCATGGCCCGGAATCAATACCGAGGCATTGACGGTCATCACCATCTGATATTCCGCCGTCTGGCCGTCCTGGAACACTGACGCCGTATCCTGCGAAATAGTCACCGTTCCAAGCCGCAGAGACGGAACGTCTTTGCGCGTTGTGTCTTTATCAAGCAGGTTTACGTTATTCAGCCGTAACTGATTACGTACCGCACGACTTAGCGGACCGTTCGGATCGCCGGAATCGAGGATCATCGTTTTCATTGAAGCCGGAACCTGCGTAGTGCTACGCAGATGCCAGCCGCATCCGGCGGTGACCAGCACAGCCAGAGATAACAACAGTGTTACCAGATATCGCACGCTTCCTCCCGCGCTTAGCCAACAACCAGATTGAGGAGTTTACCCGGAACGTAAATCACTTTACGCACGGTAACGCCATCAAGATATTTTGCCACCAGATGTTCCTGGCCTGCACGTTCACGCACCTGTTCTTCGGTGGCATCCACCGCAACGGTGATCTTACCGCGAACTTTACCGTTAACCTGCACGACAACCAGCGTGGTGTTTTCCACCATTGCCTGCTCGTCGGCAACCGGCCACGGCGCGTTGTCGATATCACCTTCGCCGCCCAGTTCCTGCCACAAGGTAAAGCAGACGTGCGGGGTGAACGGGTTAAGCATACGCACGACGGCCTGCAGCGCTTCCTGAAGCAGTGCGCGGTCTTGTTCGCCTTCCTGCGGGGCTTTCGCCAGTTTGTTCATCAACTCCATGATCGCCGCAATGGCGGTGTTGAACGTCTGACGGCGGCCGATATCATCGGTCACTTTGGCAATGGTTTTATGCACATCGCGACGCAGCGCTTTTTGATCTTCGCTCAGCGCATCGACGTTCAGCGCCGCGACAGGACCTTTAGCGGTGTGTTCGTAAACCAGCTTCCAGACGCGTTTAATAAAGCGGTTTGCGCCTTCTACGCCGGACTCCTGCCATTCCAGAGTCATATCCGCCGGAGAAGCGAACATCATAAACAGGCGTACCGTGTCCGCGCCATAACGTTCAACCATTACCTGCGGGTCGATACCGTTATTTTTCGACTTGGACATTTTACTCATGCCAGTGTAGACCAGCTCATGACCCGCTGCGTCTTTTGCTTTGACAATGCGGCCTTTTTCATCGCGCTCGACGATAGCGTCAACTGGCGAAACCCAGTTACGTTCGCCGTTCTCGCCGACATAATAGAACGCATCCGCCAGTACCATGCCCTGGCACAGCAACTGTTTAGCCGGCTCGTCAGAGGTGACCATGCCCGCATCGCGCATCAGCTTATGGAAGAAGCGGAAGTAGAGCAGGTGCATGATGGCATGTTCAATACCGCCGATGTAGATGTCGACCGGCAGCCAGTAGTTTGCCGCTTTCGAATCCAGCATTCCTTCCTGATACTGCGGGCAGGTGTAACGCGCGTAGTACCATGACGATTCCATAAAGGTGTCGAAGGTGTCGGTTTCACGCAGCGCCGGCATACCGTTAACGGTGGTTTTCGCCCACTCAGGATCGGCTTTAATCGGGCTGGTGATGCCGTCCATGACGACATCTTCCGGCAGAATAACCGGCAGTTGATCTTCCGGCGTCGGCAGCACGGTGCCGTCTTCCAGGGTGACCATCGGGATCGGCGCGCCCCAGTAACGCTGACGGGAAACGCCCCAGTCACGCAGACGATAGTTCACTTTACGTTCGCCGACGCCTTTTTCCGCCAGTTTATCGGCAATGGCGTTAAACGCCGCTTCAAAGGCCAGACCGTCGAACTCGCCGGAGTTAAACAGCACGCCTTTTTCGGTCAGCGCCTGTTCGGAAAGATCCGGCTCGGAACCGTCGGCGGCCAGAATCACCGGCTTGATGGTCAAACCGTATTTGGAGGCAAATTCGTAGTCGCGCTGATCGTGACCCGGAACGGCCATCACCGCGCCAGTGCCGTACTCCATCAGGACAAAGTTTGCCGCCCAGACCGGGATCTCTTCGCCAGTTAACGGATGAATCGCTTTATAGCCGGTGTCGACGCCTTTTTTCTCCATGGTCGCCATTTCGGCTTCGGCCACTTTGGTGTTACGGCATTCGTCGATGAACGCCGCCAGCTCGGCGTTGTTCGCCGCCGCTTTTTGCGCCAGCGGATGACCGGCGGCCACCGCCAGGTAAGTGGCGCCCATAAAGGTATCCGGGCGGGTGGTATAGACGGTCAGCGTGTTATCGTAACCCTTCACATCGAAGGTGATTTCCACGCCTTCAGAGCGGCCAATCCAGTTGCGCTGCATCGTTTTTACGGTATCAGGCCAGTGGTCCAGCTTATCCAGATCGCGCAACAGTTCGTCTGCGTAAGCGGTGATTTTGATAAACCACTGTGGGATCTCTTTACGCTCAACTTTGGTGTCGCAGCGCCAGCAGCAGCCGTCGATCACCTGTTCGTTGGCGAGAACGGTCTGATCGTTCGGGCACCAGTTAACGGCAGAAGTCTTCTTGTACACCAGGCCTTTTTTATACAGCTCGGTGAAGAACTTCTGTTCCCAACGGTAGTATTCCGGGGTGCAGGTCGCGATTTCACGGCTCCAGTCATAGCCAAAACCCAGCGTTTTTAGCTGGTTTTTCATATACGCGATGTTGTCGTACGTCCACGGCGCCGGCGCGGTGTTGTTCTTCACCGCCGCGCCTTCCGCCGGCAGGCCGAAGGCGTCCCAGCCGATTGGCTGCAGCACGTTTTTGCCCAGCATACGCTGGTAGCGGGCAACCACGTCGCCGATGGTGTAGTTACGTACGTGGCCCATGTGTAGTCGGCCAGAAGGATAGGGAAGCATCGACAGGCAGTAATACTTCTCTTTGCTCTCGTCTTCGGTCACTTCAAATGTGCGCTTCTCATCCCAGTGAAGCTGTACTTTGGATTCTATCTCTTCCGGGCGGTATTGCTCTTGCATGGCAGCCAGTAGTCCTGTTTTCGATACAGCTACAAATGTAGCTTTAGAGGTGGTGTTTAGATCCGCATAGCATAGCCCAAACACGCACGTCAAAACAGGGGGTAGAACATTTGTCGCGCCAGGCGTCCGTGAGGAGGTGACGCAAAATGCGACACGACTGAGGCAAATTACCGCAGTTCCTGTCACCGCCAGATCGGCCCATAAAAATAAAGTCATATAAACCATGTAGTTAAAAAATGGCACGCCTTTTGATTAGGGAAGACAGGACTAAAGCAAAGGAGTTAATCGTGAAAAAAAATGCAGTGGTGATTCACCCTCAGGATTGCGTCGCGACGGCTATTACGGCGCTCAAGGCCGGCGAAACCGCCACAATGTTCATTGGCGAACGCGAGATAAGCGTTGTGTTACATCAGGATGTGCCATTTGGCCACAAATTCGCCATCTGCGATGTGCCTTTTCATGGCGAAGTTTATAAATATGGCGAATCCATTGGCCGCGCCACTCAGGAAATAAAAAGTGGCGACTATGTGCACGTCCACAATGTGGAAAGCGAACGCGGACGTGGTGACTGGAAATAATATAAAACAAGGGAAAATGATTATGAGCAATGAGACTTTTTTGGGTTTCCGCCGCCCTGACGGCCGTTTTGGCATCCGTAATTATGTACTGATTTTACCTACCAGCGTTTGTGCGAATAAAGTTGCCCAGGATATTGCCCGGCAGGTAAAAGGCGCGACATGGGTGAATAACGATTTTGGCTGCTGCCAGGTGGCAGGCGATGCGCGTCTGACGGAAAAGACATTGATTAATGTGGCGAATAATCCCAACGTCGGCGCTATTGTGGTTGTGGGCTTAGGCTGTGAAGGCGCGGAGCCGCTGCGCATCGCAGAAGAGATTACCGCATTTGGCAAACCGACTTCCTGCATTACCATTCAGGAAGAGGGCGGCACGCTTAAATGTCAGGCCAGGGGGATTTCGCTGGCCCGCGACTATGCGCAACAACTCTCCATGCAAAAACCGCAGCAAGCACCGGTTAGCGAGCTGCTGCTGGCGATGGAGTGCGGCGGGTCAGATACGACATCGGGGCTGGCGTCTAACCCTTCCTGCGGGGTCGCCTCGGATAAGCTGATACGCTGCGGCGGAAGCTCAATTCTTTCTGAAACGACGGAATTTATTGGCGCCGAGCATGTGATGGCGAAACGCGCGGTGACGCCGGAGGTTGGTCAACAGCTCATTGATTTAGTGGTCGGCTGCGAGGCGCGAGCAAAAGCGCTGGGCGAGGATATTCGCGGGGGACAGCCGACGCCGGGCAATATTAAAGGCGGGTTGACTACCATTGAAGAAAAATCGTTAGGCTGTATGCATAAAGCGGGTCATGCGCCGCTACAGGGCGTACTGGAATATGCCGATAGACCAACGCATCCGGGCCTGTGGATTATGGATACCCCGGGGCAGGATATTGAATCTATTTCCGGCATGGTGGCGGGTGGAGCGCAGATCGTTATTTTTACTACCGGTCGCGGAACGCCTGCCGGTAACCCAATAGCGCCGGTAATAAAAATTACGGGTAATAAAGCAACGTGGGAAATGATGCAGGACAATATTGATATTGATGTGTCCGCCATTATGTCTGGCGAGGCTTCTATTACGCAAATGGGCGAGGAAATTTATCAGGAAATTTTACGCGTCGCGAATGGGAAAACGACTAAATCAGAAGATTTAGGTCATAACGAATTCTCTATTTATAAGATCGCGCCGACGTTCTGATACCAAATCGGGCAGCACAAGCTGTCCGGTTATCTCCTGGGAATAAGCTATGAAAATTAAAAAAACACTGGAACGTTTTCCTGGTGGTATGATGGTTGTACCGCTGATCATCGGCGCATTGTTTAAAACCTTTGCGCCGGAGGCGCTGGAAATAGGCGGTTTTGTCACCTCTATTTCGCATGGCGCAATGGCGATTTTAGGCATGTTTTTAGTCTGTATGGGCGCGGATATCCAGTTTAAAGCCGCGCCGAAAGCGCTGAAAAAAGGCGCTGCGATCACCTTTGCGAAATTTGCCAGCGGCGTGATTATTGGCATTCTGGTCGGAAAATTTTGCGGCCCGGATGGGTTATTAGGTCTGTCGGCTTTAGCGATTATTTCGGCGATGACCAACTCGAACAGTGGGTTATATGCCGCGTTGGTGGGGGAGTACGGCGATGAAACCGACGGCGGCGCGATTGCGGTAATATCGTTGAACGATGGTCCCTTTTTCACCATGCTGGCGTTAGGGTCGGCAGGCATGGTGTCGATACCCTTTATGAATCTGGTGGCGGTTATTATTCCCATTATCATTGGCATGATTTTGGGTAATCTGGATGAGGACATGCGCAAGTTTCTTAAACAGGGCAGCGTGGTAACGATTCCTTTTTTTGCCTTTGGGTTAGGATACGGTATTGATTTCGCACGACTTATCACGGCAGGTTCTTCAGGCATTTTACTGGGACTCATGACGGTGGCGATTGGCGGATTTTTTAATATTTTCGCCGATCGTCTGACGGGAGGCAGCGGCGTGGCAGGCGCGGCGGTCTCCACCACCTCTGGCAACGCCGTCGCGACGCCAGCGGCAATCGCGCTGCTCGATCCGCATTTTACCGACTTGGCGTCGACGGCGGCGGCGCAGGTGGCGGCCTCGACGATTATTACCGCTCTGTGCGCCCCCTTCCTGACCGTATGGATAAAAAAACGCTACGATCGTAAACTGAACCCAGCCGCCGCAGGCGGTTAGCGTTTCGGCGGAAAATAAATCACGACGGGCGGTCTCGCCCGTTCATAAACCAACAGGATGGTGAGTGATGAATAAGACGAAAGATATAGCCGCATCTCCTCTCTGTTTTGTCTCTCCTTACCCGCAACTGGCAAAGGCTGCCGAGGCGCTGGTCGCGCAGTTGGATTACGCCGTCACTATTCATCAAACGACGCTTAATCGTATCCTGGATGAGCTACCTTTATTAGAGTCCCGTGGGCACCAGGTGCTGATTAGTCGTGGCGGCTGTGCGGAAATATTAAAAAAGCACAGTAAATTACCGGTAGTCGAAATTAAAATGTCCGGCTACGACATTCTTGATGCGCTTATCCCTTTTAAAGGACAAAAAGGCACTGTCGGTATTGTCGGCTTTTCCAGTGTGATCAAAGGATGCGCGCGCGTAGCGGAACAGTTAAATATTAACTATAAAATTTTTACCTTACAGGGAAATGATAAAGAAACGATTTCTTGCCTGAAGCGGCAATTAGCGTCCACGCCATTAGATTGCATTGTTGGCGATACCGTTTGTCAGGATTATTTTTCACCGCTGGGCTCGCAATTCCGTTTACTTGATTCCAGCCCCGCCTCAATAACCGAAGCTCTGGAAGAAGCCCGCTCATTATATCTGGCTTTTCGCAGCCAATTACTCGAGCGTCATCATCTGCAGCTGATTCTCGATCAGTTTGATAAAGCTGTTATCACGCTTGATGATACCGGCGCGTTACTGCATTACAATAAATATGCGAGCCAACTTTTTAAAATTAACGCCTCCGGTGAGATTTATGACGCATCTTTCCTGAAACAGGTATTGCACCAGGAGCGGCATACATTACGTGAGGGAAAAACCGTCAGCGCGAAAGTCGTCGATACGCCGCAAGGCGCGATGGTGGTTAATCTGTATCCGGTATTTGCGGCCAGACAGTTAAGCCGGGTGGTGTTGACGATGCAAACCGTCTCCAGTTTACAGGGGGCGGAACATCATGTTCGCCGCCAGGAACTGTCTCGCCGCGGCTTGAGCGCCCGCTATCATTTCGACGATCTGCTTACCGAAAACCCGGAAATGCTGCGTCGTCTGGCGATCATTAAAAATTATGCCGGTACGGACGCGACTATCTTAATTAATGGCGAAAGCGGGACGGGAAAAGAGGTGCTGGCGCAAAGTATTCATAATGCCAGCCAACGCGTCAACGGCCCGTTTGTCGCCATTAACTGCGGCGCGATGGCCCCTCAGATTCTGGAGAGCGAACTCTTTGGCTATGTCGCCGGCGCATTTACCGGCGCGTCGCCGAAAGGCAAAATAGGCCTGTTTGAATTAGCGCACCACGGTACCATTTTTCTGGATGAGATTAGCGAGCTGGATAAACCGCTACAGACGCGCTTATTACGGGTATTGCAGGAGCGGCAGATTATGCGGCTGGGCTCAGACCAGATGATACCTGTTGATATTCGCGTGATTGCGGCGACCAATCAGACGTTAACGAAGCTCATTGCGGACGGGACATTTCGCGAAGATCTTTATTATCGGCTTAACGTATTAAAAGTAACCACTATCCCGCTACGCAAACGTCCGGAGGATATCAAAGCCATCGGCCTGTCGCTGCTTACTAGTTTCAGCCAGCATTATAAACGCCCGGCACTAACGTTAACCCCGGCGCTGTGGCAGGAGCTTCAGCGCTTCGCCTGGCCCGGAAACGTCAGGCAGTTAAGCAATATTATCGAACGGCTGGTGCTCTCTATTGATCACTCCCCGGCAACGCTGGATGAGGGCCGCCTCTTGCTGGACGATCTGGAAGAGGGGAGCCGACGCGAGCCAAGTACCTGCCACGACTGCCAGATGCTGGCTGGCGATTATAAAACGATTCGCCTGCGTATTTTGAGAAAATTATTAGAGGCGGAAAGGGATAATAAATCGTTAGTGGCGAAACGGTTAAATGTCGATCGTACCTCGCTGACGCGCTGGATACGCGAGTCGGCCTGACAAGAATTTACAGACTCTGTGGGCAGCCTTGCAAAGCGTAACGCAAATAACGTCTATTATTATAGGCAGTTAACGATCCAAGAGGTGAAGTGATGAACAAGGTTGCTCAATATTACCGTGAACTGGTGGCCTCATTAAGCGAGCGTTTACGCAATGGCGAGCGCGACATTGATGCGCTGGTGGAGCAGGCGCGCCAGCGCGTGATGCAAACAGGGGAGTTAACGCGAACCGAGGTGGACGAACTGACGCGCGCTGTCAGACGCGATCTGGAAGAGTTCGCCATGAGCTACGAAGAGAGCCAGGACGATAGCGTCTTCTTACGGGTGATTAAAGAGAGTCTCTGGCAGGAACTGGCGGACATTACCGACAAAACCCAGCTGGAATGGCGCGAGGTATTCCAGGATTTGAATCACCACGGTGTGTATCATAGTGGCGAAGTGGTGGGATTGGGGAATCTGGTGTGCGAGAAATGCCACTATCATCTGGCGGTTTACACGCCGGATGTGTTGCCGCTCTGCCCGAAGTGTGGCCACGATCAGTTCCAGCGCAGGCCGTTTGAGCCGTAAGGTTCATTATCGTGAGCGGACGGTTGCCGTCCGCCATGTTAAGTGTGCAGTTGGGCTTCCAGTTTGCGGATCTCTTCATCGACGTTCCATTTGCCCGTGGGCTGTGCTTTTTTGAACCAGTAGAGCGCTTGTTGTAGGTCTTGTGCGGTACCGTGTCCATCTCTGTACATGCATCCGAGGTTGTACCAGCCCGATGAATTGTTACATTCTGCTGATTTGTGGAACCATTCCAGTGCTAGCGAATAATTTTGCTCGACGCCATGACCGCATTTGTACATCCAGCCGATACTGTTATAGGCACCATCGTCACCCTGGTCTGCCGCTTTTCGAAACCAGTATATTGCCTGCTGGTAATCTTGTTTGATACCTTCTCCGATGTAATAACAATAGCCCATCTGATATTGCGAGTAGCTGCTCTCTTGTAGCGCGCTCTTCTTGTACCAAAGGGCGGCAAGGGATAAATTTTTCCGACATCCTTTCCCATTGCCATACATATACGCCAGTCTTTCCTGGCTGGCGCAATGGCCTTGTAATGCTGCCTGTTTAAACCAGTAGAGTGCCTGTGTATCATTTTGCTCTACGCCAGTTCCTGAATGATACATTCTCCCGAGATTATATTGCGCAAGGTTGTGGCTCTGTTCTGCTCCTTTGCGATACCAGGCAACGGCCTGGGCATAATCTGGCGCCATCCCGGTTTCTCCTTCCTGAACCCAGCCTAATGTGTTGAAAGCGTGGCGGTGTCCTTGCTGTGCGGCTTTTTCTGACCAGAATAAAGCCAGCGTATTATCTTTCATGTCGGTAGGCGTGTCTTTGTATCGTAAGCCGAGCCAATATTGTGCCTCGCAGTGTCCTTGTTCAGCTGCCTGCTGCAACCAATAAAAAGAGAGCTTATCCTCTTCGCTGCCATCTATACGTTCGTCATTATATAAACGGCCTAATATATATTGAGCTTCACTATTTCCTGACTGCGCCAGTTCGGTTAATTGTGCTAAAGATACGTTGTCGCAGGGATGACTGGTTATGGAATGATTCATTTTTTAATTTATCCCGCCATTGTTTTTTAGATTAATAATATATTGCGATTTGGCTTTGTTGTACTCTATTTTAGTTTTCAATTGCGTTTTTATTTGTGGTGTGAATATATTTTGGCGATTTATTATGGATAAAGAATCACAATATTTACTCTTTGCACTTTCCTCGCCGATGGAAGTATTGAACGAGGACTGTTTACCTTCACATTCGTCACCGAAAATGTATTTAGGTGTAAAACGTTTCGATCTTGAATCGTCGTGGGGTATTGAAAATCGTGATGAGCTGCTTCAGACCATTTCCCGCATGACGGATGACGGTCATGCCACGCAACTGGAATGGCTATATCGCCGCTGGTTTAGGTATGCGCCGCAGGAGTGGCAGGAGTATACCGACGCTCTGGACGAGGGAGATCGCATTTATGCCCGATTCGTCGCTGATACCGCCGTGTGTTGCGGCGAAGGTGGTATTCGCAGTTGGGATTATGTGCGGATGGGATTTCTCTGCCGCATGGGCGTGCTCAATGAATGGCTGACGGAAGAGGAGAGCCTGTGGCTGCAGTCGCGGATACAGCTTCGCGCGCTCAGCTATTATTCCGGCTGGTTGCCGTATTTCAGCGCCTATTACACCGGGCGTTTGTACTGGCAGTTACGGAATGGCGATAACCTACCGCTGCTACGCGAGACATTCGCCCGTAAGGAGTTTGACGACGCGGGGCGACGTATGATGAATAAGCTGATCGCCGGGAAAGACAGTTTTTACGCCACGCTGCCGTGGCGCTACCTGCCCCATTACCCTGAATGCCCGGACACGCTTCAGGAGGTGAGCGATCTATGAAAACCTGTTGGCAAGTCCTTGGCATTGAGGCCACCACGGATACCGACGCCATTCGTCAGGCTTATCAGGCGCTGCTGCCGTCATTTCATCCGGAAACCGATCCGCAGGGTTTTAAGCAATTGCGAGAGGCCTATGAGAATGCATTGCAGGGGACAACATCGCCCGCCATTACGGTGGTTGAAGAGGATCCCGATACCCCGTGGGTGAATTATCTCAGGGAGATATTCGGTGATTTGCTGGCGGATGGCGAACGGCGCTTTCAGCCGCAGGCATGGCAGGAGTTTATCCAACAGATCAATAAATTATCGATTTTACAGGTCGAAAAATCGCGCTGGTGGCTGTGCGCTATCGCGATGAAGACCTTTCCTATTTCTTACTCGTGTCTGAAACTGCTGTCAGATCGCCTGGCTTGGGAACAGGGGAGTGATAATCGAGATGTCGATGCCGAGGAGGTGGAGGATCTTTTGTTTGAAATCCGCCGTGGCGACCTGTTTGATTATTCGCTATTGCTGCATTTGCCAGTGGCGGTACAAAACCAGACTATTGCTTTTTATGATGCCCTGGACAACACCTTTTTCGAGCATCCTCTCTATTTCGCCCAACTTATGGCGCAGCACGGCGCCTGGATTATCCCGGACAATCTACGCTTTCAACGACGTCTGTTACGCTGGTTCAGCACCTTGCACTGGGGTATTGCGGAGCTGCTGCCTGTCGCCCTGGCATGGCAGGAAGCCGAACCCGATAACGCAACGCCGGGTTATTACTACTTAGCCCAGCGCGTATTTTGCGGTGAAGGCGATAGCCTGCTGCCAGAACTTTACGCGCAGTGGTGGGCGCATCCTTCTACCCAGCTTGACGATCTGTTGCTGCGCTGGTGCCGTCAGCATCGACCGGACTTTTTCCCGCTGCTGGTGATGGCGGTTGAGGGGCGTGAGCAGGTGGATATTAACGCTGAACAGCTGCTGTATATTCCCGGCTCAAGCGCTCGTTCCTGCTTGCTGTGGGCCGAGGCGCTGCACAGTGGCGCATTATCGCCGCTAAGCGAAAGTTTTATTGCGCGGCGTTTGAATTATGGCGCGCCAGCGATGAGTGAGGCGCATAGCCAGCATCCATACTGGCTGTTGTATCAGGTGGCGGATAGCCTGGCGTGCGCCGAGGAGCCGTCAGCGGCATTGTTACAGAGTCTGGTAACGAAGCTTGATGCGCCGGATATCTGCCCGTTGGAAGCGCTGGTTATTCGCGGGTTGCTGGGGCGGGCTGCGGCTGTCGCCACACCGTGTGAAGCTGTAGTCGCAGATGAAGAACTGGTGACGACGGTGACTTCGCCGAGTACGGAGGAATCTGGCGGCGGCTTTGGCCTCTGGCAGGTGATTAAAATCATTTTATTTATTGGCGTTGTCGGCCATGTATTACGCCAGTTTATGCATTAGGGATATCGAATATGGACAAGGAAGAACAATATTTACTTTTTGCGCTCTCCACACCGATGGAGGTGCTATATATCGGCAATGAGCCTTCGCATACCTCTCCAGCAATGTATACCGGAATTCCTGCTGTCGATCTCTCCGATTCATGGGGGATTGATAACCGTGAAGATCTTATTCAAACCATCTATCGGATGACGGACGATGGTCATGCGGCAGATTTGGCTCCCTTTTATATCCGCTGGTTTACGCTATCTCCTCGCCAATGGCGCGAATTTACCGCGCAGTTTGGCGAGCAGGGCCAGATTTATGCGCGATTTGTTGCCGAAACCGCACTATGCTGCGGGCGTGGCGGCATTAAAGCCTGGGACTATGTGCGTATGGGGTTTTTATGCCGGATGGGGGTGTTGAATCAATGGCTGACGGAAGAGGAAAGTCTGTGGCTGCAATCGCGTATCTATGCGCGGGCGTACTATTTTTACGACGGTTGGACGCAATATTTTGCCGCCTATTCGTTGGGTCGGCTGTACTGGCAGGCTAAAGGGGACACCATACAGGCATATTTCGCTCACCTAAAGTACGACGCTTCAGGCGCGCGGATGTTTAATGAACTGGCCTCTACGACAGAGAGTTATTATGCGCAGCTACCGTGGCGTCCGCTCAACGAACAACCGACATGCCCGGAAACGCTTAAAGGAGTGAGCGATTTATGAATATCTGTTGGGAAATCCTGGGCATTGAACCTACCACCGATCTGGAATGTATCCGTCAGGCTTATCTTGCCCTGTTGCCCTCATTCCACCCTGAGAGCGATCCGCAGGGTTTTAAGCGATTGCGCCAGGCCTATGAAGAAGCGCAGCACTGGGCCGCCTCGCCTGCGGAGGACGCAAAAACGGAAGAGGTGGGCGACGAACATGAAATACTGGTGGCGTTCAGGGAATTGCTGGCATCAGAGCGCGATCGCTTTCAGCCCTCGGCATGGCAGAAATTTATTCAGCAATTGAACCAGTGTTCGATGGATGAGATAGATAAGCTGCGCTGGCAATTGTGCGATATCGCCATGAAAACGGAAACGATCTCGCTGTCTTGCCTGGCATTGTTGGCGCAGCGTCTGAACTGGCAGCCGCAGGAAGCAGAAGATGATGCTGATGGAGAAGAGCTGGAAGCATTTCTGGAGACCGTAAAGCGGGGCGATGCGTTTGATCTGCTAAGTCTGGCCAAATTGCCTCTTGTTGTTCAAGACCAAACTGACGCCTACTTTTTTAAGCTTGAGCATATCTGGCGCTTTTATCCCGAACATTTTGCCGACGCTCTACAGGTTCAGGGCGCCTGGATAATTCCCGATGATAAACAGCTGCATCGTAAACTATTACACTGGTTTAGCGCCGAGCAGTGGGGCATGGCGGAACTGGTCGATATTGCTCGTCGCTGGCAGGCCGCGGAGCCGGATAACGAAGATGCGCACTATTACCTGTGCAAACAGCGTTTGCTCTGCGGTGAAGGGGAAAGCCTGTTGGCCGACCTTTGCGATTTCTGGCAGCGTTATCCCTCCACGCAGGCGGACGACCTGTTGCTGGGCTGGTGCCGCCAGCATCGGCCTGATTTCTTCCCGCTGGCGGTGATGGCGGTCGAAGCGCGCTGTATGGCGGATGCCGAATATGTCCCCGGTGAAAGCGCGCGCACGCGTTTACTGTGGGCCGACATTTTGCACAGCGGTAGGTTATCACCGCTGGGGCGTTCATTTGTTGACTCCCTGTTTTATAAGCGAAAAGCGATGGCGTGGGCAAATTCACGGCTGAGTACCCAGGGGGAACCCGAAACGCCGCTGTTGGATCTGTACCGGACGGCGGAGCAGGTGGTGCTGGAAGCGTTTCCCAAAGAAAAGCCCTTTTTTCGCCTGCTGATCCGGCTGGAGGAGGGGCAATCCTGTCCGCTGGAGGCGCTGATAACGCAGGCATTGTCATCTAAAATCGCCATGAAGCCAGGCGATATTCGTGACAAAAAGGAGCTGGCGGAAGAGCTCAGGCTGGCGGCTGAGAAAGAAGAGACAAAATTGTCTTCTGAAGCGAAAACCGAAGCACCCCGTCAGGCGGAATCTGGCGGGGTGATGAAAATCATGAAGATTGTCGGTTTGATCGCGTTGATTGTCTGCGCGTTAAATCGATTCTTCCATTTTTTCTGAACAGGGGTAGTGAAAGCGCCGTTACGGCGCTTTCGGCTCGTCAATACCCAGATATTCACAGGCGCGACGGCGTACGTCATCGACACGCTGCATATCATTAGACAGCAGGGCCGCGTCGAAATCGGTAATAATCTCCCCCAGCATTTCGCGCTCATCGCCTAACGCGCGTGACCACTGCTCCTCTAACTGTGCTTTAAACGTCCGGTTAATCAGCATATCGCGGGGATAAATTTTCAGCGCCAGCAGCCGCTCGCGGCTGGCGTCGATTTGCTGCGTCGTCAGTGAGGTGGCATTGTGACTGATGATTCTGGATTCACTCTTGCCGTCTTCCAGCAGCACGTCAACTTCCAGCAGACCATTAATATCGTAGCTAAAACGAATATCAATGGCCTGAATGTGCCCGTTCGGCTTCAGCATGACGTCAAAAGAATCAATCAGGATATTATTTTTCACCTTATGGCTTTCGCCCTGGTATACCCTGACGCAAATAGAGTCCTGCTCAGGGTGCATGGTGGAGTACGTTTCCACTTTTGACACCGGAACGGTGGTATTGCGTTCAATGATGGGCGAGAAAATACCAGGCACTCCCTGTCGGTTGACTTCCACGCCCAGCGAGTAGGGGCAGATATCCGTGAGGATCACCTCTTCAACGTCTTCATGGCGCAGGCGACAGGCGGCCTGAGTTGCGGCGCCAAGCGCCACGATGGTGCTGGGATCGTAACTTTGATAGGGCAATTTACCGAATAAGCGCACCGCGATGCGTTGCACCAGCGGCATCTGTGACGCGCCGCCGACCAGCACCAGGCTGTCAATTTGCTCCGGTTTGAGTCGGGAGTCGCGCAGCGCCTGCTCAATGGGCGTGCGCAGCCGGTTGAGCAACGGTAGCCACAGGGCTTCCAGCTCATCGTCATAAAACGTGCTTTCCAGAACGCTCTCCTGATAAAGCCAGCTCATGCGCAGCGGGGAGCTGCTGGCGCATTTTGCGGCTTCAACACAGGCATACAGCGCAGCCAGATCGCTATCCGTCAGCGCTGATTTATCGAGGTTCCAGCGTTTCAGCACTTCATCAAGCAACAAATGCGTGAAATCTTCGCCGCCGAGGTAGTTATCGCCAGCGGAGGCGTGAACTTCGATAATCGGCGTAGCGTATTCCAGAACGGTCACATCAAAGGTTCCGCCCCCCAGATCGAAAACCAGCGAACGGCTATTTTGCTGCGTATGCAGGCCATAAGCCATTGCCGCCGCCGTGGGTTCATTGATCAAGCGCACGGCGTTTAACCCCGCAAGCTCAGCGGCAAGGCGTGTATGCTTACGCTGCTCATCGCTGAAATAAGCCGGAACCGAGATCACGACATCCTTGATTGGCTGCTGAAGGTAGTCTTCCGCATCTTCTTTCAGCGAGCGTAAAACCAGCGAAGATAATTCCGGCGCATTAAACGACTCTTCACCCAAATGCCAGTGAGTATTACTGCCCATTGCGCGTTTAAATAAGGCAGCGGTTTTATCTGGATGAGATGTTTTACGGGCTGCGGCAGGTTTTCCCACCAGAATTTGTTTATTTTCATCCATACTAATTATGGATGGTGTTAAATATTCACCAAATTTATTAGGTATTAATTGTGCGGCTCCGTCTTGCCAGACGGCGATTAAACTATTAGTGGTGCCGAGATCGATACCAATCGCTAACGTTGCATTATCCATTGCGTTTAATTTATCGGGAAAGAGAGTTTATAGAATAAAGAACACCACCCTCTGGCGTGGTGATCTTTATCAATGTCACGCCTGGCGAAAGTATTCATCCATAATGTTCGTCAACTCCGGGCGCTCGCCGTCATCATTGATGGCGAAATCGAGGAAAAAAGCATCGGCTTGTGGCGTGCGTTTTTGGGCCAGTAAACGAAACGCCAGCGGGTAGTGGCAGGCATAACCGGGTGCGCGAGTCAGAAAACGGACAAAATCAATCAACAAGGGAGAATGGGTATAAAACAGCGCGCGTAACAGTACGGCGGGAAATCCCTCTTCGGTGATCCCTTGCGCCATGATTTTGTTGAGGCCGGCCTCGCTCAGATCGCCTGCGGCAATAATGTCTGCGCAGGCCGCAAGATTGGGATAATTCGCCGCGCAGTTAGCCAATGCGTTCGGCCAGTTGACGCGGGTATAACGTTCGTCATGGCGAGTAAAGTAATCCTCCCAAAGGGATGGCGGTAGTTTTTCGTACTGTATTTTCAGGGGGATGCGGCGCTGAAACTGGGCTTCTTCCAGGCGCTCGCCGTCATAAAATCGCAGGTATTGCTGTCGCGTCTCGTAGCATGTCATCGCCACCGGCTGGCTGATGACCCAGGTCTTCACGGGCCGGCCTTCCAGCGCGGCGGCGGTGGCTTTATGGTGACCATCAAGCAGGACGCAAAGCCAGCTGTCATTCATATACCAGGCCAGCGCGTGGCTCTCTGGCTTATCGCGGTAATACCCGGCGCGTTGTGGGTTAAATCGCGATGGGGGCTGGCCTGGCAGTAAAAAACAGGGTTCGCCGGACTGGTAGTGATAGTCCACGTCAGCAATCCACTGCCCTGTGGTCGCGGGATTCGGTTGTTTTTCGTTACCCACCGCCCAGAAAAAATGTCCGTTGCCATCTGTGGGATAAAGTTCGCGTTCCTCCAGTCGGTAATAGCCATCGGCAAAGAGTGAAAACAGCGGCGTCAGGGCGGTAAATGCTTCGTTCAACCCGACTCTTGGCTGATTCCACTCGGCAAGTGAGGATAAAAACTCCGCGGCGCCTTCATCATCATTGCTAAAACCAGCATAAACAAATTCTGCGCAGGTTGGGCACCAGGCTTCAGTGTAAAAACGAATCAGCGGCGAGCCATGCCAGGAGAGCGTATGAATACCGGCGTCAGAGTCGGGATCGTGGATAACGCAGGGACGAAGCAATGCTTTTCCGTTACGTACTGAAAACGTAATATGGGCTACGTCGTGCTGTAGCAGGCTGATTTCAGGTCTATTGTTACGCCAAAACATCGCTGTTCATCCCTGGATTCTACTTTGCGCTTTATGCGTAGTATTGCAGCCGTTCCGCCAGCAAATCGACAAATCCCTGGCGGTCTACATCGACCATCACCGTCGCATTCGGCTTATTCCCCGTCAGGAAATAATAATCCACCACCGTCATCCCCTGGGTGTATTTCCCCTGGGTTTCCACGCCAACCCAACGCTCAACGGTGGTGAAAATCTCGGGTTTCAGCAGCCAGGCGATAGTGCACGGGTCGTGCAGCGGCGCGCCGACAAATCTCCATTTTTCGTCTTTGTGGTACTCCATAAAGAAGTCCAGCAGTTCGGCGACGATGGTGGAAATCGGGTTACCGATGGCGCGAAAGCGTTCGATATCGGCGGCGTGAATCTGTGCCTTATGAGTGACGTCCAGCCCGGCCATCACCACCGGAATGCCTGACTGGAAGACAATTTCTGCCGCTTCCGGGTCGACGTAAATATTAAATTCCGCAGCGGGCGTCCAGTTACCCAATCCCATTACGCCGCCCATGATCACAATGCGGGCGATTTTCGTATGCAGTTCCGGATGGCTATTCAGCAGCAGCGCCACGTTGGTCTGTGGGCCAGTAGAGACGATGGTGACCGGCTGTGAGCTCTCGCGCAGTGTTTTTGCCATCAGCTCAACGGCAGTGCCGCTTTGCGGGGCGAATGACGGCTCGGGCAGCGCCGGGCCGTCGAGGCCGCTTTCGCCGTGAACGTTATCGGCGATAATCAGTTCGCGCATGAGAGGTTTCACCGCGCCGCCCGCCACCGGAATATCCGGGCGTTTGAGCAGTGTCAGCATCCGCAGCACGTTGCGCAGGGTCTTCTCCGGCGTCTGGTTACCGGCGGAAGAGGTGATCGCTTTCACTTCCAGTTCAGGGGAGGCGAGGGCGAGAACGAGGGCGATCGCGTCATCATGACCCGGATCGCAATCAATAATAATGGGCTGTGCCATAGCGGTTCCTTGTAAGCGGTACTTTGTGACAAGGTTAACGCCCGGCTGGATACGTTTCGAGAAGCGAAGAAGTAAAGCGTGAGATAGCGCGCACTCTGACGTGCGCGCCGGGAAGATTAGTGCAGGATTTTCGCAAGGAAGTCTTTTGCGCGATCGGAACTGGGGTTAGCGAAGAACTCCTCTTTTGGCGAATCTTCGACGATTTTACCTTCATCCATAAAGATCACCCGGTTAGCCACTTTACGGGCAAAGCCCATTTCGTGCGTCACCACCATCATGGTCATCCCTTCGTTCGCCAGTTCGACCATCACGTCCAGTACCTCGTTGATCATTTCCGGATCGAGTGCGGAAGTCGGTTCATCGAATAACATGGCAATGGGGTCCATACACAGCGCGCGGGCGATCGCCACGCGCTGCTGCTGGCCGCCGGAAAGCTGCGCCGGGAACTTGTTGGCATGCGCAGACAGGCCAACGCGCTCCAGCAGCTTCAGGCCTTTATCGCGGGCGGCGGCCTTATCGCGTTTCAGCACTTTCACCTGCGCCAGCGTCAGGTTTTCGATGATCGACAGGTGGGGAAACAGTTCGAAGTGCTGGAATACCATGCCTACGCGGGAACGCAGTTTCGCCAGATCGGTTTTTTTGTCGTTCACTATAATGCCGTTAACGGTAATTTCGCCTTTTTGCACCGGTTCCAGACCATTGACGGTCTTAATCAGCGTGGATTTACCGGAACCCGATGGCCCGCAGACTACCACCACCTCACCTTTTTTCACTTCTGTTGAACAATCGGTCAGCACCTGAAAGTGACCATACCATTTTGAAACATTTTTCAGGGTAATCATTAAACTGTCCTTTTCTTCAAATAGCTGACCAGCAACGACGCGCTCAGGCTGATAACAAAATAAACGGCGCCGGCGAACAGAATCATTTCGACCTGAGTACCGTCACGCTCGCCGATAGTCGACGCGGTGCGGAAGAAGTCCGCCAGGCTGAGTACATAAACTAAAGAGGTGTCCTGAAATAGCACGATGCCCTGCGTAAGCAACAGCGGCACCATCGCCCGAAACGCCTGCGGCAGAATAATGAGCTTCATCGACTGCCAGTGGGTCATCCCCAGCGCCAGCGCGGCGCTGGACTGCCCGCGGGAAATACTTTGAATACCGGCGCGAATAATCTCGGAATAGTAGGCCGCTTCAAACATGGAGAATGCCACCATCGCGGAGATCAGGCGGATATCGGTTTTCGGCGATAGTCCCAGCACGTTTTGCAGAAAGCCGGGTACAATCAGATAGAACCACAGCAAGACCATCACCAACGGGATGGAACGGAAAACGTTAACATACGCTTTAGCAAACCAGGCGATAGGGGCAAAGCTTGAGAGGCGCATGACGGCCAGAATGGTTCCCCAGACTATCCCCACGATAACGGCGGTGACGGTGATCTTCAGCGTGATGACCAACCCGGCCAGTAGGTAAGGCAGTGAGGGGATAATCGAACTCCAGTCAAATTCGTACATTATTTGCTCCCCACGTTGCCCGGCAGGCGGACTTTGCGTTCAACCAGGCTCATGACCAGCATGATAACGGCGTTAATCAGCACATAGGCCAGCGTAATGGCGGTGAAGGATTCCCAGGCGTGCGCCGAGTAATCCAACAGTTTGCCTGCCTGCGCCGCCATATCCACCAGGCCGATGGTTGAGGCAATAGCCGAGTTTTTCACCAGGTTCATCATCTCTGACGTCATTGGCGGCACGATAACGCGATAGGCATTCGGCAGCAGGACATAGCGATAAGCCTGCGGCAGCGTTAGCCCCATCGCCAACGCCGCGTTCTTCTGCCCGCGAGGCAGAGACTGAATCGCGGCGCGCACCTGTTCGCAAACGCGGGCGGCGGTAAACAGTCCCAGACAGATCATTGAGGAGAGGAAAAACTGAATATTGGGATCGAGTTCCGCCTTAAACCACATGCCAAGATCTTCCGGCAACAGTTCAGGCACCACCAGGTACCAGGTGAAGAATTGCACGATCAGCGGCACATTACGGAACAGTTCTACGTACAACGTGCCCAGTCCGGAGAGGAAACGGTTGGGAACGGTACGTAAAATGCCGAAAATAGATCCTACCAGGAAAGCGATAATCCAGGCGGTAATCGAAAGGGCGACGGTGACCTGAAAACCACTCCATAGCCAGCCGAGATAGGTGGTATTGCCGAAGGGGGCTTCCTGTAAAAAAATACCCCAGTTCCAGTCTATTGACATACATCTACTCCGAAAAAAAAGGGTAGCAGCGCTACCCTCGAAGATTGTTGCCCGGCGATTTGCGGCTTCAGGCCCGATGGGGAACGACCATCAGGCTTATAGTCTGTCCGTGCTGAGCGACAATCGAGAGGACAGGAGTCCCGTCCCATTTAGTTTTAGTTAGTTAAGCGCTTTATCATTCGGTGCTTTGAACAGGGCTTTCATCTCGTCAGACAACTCGAAATTCATGTTCAGGTTTTTCGGTGGGATCGGATTTTTAAACCACTTATCAAACCACTTTTCCGCTTCGCCGGAGGTTTGCGCCTGGGCGATGGTATCGTCCATCAGCTTTTTAAACTCAGGGTCGTTTTTACGCAGCATACAGCCGTAGGCTTCCTGGGACTGCGGTTTACCGACAATCTCCCAGTTATCCGGTTTCTTGGCTTTGGCGCGCTCGCCGGCCAGCAGCGCGTCATCCATCATAAAGGCGACGGCGCGACCGCTTTCCAGGGTGCGGAACGAGTCACCGTGGTCTTTCGCGCTAATAATACGCATCCCCATCTTTTGCTCTTCGTTAAGCTTATGCAGCAGAATTTCAGAGGTCGTCCCGGAGGTGACGACGACCGCTTTGCCTTTCAGATCCGGGAAATCTTTAATATCGCCGCCTTTTTTAGTCAGCAGTCGCGTCCCGACGACGAAAATCGTATCGGAGAAGGCGGCCTGTTTCTGGCGCTCAAGGTTGTTAGTCGTTGAACCACATTCAAAATCGAAGGTTCCGTTTTGCAACAGCGGAATACGGTTTTGCGAGGTGATCGGGATCAGCTTCACCTGCAGATCGGGCTTGTTAAGTTTCTTTTTTACCGCTTCTACAATGGCGTTGGAGTAGTCCTGGGAATAGCCGACCACTTTCTGCTGGTTGTCGTAATAAGAAAAGGGCACAGAAGATTCGCGATGCCCGACGACGATCACGCCATTTTTAGCGATCTTGTCCAGGGTGCTACCAGCGGCAGGCGCGCCATCTTCTGCGTGCGCAAGGCCCGTAGACAGTCCCATGACCAGCATTGCTGTGGTTAGCTTACGTAATTGCATATCCAACTCCTTTATCATCTGCGCCGTCGACGCATTGATAGCTATTGTGATGTTGTTATTGCCTGCAACTTGCGCGTGCAGTGTTATGTGTGTTTGTTAACATTTAGTGTGGCTTGTTGTAAATATTTTGCTGCGATATTGTTTGTTTTTGCGAAGTGCGCCGCACCGTTCAGAGGCAAAAATCCTACATTGCACCGTTCAGGTGCTACCGATGATCGATTTTGGTGCGACCAGGTTGCACAAGCAGCCAGAACAGGTTTGCCATGTTTAACAAAGCAATAGACGTGCCAGAATGGGGGAAAAAGGAGGATTTTCAGGCCGGATAAATGAAGCGCTATCCGGCCTGGGGAGAGATTATTTCCGTCGTTGTCGCAGACTCATCACTACCGCGCCAAAAGCAAACAGCGCGGTCAGTACCCATAGCGGCCAGTTGCCGGTACGGGCATAGGGAGTTAACCCCGTGGTTGGCGTGACATTGGTGGTCAGTACCTGGCGTGTGAACTGCGGGATCATCGCCTGAATCTCGCCCTGAGGGCCAATCACCGCCGTAATACCGTTATTAGTACTGCGCAGCAACGGACGCGCCAGCTCCAGCGAACGCATCCGCGCCATCTGGAAATGTTGCCACGGGCCAATGGACTTACCAAACCAGGCGTCGTTAGAAATCGTCAGCAGATAGTCGGTGTCCGGGCGGAAGTTATCCCGCACCTGTTCGCCAAGAATAATTTCATAACAGATTGCCGCCGTCAGCTTATAGTCGTGCGCATGTAACTGCGGCTGGATATAAGGGCCGCGGCTAAAGGAGGACATGGGCAGATCGAAGAACGGCGCCAGCGGACGCAGGATAGATTCCAGCGGAACGAACTCGCCAAAGGGCACAAGGTGATTTTTATTGTAGCGATTGGGCGAGTCATAACTGTATGGATTATCCTTGCCCAACGTAATAATCGTATTGTAGGTGTCGTATCGATTCTGTTTATTGAGACGCGCATCGACAATACCGGTGATCAGCGTGCTATTTTTTTCGCGTAACATCTCGTCCAGCGAACGAAGGAAGGGCTGCTGATTGATTTCGAGATCCGGAATCGCCGACTCAGGCCAGATAATAATCTGTGATTTGCCTAACTCTGGGCGAGTTTCGTTGAGATAAATTTTTAGCGTATTCAGTAGCTGGTTTTCGTCCCACTTCAGCGACTGCGGGATATCGCCCTGCACCAGCGATACCTGGGTCGCTTTGGCCGGTTCCAGCGTAAACCACTGGATATAACGTAGCGGAAAGGGCAAAGCAAACAGAATCACGGCGACAGCCAGCGGACGCCAGTTCCGCGTCGCCAGTGCCAGCGCTAACAGGCCGCTGACCATCATCAGCAGGAAGTTGATCGCTTCGACGCCCATTACCGGCGCCAGGCCTTTTAGCGGGCCATCGACCTGACTATAGCCAAATTGCAGCCAAGGGAAGCCGGTCAGCACCCAGCCGCGTAAAAATTCGGTGATTTGCCATACTGCAGGCGCGGCGATAGCGACGCGCAGCCAGTTGGTTTTTGGCCACAGGCGCGACAAAATCCCGGCAAACAGTCCGGTATACAGCGAGAGATAAGCTGCAAGCAGCACCACCAGAAAAACGTTAACCGGGCCCGGCATGCCGCCAAATTGCGCGATACTGACATAAACCCAGTTAATCCCGCTACCGAAAAGTCCGAGTCCCCAGCAATAGCCGATGGCGGCAGACTGGAGCGGGCGGCGATTAAACGTTAAGGCCTGCAGCCCGATAAGCGACACTATCGCTGCGGGCCAGACGTCATACGGAGAGAAAGCCAGTGTTCCGCAGGCGCCGAATAATAACGCCAGCAGCAGGCGAATACGCTGGCGTTCAATTAACGAGGCAAATGCCATTTTTAGTCCACTATTGCTGTTATTCGTCCAGTTTTGGCTGGGGCGAGTCATCCGGGATCCTGACATGCACCTGAATAATACGACGACTATCGGCCATCGCCACTTTGAACTGGTAACCATCAATGTCAATGGTTTCGCCGCGGGCCGGTAAATGGCCGAATGCCTGCATCACCAGTCCGCCGATGGTATCGACTTCTTCATCGCTGAAGTGGGTGCCGAAAGCGTCATTGAAGTCTTCAATCGACGCCAGCGCGCGAATCGTCCAGGTATGGCGGCTAAGCTGACGGAAGTCGATATCGTCTTCTTCGTCATACTCATCTTCAATTTCACCGACAATCAGTTCGAGGATGTCTTCGATAGTCACAAGGCCGGAAACGCCGCCAAACTCATCGATAACGATGGCCATATGGTAGCGCTGGGAGCGGAATTCCTTGAGCATACGGTCAACCCGTTTGCTTTCCGGTACGACAACCGCGGTGCGTAACACTTTGTCCATGCTGAAGGCTTCGGCATCGCTGCGCATAAACGGCAGCAAATCTTTGGCCATCAGAATCCCTTCAATGTGATCTTTATCTTCGCTGATCACCGGAAAACGCGAGTGGGCGGACTCGATGATAACATCGAGACATTCGTCCAGCGTCTGGTTGCGTTTCAGGGTAATCATCTGGGAGCGCGGGATCATAATATCGCGAACGCGCTGGTCGGCGATGTCCATTACGCCTTCGAGCATATCGCGCGTATCTTCATCGATAAGCTCGTTCTGCCCGGAATCACGGATCAGCGCCAGCAACTCATCACGGTTTTTAGGTTCACCGTGGAAAAGCTGGCTGAGTAGCAGGGAAAAAAATCCCTTTTTACTGTTTACTGTGTCACTACTGTGTGAATTGTCGTCGCTCATGGCGTCGTATGGGTTCTCATGTTAGTTAATACAAAGCTCGTCATGCGTATACTCAGCTGTGACGGCATGTTTTGCCTGATGACGCTACGCTTATCAGGCCTACAAAAGGCATCAATGTAGGCCGGATAAGGCGCAAGCGCCGCCATCCGGCAAGCTACTATTCTGCAATCTTCTCGGCAATGTACGGATCCTCATAGCCCATAGCAAGCATAATCTCCGTTTCGAGAGACTCCATCTCTTCCGCTTCGTCATCGTCGATATGATCGTAACCCAGCAAATGCAGGCTACCGTGTACGACCATGTGCGCCCAGTGCGCCTCCAGCGGCTTGCTCTGTTCCTGCGCTTCCTGCTCCACGACCTGACGGCAAATAATCAGATCGCCCAGTAGCGGCATTTCAATGCCGGGGGGCGCTTCAAACGGGAAGGAGAGAACATTAGTGGGTTTATCTTTCCCGCGGTACGTCAAATTAAGGTCGTGGCTTTCGGCCTCATCCACCAGACGGATTGTGACTTCCGCCTCTTCCTGAAACTGCGGAATAACGCCGTCCAGCCAGCGTTGAAACTGAGCTTCATCCGGCAGGCCCGCGTGGTTTTCACAGGCCAACTGTAAATCGAGGATCACCTGGTTCATTTCTGTTCCTGCTCCTGGGCTTCACGCTTACGCTCTGCCGCCAACGCCGCTTTGCGTTTTTGTTCGGCCTCTTCCCAGGCTTCATAGGCGTTCACAATGCGGGCAACGACCGGATGGCGAACCACGTCTTCGCTGTGGAAGAAGTTAAAGCTGATTTCATCAACTTCCGCCAGCACTTCAATGGCATGACGCAAGCCGGATTTGGTGTTGCGTGGCAGGTCAATCTGCGTCACGTCGCCGGTGATCACCGCTTTCGAGTTAAAGCCGATACGCGTCAGGAACATCTTCATCTGTTCGATAGTGGTGTTCTGGCTTTCATCCAGAATGATAAAGGCGTCGTTTAATGTGCGTCCGCGCATATAGGCCAGCGGCGCGACTTCAATCACATTGCGTTCAATCAGCTTCTCGACTTTTTCAAAGCCGAGCATTTCGAACAGCGCGTCATACAGCGGACGCAGGTACGGGTCCACCTTCTGACTTAAATCGCCTGGCAGAAAGCCGAGTTTTTCGCCCGCTTCCACCGCCGGACGGGTCAGTAGAATACGGCGAATCTCCTGGCGCTCCAGGGCGTCTACCGCAGCGGCGACCGCAAGATACGTTTTACCGGTACCCGCCGGGCCGACGCCAAAGGTAATATCATGATCGAGAATATTGGCGATGTACTGCGCCTGGTTCGGGGTACGCGGTTTAATCACGCCGCGCTTGGTTTTGATATTAATAGCTTTGCCATAGTCAGGCACGCTTTCCGCGCTCTGTTCCAGCACCCGCGCTTCTTTGATCGCCAGATGAATTTGTTCCGGTTCGATATCCTGAGTCTGGCCGCGCATCGGTGCGGTATCGACATACAGACTTCGCAAAATATCTGTCGCCGCGGTCACGCAAATCGGACGACCGGTCAGTTTAAAGTGATTGTCACGGCGGTTGATTTCAATACCGAGACGACGTTCGAGCTGTTTAATATTGTCATCAAACGGCCCGCAAAGGCTCAACAGACGGGCGTTGTCTGCGGGCTCAAGGGTAATTTCGCGAGTGTCTATATTCAAACTGTTCCTCTTGTGTCTGTATCGCCGGACGCTGAACACTTACCGGCATCTAAGGAAATTATTCACGCCATAGGGAAAAGGCGCAAGCATTGCAATGAAGATGGGGATGAAGAGAGAAAATTGCAAGGCCCGTCGGGCGACAGGCCATGACCAGGAAGCCCGACAGGCGTAGCGCCATCGGGCATTATTGCCTTTTCAGCAGGGTTAAGGCTGGTAGAATCCTACGCCCAGCTCATTTTCTTTACGGGTACGGGCAATGACGGACTCCGGCGTTTCGGCGACGCGCAGCCCCATTTCATCTTCGGTACGCACCACTTTTCCGCGCAGGGAGTTCGGATAGACGTCAGTAATTTCCACATCGACAAACTTACCAATCATCTCCGGCGTGCCTTCAAAGTTCACCACCCGATTGTTTTCGGTACGGCCAGACAGTTCCATAATGTTTTTACGCGACGTGCCTTCCACCAGAATGCGCTGTGTCGTGCCGAGCATACGGCGGCTCCATGCCATCGCCTGCTGATTGATACGCTCTTGCAGAATATACAGACGCTGCTTCTTCTCTTCTTCCGGCACGTCATCAACCATATCGGCAGCCGGCGTTCCCGGACGCGCAGAGAAGATAAAGCTGTAGCTCATATCAAAGTTGACGTCAGCGATAAGCTTCATGGTTTTTTCGAAATCATCGGTAGTTTCGCCAGGGAATCCGACGATAAAGTCAGAGCTTATCTGAATGTCCGGCCGCGCCGCGCGCAGTTTACGGATGATTGCTTTATATTCCAGCGCAGTGTGGGTGCGCCCCATCAGATTCAACACGCGATCGGAACCGCTCTGTACCGGCAGATGCAGGAAACTGACCAGTTCCGGCGTATCGCGGTACACCTCGATAATATCGTCGGTGAACTCAATCGGATGGCTGGTGGTAAAGCGAATACGGTCAATGCCGTCGATGGCGGCAACCAGACGCAGCAGATCGGCAAAGGTACCGGTGGTGCCGTCGTAGTTTTCTCCGCGCCAGGCGTTAACGTTCTGGCCCAGCAGGTTGACCTCACGCACGCCCTGCGCCGCTAACTGGGCGATTTCGAACAGGATATCGTCTGAGGGACGGCTGACTTCTTCACCGCGGGTATACGGTACCACGCAGTAAGTACAATATTTATTGCAGCCTTCCATGATAGAAACGAAAGCGGTCGGGCCTTCGGCGCGCGGTTCCGGCAAACGGTCGAACTTCTCGATTTCCGGGAAGCTGATATCGACCACCGGGCTGCGGTCGCCACGCACGGAGTTAATCATCTCCGGTAGGCGGTGTAAGGTTTGCGGGCCAAAAATAATGTCGACGTAATGGGCGCGTTGACGAATGTGCTCGCCTTCCTGGGAAGCCACGCAGCCGCCGACGCCGATAATCAGATCGGGATTTTTCTCTTTTAACAGTCTCCAGCGACCTAATTGATGGAAGACTTTTTCCTGAGCCTTCTCGCGGATTGAGCAGGTATTCAACAGCAGCACATCCGCCTCTTCCGCCACGTCGGTCAGTTGATAGCCGTGGGTGGCGTCCAGCAGATCGGCCATCTTCGATGAATCGTACTCGTTCATCTGACAGCCCCAGGTTTTAATATGGAGTTTTTTAGTCATCGACTTGCTCTTGCGAAATAGTGGCTGAAAAGCAGGGCGTATAGTGTAATGCTTTGGCGCGGTTGTGACCAGTATGACTGACGTCAGCCCTAATGGGTAAAAAATCCTGTAAACTTGTCTAAAACGTAACAGGATGAATGACCATGACAAATCAACCAACGGAAATTGCCATTGTCGGCGGGGGAATGGTCGGCGGCGCGCTGGCGCTGGGTCTGGCGCAGCAAGGGTTTACGGTGATGGTAATAGAACATGCCGCGCCTGCGCCGTTTGTGGCGGACAGCCAGCCTGACGTGCGGATTTCGGCCATTAGCGCGGCATCCGTGGCGCTGCTCAAGGGACTGGGCGTTTGGGAGGCGGTGCAGGGGATGCGTAGCCATCCTTATCGGCGACTGGAGACCTGGGAGTGGGAAAACGCCCATGTGGTGTTCGACGCCGCTGAACTCAAGCTGCCGCTGTTAGGCTATATGGTAGAGAACAACGTCCTGCAACAGGCGCTATGGCAGGCGCTGGAAGCGCACCCCGGCGTGACGCTGCGCGTTCCGGCTTCACTGGCGGCATTGCAACGCCGCCACGATGGTTATGCGCTGGAACTGGCCGACGGCGAATGTATCACGCCGAAGTTAGTGATTGGCGCCGACGGCGCGAATTCGCAGGTTCGGCAAATGGCGGGAATTGGCATTCATGCCTGGCAATATGCGCAGTCGTGTATGCTTATCACCGTCAAGTGTGAAAATGCGCCAGGCGACAGCACCTGGCAGCAGTTTACGCCAACGGGGCCGCGCGCTTTTTTGCCGCTGTTCGACGATTGGGCGTCGCTGGTGTGGTATGACGCTCCGGCACGTATTCGCCAGCTGCAGGGTTTATCGATGACGCAATTGCAGGTGGAAATTAACCAGCACTTTCCGGCGCGTCTGGGGGCGGTGATGCCTGTCGCGGCGGGCGCGTTTCCGCTAACCCGTCGTCACGCGTTGCAGTATGCGCAACCGGGGCTGGCGCTGGTAGGCGACGCGGCGCATACTATTCATCCGCTGGCCGGGCAGGGCGTCAACCTGGGGTATCGGGATGTTGATGCGTTGATTGATGTGCTGGCGAGTGCCCGTAGCTATGGCGAGTCCTGGGCCAGCCATTCGGTGTTGAAACGCTATCAGACGCGGCGCATGGCAGATAATTTTATGATGCAAAGTGGAATGGATCTGTTTTATGCCGGGTTCAGCAATGAACTGCCGCCGCTGCGTATTTTACGCAATATGGGGCTGATGGCGGCGCAGCGCGCAGGCGTGCTAAAACGTCAGGCGCTGAAGTATGCGTTGGGGTTGTAACCCGCTGAATGCCTTACCCGGTTTGTAAAAACGCTCAATTGCAGGTCGGGTAAGCGTATTGACATCTTACTTTACTGCAAATAAAGCACATAAACCTAATTTCCCTTTAAAATCAATTTCATACCAAGGTGATGCCATTTCAATTGTGCATACGTTGTATTGGCAACGTACTACTTTATGTAGCATCAGTAATGTGGAACTCATTGATTTTACAAGAATCGCCAGGGTGATTAATGCGGCGATAATCCGATACCACGTCAGTGTTGCATGTTGGACATCAAACCACAGAATATAAAAAGTGATGATGTGAAGAATGACTTTGCTGGACAGGGCGCGAATATAGAATCCACGCAGCGCCGTTTTCGAGGAAAACGCGACATTAATCAGCGCGCTTTGTTTTTCTTGCACAGGGATCCCTGGCAGATACACTATCCATTCCGCACTATTCTGGCGCAACATGACGGCCTTTTTCTGGTGCAGTATATGTAGCCTCATTGACACTGCCACGGGGTAAACCAGACCCAAAATAATCAACCAGGCGGCGCTGGCCGTGATATCAATGAAGGTGAAAGCGCAGAGCAAGACGACCATAAAAAATGTTAATGGCCGCAAAAAGAGATACCAACAAAACTGGTAATTCATTGTGAGGTTACCGAACGCTCCCTGTAAGGCTTTATGATAGCGTTTTACTGATAGCAGGGCATTAAGGGGAAAACCTCTTTCGGAATTTATAAACGCAGAAAAGCAAAAAGCTCGCCGAAGCGAGCTTTTTAAAGGTGGCTGGGGTACGAGGATTCGAACCTCGGAATGCCGGAATCAGAATCCGGTGCCTTACCGCTTGGCGATACCCCAATTGTCGTACTTCTTGCGCTCATTAGCAGAGCGTCTTTAAAACTGGCTGGGGTACGAGGATTCGAACCTCGGAATGCCGGAATCAGAATCCGGTGCCTTACCGCTTGGCGATACCCCAACAAATTATTTTCGAACCGGTCGAATACCTCGACGTGTTCTGAATATGGTGGCTACGACGGGATTCGAACCTGTGACCCCATCATTATGAGTGATGTGCTCTAACCAACTGAGCTACGTAGCCAGATGATTTCTTCGATGGCTGGGGTACCTGGATTCGAACCAGGGAATGCCGGTATCAAAAACCGGTGCCTTACCGCTTGGCGATACCCCAATACCGTCGCGGTGAACCGCAAACTCGAAGAAATATGGCTGGGGTACCTGGATTCGAACCAGGGAATGCCGGTATCAAAAACCGGTGCCTTACCGCTTGGCGATACCCCATCCGTACAACGCTTATCGGTGAATGGTGCGGGAGGCGAGACTTGAACTCGCACACCTTGCGGCGCCAGAACCTAAATCTGGTGCGTCTACCAATTTCGCCACTCCCGCAAAAAAGATGGTGGCTACGACGGGATTCGAACCTGTGACCCCATCATTATGAGTGATGTGCTCTAACCAACTGAGCTACGTAGCCATCTTTTTTTCGCGTTACCTTATCGGCGTTGCGGGGCGCATTATGCGTATTGAGCCTTGAAGCGTCAACCTCTTTTTCATCGAAAAACGTCGGAAAGTGTCTGTTTGGTTAGGTTGCGAACAGCGTGGCGCAATATTCGGCAATTATTGGTTATTAATCGTTTTTCCGAAAGTAGTTTGCTATAAAAAAAGAGCCCCTAAGGGCTCTTTCGTCATCGTTAATTTACTGGTACGCCGACTGATGCACGCCGACCGCGCGGCCTGACGGGTCATCCATCGTTTTGAATGCTTCATCCCACTCAATGGCTTTGGCGGAAGAACAGGCCACGGACGGGCCGCCGGGTACGCATTCCGCCGCGCTCGGCACCGGGAACAGCTCTTCAAAAATTTCGCGGTACAGATACGCCTCTTTAGACGACGGCGTGTTGTATGGAAAGCGGAAGCGGGCGGTTTCCAGTTGTTGATCGGAAATCTGTTTCGCCGCCACCTCTTTCAGCGTATCAATCCAGCTGTAACCTACGCCGTCAGAGAATTGCTCTTTCTGACGCCACGCGACGCTTGCTGGCAGATAAGACTCGAAGCACTCGCGCAGCACGTGTTTTTCCATCTTGCCGTTGCCGCACATTTTATCCTGTGGGTTGATACGCATCGCCACGTCGAGGAATTTTTTATCCAGGAACGGTACGCGCGCTTCCACGCCCCAGGCGGACATCGCTTTGTTGGCGCGGGCGCAGTCATACATATGCAGCGCCTGTAGCTTACGGACCGTCTCTTCATGTAACTCTTTGGCGTTCGGCGCTTTATGGAAGTACAGGTAGCCGCCAAACACCTCATCGGAACCTTCGCCGGAGAGTACCATTTTGATGCCCATCGCTTTGATCTTACGCGACATCAGATACATCGGCGTTGAGGCGCGGATAGTGGTCACGTCATAGGTTTCAATGTGGTAGATAACATCACGAATGGCATCAAGGCCTTCCTGCACGGTGAAGTGAATTTCATGGTGCACGGTGCCGAGGTGGTTAGCCACTTCCTGGGCCGCCTTCAGGTCAGGCGAACCTTCCAGACCGACCGCAAAAGAGTGCAACTGTGGCCACCAGGCTTCGGAGCGCTCCTGATCTTCGACGCGACGGGCGGCGAATTTTTTGGTGATTGCCGAAATAACCGACGAGTCCAGACCGCCGGAGAGCAGCACGCCATAAGGGACGTCGGACATCAGGTGGCTTTTCACGGATTCTTCCAGCGCCTGGCGCAGCGCGTTTTTGTCGGTAACGTTGTCTTTTACCGCATCGAACTCAAACCAGTCGCGCTGATAGTACTGACGAATTTCGCCGTCTTTGCTCCACAGGTAGCTGCCCGCCGGGAACTCTTTAATGGTGCGGCAGACCGGGGTCAGCGCTTTCATTTCTGACGCTACGTAGAAGTTGCCGAATTCGTCATAACCCATATAGAGCGGAATAATACCGATATGGTCACGACCAATCAGATAAGCGTCTTTTTCGCTGTCATACAGGGCGAAGGCGAACATCCCCTGTAAATCGTCAAGGAAATCCGGCCCTTTTTCCTGATACAGCGCGAGAATAACTTCGCAGTCGGAGCCTGTCTGGAACGCGTAACGATCGCCATACTCCGCGCGTAACGTCTGATGGTTATAAATTTCACCGTTCACCGCCAGTACGTGGGTTTTTCTGGCGTTATACAGGGGCTGGGCGCCAGCGTTAACATCAACAATCGACAAGCGTTCATGTGCGAGAATCGCGTTATCGCAAGCGTAGATGCCGGACCAGTCCGGGCCGCGATGGCGCATCAGGCGTGACAGTTCAAGGGCTTTTTTACGCAGTTCCGCTGCATCTGTTTTGATATCGAATACGCCGAAAATAGAACACATAGCCTTCTCCGTTAATCTGTTGCGTCGTACTTTTTGTATTTGCTTGACTAAAAAATGCCGCAAAGGCGTGGAAGGCGCAAGGGGATTACGGTCTGAAAAATGAAAAATGCAATCGTCATTGTTGATTAGTGAAAAATGATTACGTATTGCGCGGATTTATTGATGGATCTTCAGTTTTATCGTGGATTAATTGAATTATGTTTTTCCTGATGGCGTTTCGCTTATCAGACCTACAATGTTGTTCGAACCGTAGGCCTGAAAGCTATGCGTCATCAGGCAGAGGACAGGTTTAGATAACGTCTATCTCGGCGACGGAAGGGTAAATCCAGCTTGGGCGGAACGGCATACTGTCAATATCATTGATCGTTGATACGCCTGAAAGCACCAGAATGGTCTCCAGACCGGCCTGGAACCCCGCCAGAATGTCGGTGCGCAGGTTATCGCCGACAATAACGGTCTCTTCCGAGTGCGCCTGCATTTTGTTTAACGCCGCGCGGATGATCCACGGGCTGGGTTTGCCGACATAAAATGGCTTCCGGCCGGAAATTTTTTCAATGCCTGCGCACAGCGCGCCGCAGGCCGGATAAAAGCCGCGACCGTGGGTATCCGGGTTGGTGGCGATAAAGCGCGCGCCATTGGCGACGAAAAATGCTGCTTTATGCATCATGTCCCAGTTGTAGGAGCGGGTTTCTCCAACGATGACAAAATCAGGGTTCACATCGGTAATGGTAAAACCCGCTTTATAGAGCTCGTGAATAAGCGCGCCTTCGCCCACGACATACGCTTTTTTACCTTCCTGACGGCGCAGAAAATCGGCTGTCGCCATTGCTGACGTATAAAACACGCTGTCCGGCACGTTAACGCCAGCGGTAGCAAAACGGTTCGCCAGATCCTGGCCGGTTTGCGATGGGTAATTGGTCAGCAGCACCAGCGGCAGACCTTTTTCCAGAATCCCCGTCAGAAATTCCGCCGCACCGGGTACGGCTACGTTGTCGTGCATCAGCACGCCGTCGATATCGCAGATTACATTCTTGATGGTCATGAACTACCCAAGGAATTTGTGAATAATCCGATACTATAAGAGCGCATCAACTTTCCAGCAAACGTTGCAGCAATGTTCCGTTGAGCATGGCGCGTTTAACTAAGGCAAATGCGCCGATAGCAGAACGGTGATCCAGCGTGGAGCGTACCACCGGCAAATTTTTGCGAAATGCCTTTAACGCCTGAGTATTGATACAGCTTTCGATAGCGGGCAACAGGACTTTATCGGCTTCAATGATCTCGCCGGCAATGACGATTTTTTGCGGATTAAACAGGTTGATAGCAATGGCGATCGTTTTGCCCAAATGGCGACCAACATGCTCAATGACTTCCGAGGCCAGGCTGTCACCCCGGTTTGCCGCCTTACAGATGGTTTTAATCGTGCAGTCGTCAAGCGGAACACGGCTTTGATACCCTTGTTTAAGCAAATTCAGCACCCGTTGTTCAATCGCCGCATTGGCGGCAATGGTTTCCAGACAGCCGAAATTACCGCAGTGGCAGCGCTCGCCCAACGGCTCCACCTGAATATGCCCAATTTCGCCGACGTTGCCGTTACGGCCAATGAAGATGCGTCCGTTGGAGATAATCCCGGCGCCTGTACCACGATGAACGCGCACCAGAATCGAGTCCTCGCAATCCTGACTGGCGCCGAAGTAGTGTTCCGCCAGCGCCAGGCTACGGATATCGTGTCCCACGAAACAGGTAACGTGAAACCGTTTTTCCAGCGCTTCGACCAGTCCCCAGTTTTCAACCTGAATGTGCGGCATGTAACGAATCACGCCGCTTTCCGGATCGACAAGCCCTGGCAGGATCACCGAGATAGCGATCAATTCACGAATTTTACGCTGACAGCTATCAATAAAGACGGCGATGGTGTTGAGCAGCGCATGTTCCAGCGTCTCCTGGGTGCGCTCCGGTAGCGGATAATGCTCCTCAGCGACCACTTTACTGCTCAGATCGTAGAGCGTTAAAGTGGTGTCATGACGGCCCAGGCGAACGCCAATGGCATGGAAGTTACGGGTTTCCGTGACGATAGAGATAGCGCGGCGGCCTCCGGTAGAGGCCTGCTGATCGACTTCTTTGATCAGCCCGCGTTCAATGAGTTGACGCGTAATTTTCGTTACGCTGGCGGGAGCAAGCTGGCTTTGCTCGGCAATTTGTATGCGCGAGATAGGACCATGTTGGTCAATCAGGCGGTAAACGGCCGCGCTGTTAAGCTGTTTTACGAGATCAACGTTACCTATCTGAGCTTGTCCGCCTGGTGTCATATTCTCACTTACTCAAGTCAACGACCTCGTCACCATTAACGATGGTCTTGATAATTTTAAAATCGTGGGTGAACGCGGTCAGGTTGGCGACTTTACCCGGCGCAATGCTACCGAGATGTTTATCAACGCCGATAGCGCGAGCCGGATAGAGCGTTGCCATGCGCAGCACTTCATCCAGCGCGATGCCGCAATGCGCGACCAGGTTGCGTACGCCTTCAATCATGGTTAAGGACGAACCGCTCAACGTACCGTTTTCATCCACACACAGTCCATTGCGGTAGTATATTGTTTTACCTGCGAAAATGAACTGCTCAATATTGGCCCCCGCCGGTGCGGTGGCGTCTGTCACCAGACAAAGTTTGTCGCCTTTCAGGCGTTTGGCATTGCGAATGTTGGCGTAGTCGACATGCAGACCATCGGCGATAATGCCGCAATAAATATCCGCTTCGTCCAGAACAGCGCCAGCAAGGCCCGGCTCACGCCCTGTAATGTACGGCATCGCGTTAAACAGGTGAGTCGCAAAGGTAATCCCGGCGCGGAAGCCCGCTTTTGCCTCTTTTAACGTCGCGTTGGAGTGGCCTGCGGAAACCACAATGCCCGCATTCGCCAGTTTAGCGATTACGTCGGCAGGCACCATTTCCGGCGCGAGTGTAACTTTGGTGATGACGTCGGCATTATCGCACAAGAAATCAACCAGCGCAGCGTCTGGTTTACGCACGAAATCAGGATTATGGGTGCCTTTTTTTACCAGATTAAGCCAGGGCCCTTCCAGGTGGAGACCCAGCGCCTGGTGCGGATGTTTTTCCAGGTATTCGCGCATGACGCGAATACCCTGTTTCATCAATTCGTCGCTGGTAGTGATAAGCGTTGGCAGAAAGTTAGTACAGCCCGATTTTTCATTGGCTTTCTGCATAATTTCCAGCGTTTCAACGCTGACGGCTTCTGTGGTATCGTTAAACTGCACGCCGCCGCAGCCGTTTAGCTGCACATCAATAAAACCGGGGGAGAGAATGGCCCCATTCAATGAGCGTTGTTCTATTCCCGGCGGCAGTTCGGCCATCGGACAAACGCGGTCAATCAGGCCATTAGCGACAACAAGCGCATGGTCATCAAGAATTTCGTGACCGGTAAAGATCCGGCCCTGGGTTAAAGCATACATTCCGACCCCCGATATCAAAAATTTACCGCCCCGCATTGACTGGCGGGGCGGAGACAACATTACAGACCTTTAATATTTTCTGCTTCTAATTCATTGAAATATTTCAATGTTTTAACTTTAAGTTCCATTGTGGAAGGCTCATCGCATACCACAACCGCTTTCGGATGGAGTTGCAGGCAGCTAATAGTCCACATATGGTTGACGTTGCCTTCAACCGCCGCCTGCAGCGCCTGGGCTTTCTGATGGCCCAGCACCAGAATCATCACTTCTTCCGCATCCAGCAGCGTGCCCACGCCTACCGTCAGCGCGTATTTCGGCACCTGGTTTACGTCGCCGTCAAAGAAGCGGGAGTTCGCTACGCGAGTATCATGGGTTAACGTTTTGATACGGGTACGGGAAGCCAGGGAAGACGCCGGTTCGTTAAAGGCGATGTGACCGTCGTTGCCGACGCCGCCCATAAACAGATGGATTTTACCGTAAGAACGAATTTTTTCTTCATATTGACGGCATTCTGCATCGATATCCGGTGCGTTACCGTTGAGAAGATTGATGTTTTCTGCTGGAATATCAACGTGATCGAAAAAGTTACGATGCATAAAGCTGTGGTAGCTTTCCGGGTGCTCTTTCGGCAGGCCAACATATTCGTCCATATTAAAGGTGACCACATGCTTAAAGCTGACCTCGCCCGCTTTGTGCATCTCAACCAGCGCTTTGTACGCCGTTAGCGGCGTGCCGCCGGTAGGCAGTCCAAGGACAAACGGACGATCGGCGGTCGGTTTGAACGCATTAATACGGTTAACGATATGGCGAGCGGCCCATTTGCCAACCTGTTCTGCGGTACTCAGGGGGATCAGTCTCATTCTTCACCTCAATAATCAATGTCAAAATTTGGCGGATCGTATTAAGCGTAACCTGGATATCCAGGGTTCGTGTTCAATCCGTCCTGATTTTTTGAATCATAAAATAAGTTTTCCGTGTTAGCCAGTGGATGGTGGGGGTAATTACGATATTTAGTGATTATAATCACAAAAAACACCCGTTTAATTTGCGAGGCGAATTAATTTTCCACACACTCTGCAGAAGATGATCTCACCGTTCGATTACAGAACATCACGTTTTTAACGTTTGCAGCACAATAAAAAACGGCTTCAAAGAAGCCATATCGGCGTCTCGTAGGGGGAATAAGATGAATATTTTAGGTTTTTTCCAGCGGCTGGGTAGGGCGTTGCAGCTCCCTATCGCCGTGTTGCCGGTGGCAGCGTTGTTGCTGCGATTCGGCCAACCAGATTTGCTGAATATGCCGTTTATCGCGCAAGCGGGCGGGTCTATTTTCGATAACCTGGCGTTGGTTTTCGCTATCGGCGTGGCCTCCAGTTGGTCTAAAGATAGCGCAGGCGCGGCAGCGCTGGCGGGAGCCGTGGGTTACTTCGTCATGACCAAAGCGATGGTGACGATTAACCCGGAAATCAACATGGGCGTGCTGGCGGGGATTATTACCGGTCTGGTCGGCGGCGCGGTTTATAATCGCTGGTCTGGTATCAAACTGCCTGATTTTCTCAGTTTCTTCGGTGGAAAACGTTTTGTGCCGATCGCAACGGGCTTTTTCTGTCTGGTGCTGGCCGCTATTTTCGGTTACGTCTGGCCGCCGGTACAGCATGGCATCCATGCGGGCGGTGAATGGATCGTTTCCGCAGGCGCGCTGGGTTCCGGTATCTTTGGCTTCATCAACCGTCTGCTGATCCCCACCGGTCTGCATCAGGTACTGAACACCATCGCCTGGTTCCAGATTGGCGAATTCACCAATGCCGCAGGCACTGTATTCCACGGCGACATCAACCGCTTCTATGCTGGCGACGGCACGGCGGGGATGTTTATGTCCGGCTTCTTCCCGATCATGATGTTTGGCCTGCCGGGTGCCGCTCTGGCGATGTATTTCGCCGCGCCGAAAGAACGTCGTCCGATGGTGGGCGGTATGCTGCTGTCTGTCGCGATCACCGCGTTTCTGACCGGCGTAACCGAGCCGCTGGAATTCCTGTTTATGTTCCTGGCGCCGCTGCTGTACCTCCTGCACGCCATTTTGACCGGTATCAGCCTGTTCGTCGCGACGTTGCTGGGTATCCATGCGGGCTTCTCTTTCTCGGCAGGCGCGATCGACTATGTTCTGATGTATAACCTGCCAGCGGCCAGCAATAACGTCTGGATGTTGCTGGTGATGGGCGTTGTATTCTTTATCATCTACTTCCTGCTGTTCAGCGCGGTTATTCGTATGTTTAACCTGAAAACGCCGGGCCGCGAAGATAAAGTTGATGAGATGGTAACGGAAGAAGCCAACAGCAACACCGAAGAAGGGTTAACGCAACTGGCGACCAGCTATATTGCTGCGGTTGGCGGTACGGACAACCTGAAAGCGATCGATGCGTGTATTACCCGTCTGCGCCTGACCGTGAACGACTCTGCTCGCGTCAACGATGCGGCCTGCAAACGCCTCGGCGCTTCCGGCGTGGTGAAACTGAACAAACAGACCATTCAGGTTATTGTCGGCGCGAAAGCGGAATCGATTGGCGATGAAATGAAGAAAGTGGTGGCGCGGGGGCCGGTCGCGGCAGCGTCTGCTGATGCGGCTCACGTTGCAACACCTGCTCCGGCGGCCAAACCCCAGGCGGTGCCGAATGCGGTGACTATCGCTGAACTGGTCTCTCCGATTACCGGTGAGGTAGTGGCGCTGGATCAGGTACCGGATGAAGCTTTCGCCAGCAAAGCGGTCGGCGACGGCGTGGCGGTGAAACCCACCGATAAAACCGTGGTTTCTCCGGCGGCGGGTACTATCGTGAAAATCTTCAACACTAACCACGCGTTCTGTCTGGAAACCGAAAAAGGCGCGGAGATCGTTGTCCATATGGGTATCGATACCGTCGCGCTGAACGGTCAGGGCTTCAAGCGTCTGGTAGAAGAGGGTGCGGAAGTCACGGCGGGTCAGCCGGTGCTGGAACTGGATCTGGACTTCCTGAATGCCAACGCGCGCTCCATGATAAGCCCGGTTGTTTGCAGCAACAGCGATGACTTCAGCGCTCTGGTCATCAAAGCGGATGGTCACGTGGTAGCGGGTAAAACGCCACTGTACGAGATCAAGAGCAAATAATCGCTTCCTGGCCGGATAAGGCGTAAGACGCCATCCGGCGATATCACAGGAAACATAAGCGGCAGAGGGAAACCTTCGCCGCTTTTTTTTACCGCAATTAGCCCCAATATTTTCTGCAAAGCCACTTTTTAAGTAACTAAAGGTTGTCAGTCTGTCCGGCTTATAAGATCATATGCCGTTATACGTTGTTTACGCTTTGAGGAATCCACGATGAGTGAGGCTGAAGCCCGCCCGACTAACTTTATTCGTCAGATTATTGATGAAGATCTGGCGAGTGGTAAACATACCACTGTCCATACCCGTTTTCCGCCGGAGCCGAATGGCTATCTGCACATCGGCCACGCGAAATCTATCTGCCTGAACTTTGGCATCGCGCAAGATTATCAGGGCCAGTGCAACCTGCGTTTCGATGACACCAACCCGGTAAAAGAAGATATCGAGTACGTTGATTCGATCAAAAACGACGTCGAGTGGTTAGGCTTTCACTGGTCTGGCGATATTCGCTACTCCTCCGATTACTTTGACCAACTGCACGCCTATGCGGTCGAGCTGATCAATAAAGGCCTGGCCTACGTTGATGAGCTGACGCCGGAGCAGATCCGCGAATACCGCGGTACGCTGACCGCGCCGGGTAAAAACAGCCCGTTCCGCGATCGCAGCGTCGAAGAGAACCTCGCGCTATTTGAAAAAATGCGTACCGGCGGTTTTGAAGAGGGTAAAGCCTGTCTGCGCGCTAAAATCGACATGGCGTCGCCGTTTATCGTGATGCGCGATCCGGTGCTGTATCGCATTAAATTCGCCGAGCATCATCAGACCGGCAACAAGTGGTGCATCTACCCGATGTACGACTTTACTCACTGCATCAGCGATGCGCTGGAAGGCATTACTCATTCTCTGTGTACGCTGGAGTTCCAGGACAACCGTCGTCTGTACGACTGGGTGCTGGACAACATCACCATTCCGGTTCACCCGCGCCAGTACGAATTCTCGCGGCTGAATCTGGAATACACCGTGATGTCCAAGCGTAAGCTGAACCTGCTGGTGACCGACAAACACGTCGAAGGCTGGGATGATCCGCGTATGCCGACTATTTCCGGTCTGCGCCGTCGCGGCTATACCGCGGCTTCTATTCGTGAGTTCTGCAAACGCATCGGCGTCACCAAGCAGGACAACACTATTGAGATGGCGTCGCTGGAATCCTGCATTCGCGAAGATCTGAACGAAAACGCGCCGCGCGCGATGGCGGTAATCGATCCGGTAAAACTGGTTATCGAAAACTACCCGCAGGGCGAGAGCGAAATGGTTACCATGCCTAACCATCCGAATAAACCGGAGATGGGCAGCCGTGAAGTGCCGTTTAGCGGTGAGATCTGGATCGATCGCGCAGATTTCCGCGAAGAAGCGAACAAGCAGTACAAGCGTCTGGTGATGGGCAAAGAAGTGCGTCTGCGTAATGCCTACGTCATTAAAGCGGAGCGCGTAGAGAAGGATGCCGAAGGGAATATCACCACCATCTTCTGTACCTATGATGCCGATACGCTGAGTAAAGATCCGGCTGACGGGCGTAAAGTGAAAGGCGTAATCCACTGGGTTAGCGCAGCACATGCGCTGCCGATTGAAATTCGTCTCTACGACCGTCTGTTCAGCGTGCCGAACCCGGGCGCCGCGGAGGACTTCCTGTCTGTTATCAACCCCGAATCATTAGTGATTAAGCAGGGGTATGGCGAGCCGTCGCTGAAAGCGGCGGTAGCAGGGAAAGCTTTCCAGTTTGAACGTGAAGGTTACTTCTGCCTTGACAGCCGCTATGCAACGGCCGATAAGCTGGTCTTTAACCGCACCGTGGGCCTGCGTGATACCTGGGCGAAAGCGGGCGAATAAGCACTGCGCCAACAGGCGAATGCTGTAAAAATACCTTGTCAACGCCGCGTTTTGCGGCGTTTTTTCTCTGCATTTCTAAGTCGATTCTCTTTTTTGCGAGGCGAATTAATTATTCTCTGAAAATTATTGATCTGATAAATGATTATTAATCTAAATGTTATAAGCGTCAGGTCAACAGGAGACAATTATTTTCATGCCTATGGAGAACAAGTCAATTTTCTTTCTGGTGGTCTGCTTCCCCCACCAGCAGTTGAATGTAACAGAAAGCAATTAAATATGTGCGGTTGCTCATATTATTACATACTGGTTACAGAAAGAGATTGATAATTCGCATCGCGAAAAATAGTCTATTTAACGTAGTAAATGAGGTTTCTCAGCGCTACTTTTTATTTTTATTTTTTCGCTGTTCGCTTTTGTCGGCAGCAATTTATACGTCAAAGAGGATTAACTTATGCGTACGTTTAGTGGCAAACGTAGTACGCTGGCTCTGGCTATCGCCGGTATCACAGCAATGTCGGGGTGGATCGTTGTTCCGCAGGCGCAAGCCTCCGGCTTTTTCGACGACTCCACGTTAACGGGCGGCATCTATTATTGGCAGCGTGAACGCGATCGCAAAGATGTGACCGACGGCGACAAATATAAAACTAACCTTTCTCATGCGACCTGGAACGCTAACCTGGATTTTCAGTCTGGTTACGCTGCGGATATGTTCGGTCTGGATATCGCGGCGTTTACCGCGATTGAAATGGCAGAAAACGGCGACAGCGGTCATCCAAACGAAATTGCTTTCTCGAAAAAGAATAAAGGCTACGACGAAGACTATTCCGGCGATAAGAGCGGTATCAGTCTTTATAAAGCCGCCGCGAAATTTAAATATGGCCCGGTCTGGGCGCGCGCCGGTTATATTCAGCCTACCGGTCAGACACTGTTAGCGCCGCACTGGAGTTTTATGCCGGGTACCTATCAGGGTGCGGAAGCCGGCGCCAGTTTTGACTATGGCGATGCGGGCGCGTTAAGTTTTTCCTACATGTGGACTAACGAATATAAAGCGCCGTGGCATACCGAAATGGATAAGTTTTATCAGGCGGATAAAAAAACCAATGTGGATTATCTCCACTCCATCGGCGCGAAGTACGACTTCAAAAATGATCTGGTGCTGGAAGCGGCGTTTGGTCAGTCCGAAGGCTATGTCGATCAGTATTTCGCGAAGGCCAGCTATAAATTTGATTTAGGCGGCAATCCGTTCACCACCAGTTACCAGTTCTACGGCGCGCGCGACAAAGTAGACGATCGCAGCGTGAATGATATTTACGACGGTACGGCCTGGCTGCAGGCGTTGACCTTCGGCTACAAAGTCGCGGAAGTGGTTGACCTGCGTCTGGAAGGCACCTGGGTGAAAGCGGACGGTCAGCAGGGCTATTTTCTGCAACGTATGACGCCAACCTACGCCTCTTCAAACGGTCGTCTGGATATCTGGTGGGATAACCGCTCCGATTTTAACGCTAACGGTGAAAAGGCGGTTTTCTTCGGCGCGATGTATGACCTGAAAAACTGGAATCTGCCGGGCTGGGCTGTGGGCGCGTCTTACGTTTACGCCTGGGATGCTAAACCGGCAACCTGGCAAAGTAACCCGGATGCTTACTACGACAAAAACCGCACTATCGAAGAGTCCTCATACAGTCTGGATGCGGTCTATACCCTGCAGGAGGGGCGTGCCAAAGGCACCATGTTCAAACTGCACTTCACCGAATATGACAACCACTCCAATATTCCAAGCTGGGGCGGTGGTTACGGCAACATCTTCCAGGATGAACGTGACGTGAAATTTATCGTTATTGCGCCATTCACTATTTTCTGATGTCAGATGCGGCAGGCTGCCGGTCTGCCGCGCTGTTGAGGAACGACCTATGAAAAAAATTTTACTCATCGCCAGCATGACCGCCGGTTTGACGGCCTGCGCGTCATCACCCGCGCCGGAAGAAGATAGCCGGCTGAAAGAGGCGTACAGCGCCTGTATCAATACCGCACAGGGCTCGCCTGAGAAGATAGAGGCCTGCCAAAGCGTACTGAATGTCCTTAAAAAAGACCGCAAACATCAGCAATTTGCTAACGAAGAAAGCGTGCGGGTACTGGACTATCAGCAGTGCATTCAGGCGACGCGCACGGGTAACGATCAGGCGGTCAAGGCTGACTGCGACAAGGTCTGGCAGGAAATTCGCAGTCATAATAACGTGCAATAAAAACCTGCCTTGCCACCCACGGGCGAATGTTTTCCGCCCGTGGTTTTTTCAGGCTTTATTTTCTGCCGCGATATAGCCGCGACTCAGACGTACAAACAGCATCGCCGTCGCGGCAAGTCCACATAACGCCGCGCACATCAGCCACCAGCCGGGCGAGCTTTTGTCGCCGGTTAACTTTACCAGCGCGGTAGAGATGGCCGGCGTCAGGCCGCCAAAAATCGCCGTCGCCAGGCTAAAGGCCAGCGAGAAACCAACGGTACGCACATAGACTGGCATCACTTCGGTTAACGCCGCGACCATTGCGCCGTTATACATGCCAAAAAAGAAAGAGAACCACAGCAGTACCAGCGTCATGCGGGTAAAGTCAGGCGCGGCGGTCAGCCACTGCATGACGGGCCAGGTGGTGATCAGCGCCAGCAACGTAATGCCCATTAACACGGCGCGACGGCCAATCCGGTCGGAAATCGCGCCGCCAATGGGTAACCAGATAAAATTGGACACCCCCACCAACATGGTGACGATCAAACTGTCCCGCGTGCTGAGATTAAGCACGGTTCTGCCATAGGTCGGCGTATAAACGGTGATAAAATAAAACGTTGTGGTGGTCATCGCCACCAGCAGCGTTCCGGCCGTAATAATGCGCCAGTTTTTGGCGATAGTTGCAAAAATTTCCCTGGTGTCGGGGCGATGCTTGCGTTGTAAAAACGCCTCTGTTTCTTGTAATGAACGACGTAAAACAAAAATCAGCGGAATGATCATACAGCCGATAAAGAACGGAATTCGCCAGCCCCACTCCGATATCGCGTCGTGTCCCAGCGTGATATTCAGGCTATAACCAATCAACGCGGCGACAACGATCGCGACCTGCTGACTGGCGGATTGCCAGCTGGTATAAAACCCTTTATTGCCTGGCGTTGCGATTTCGGACAGATAGACCGAGACGCCGCCTAACTCAACGCCCGCAGAAAATCCTTGTAATAACCGGCCCAACAGCACCAACGCAGGCGCTGCCAGGCCGATCGTTTGGTAGCCGGGGACGAGGGCGATGAGCAACGTACCGCAGCCCATAATCGCCAGCGTCACCATCAGCCCTTTACGACGTCCGATTCTGTCAATATAGGCGCCAAGCACAATCGCGCCGACGGGGCGCATTAAAAAACCGGAGCCAAAGACGGCAAAGGTCAACATTAATGAGGCAAATTCGCTTTCCGCCGGAAAAAACGTTCTGGCGATATAGGTGGCGTAAAATCCGAACAAGAAAAAATCAAACTGTTCAAGGAAATTGCCGCTTGTCACGCGCAGTATTGCGCCGAACGTGCCGGCGCGCGATGTTGCAGGTGTGTGTTGTGCCATAGGGTTTGCTCTCCACTGTCTTTATTGTTTTATGGGTAAGATGTTGCGGGTCAGTTGCCTGTATCCCCCGCATGTTTTCCGCGTCGCTTCTCAACTGCCCATTTGAGTAAGGCCGCGCAGCGGAAAAATCCGTGGGCGAATTTTCCGTAGGGAAGAGTGAGAAAGAGCGCCATCACCACGCCTAAATGGAGCGCCAGCAGTATGCCCATTCCGCTGGTGTCTCTGCCTGCCAGCAGCGCCAGCCCGGTAAGACTGGTTAAGAACAGCAGCAGAATAAAGCCGCGATCCATGGGTTTCTGGCGCACATCGCCATGTAACGGCGACCGCCGCAGATTGAGCCACAGTAGCCCGGCCGGGCCGATAAGCAGACCGATACCGCCCAGCGTGCCGAGCATGACCGGCAGGCTAAAGAACGGGTAGGGCGCTTCCCAACCGGCGACGTAGTGATAGCCCGTCGCCACGACCGTGGCGGCAAAACAGAGCATAAAACCGTAGAAGGTAAAGTGATGAAAGCGACGGCGCAGCAGCGTGAACGCATCGTCCGCTTCGTTACAGCCTTTGCCGTGACCGCCGTCGAGATATTTCAGCGTTAACGCATTGTGCGACGCTTCCGCAATCTCCGCCGAACGCGGTACACCCGGCGAGATCTCACGCCAGAAGCGGATTACGCCCGCCATAAGCAAACCGATTGCCAGCACAAAAACTGAGCCAAACATCCATGCCAGCAGGCTATGCGGAAAAATTTGATAGAAGTCACCGGCCAGCGGCGGATGAATCAGCGACCCTTTCAGCGCCATCGTCAGTAATAAAAAGAGCGTCAGACCGACTATCAGCGCCAGCGCGACGGTGATCCCCGCCCGACGGTATAACGCGCCAAAAGCGGCGGGCTGGGCATACTGTTGATACGTCTCCAGGCGGGCTTGCGCCATCGCTTTCGGCACGTTAATGGCAAATTCATGGGGCGGCGCGTACTGGCACGCGTGCAGGCAGGCGCCACAGTTATGACATAAATTCGCCAGATAATGAATATCGGCTTTACCGAATTCGAGCCGCTGGGTCATCGCCGGAAATACCGCGCAAAAACCTTCGCAGTAGCGACACGCGTTACACACTTGCATGACGCGTTCGACCTCGGCTTCCGGTTCGGTAAGCACGGTGGCCTCAATGATTAATTTTTCAAGCTGTTTCATGCTGCGCCTCCTTGTGCGCCGCGCGGGCGGCTTCTATTCCCGCAATGCGGCCAAAGGTTGTGCCGATAGACATGCCTACGCCTGCGGTATACCCCTTGCCCAGAACATTTCCTGCCATCATCTCGCCGGCAACAAACAGGTTGCGGCTTGGATGACCGGCAAAATGCACCGCGGCACGTTCATTGACTTTCAGACCCAGGTAGGTAAACGTGATGCCGGGTCGCAGCGCATAACCGTAGTAGGGCGGTGCATCAAGCGGGCGCGCCCAGTGGGTTTTCGCCGGCGTCAGGTTTTTAGTAGCGCAGTCATCAAGCAAGGTATGATCAAAATGACCGGGTTGGCAGGCCTGGTTATACTGCGTGACGGTATGGGTAAATTTTTCCGCGTCCAGCCCCAACTGGCAGGCCAGTTCAGCCAGCGTATTGGCCTGCGCGCCAGGAAAAACCGGCGGCATAAAGTGGCCGATGGCTTTGCTGTCAATAATCGAATAGCCAATTTGTCCTGGCTGTTGAGCCACCAGCCGCCCCCAAATGGCGTAACGCTTCGGCCAGAAATCTTCGCCTTCATCATAAAAACGTTCGGCGTCGCGATTCACGACAATACCCAGCGATACGCAATCCACGCGAGTACAAATACCGCCGTCGTACAGCGGCGCCCTGGCATCAATCGCTACGCAGTGCGACTGGGACGGATCGCCAATGATATCCGCGCCGGCATCCATCATAAATTTGAGTAATACGCCCTGGTTAAAACGCGTGCCGCGAATCAGAAAATTATCCGCGGGCCATTCGCCGCGGGCGTTTTCTCCCCAGGCTTCCCGCAGCCATTCACGGTTTGATTCGAAACCGCCAGCCGCTAATACGCAGGCTTTGGCGGTAATACGTTCGCTACCCGCCAGCGCTGCCACGAATTCGCCGTCATGAAGTTCAAGCGCGTGAACCGGCGTGTTATAGCGAATCTGTACGCCCAGCCGTTCGGCGCTACGGTAATAGGCATTGACGAGCGCTTTCCCGCCGCCCATAAAAAACGCATTGGTGCGCGCAACGTGGAGCGCACCAGATAATGGCGGTTGAAAGTTAACGCCATGTTTGCGCATCCAGTCGCGGCATTGCGAAGAGGTGCGAATGACCAGCCGCGCCAGCGCCTCGTTGGTGTTGCCGTCGGTGACTCGCCACAGATCCTGCCAGAATTCCTCTTCAGGATAGCTTTCTACCAGCACATCCTGCGGCGCATCATGCATACAGCGCAGGTTTCGTGTATGCTGAGAATTTCCGCCGCGCCATTCTCGCGGGGCAGCCTCCAGCAGCAGAACCGATGCGCCCGCTTCCCGTGCGGTCAGGGCGGCGCATAATGCGGCATTGCCTCCGCCTATCACCAGTACATCAACCATCTTATACTCCCGTACCATTTAACTATTTGTTAAATTTGTAATTGAAATGTATACGGATAAATAAGCGGCGCGCTATCAGGTAGCGCTAAACAGGGGTTTAGTAAGCGTAAAGGGTTGCGCCTGGCCATTCACCGGCGTCGACTAACTGACGCATAACTTTGGTAAGGACTACTCTGGCGGCAAGGCCGGCGGGCGTCAGTTCATCATCCGACAGGCTGACTAAAAAATTGGGGCGGCTGAGTACCGGATTATGGACGCCGATCACGCGTAGCGCGTCGTTATCCAGATGAGAAATCGCCGCGCCGGGCTGCAACGTGGCGCCAAGACCGTCGCGCACGGCGCGCATCAACAACGCCAGGCCGTCAATTTCCGCGACGATTTCAACGTTAAGCGCATGTTCCTGGCAGACAGCGTCCAGCCTGCCGCGCAGCCCGTGTCCCTGGCTTGGCATAATGAGCGGAATGCCTGCCAGTTGTTCAGGTGTGATCGGGTTATCAGGAAGCGCCGTCAGCAGGGCATGGGAGCCAATCAGAAAAAGCTGTTCTTCAAGGATCGGTCTGGCGCTCCAGCGCAGGATTTTATCTTTTTGAAAGACAACGGCTAAATCAATCTGGCGGGTATTGATCATTCTTTCCAGATTACCGGACAAGCTTTCCACCACATGCAGTCGGACATCGGCATAGTTTTCCTGCATGGCATGGATAAACGGTATACCCAGTATGGAGGCGGTACTGGGGGCCATTCCTACGCTCACATGACCGGAAAGGCGCGCTTCTCTGGCGGCGAGAATCGCGTCGTCGGCATGACGCAGGGCGAGTTGCGCCTGTGAATAAAAGGCCAGCCCGGCGTTGGTTGGCGTTACGCCGCGCGAGGTGCGCTGCAGCAGACGGATAGCAAGCTCGTTTTCCAGACGGGACATCTGTTGACTTAATGCTGAAACGCCAATATCAAGATCCTGTGCGGCGCTGCCCATACTGCCGGTTTCAATAATACGCACGAAATAGCGTAACTGGCGAAGCTCCATTCCTGCTCTCCTGAGATGCGATAGCGTTTTTTACATTAAATCAACATCAAGCGGCAGGAAAGAGGAGGATATAAAAAAGCCAACCGGGCGGTTGGCTCTTCGAAAGATTTACACTTATTTAGTCGCGTCATCGTGCGCGTGCTCGTCTTCGCGGCAGTCGCCTTCAGCGCAGTGGCCGTAAAGATAGAGGCTGTGATTAGTTAAACGAATACCGTGTTTCGCCGCAATTTCACGCTGGCGCGCTTCAATAGAGTCATCACTAAATTCAATCACTTTTCCGCAGTCAAGGCAGATAAGATGGTCGTGATGATGCTGTTGCGTCAGTTCAAAAACGGATTTACCGCCTTCAAAATTATGGCGGGTCACGATACCGGCATCGTCAAACTGGTTCAGCACACGGTATACGGTTGCCAGACCGATTTCTTCACCCATGTCGATCAGGCGTTTGTATAAATCTTCCGCACTGACGTGATGGTTATCTGGTTCCTGAAGAACTTCCAGAATTTTTAAACGAGGAAGCGTTACTTTCAGGCCAGCCTTCTTTAATGCGGTATTGTTGTCAGTCATGCGGAATCTGTCCTGTTGCTAAACGATTCACTTCATTAGAGAAGTGACAGAAATTGCACTCAAGATAATGCGTATCATTATAGGACTGCCATGCCGAAATGAAAACCGCAAGTCTCTCGCAGATGTTAATAAAACTGTGGTTTTGCCTGCAAATTCTGGCGCCACCTGATTACACCCGGACATTGTACAGGGATGGGTGCGAAAGTTACAAATTTGTAGCAATTATTTTGATTGGTCTTGTCTATTGATGCGGCGCAGATATAACGCTGCGCCGCATAAGATTAGGCGTTGAGGATGTCGTCGAGGTGCAATTCAGCCGAAACTTGCTTAACCCATTTTTCAACACGCTCGGCGGTCAGTTCAGGCTGACGGTCTTCGTCAATCGCCAGACCGACAAAATGATCGTCGTCAGCCAGACCTTTAGAGGCTTCAAAATGATAGCCTGCGGTTGGCCAGTGACCCACAATCGTGGCGCCGCGCGGCTCAATAATGTCGCGAATCGTGCCCAGCGCATCACAGAAGTATTCCGCGTAGTCTTCCTGATCGCCACAGCCAAACAGCGCCACCAGCTTACCGTTAAAGTCAATCTCTTCGAGAGTCGGGAAGAAGTCATCCCAGTCACATTGCGCTTCGCCATAATACCAGGTTGGGATGCCCAGCAGCAGAATGTCATACCCTTCCAGGTCTTCTTTACTGCTTTTTGCAATGTCATGCACATCGGCAACGTCTTTACCAAGCTGTTTTTGAATCATTTTTGCGATATTTTCGGTATTACCGGTGTCGCTGCCGAAAAAGATGCCAGTGATTGCCATGAGTAAAATAACCTCTTGAAACTTATTGAAATGGTGGTGGCGAATTGCCCACGGATAAGGGCAATCATAGCAGAACAGGCAGATATGCGGAAACAGCAATCACGCGGGACTGCACGCTCTGCTACACGAAATATGAAACAAAACTTATTTTCAGACTAAACCCTGGCCGCGCAGCGCCATAAGCTGCTTCATTAATATTTCTTCAATGAGCTCGCTGCGGCTAATGTTGCGCGCTTCGGCCAGCTCATTCAGCGCGTCAACCGCTTGTGCGTTGAGTTTTAATTCGACACGCTTGAGGCCACGAACTTTGTCGCGTTTTAACTGGTTGCGCTTGTTGATGCGTAACTGTTCATCGCGCGAAAGCGGATTCGTTTTAGGTCGTCCCGGGCGACGCTCGTGCGCGAACAGATCTAATGTCGTACGGTCCGTTTGTTCTTTGGCCATGATTTTGGTGACTTCGGGGGAAACAATCAGCCAGGCTTATGCCCGGATGGATAGCGCGCCATCATACATCAGCGAGGAAGCGACGCCAACGCCCGCGCGCGTAATCGCGCACAGGCGATGAGTTTTTAATCAGTTAGCGTTTATCGTGCAGATAACGGCGGATGGCGCGCAGAACCGCCTCTGGTTTTTCGGCATGTACCCAGTGGCCGGCGCCGGCGATCACATGCGCGCGCGCCAAAGGGAATTGTGCCAGCAGCGTGTCGCGGTACGCTTCGGTCACGTACGGCGAGTTACCGCCTGGAATAAACAGCGCCGGATGTTCCCAGGGCGGAATGGTTTCCCAGCCGACGATATGCGGATACTGCTCCCATAATACCGGAACATTAAAACGCCATTCGCCTTCAGCCCAGGATTTTAACAGAAACTGGATCACGCCTTCTTCGTTGAGGTGCTGGCGCATAATCCCTGCCGCCTGTTGGCGGGATGTCGCGTTGGATTCGCTGACGGCGTTAATGGCCGCGAAAATGCGATCGTGGCGGCAAACATGATAATCCACGGGGGCGATATCAATCGCGACCAGACGATCGATGCGATCGGGCGCCAGCGCCGTCAGCGCCATTACCGCTTTTCCGCCCATAGAATGACCAATAAACGTCGCTTTTTCAATCTGCTGCGCGTCAAGCGTATCCAGAAGATCCTGGGCCATTGCCGGATAATCCATGACCGGATCGCGCGGCGATAAACCATGATTGCGCATATCGACCTGAATAATGTCGTGATCGGTCACCAGATCGCGCGCCAGTACGCCGAGGTTGTCCAGGCTGCCAAACAGACCATGAACGAGAACGATGGGGGAATTATTGTGCAGGTTTTGTGCAGATTGCGCTCGGATGTTTAATTTCATGGCAAAGTTCTTTTTTTCGCTCTGTCGGGTTAGGGTATTATGTTGACCATTCTGCCACTGGGCTGCAACCTCTAAGGTTTACTCCGAGTTTTTTTGTCAGCCGGGCTTAACGCTATCCGCTGTTGGGATTTGTTCCTATAATCCCAATGACTTGTATTCAGCAAAGACATCGCACTGGATTAAGATGAAAACGATTGAAGTTGATGATGAACTCTATAGCTATATTGCCAGCCACACCAAGCATATCGGCGAGAGCGCATCCGACATTTTACGGCGTATGTTGAAGTTTTCCGCCACGACACAGCCAACGGCTTCAGCGGTGAAGGGGACGCCTGCGGCGCAACCCGTTGCCGAAGCGAAACCGGTTAACCCGGTAAAAGACAAAGTTCGCGCGATGCGTGAGCTGTTGTTGTCTGACGAATATGCCGAGCAGAAAAAAGCGGTCAACCGCTTTATGCTGATTCTGACTACACTCTATTCACTGGATCACCACGCGTTTGCGGAGGCGACGGAGTCGTTGCATGGCCGCACGCGCGTCTATTTTGCGGCGGATGAACAAACGCTGCTGAAAAATGGGAATCAAACTAAACCTAAGCACGTTCCCGGCACGCCGTACTGGGTGATCACCAACACCAACACCGGCCGTAAATGCAGCATGATCGAACACATCATGCAGTCAATGCAATTCCCGGCGGAATTGATTGAAAAGGTTTGCGGAACAATTTAATCCTTGCATTAGAAGGACCAGGCAATGGCAATCCACAACCGCGCAGGACAACCCGCGCAACAGAGTGATTTGATTAACGTCGCCCAACTGACGGCGCAGTATTATGTACTGAAACCGGAGGCAGGGAATGCAGAACATGCCGTGAAATTTGGCACTTCCGGCCATCGCGGCAGCGCAGGTCGTCACAGTTTCAACGAACCGCATATTCTGGCGATCGCCCAGGCGATTGCTGAAGAGCGGGCGAAAAATGGCATTACCGGCCCCTGCTATGTGGGGAAAGACACCCATGCGCTCTCGGAACCGGCCTTCATTTCCGTGCTGGAAGTGCTGGCGGCAAACGGCGTAGACGTTATCGTGCAGGAAAATAATGGCTTTACGCCAACGCCTGCCGTGTCAAATGCTATCCTGGTCCATAACAAAAAAGGCGGCCCGCTGGCAGACGGTATTGTCATTACGCCGTCGCACAACCCGCCGGAAGATGGCGGTATTAAATATAATCCGCCCAATGGCGGCCCGGCGGATACCAACGTTACTAAAGTGGTAGAAGATCGCGCCAATGCGCTGCTGGCGGGCGGCCTGCAAGGCGTTAAGCGCATCTCTCTGGATGCGGCAATGACCTCGGGCCACGTTAAAGCGGTAGATCTGGTGCAGCCATTTGTCGAAGGGCTGGCGGATATCGTTGATATGGCGGCGATTCAGAAAGCCGGTCTGACGCTGGGTGTCGATCCGCTGGGCGGCTCCGGTATTGAATACTGGAAACGTATCGCTGAGCATTACAAACTTAACCTGACGTTAGTTAACGATCAGGTTGATCAAACCTTCCGCTTTATGCACCTTGATAAAGACGGCGCGATCCGTATGGATTGCTCCTCCGAATGTGCGATGGCGGGTTTGCTGGCGCTGCGTGACAAGTTTGACCTGGCCTTCGCCAACGACCCGGACTACGACCGTCATGGCATCGTGACGCCTGCAGGGCTGATGAACCCGAACCATTATCTGGCGGTCGCCATTAACTATCTGTTCCAGCATCGTCCGCTGTGGGGCAAAGACGTGGCTGTCGGTAAAACGCTGGTCTCTTCCGCGATGATTGACCGCGTGGTGAATGATTTGGGACGCAAGCTGGTAGAAGTGCCGGTTGGCTTCAAATGGTTTGTTGACGGTTTGTTCGACGGCAGCTTTGGTTTCGGCGGGGAAGAGAGCGCGGGCGCTTCGTTCCTGCGTTTCGACGGTACGCCGTGGTCTACCGATAAAGACGGTATCATCATGTGCTTGCTGGCGGCGGAAATCACCGCCGTTACCGGGAAAAACCCGCAAGAGCATTACAATGAACTGGCAGCGCGTTTTGGCGCGCCAAGCTATAACCGTCTGCAGGCGAGCGCGACCTCGGCCCAGAAAGCGGCATTGTCTAAACTGTCTCCGGAAATGGTCAGCGCCAGCACTCTGGCAGGCGACCCGATCACCGCGCGTCTTACCGCAGCGCCGGGTAATGGCGCATCGATTGGCGGCCTGAAGGTAATGACCGACAACGGCTGGTTCGCCGCGCGTCCATCCGGTACGGAAGACGCTTACAAGATCTATTGCGAAAGCTTCCTGGGGGAAGAACATCGCAAGCAGATTGAGAAAGAAGCCGTTGAAATCGTTAGCGAAGTATTGAAAAACGCCTGATGGGCGATATGGAAGAAAAAGGAGCCGTAAGGCTCCTTTTTTATATTAACGGCGCTGCGCTTATCAGGCCTGTAAATCGCCTCCAGGCCGGATAAGGCGCTTGTGCTATCTGACTTATTCGCTCTGAGTCGCCAGATGTCGGCGGCAGGTGAGGGCGTCGCATTCGATACGCACCACGCAAACCGCTTTCATCATATCTTCCCGATAACTGAAGGTTTTTCCCGGATCGGTCTGGCGCATAATGACGTCCAGGCCGTAGCGCATCTCCTCGCGCGTTTGCAATATCGATGCCAGTCCGGTGGCGAAAACGCTGGTGTAGGCGTAGCTATAATCACAGGGGTTATCGGCACGTAGTAATGCATGGTCGCCGTCCATTTCAATGCATACTGCCGGGTTCTTACGTAACAGACGCATCTTTTTCCCGGTGCGTGCGCCGTGAAAATAAAATATCCAGCGTCCGTTCTGATACTCGTAGCCAAAATTTACGGGGACAACATACGGACAGAGATTGTCGTTAAACCCTATCCGACACACTTCGTGTTTACTGAGAATAGCCAGTATTTCTGCTATATCAGTGACTTCCCGTTCTGGATTACTCATTTCTATTATCTTATTCAAAGAGTGAAAATGCCCGGCCTACCGTTACCGCAGCCCGGGCGTGCCATCAGCCGTGTTTATTTTTCAATTCAAAACGCGGTGAGACCAGGCCGTATAACGTCCAGCCGAGGAAGGTCACAATTGAGCCGTACAGCATGGCTTCTTCACCGGAGGAATATAGCGCGTAGAAGCTATACATGGCGCCAACGAAGGCCACGAAGTTAGCGACTTTCGCTTTTGATGACGGCACATTCGCCATTTTCTGAATGATAACCAGCGCGGCCATCGACAGAATATACGGAATAATGTTCGTCACCACCGCCAGGTTAACCAGGACGTTAAACTGACTATTCAGCGACGGGCTAATGGTCATCAGCGACAGGCCAGTCTGAATAATCACAATAATCAGCATCCCCTGTACCGGCGCGTCGACTTTCGTTACACGAGAGAAGACTTTCGGGAAATAGCCTTCGTCAGCGGAGGATTTAAAGACCTGGGCGATAGTGAACTGCCAGCCCAGCAGCGAGCCGCAGCAGGACATTACCATCAGCGCCATGATCACTTTACCTACCGCAGGCGTGAACATCTGTGCAAACGCCAGACCAAACGGCGCCGTGGAGTTCGCCAGATCCATGTTCGGCACAATCCCGGCAATCACGTTAGTCGAAACGATATAGATGACCGCCGCGCCCAGCGTACCGCCCAGTACCGCAATGGGGACGTTCTTTTCCGGATTCTCGACCACGTCTGCGTTGGCGCAGGCGGATTCCAGTCCAAGAAATGCCCACAACGTCATGGCGATGGAAGAACCGACCGCGCTAAAGAACGGAACATGGTGCGGGTTCCATGACGCTACGTACATGCTGGGGCTAAACCAGAACCAGCCAATGATGCACAGGCCGACAACCGGAATGATGACGCCCCAAACGGTAACGCTACTGATCTGTCCGGTAATACGCGCGCCGCCAAAGTTTGCGATGGTACAAACCCACAATACGGCGATAGTCGCCAGACCGATCTGGAGCGGCGTCAGCGCGGCGCCGAACAGTTCGGTGCCATAGCCGACAGCGGAGATGGCGATAGCCACGTTGGCGATCAGCAGCGAGACGCCGTAGGTATAGTTCGCCATAAAGTTGCCGGATTTACCGAAGGCATATTCGGCGTAACCGCCCATGCCGCCGGATTTACGGCTAAACATACCGCATTTCGCAAACGCCCAGGCCAGCGCCATCGAGCCGACGGCGGTGACCAGCCAGGAGATAATGGATATCGTGCCGACTTCAGACAGTTTGGTCGGTAGCATGATGATCCCGGAGCCCATCATGTTGACCATAGTCAGAATTGTGAGCTGCACGACACCCATTTTATTGGATTTAGGTTTACTCATAATTTTTCCTCCTTCAGCAGGGAGCGCTGCGCGTCACGAGGTTTAATGACGTAGCACCAGACCTGCTTACGGCCGTCGTGTTCTTCGATATAAACGCCCTGCAGTTCAGGCGCAAAGCCCGGCAGCAGGTTGATCCCTTCTTCCAGGGCGCTGAAGTAACGCAGGACAGAACCGCCCCAGATTTCACCCGGAACTACACACAGCACTCCCGGCGGGTAAGGCAGAGCGCCTTCAGCCGCGATACGACCTTCCGCTTCCGGCAGGCGAACCAGTTCGACCTCGCCGCGCAGATAGGCATAGTTGGCCTCTTGCGGATTCATACTGACTTTCGGGAAATGCGATTTACGGAACATTTCTTTTTGCAGTTGTTTCACGTTGTGCCGCGCATAGAGATCGTGCATCTCCTGGCAAAGCTGACGCAGGGTATAGCCGGCATAACGCGCTTCATGCTGTTTGTAGATGGACGGTAATACTTCCGCTAACGGCGCATCAGCTTCCAGCAGTTTTTCGAAACGAGCCAGCAGGGCGACAAGCTGTTGTAACTTCGCCATGTCTTCTGCCGGCGTCAGCAGGAACAGAATGGAGTTGAGGTCGCATTTTTCCGGCACAACGCCGTTCTCGCGCAAGAAGTTGGCGAGGATCGTGGCAGGAACGCCAAAGTCTTCATATTCGCCGCTCGCTGCATTAATGCCCGGTGTGGTGAGCAGCAGTTTGCAAGGGTCGACAAAGTACTGATGTTCGGCATAGCCTTCAAACGCATGCCAGTGTTCTCCCGGAACGAAGTGGAAGAAGCGCAGATCGCTGGCGATCTCTGACGTCGGGTATGACTGCCACGGCTTACCATCAATCAGTTCCGGTACGAACGGACGGATGTGATGACAGTTTTCGAGGATCAATTTACGGGCATCGATGCCGTTAACCACGCAATCCATCCACATATTGCGACCGCTGACGCCTTCGTGCATTTTGGCGTTAACGTCCAGCGCGGCGAACAGCGGATAGAACGGGCTGGTGGAGGCGTGCATCATAAAGGCGTTGTTCATGCGCTTATGCGGAACGTAGCGCGATTGCCCTTTGATATGGCTATCTTTTTTATGGATCTGCGAGGTCTGGGAGAAACCGGCTTGTTGTTTATGAACGGACTGCGTCACCAGAATACCCGGATCGTTTTCGTTCAGTTCCAGCAGCAGCGGCGAACAATCGGCCATCATCGGAATAAATTGTTCATAGCCGACCCAGGCGGAGTCAAACAGGATGTAGTCGCACAGATGACCAATTTTATCAACGACCTGACGGGCGTTATAAATGGTACCGTCGTAGGTGCCTAACTGGATGACGGCCAGACGGAATGGACGTGCTTCGCGGGCACGCTGCGGCGCGACTTCGCTAATCAGCTCGCGCAGGTAATCTTCTTCGAAGCAGTGAGCGTCGATCCCGCCGATAAAACCATACGGGTTACGCGCGGTTTCCAGATAAACTGGCGTTGCGCCCGCCTGCAATAATGCGCCGTGGTGGTTAGATTTGTGGTTGTTACGGTCAAACAGTACCAGATCGCCCGGCGTTAACAGCGCGTTGAGTACGACTTTGTTAGAGGAGGAGGTCCCGTTCAGCACAAAGTAGGTCTTATCGGCGTTAAAGACTTTCGCCGCATGTTGCTGCGCAATGCAAGGCGCGCCTTCGTGAATCAGCAGATCGCCCATCGCCACGTCCGCGTTGCATAGGTCGGAGCGGAAGAGCGTTTCGCCAAAGTATTCCACGAACTGATTACCGGCAGGATGACGGCGGAAGAATTCGCCGCCCTGATGCCCCGGGCAGTCAAATGCGCTGTTGCCCTGGTTGACATAATCCACCAGCGCGCGGAAAAACGGCGGACGTAACTGCGTTTCGTAGTGGCTTGCTGCGGTTTCCAACTGGCGACCATAGAAGGCAGTACGGGATTCATTATATTCGAATACACCAGAGATACGCGGCAAATACTCAGGCGGTACGCGCCCTTCGTCATGAGTCGCGACAAACACGGGAATACCGTAACCCGTTGCGTCGATTTCATCGAGTTTTCCGTGTTCAATGTCGTCGATGGATAACACGATGGCAGCCACGTCGATGAAACGACTCTCATCAACATTTACAATATTACGGTGTGTAGAAAAACAATCCGGGCAATGACGGCTAACGGCAATTTTTAATTCTGACATTTTTCATCTCTTTATTTCAGGTAATAGCAGGCCCTCAATTTCTCGCATGAGAAACTGATTCTTCCGGAAAAAATCAAAGCTATCCCGCTGATAAAAAAATCAGTAAATTAGCTTTATTTTAGATGTAATAAATCCCAACCCGTCCGGTTGCAGGAAATTCAGGATTTAAGGAGTTGAGTACTACGATATACAGGCAGAAACCGCGATAACTAAAATTGCGCTGAGTCGGAATTTCTTCTGTCAAACCACATGGTTAGCTGGCTGGGCGTAAAGGAATTACCGTACTGTCGCTTTTAACAATTCGAGTTATTTAGGCAATAGACCTGAATGACATAAGGGTCGGAAAGACCTGTATGCTGAAGTACCCGTAGCAGAAAAACTACCGGGCATTAAAGAAATGAAAGTCGAAACTATTACGGTGGGCAAACATCATAATATGCGTTGTCCGCCTTATATGGGGCATAAAACGATTATTATTTTCCATTTTGAGGTCCTTTCATTGATTTATTGAAAGCATGGATATTTTATCCAGGAAGCGCCAGCAATCTGTGAACCAGATCAACAAAAAACGATCATTTGAAAAATAATTAGTCGGCGATTATGCATATCGTGCTGTGAAATAACGGATTGTTTCTTAAATGTTAATTATATGTTTTTTATATTCTCCATAAAATATAGTATCGCCGCGAAAATAATTATTCGCGACGCCGAAAATAAATGACATAAAAATTAGAAGTTATTTAAAAATAATGAATAGCTATTCACGGCATAAAGCGATAGCCAATTCCGGTTTCGGTAATAAAATGGCGTGGGCGGGTGGGATCTTGTTCCAGTTTCTGGCGTAAATGTCCCATATAGATGCGCAAATAGTGGCTATGCTCCACGGCGTTAGGGCCCCAGACCTGGTTTAATAACTGCCGTTGGGTTAATACCTTGCCGGCATTATTGAGTAATACCGCCAGCAGGCGGAACTCAATCGGCGTCAGATGGATTTCTTCGTCGCCACGGTGGATCAACCGTGCGGCGAGATCGACCGTCACGCCGGAAAAGCGGACGATCGGATCGGCGCAAGGGCTGGCGGCGTGCCGTCGCAGCGCGACACGCAAACGCGCCTGCAACTCGCCAATGCCGAATGGCTTGCTCAGGTAATCATCAGCTCCGGCGTCAAGCGCGGCAATCTTATCGCTTTCTTCGCTGCGGGCGGAAAGGACAATCACCGGTATTGCGCTCCATTGACGCAGGTCGCGAATAAAATCGATTCCGTCGCCGTCCGGCAGGCCGAGATCGAGAATAATCAGATCGGGCTTTCGCGTGGCGGCTTCCAGTAAACCACGTTGTAATGTTTCAGCTTCATACACGCGCAGGCCGTCGCCTTCCAGCGCGGCGCGCAGAAAGCGGCGGATGGCCTGTTCATCTTCAACAATCAGAACGTTTGTCACATATCCTCATGAAAATCATCAAGTTCAGGTGGCTTTCCTTGCGGCAGCGTCACACGGAAACAGGCGCCGCCCTGCGGTCGATTATAGGCGGTAAGCGTGCCGCCGTGTACCTCTACGATAGCATGGCAAATCGCCAGCCCCAGCCCCACGCCGGGGACGGCGGACTCTTTGTTGCCGCGGGCGAACTTATCGAAAATCTTCTGTTCTTGCCCCGCAGGAATACCCGGCCCGTTATCCCAGACATCCAGTTGTAAACGATCGTCCTTAACCGCAGCATCAATGCCGATACTGGCCTGCGGCCCGGCGTACTTAACGGCGTTTTCCAGCAAGTTGATCAGGACACGCTCAAATAAGGGGCCATCGACATGGATAAGCGTTAACTGTTGCGGCAGCGACAATGTAATCGGATGCAATAAACCCGGCTCTAACATCTGTAACGCGCTACCGACGACCTCTTCCAGCGTCAGCCACTCTTTTTTAAGATTAAACCCGCCGGACTGAATACGCGCCATATCCAGCAAATTATTCACCAGCCGGGTGGTGTTGAGAATATGCTGGCGGATTTCACTGGCCTGACGCGCGTGGGGCGATCCTGCGCTGGCTAAATCCAGCGTCAAAATTTCCGCCTGGCCGAACAATACCGTCAGTGGCGTGCGTAAATCATGCGACAGCGCCGCCAGCAGAGCGTTGCGAATACTTTCGCGCTCGCTGGCGAGACGCGCCTGTTCTTCGCTGGCGGTCAGCGTCAGTCGTTCCAGCGCGTTGGCGACAAGCAGAGTGAATGTTTCCAGCAGGCGTTGCTGCTCCGGCACCATTAACTGACGCAAATTACCCGGTTCGACGATAGCCAGACCGTATGTTTTATCGGCGCTTTTCAGCGGCAGGATTTGATAAGGCACGCCAGGGAGGGTATCGGTGCCTGCGCCGGCAGGCTGGCCTTTATCAAAACTCCAGCGCGCAATTGCGTCGTCCCACGGCGTCATGCCTTGCTGATGGGTGAGAGGCAGCAACTTACCGTTAGCATCAGGTAATAAAATTTGGCTCCGCGCCTGAAACGTCGAAGCGATAAACCGCTCGCTGGTCGCGGCGATATCATGTTCGCTACGCCCGACGGCCAGCGCTTTAGACATTTCATATAAATGGCGGGTACGCTGTTCCCGATAACGGGCGACGCGCGCCTGATAGCGCACCCCGGCAGTAAGATTGCCAATCACCAGACCAACCGTCAGCATCACGGCAAAGGTCAGCAAATACTGCACGTCCGAAACGGCGAGCGTACCGCGTGGCGCGATAAAAAAGAGATCGAAACTCGCCACGTTAATCACCGTCGCCACCACCGACGGCCAGCGTCCGTAAAGCAGCGCAATCACCACTACGCCCAGCAAATAGAGCATCACCAGATTGGCGGCGTCGAAGGTGACAAGCCACTGCATAGCGATAAGCGTGGTGATGGCGCAAAGCGCCACGGCGACCAGACAGCCCTGAATCTGCCCACGCCATTTCTCTTTAAAAGGTCGGTTATCAGGCGTTTGCGCCAATGCGCGGGCTGGCGGCTCTTCCAGCGCGACGATCACCTGATCGAGATCCGGCGCGCGCCTGGCAAGACGGTCGGCGAAAGCGTCACGTCGCCACCAGCGTCGCGACGCCGGGCGGCCCATGACGATTTTCCCCAGATTATGCTCGCGGGCATAGCGCACGACCGCTTTCTCTTCGGCGGGATCGGACAGGGTGGCGGTTTCCGCGCCAAGCTCCTGCGCCAGGCGCAGCGCGCTTAAAATAGCCCGCCGTTGTTTTTCCGGTAAGCGGTGTAACGTTGGCGTTTCGACATAGACGGCGTGCCAGACGCTGCCGAGCCGGGAGGCCAGACGCGCCGCGGTACGCACCAGTTTTTCGCTGCCGGTGTTATGCCCGATACACAGTAAAATAGCATCGCGGGTATGCCATACTTTTTCTTCGCCCGGATGCGCGCGCCAGGCGCGCATCTGATCGTCCACGCGATCGGCTGTCCGGCGTAGCGCCAGCTCGCGGAGGGCGATCAGATTGCCCTTGCGGAAAAAATGTTCAATAGCGCGTTCCGCCTGACCGGCGATATACACTTTACCTTCGTTGAGCCGTTGGCGCAGATCGTCGGGCGGCAGATCGACCAGTACGACTTCATCAGCGGCATCAAAAAAGGGATCGGGGACGGTTTCGCGCACCTGAATCCCCGTGACGCCGCTCACCACATCGTTCAGACTTTCCAGATGTTGTACGTTCACGGTGGTGAAAACGTCGATTCCCGCTTCCAGCAGCTCTTCAATATCCTGCCAGCGCTTAGGATGGCGTGAGCCAGGCGCGTTACTGTGCGCCAGCTCATCCATTAAAATCAGCGCCGGACGCCGGGCGAGGGCGGCATCCAGGTCAAATTCGCGAATTTGCCGCCCCCGGTGCGAGTGACGTTTTGGCGGCAGAATGGTCAGCCCGTCAAGTAGTGCGGCGGTCTCTTCACGGCCGTGCGTCTCTACAACGCCGATCACCACATCCAGCCCCTGCGCTCGCAGCCGCTGCGCTTGCGCCAGCATCGCCCAGGTTTTTCCGACGCCTGCGCAGGCGCCGAAGAAAATTTTCAACTTCCCCCGGTGGGGCGGGGGCGTTTGTTCCAACAAGCGATCCGGATCAGGACGCAAGGGTTCGTCGTTCATTTCGCTCTGTGTCCCTGTAGCGCATCCAGCGCCAGATTAAGCTCAACAATATTCACCACCGGTTGCCCAAGGAAGCGCGCCAGCGGCCTGTGCGTATATTCTGCAACCAGTTGCGCGACCTGTTCAACGGGAAGCTGGCGAGCCGCCGCCACGCGGGGGATTTGCCATGCCGCGGCGCCGGGTGTCAGATTATTATCCAGCCCGCTTGCCGAGGCCGTCGCCAGCTCAACCGGAACCGCGGAACTCGCCTGGGGGTTAGCGGCGCGTAGCGCGGCGGCGCGGGCCTGTATTTGCGCATCCAGTTCGGGATTGCTGGCGGCCAGGTTGCTTCCGCCCGACGCCAGTGGATTATAAGGCGTATCGGCGGTGGCGGAGGGCCGGCCATGAAAATAGCCCGCGGCGGTAAACGATTGTCCGATAAGCGCTGAGCCGCGTATCACATTGTCTTTATGAATCAGCGAGCCATTAGCCTGCCAGGGAAACCACCACTGCCCCAGCGCCGTGGTCAGAAGCGGATACACGCCGCCGGTCAATAACAGCAGAAATAACATTGTCGAAAAAGCAGGACGTAAACCGATCATCATACACCTCACGCCAGACCCAGCAGGGTCAGCAGCACATCAATCACTTTGATACCAATAAACGGCACCACCAGACCACCCAGACCATAGATCCATAAATTACGGCGCAGCATGGCCGATGCGGAAAGCGGCTTATAACTCACGCCTTTTAATGCCAGCGGGATCAGAAAAATAATAATCAGGGCGTTAAAGATCACCGCGCTCAGAATGGCGGAGTTCGGCGAATGCAGCCCCATCACGTTGAGCGCGTTTAGCTGCGGATAGGTAGCGGCAAACGCGGCGGGAATAATGGCGAAATATTTCGCTACATCATTCGCGATACTGAAGGTGGTGAGCGAGCCGCGCGTCATCAGCATCTGCTTACCGATATGCACCACTTCAATCAACTTGGTTGGGTTAGAGTCCAGATCCACCATATTACCGGCTTCTTTCGCCGCCTGGGTGCCGGAGTTCATCGCCACCGCGACGTCAGCCTGCGCCAGCGCCGGGGCATCGTTAGTGCCGTCGCCGGTCATGGCGACCAGCCGTCCTTCCGCCTGATATTGGCGGATCAGCGCCAGCTTGGCTTCCGGCGTGGCTTCGGCAAGAAAATCGTCCACACCGGCTTCGGCGGCAATCGCTGCCGCCGTCAGGCGGTTATCGCCAGTGATCATCACCGTTTTAATGCCCATCTTTCGTAGCTGGGCGAAACGTTCTTTAATGCCGCCTTTAACGATATCCTTGAGGGCGATAACACCCAGTACGCGCGCGCCTTCCACTACCACCAGCGGCGTCGCGCCCAGACGCGCCACGTTCTCGACGTTTTGCTCGACATCGGCGGGAAAATGGCCGCCATTGCTCTCGACATGACGCCGAATCGCGTCCACCGAGCCTTTACGGATCATCCGGTTATCGATATTAATCCCGCTCATGCGGCTTTGCGCGGTAAACGGAACAAAGGTGGCATGAAGCGACTGCACATCGCGTTCACGCAGGTTAAAGCGCTGTTTGGCGAGGATCACAATGCTGCGGCCTTCCGGCGTTTCGTCGGCCAGCGAAGCGAGCTGCGCGGCGTCAGCCAGCGTGCGTTCGTCCACCCCTCGGGCGGGAATAAAATCGGACGCCTGGCGATTGCCGAGCGTGATAGTGCCGGTTTTATCCAGCAGTAACACGTCGACATCGCCCGCGGCTTCTACGGCGCGGCCGCTGGTGGCGATGACGTTCGCGCCCAACATTCGGCTCATTCCGGCTACGCCAATGGCGGAGAGTAGCCCGCCGATGGTAGTGGGGATCAGGCACACCAGCAACGCCACCAACACGGTGACGCTGACCGCGTTACCGCCCCAGGCAGAGAAGGGCCACAGAGTGGCGGTCGCCAGTAAAAAGACAATGGTCAGGGCAATGAGCAAAATCGTCAGGGCAATCTCGTTAGGTGTTTTCCGCCGCTGCGCGCCTTCCACCATCGCGATCATCCGGTCAAGAAAGGTTTCGCCAGGATTGACGCTACAGGCAATCACCAGCCAGTCGGAAAGAATTCGCGTGCCGCCGGTGACAGAGGCGAAATCGCCGCCGGACTCGCGGATCACGGGCGCGGATTCGCCGGTAATCGCACTTTCATCCACCGAGGCGCCGCCTTCGATGACCTCGCCATCGCAGGGAATAATATCGCCCGCTTTGACCAGGACAATGTCGCCTTTCCGCAGTTCAGCGGCGGGCACGTTATCGGCCTGCGCATCATGGCGCGGGGCGCGCAGGCGGCGAGCGAACGCGGTCTTTTTCACCCCTTTCAGACTGTTTGCCTGGGCTTTGCTGCGGCCTTCCGCCAGCGCTTCGGCAAAATTGGCGAACAGTACGGTGAACCATAACCACAGGCTGATCACCCCTGTAAACAAGGCGCTTCCCGCTATTTGTCCTGTTACCATAGCGAGCGTTAACAGAGTGGTTAGCACGCTGCCGGCCCAGACCACAAACATCACCGGGTTACGCCACTGGGCGCGTGGGCTTAATTTTTTTACGGCATCCGTTAGCGCCTGTACGAGTAAAACAGGTTCAAACAGCGCCAGTTGCTTGCGACTCATATCAATGTACTCCGCATCGCTCAAGGTAAAGAGAAATGTTCCGCTACCGGGCCAAGCGCCAGGGCAGGAATAAACGTCAGCGCGCCGACCAGCAGTACCGTGCCGATGAGCAGTCCAATAAATAGCGCGCCGTGGGTCGCCAGCGTTCCCTGACTGGCCGGCTGTACTTTTTTACTGACCAGCGATCCGGCGATGGCCATGACAGGAATAATCACGCCGAAACGGCCGACGAACATGCAGAACGCCAGCAAACAGTTCCAGAAAGGCGAGTTAGCGCTCAGACCCGCAAAGGCGCTACCGTTGTTGTTGGCGGCAGAGGAGACGGCATATAACACTTCGCTAAAACCGTGCGGGCCAGGGTTCAGCATTGCGCTGCGTCCGGCATCCGTCATCATCGCCAGCGCCGAACCCAACAAGACCAGCATCGGCGTGACCAGAATCGCCAGCGCGGTCATTTTCATTTCGCGCACGTCGATTTTTTTCCCCAGATATTCCGGCGTGCGACCGATCATCAGCCCCGCGATAAACACCGCCAGCAGGACAAACAGCAACATGCCGTACAGCCCTGAACCGACGCCTCCAAAGACCACTTCGCCAATTTGCATCAGCCACATCGGCACCATACCGCCCAGAGCGGTAAACGAGTCGTGCATGGCATTTACCGCCCCGCAGGACGCCGCGGTCGTGACGACGGCAAACAGGCTGCTGGCCAGCACGCCAAAGCGTGTTTCTTTACCCTCCATGTTGACGCTACTGTCCGCGCCCGCCGCCAACAGATGTGGATTTCCCTGAACTTCCGCCCACATCACTACCGCTACGCAGACCACAAAAATGAATGACATTGCCCACAGTAGCGCGCGTCCCTGACGGCGATCGCCCGCCGCTTCGCCAAAGGCGAAACAGAGCGCGGCTGGAATCAAAAATATCGCCAGCATCTGCGCCAGATTAGTGAGCGCGGTAGGGTTTTCGAACGGATGCGAAGAGTTGGCGTTAAAGAAACCGCCGCCGTTGGTGCCAAGCATTTTGATCGCCTCCTGCGAAGCAACCGGACCCATCGGCAAAAGTTGTTTAGCGCCTTCAAGGGTGGTGATGGGCTGATAAGCCGACAGGTTTTGCGGTACGCCTTGTTGGATAAAAAACAGCGCGATAATTAACGCGACAGGAAATAATATCCATAGCGTAATGCGTACCAGATCCTGCCAGGCATTACCCAGCGTGTGCACATTCTGGCGCGTAAAGGCGCGGATAAGCGCAAAAACCACCGCAATCCCGGTCGCCGCCGACAGGAAATTTTGCACCGTCAGCCCGGCCATCTGGCTAAAGTAGCTCAGCGTGCTTTCGCCGCTGTAGGCTTGCCAGTTGGTATTGGTGACAAAGCTGACGGCGGTATTCAGCGCCAGATCCCAGGACAGCCCCGGTAGCCGCTGCGGATTTAAGGGCAGCCACTCCTGCCAGAATAGCAGGCAAAACAGGATGCCCAGTCCCAGCAGATTGAGCGTCAGTAGCGCCAGTAAATACTGACGCCAGTTCATTTCGTGGTCGGTAATGCCAAGAGTCCGCCAGAGGATACGCTCAACGCCAGCCACGCCCGGCAACGGAACGGCGGCGATGAGCCTTGCCAGGCCCGAACCCAACGGTTTCGCCAGTACCAATAAAATCAGTAAAAAACTGGCGATCAGTAAAAATCCTTGCGCGGCCATCAGAACGCCTCCGCATTAATCAGGGCATAGACCAGATAACCTAAAAGTAAGAAAACCAGCACGATGCCGGTTATCACGCCTGCACTCACAGAGCACCTCCAGTGGCATTGTTTTACTCCTGAGAAAGGTAATTTTTTGGCTGCAAAGATTTCGCAAAAATTGGCGGGCGGAGTGTAAAAAAAGTATAAAAATGGCAAAGACCATTATTTAACTAATGATTAGTATTAATTTAACCTTTTCGTAACTAATTTACGCTTTGAATGTAAATCTGCTGGAAAAGCGTGAAAATAAGTGGTCGGATGAGTAGTAAAATTACACCGAAAACGGTACTATTTTAATCAGGTAACAAGGTTCAATTTTTCGGTGCTATTCACCGATTCAATCTATACCGGGGCGGATAGCGTCGGTATAAAGGGGGGAAACGTATGGAACACTATAAAGACTATCCGGCGCATGTCATTTTTGCCCGTCGTGCTTTCGCGGTGACCGCAGGCGTGCTGGCGTTGCCGGTGATGCTCTTCTGGAAAGACCGCGCGCGTTTTTATAGTTATCTGCACCGTGTCTGGTCGAAAACCAGTGATAAACCGGTATGGATGGCGCAGGCTGAAAAAGCCACCTGCGACTTTTATTAATCGCGACCAGCCTGAAAAAACCGTCAGCCGCCACGCTGGCGGTTTTTTTATGCGCCAGGGTCTACACTGTTTAACGCTATTCGCCGTGACGTTTTATCTTTCAGGAGTTGTATGCCCACCCATTTAGTCTGGTTCAGGCGCGATCTGCGTTTACAGGATAACCTTGCGCTGGCCGCCGCCTGCCGCGATGCATCCGCGCGGGTGCTGGCGCTTTATATTTCCACCCCCGCGCAGTGGCAGGCCCATGATATGGCGCCGCGGCAGGCGGCATTCATCAGCGCGCAGCTCAATGCGCTACAGACGGCCCTTGCAGAGAAAGGGATTCCGCTGCTGTTTCATGAAGTGGCGGATTTTAACGCCAGTATTGAGACGGTTAAAAACGTTTGCCGGCAGCATGACGTCAGCCATCTGTTTTATAACTATCAGTATGAGTTTAACGAGCGTCAGCGTGATGCGGCGGTGGAAAAAACGCTGCCATCTGTCATCTGCGAAGGCTTTGACGATAGCGTGATTCTTGCGCCCGGCGCGGTGATGACCGGCAATCATGAAATGTATAAAGTTTTTACGCCGTTTAAAAACGCCTGGTTGAAACGGCTAAAAGAGGATATTCCGCCGTGCGTTCCGGCCCCGAAGATCCGGGTGAGCGGCGCGCTTTCTACACCCTTAACGCCAGTCTCGCTTAACTACCCGCAACAGGCGTTTGACGCCGCGCTTTTCCCGGTGGAAGAAAACGCGGTCATCGCGCAGCTACGTCAGTTTTGCGCGCAGGGCGCAGACGGGTATGAGTCACGGCGGGATTTCCCTGCGGTTGAAGGCACCAGTCGGCTTTCCGCCAGCCTGGCGACGGGCGGCCTGTCGCCGCGACAGTGCCTGCACCGATTACTGGCGGAGCAGCCGCAGGCGCTGGACGGCGGACCGGGAAGCGTCTGGTTGAATGAGCTCATCTGGCGGGAATTTTACCGTCATTTAATGACCTGGTATCCGGCATTATGCAAACACCAGCCGTTTATCCGCTGGACAAAACGCGTCGCGTGGCAGGAGAACCCGCACTATTTTCAGGCATGGCAGAAAGGCGAAACCGGTTATCCCATTGTCGATGCGGCGATGCGCCAGCTTAACGCGACGGGCTGGATGCATAACCGTTTACGCATGATTACCGCCAGCTTTCTGGTAAAAGATCTGTTGATTGACTGGCGGTTGGGGGAGCGCTATTTCATGTCGCAGCTTATTGACGGCGATCTTGCCGCCAATAATGGCGGCTGGCAGTGGGCCGCTTCAACCGGTACCGATGCCGCGCCTTATTTTCGTATTTTTAATCCCACGACTCAGGGAGAGAGGTTCGATCGCGACGGCGAATTTATCCGCCAGTGGCTACCGGCATTACGCGATATCCCTGGAAAAGCGATTCACGAGCCGTGGCGGTGGGCGGAAAAAGCGGGAGTCGTGCTTGATTATCCTCGGCCTATTGTGGAACACAAACAGGCGAGAATCGCGACGCTTTCCGCCTATGAGGCGGCGAGAAAAGGGGCGTGATACAGGCCCGGTAGCGCAAACTACCGGGCCTTCTGCTATCAGGATTCGACGGCCAGCGCGCGGCTTTTGAATTTGAAGGACTGATACAGCCAAATCAGCAGGACAACCCCTACGCAGGCTAACGCGCCCCAGGTGATCTGTTCAAAAACATCCACATAGGCGTTGATGGCGTAATTAACCGCGCCGCTGGCGTCGAAGGCGCTTTGCGAGGTCTGGTCAGCGATGACGCCTGCCAGATAGTTAGCTATCGCGCCGGACAGCAGCATATAAATTCCGGTTAATACGCCGGTGACGCCGGGGATATCAATGCGCGTAATTTGCGACATGGCGACCGGGTCGATAAACAGCTCGGCAAAGCCCATCACCGCCAGTCCCAGCACCATTAGCGGCATTGAAGAGTGTCCGTAAGCGGCGGACCAGCGTGCGCTCAGGGTCAGAATACAGAATCCGGCGCTCATCAGACCGAGACCCAGCGCGAATTTGCCCCAGATACGCACGGTGCGATTACCGCTTACGCTCTCTTTAACCAGCCAGGCCAGGACGACCCCACACAGCATCACGGCAAAGGCGTTCACCGACTGGAACATGGCGGTAGGAACGGAATAGCCCAGAATATCGCGGTTCACAAAGCGGTCGATATACAGGCTGATAGAACTGCCGCCCTGCTGGGCAAACGCCCAGAACAGCATACTGAACAGGGTCAGGGTGACAATCAGCCCCAGTTCTTTGCGCTGTTTGGCCGTTTGCGCCTGACGATAAATTTTTGCCAGCACGACCAGGCCGATCGCGGTCGCCACGATTAAGGCATAGACAGACCATTCTTTCCAGAACAGAACGGTAATCAGCAACGGCGCCGCTACCAGCAAAATTAACAGCCAGCCCCAGTTCGGCAGCAGGTAGTTTCTGGCGCACAACACGGCTTTATTCACGCCGGTGGTGTGGGTGAAATGACGATTTCCACACAGGAAGATCACTAACCCCGCCAGCATACCAATGGCGGCGAGCGCAAAGCCCATCGCCCAACTGTACTCCTCTTGCACATAGCCGCAGGCGATAGGCGCCACGATCGAACCAATATTGCCCGCTGCGTAAAGCAGCGAGAACCCGCCGTCGCGGCGCGGATCTTCCGGCTGGTACAGTTCGCCCAGCAGGCAGCTAATATTCGATTTAAACAGGCCGTAGCCGCAGACAATGATCGCCAGCGACAGATAAAGGAATGTCGGCGCGATCTCACTGGCGCCCAGCACTAAATGACCTATAGCCATTAAAAATGCGCCCAGCATGACTGCCATTCGGTTGCCAAGCACCTTATCCGCCAGATAGCCGCCAAGAATCGGCGTTACGTAGACCAGCGAACAATAAGCGCTGAATAACTCATAGGCGTGGTTATCGTCGTATTTTAGCTGATTGGTGAGATAAAGAATCAGTAGGGCGCGCATACCATAAAAGCTGAAGTACTCCCAAATTTGCAGGGCGACAACGTAGTAAATAGCGCGGGGTTGAGATGCTTGTTTATTCATCGTATTTCCGGGATAGAGACGCTGCGGCAAGAACGCGGCATTCTCAGATAATGCCTTTCTTTGTGGGCTTATTAAGCCTGCCGTATCGCCGTGTTTCCTTAAAGTTACCAACATGATACAGAACTGATTTTTTCTGCAATATGCGTTCTGATTGCATAAATATACATGAAACCGATCGTGTTTTGCTAAGTAATTTGCGCCAAACCCGGAGGTGATTGTTTCTTGATGTGTCAAACAAATGTTTATCGACGAACGGCTAACGGAAGGCTATGTTAACGGAGACTGAACCCGTAACGGGAAAGTAGAACGTGGGTTAAAGGGAGCGATGATGAAAAACACCGAGCTGGAACAACTGATTAACGACAAGCTGAACAGTGCGGCAATAAGCGATTATGCGCCGAATGGTTTACAGGTCGAAGGAAAAGAGACGGTACAGAAAATCGTTACCGGCGTGACCGCAAGTCAGGCGCTGCTCGATGAGGCGGTGCGTTTGCAGGCCGATGCGGTCATTGTTCATCATGGTTACTTCTGGAAAGGCGAGTCTCCGGTTATTCGCGGGATGAAACGCCGTCGCTTAAAAACGTTACTGGCAAATGATATTAACCTTTACGGTTGGCATCTGCCGCTGGATGCGCATCCTGAGCTGGGCAACAATGCGCAGTTGGCGGCGCTATTGGGCATTACCGTGAAAGGAGAAATTGAGCCGCTGGTGCCGTGGGGAGAGCTCTCAATGCCGGTGCCGGGGCTGGAACTGGCCTCATGGATTGAAGCGCGTCTGGGGCGTAAACCGCTATGGTGCGGCGATACCGGGCCAGAGAATGTGCAGCGTGTCGCCTGGTGTACCGGCGGCGGGCAAAGTTTTATTGATAGCGCCGCCCGCTTCGGCGTGGATGCTTTCATTACCGGCGAGGTGTCTGAACAGACCATTCATTCCGCGCGCGAACAGGGGCTGCATTTTTATGCCGCCGGGCACCATGCCACTGAACGCGGCGGTATTCGCGCCCTGAGCGAATGGTTGAACGAAAACACGGCGTTGGATGTGACGTTTATTGATATCCCTAACCCGGCATAACTGAGAGGTAATAAAGTGCAGCGAGCGCGTTGTTATCTGTTAGGCGAAACGGCGGTCGTCCTGGAACTTGAACCACCGATTACGCTGGCGAGCCAGAAACGCATCTGGCGTCTGACGCAGCGTCTGGTCGATATGCCGAACGTGGTGGAAGCCATTCCCGGGATGAACAATATCACCGTGATCTTGCGGGAACCGCAAACCCTGGCGCTGGATGCGATTGAGCGTCTGCAGCGCTGGTGGGAAGAGAGCGAGGCGCTGGAGCCGGACTCGCGTTCGGTTGAGATCCCGGTGATCTATGGCGGCGCAGGCGGGCCGGATCTGGCGGCGGTGGCACGGCACAGCGGTTTGAGTGAAAAGCAGGTCGTGGAGCTACATGCCTCCGTTGAGTATGTCGTCTGGTTTTTAGGCTTTCAGCCTGGCTTTCCCTATCTTGGGAATTTACCAGAACCGCTCCATATGCCCAGACGCGCGGAGCCGCGCCTGCAGGTTCCGGCCGGTTCTGTCGGCATCGGCGGCGCGCAGACGGGGATTTATCCATTATCCACGCCGGGCGGCTGGCAGCTGATCGGCCTCACGCCGTTGAAGTTATTCGATCCGATGCGGGAGCCCCCGGTTCTGCTACGCCCTGGCGATAGCGTACGCTTTGTGCCGCAAAAGGAGGGAATATGCTGAATATTATTCGCGCGGGGATTTACACCTCCGTGCAGGATAGCGGGCGTCACGGCTTTCGTCAGTCGGGGCTGAGTCACTGTGGCGCGCTGGATAAACCCGCCTTTCAGACCGCTAATCTCCTGGTCGGGAACGATGCGAATGCCCCGGCGCTGGAAATCACTCTCGGCCAACTGGTTGTCGAATTTGAAAATGAGACCTGGTTCGCTCTTACCGGCGCAGGCTGCGAGGCGCAGTTGGATGATCAACCGGTCTGGACCGGCTGGCGATTGCCGGTAAAAGCGGGTCAGCGTCTTACGCTGCATCGACCGCTTCACGGGATGCGTAGCTATCTGGCGGTGGCGGGCGGTATTGCTGTGCCGGAGGTGATGGGATCGTGTAGTACCGATCTGAAGTCCGGCATCGGTGGGCTGGAAGGACGGCTGCTAAAAGATGGCGATCGGCTGGCGACGGGTAAACCATCGCGACAGTTTAGCGGGCCGCAGGGCGTGAAGCAGTTACTGTGGGGGAATCGCATCCGTGCGCTACCGGGGCCGGAATACCGTGAGTTCGATCGCGCCTCGCAAGAAGCGTTCTGGCGTTCGCCGTGGCAGCTCAGTCCGCAAAGTAATCGCATGGGCTATCGTTTGCAGGGACAATCGTTAACGCGGACAACGGATCGCGAACTGCTGTCGCACGGTTTGCTGCCCGGTGTCGTGCAGGTGCCTTACAACGGCCAACCTATTGTGCTAATGAATGATGCCCAGACAACTGGCGGCTATCCGCGCATTGCCTGCATCATCGAGGCAGATATGTACCATCTGGCGCAGATCCCGCTAGGACAACCGATCCATTTTGTGCAATGTTCGCTGGAAGAGGCGCTCAACGCGCGCCATGAGCGTCAGCGCTATCTGGAACAGCTTACCTGGCGGCTTCAGCATGAACATTGATTTAAATGCGGATGTGGGCGAAGGTTGCGCCAGCGACAGCGAATTATTAACGCTGGTCTCCTCCGCCAATATCGCCTGTGGTTTTCACGCCGGTGATGCGCAAACCATGCTGACCTGTGTGCGCGAGGCGCTGAAAAACGGCGTGGCGATCGGCGCGCATCCCAGCTTTCCGGATCGGGATAATTTTGGGCGGACGGCGATGGTTTTGCCGCCGGAAACGGTATACGCCCAGACGCTGTACCAAATCGGCGCGCTGGGGGCGATTGTCCAGGCGCAAGGCGGCGTGATGCGCCATGTCAAACCGCACGGTATGCTCTATAACCAGGCGGCGAAAGATCCTCATCTGGCACAGGCGATTGCGAAAGCGGTACACGACTATGATCCGTCACTGATACTGGTTGGACTGGCGGGAAGTGAGCTGATCCGGGCCGGTGAGCGCCATCGCCTGGTGACGCGGCAGGAGGTGTTTGCCGATCGCGGCTATCAGGCCGACGGTAGCCTGGTGCCGCGCATGCAACCTGGCGCGCTGATTCACGACGAAGAGCAGGCGCTGGCGCAAACGCTGGATATGGTACAAGCCGGGAGAGTGAAAAGCGTTACTGGCGTGTGGACGACTGTCACGGCGCAAACGGTGTGCATTCATGGCGACGGCGAGTATGCGCTTGCATTCGCTCGCAGGTTACGCGCCGCGTTCAATGCGCGTAATATACACGTTATTGCCTGAGAGCCCGACGATTGAAGCTATTATATTACGGCTGTGGATATTCATTATGGCGTTCGATGTGCATTCCCGATAGTCAGAGGCGGTGTAGTCCATTAATCAACTGTTAACAAAGGATATTATTATGCCTGAAGGCCCGGAAATTCGTCGTGCGGCGGATAATCTGGAGGCGGCAATCAAAGGCAAACCCTTAACCGATGTCTGGTTTGCCTTTGCACAGTTAAAACCGTATGAATCGCAGCTTACCGGTCAACTTGTTACCCGGATAGAGACGCGGGGAAAAGCGTTATTGACCCACTTTTCAAATGGCCTGACGCTCTACAGCCACAACCAACTCTATGGCGTATGGCGGGTGATCGATACTGGTGAAATACCGCAGACCACGCGTATATTGCGCGTCAGGCTACAAACGGCGGATAAAACTATTCTGCTTTATAGCGCGTCTGATATCGAAATGCTGACAGCAGAGCAGCTCACGACGCACCCCTTTTTACAGCGAGTCGGTCCGGATGTGCTGGACGCGCGTCTCACTTCGGAAGAGGTTAAAGCTCGATTGCTGTCGCCGCGTTTTCGCAACCGACAATTTTCCGGACTGTTGCTGGATCAGGCCTTTCTGGCGGGATTGGGGAATTATCTGCGCGTTGAAATCCTCTGGCAGGTAGGGTTAACCGGACAGCATAAAGCGAAAGATCTCAACGAAGCGCAACTGAATGCGCTTTCTCACGCGCTGTTGGATATTCCGCGCCTTTCCTACACTACTCGCGGTCAGGCGGATGAGAACAAGCATCATGGCGCACTGTTTCGCTTTAAGGTTTTCCACCGTGACGGCGAAGTGTGCGAGCGGTGCGGCGGCATTATTGAAAAGACAACACTGTCCTCACGCCCGTTTTACTGGTGCCCGCATTGCCAGAAATAGCCGGAACCGCCATCGGCGAGCGGCTATTGCCTGATGGCGCGACGCTTATCAGCCCTACAAAGGTTGTTTGGGCGCATAGGTTGATATAAAACGGGCCACTGCTGGCCCAGTTAACAGAATGCTGAACAGCCGTAGGGTTTGCATTGCCATGATGAGCGCCATATCGGCACTGCTTCCTGCCGCGATCGCGGCAACCGTATCCAGACCACCGGGACTGGTGGCAAGATAAGCCGTCATAAAATCAATCTGCATGTAGTAAGCCATTCCCCACGCCATCGCGGCGCAAATCGCCATCAGCGCGAAAATTGACAATAAGATTTGCGGCAATGGCCGCAGCGCCATAAAAAACACCTGTCTGTCAAAACCCAGCCCAATACGCCAGCCTATCGCCATATACGCCACGGCCAGCAGCCATTCGGGTAATTCAATCTCAATGATGCCTTGCGAATGGAGAAGCGCGCCTGCCAACATGGGGAGCAGCATCGTGCCGGAAGGGATACGCATCAGGCGACCGGCAATGCCCGCCACGATCGCTAATAACAGCGTCGTCAATAAATTACCGCTAAGCGGCGGAAACCAGACCATCTGTTGGCTGACCGTTGCCGCGCTGTCGCCGAGTATCAGGCGTGTCACCAGCACCGCCGCGCCAGCCACAAACAGTACCCGTAGATACTGCATAAACGCCACCAGGCGGATATCCGCCCCGTAATCTTGCGCCATCGCTACCATTGCCGCCGCGCCGCCCGGCGAAGACCCCCATGCGCCGGTGTTGCCGGGCAGCGAGCTGTAACGTACCAGCAGCCAGCCGACTACCGCGCTGGAAAGCAGCGTCACCAGCAACACTAAAAGCACGACCGGCCAGTAGAGGGCGAGGGTGGTCAATATCGAACCGGTTAGATTTTGGGCGATCATACAGCCGAGAATTGCCTGCGCGGCGAGAAAAATACCGCGCGGAAGTTGTAGCGTACTACCTCGCAAACTCAACACGATACCCGCAATCATTGGACCGAGCAGCATTGCCGCCGGAAGGTGCAGCCAGAGAAAAATAAGGGAAATGAGCAGCGATAACAGGAACAACAAAAACCACTGCAGAATCGGCATTCCATGCTCCCTGAATGATATTTAGCGAAACCTTAATTAATCATAGAGAGTAACGGGGTAAGAATAAAATAATGAGGATAAGAAAAAAGGGAAAATGTACCGGATGGCGAGGGTTGCCTCGCCATCCGGTTGTCAATTAACGCTTCAGCGCCGATTTAAAATCGCGTTTATCGTAGCCGGTATACAGCTGACGAGGACGGGCGATTTTCATGCCGTCAGTGTGCATTTCATTCCAGTGTGCAATCCAGCCAACGGTACGCGCCATGGCGAAGATCACGGTGAACATCGAAGATGGAATGCCCATCGCTTTCAGAATGATGCCGGAGTAGAAGTCTACGTTCGGGTACAGTTTCTTCTCGATGAAGTACGGGTCGTTGAGCGCAATGTGCTCAAGCTCCATCGCCACTTCCAGCAGATCGTCTTTGGTGCCCAGCTCTTTCAGCACTTCGTGGCAGGTTTCACGCATCACGGTGGCGCGCGGATCGTAGTTTTTGTAAACACGGTGACCGAAGCCCATCAGGCGGAAAGAATCATTCTTGTCTTTCGCACGGCGAACAAATTCCGGAATGTGTTTAACAGAGCTGATTTCTTCCAGCATTTTCAGCGCGGCTTCGTTGGCGCCACCGTGCGCGGGTCCCCACAGGGAGGCGATCCCGGCGGCAATGCAGGCGAACGGGTTGGCGCCGCTTGAACCTGCGGTACGTACCGTTGACGTAGAGGCGTTCTGCTCATGGTCAGCGTGCAGGATCAGAATACGATCCATCGCGCGCTCCAGTACCGGATTCACTTCATAGGTTTCACACGGCGTGGAGAACATCATGTTCAGGAAGTTACCGGCGTAGGAAAGGTCGTTGCGCGGATAAACAAACGGCTGACCGATTGAGTATTTGTAACACATCGCCGCCATGGTCGGCATTTTGGACAGCAGGCGGAACGCCGCGATTTCACGGTGGCGCGGATTGTTCACATCCAGCGAGTCGTGGTAGAACGCTGCCAGCGCGCCAGTGATCCCGCACATTACCGCCATCGGATGTGAGTCGCGACGGAAAGCATGGAACAGGCGAGTGATTTGCTCATGGATCATCGTATGGCGGGTGACTGTCGTTCTGAACTCGTCATACTCTTCCTGCGTCGGTTTTTCGCCGTACAGCAGGATGTAACAGACTTCCAGATAGTTGGAATCGGTAGCAAGCTGGTCAATCGGGAAACCGCGATGCAACAAAATGCCTTCGTCGCCGTCGATGAAGGTGATTTTAGATTCGCAGGATGCGGTAGAGGTGAAACCAGGGTCAAAAGTAAAAACTCCTTTTGAACCGAGACTACGAATATCAATAACATCTTGACCGAGTGTACCTTTTAGCACATCCAGTTCAATAGCAGTGTCACCAGTAAGGGTGATTTTTGCCTTTGTATCAGCCATTTACGGTCTCCTTAGCGCCTTATTGCTTAAGACTGCCGGAACTCAGACTTGCCTTCTCCACGTCATCTTCCTTGTCGTTAGTGCAGGGAAGATTCTGTGTATGCATCAATCAACCGTTACCAGTTTGTTATTTGGCTCGCCGCTCTGTGAAAGAGGGGATGACCTGGGTACAGAGCAATGGGCGCTTGCAGGTAACGGCTTGATTAATTTCGAATTAGCAGCAAATCAGGAACGTAGCAATCCGAGTAATGTAACCTGTCTATCACTAATAACTGTCCTGAAAGAATGGGTCAATATCATTGTACTGTTGCATAACTTATTAACAGGTGAAAGAGTGACCCCATAACTTTTACGCATTATATGCTTTTTCTGGTGTTGTTTGTAACAATTTTGTTTAATGTTTGTCAAATCAGATGATTGAAAATTAAAAAAATGTTGTTATCGTGACCTGTGTCACTGTTCAGGATAAAACCCGACAAACTATATGTAGGTTAATTGTAATGATTTTGTGAACGTCCTATACTGCCGCCAGGTCTCCGGAATACCCTGCAATCCCGAGCCACCCAGCGTTGTAACGTGTCGTTTTAGCTACTGGAAGCAGTGTTTTACATGACGCGCAGTTATAGAAAGGACGCTGTCTGACCCGCACGCAGACCGGAGGAAGGAAATCCCGTCGTCTTTCTGGCTACAGGTAGATTCACCTCTGTAACCGAAGTCTTAAGGGAATAATAAGAACAGCATGTGGGCGTTATTCATGATAAGAAATGTGAAAAAACAAAGACCTGTCAATCTGGATCTGCAAACGATTCGGTTCCCCATCACAGCGATAGCGTCCATTCTCCATCGCGTATCCGGTGTGATTACTTTCATCGCCGTCGGCATACTACTGTGGCTACTGGGCACCAGCCTCTCTTCTCCGGAAGGATTCCAGCAGGCCGCCGATATCATGGACGGCTTCATCGTTAAATTTATCATGTGGGGTATCCTTACCGCGCTGGCGTATCACGTCATCGTGGGAATTCGTCACATGTTAATGGATTTTGGCTATCTGGAAGAAACATTCGAAACGGGTCAACGCTCTGCCAAAATCTCTTTTGTTATCACTGTCGTGCTTTCACTTCTCGCAGGAGTCCTCGTATGGTAAGCAACGCCTCCGCATTAGGACGCAATGGCGTACATGACTTCATCCTGGTCCGTGCTACCGCTATCGTTCTGACGTTATACATCATCTACATGGTGGGTTTTTTCGCCACGAGCGGCGAACTGACCTTTGAAGCCTGGACCGGTTTCTTCTCATCGGCCTTCACCAAAGTCTTCACCCTGCTGGCGCTTTTTTCCATCTTGATTCATGCCTGGATCGGCATGTGGCAGGTGTTAACCGACTACGTTAAACCACTGGCAGTGCGTCTGATACTGCAACTCGTTATCGTTGTTGCGCTGGTGGTTTACGTCATCTATGGATTTGTTGTGGTGTGGGGTGTGTAATGAAACTGCCAGTCAGAGAATTTGATGCTGTTGTGATTGGTGCCGGTGGCGCAGGTATGCGCGCGGCGCTGCAAATTTCCCAGAGCGGCCAAACCTGTGCGCTGCTCTCGAAAGTCTTCCCGACCCGTTCCCATACCGTTTCCGCGCAGGGCGGTATCACCGTGGCGCTCGGCAATACCCATGAAGATAACTGGGAATGGCACATGTACGACACCGTTAAGGGGTCGGACTACATTGGTGACCAGGATGCCATCGAATATATGTGTAAGACCGGACCGGAAGCGATTCTGGAACTGGAGCACATGGGGCTACCGTTCTCCCGTCTTGATGATGGACGTATCTATCAGCGCCCGTTCGGCGGCCAGTCGAAAAACTTTGGCGGCGAGCAGGCGGCACGTACCGCGGCGGCGGCTGACCGTACCGGTCACGCCTTGCTGCACACGCTGTATCAACAGAATTTGAAAAACCACACCACGATTTTCTCCGAATGGTATGCGCTGGATCTGGTGAAAAACCAGGATGGCGCGGTGGTGGGGTGTACCGCACTGTGCATCGAAACCGGTGAAGTGGTGTACTTCAAAGCCCGCGCGACGGTGCTGGCGACCGGCGGCGCAGGCCGTATCTACCAGTCCACCACCAACGCTCATATCAATACTGGTGACGGTGTCGGTATGGCGCTGCGTGCCGGTGTCCCGGTGCAGGACATGGAAATGTGGCAGTTCCACCCGACCGGCATCGCCGGGGCGGGTGTGCTGGTGACAGAAGGCTGCCGCGGCGAAGGCGGTTACCTGTTGAACAAACACGGCGAGCGCTTTATGGAGCGTTATGCGCCGAACGCCAAAGACCTGGCGGGTCGTGACGTGGTGGCGCGTTCCATCATGATCGAAATCCGTGAAGGCCGCGGCTGCGATGGTCCGTGGGGGCCGCACGCTAAACTGAAACTGGATCATCTGGGTAAAGAGGTGCTGGAATCTCGCCTGCCGGGTATCCTGGAGCTGTCCCGCACTTTCGCTCACGTCGATCCGGTGAAAGAGCCGATTCCGGTTATCCCGACCTGCCACTACATGATGGGCGGTATTCCGACTAAAGTGACCGGTCAGGCGCTGACCGTGAACGAGCAGGGCGAAGATGTGGTGATTCCGGGGCTGTTTGCGGTAGGCGAAATCGCCTGTGTATCGGTTCACGGCGCCAACCGTCTGGGCGGTAACTCACTGCTGGATCTGGTGGTCTTTGGCCGTGCGGCGGGGCTGCATTTACAGGAATCCATCGCCGAGCAGGGCGTGCTGCGCGACGCCAGCGAGTCTGACGTTGAAGGTTCTCTGGAGCGCCTGAATCGCTGGAACAATAACCGCAATGGCGAAGATCCGGTGGCTATCCGCAAAGCGTTGCAGGAGTGTATGCAGCATAACTTCTCCGTATTCCGTGAAGGCGACGCGATGGCGAAAGGGCTTGAGCAGTTGAAAGTGATCCGCGAGCGTCTGAAAAACGCCCGTCTGGATGACACGTCCAGCGAGTTTAATACCCAGCGTGTTGAGTGTCTGGAGCTGGATAACCTGATGGAAACTGCCTACGCCACTGCCGTATCAGCCAACTTCCGGACGGAAAGCCGCGGCGCGCATAGCCGCTTCGATTTCCCGGAGCGTGATGATGCCAACTGGTTGTGTCATACCCTGTATCAACCGCAAACGGAATCCATGACGCGCCGAAGCGTCAATATGGAACCGAAACTGCGTCCGGCGTTCCCGCCGAAGATTCGTACTTATTAATTGCGGAGACAGGATGATGAAACTCGAATTTTCGATTTATCGTTATAACCCGGATGTCGATAACGCTCCGCGTATGCAGGATTACACCCTGGAAGGCGAAGAAGGGCGCGACATGATGCTGCTGGATGCGTTAATCCAGCTTAAAGAAAAAGATCCTAGCCTTTCTTTCCGCCGTTCCTGCCGCGAAGGTGTGTGTGGTTCTGATGGTTTGAATATGAACGGTAAGAATGGTCTGGCCTGTATTACCCCTATTTCGGCGCTGAACCAGCCGGGTAAGAAGATTGTGATTCGCCCGCTACCCGGTTTGCCGGTGATCCGCGATTTGGTGGTAGACATGGGGCAATTCTACGCACAATATGAGAAGATTAAGCCTTACTTATTGAATAATGGGCAAAATCCACCGGCTCGTGAGCATCTGCAGATGCCGGAGCAGCGTGAAAAACTCGATGGGCTGTATGAATGTATTCTTTGCGCCTGTTGCTCAACATCCTGCCCGTCATTCTGGTGGAACCCGGATAAGTTTATCGGTCCGGCGGGTCTGCTCGCGGCGTATCGATTCCTGATCGATAGTCGTGATACCGAGACCGACAGTCGTCTGGAAGGGATGAGCGATGCATTCAGCGTATTCCGCTGTCACAGCATTATGAACTGCGTCAGTGTATGTCCTAAGGGATTAAACCCGACGCGCGCTATCGGCCATATTAAGTCGATGCTGTTGCAGCGTAGCGCATAAATAGTTGTAGTGGTTGCCGGATGGCGACGTACCGTCTTATCCGGCCTACAGGCGCAACCCCGTAGGCCTGATAAGCGCAGCGCCATCAGGCAATAGAAGTGCAGGAAACCTCTAAAAACTGCCATATGATTAGTAATAATCGAGATGTTCAGAGCGAGGCAAGGCGCGGTCTGAACGAATCTTCGGGAGCATAGTTAACTATGTGACCGGAGTGAGCGAAGGCCGCAAAGCAGTCGTAGCCTGAACAGCGAAGATTATTAGACAGTTTTTAAAGGTTCCTTAGCGGACGCAGATGACACGACAGTCCGCAACAAGTGAACCCCGGCACGCATACAGCGTATGCGTGGTTAGTATCCACGGCGAAATACTCGTCATAGTTCACGTTGCATGTGCGTTGGCTGCACTTGCTCACCCCGGTCACTTACTGGATGTAAGCTCCCAGGGATTCGCAAGCTTGCCGCCTTCCTGAAACGTGACCTATTTAGAGTATTAAATAAGCAGAAAAGATGCTTAAGGGATCACGATGCAGAACAGCGCTTTGAAAGCCTGGTTGGACTCTTCTTACCTCTCTGGTTCGAATCAGAGCTGGATAGAACAGCTCTATGAAGACTTCTTAACCGATCCTGACTCGGTAGACGCTAACTGGCGTTTGACGTTCCAGCAGTTACCTGGTACCGGAGTCAAACCGGATCAACTCCATTCAAAAACACGTGAATATTTCCGGCGGCAGGCGTTGGCTGGCTCACGTCACTCTTCTACGATTTCCGACCCTGACACCAATGTGAAGCAGGTTAAAGTCCTGCAGCTTATCAACGCTTATCGTTTCCGTGGCCATCAGCATGCAAATCTCGATCCGCTGGGACTGTGGAAGCAAGAACGCGTGGCGGATCTGGACCCTTCTTTCCATGATTTGACCGAGGCCGATTTCCAGGAAACCTTCAATGTCGGCTCCTTTGCCAGCGGCAAAGAGACGATGAAGCTGGGCGAGCTGCTCGACGCGCTCAAACAGACCTACTGCGGCCCGATTGGCGCTGAGTATATGCACATCACCAGCACCGAAGAGAAACGCTGGATCCAACAGCGCATCGAATCCGGTCGTGCGGCCTTTAGCGCTGACGAGAAAAAACGCTTCCTGAACGAACTGACCGCCGCTGAAGGGCTGGAACGTTATCTGGGCGCCAAATTCCCGGGTGCGAAACGTTTCTCGCTTGAGGGGGGAGATGCGCTGATACCCATGCTGAAAGAGATGGTTCGCCATGCGGGTAACAGCGGCACTCGCGAAGTGGTGCTGGGGATGGCGCACCGCGGTCGCCTGAACGTGCTGATCAACGTACTGGGTAAAAAACCGCAGGATCTGTTCGACGAGTTTGCCGGTAAACATAAAGAACATCTGGGTACCGGCGACGTGAAGTATCACATGGGCTTCTCGTCAGATATCGAAACCGAAGGCGGTCTGGTTCACCTGGCGCTGGCGTTTAACCCATCGCACCTGGAAATTGTGAGCCCGGTGGTGATGGGCTCCGTGCGCGCCCGTCTGGACAGACTGGACGAACCGAGCAGCAACAAAGTGTTGCCGATCACTATTCACGGCGACGCCGCGGTGACCGGCCAGGGCGTGGTTCAGGAAACCCTGAACATGTCGAAAGCGCGCGGTTACGAAGTGGGCGGTACGGTACGTATCGTTATCAACAACCAGGTGGGTTTCACCACCTCTAACCCACTGGATGCGCGTTCAACGCCTTACTGCACCGATATCGGTAAAATGGTCCAGGCGCCGATTTTCCACGTCAATGCGGACGATCCGGAAGCCGTCGCTTTTGTGACCCGTCTGGCGCTGGACTTCCGTAACACCTTTAAACGTGATGTGTTCATCGATCTGGTGTGCTACCGCCGTCACGGCCACAACGAAGCCGACGAGCCAAGCGCAACCCAGCCGCTGATGTACCAGAAAATCAAAAAGCATCCGACGCCGCGTAAAATCTACGCCGACAAACTGGAAGCTGATAAGGTCGCAACGCTGGAAGATGCTACCGAAATGGTCAACCTCTATCGCGATGCGCTGGATGCAGGCGAATGCGTGGTGAAAGAGTGGCGTCCGATGAATATGCACTCGTTCACCTGGTCGCCGTATCTAAACCACGAATGGGATGAAGCATACCCGAACAAGGTAGAAATGAAGCGTCTGCAGGAGCTGGCAAAACGTATCAGCACCGTGCCGGAAGCCATTGAAATGCAGTCTCGCGTGGCGAAAATTTATGGCGACCGTCAGGCAATGGCGGCAGGCGAGAAATTGTTTGACTGGGGCGGCGCGGAAAATCTGGCTTACGCCACGCTGGTCGATGAAGGCATTCCGGTGCGCCTGTCCGGGGAAGACTCTGGTCGCGGCACCTTCTTCCATCGTCATGCGGTGATCCACAACCAGACGAACGGCTCAACGTATACGCCGTTGCAGCATATTCACAGCGGTCAGGGACAGTTTAAAGTCTGGGACTCCGTGCTGTCTGAAGAAGCGGTACTGGCTTTTGAATACGGTTATGCCACGGCGGAACCACGTACCCTGACTATCTGGGAAGCGCAGTTTGGCGATTTTGCCAACGGCGCGCAGGTAGTGATTGACCAGTTCATCTCCTCCGGCGAGCAGAAATGGGGCCGGATGTGCGGTCTGGTGATGCTGTTGCCGCACGGCTATGAAGGGCAGGGGCCGGAGCACTCTTCCGCGCGTCTGGAACGTTATCTGCAACTTTGCGCCGAGCAGAATATGCAGGTTTGCGTGCCGTCCACCCCGGCGCAGGTCTACCATATGCTGCGCCGTCAGGCGCTGCGCGGGATGCGTCGTCCGCTGGTGGTGATGTCGCCGAAATCGCTGCTGCGTCACCCGCTGGCGGTTTCCACGCTTGATGAACTGGCGAACGGTTCCTTCCAGCCGGCCATTGGCGAAATTGACGAGCTGGACCCTAAAGCCGTAAAACGCGTGGTAATGTGTTCTGGTAAGGTTTATTACGACCTGCTGGAACAACGTCGCAAAAGCGACCAGAAAGATGTCGCTATCGTGCGCATCGAACAGCTCTATCCGTTCCCGCATAAAGCGGTGCAGGAAGCGCTGCAACCATACGCTCACGTCCATGATTTTGTCTGGTGCCAGGAAGAGCCGCTCAACCAGGGCGCATGGTACTGCAGCCAGCATCATTTCCGTGAAGTGATTCCGTTTGGGGCCGCTCTGCGTTATGCAGGTCGCCCGGCCTCCGCCTCTCCGGCGGTAGGGTATATGTCCGTTCACCAGAAACAGCAACAAGATCTGGTTAATGACGCGCTGAACGTCGATTAAATAAAGGATAAATAATGAGTAGCGTAGATATTCTTGTTCCCGACCTGCCTGAGTCCGTAGCGGACGCGACCGTCGCCACCTGGCATAAAAAACCGGGCGATGCGGTTGTTCGTGACGAAGTGCTGGTAGAAATCGAAACTGACAAAGTGGTACTGGAAGTACCGGCATCAGCGGACGGCATTCTGGATGCGGTTCTGGAAGAGGAGGGGACGACTGTCACCTCTCGCCAGATCCTGGGTCGCCTGCGTGAAGGCAACAGCGCGGGTAAAGAGACCAGCGCCAAATCTGAAGAGAAAGCGTCTACGCCGGCACAGCGCCAGCAGGCGTCGCTGGAAGAACAAAACAACGATGCGCTCAGCCCGGCGATCCGTCGCCTGCTGGCTGAACACAATCTGGAAGCCAGCGCCATTAAAGGCACTGGTGTGGGTGGGCGTCTGACCCGTGAAGATGTGGAAAAACATCTGGCGAAAGGCGAGTCTAAAGCACCCGCTGTTGAACCTGCAGCACAACCCGCTCTGGGCGCGCGCGGCGAAAAACGCGTGCCAATGACCCGCCTGCGTAAGCGCGTGGCCGAGCGTCTGCTGGAAGCGAAAAATTCCACCGCCATGCTGACGACCTTCAATGAAGTCAACATGAAGCCGATTATGGATTTGCGTAAGCAGTATGGCGAAGTGTTTGAAAAACGTCATGGTATCCGCCTGGGCTTTATGTCCTTCTACGTGAAAGCGGTAGTGGAAGCGCTGAAGCGTTATCCGGAAGTGAACGCCTCTATCGACGGCGATGACGTGGTGTACCACAACTACTTTGATGTGAGCATGGCGGTGTCTACGCCGCGCGGCCTGGTCACGCCGGTCCTGCGTGACGTGGATACGCTGGGCATGGCTGACATCGAGAAAAAAATTAAAGAACTGGCTGTCAAAGGCCGCGACGGCAAGCTGACCGTAGAAGACCTGACCGGCGGTAACTTTACCATTACCAACGGCGGCGTATTCGGTTCGCTGATGTCTACCCCGATCATCAACCCGCCGCAGAGCGCGATTCTGGGAATGCATGCTATTAAAGACAGGCCGATGGCGGTGGATGGCAAGGTGGAAATCCTGCCGATGATGTACCTGGCGCTCTCTTACGATCATCGCCTGATCGATGGTCGCGAATCCGTGGGCTTCCTGGTCACCATCAAAGAGTTGCTGGAAGATCCGACCCGTCTGCTGTTGGACGTGTAGTCAGCAAGAGCATCACCTGCTACCTGTAGGCCGGATAAGGCGTTCACGCCGCCATCCGGCGATGGTGTAATGCCTGATGGCGCGCAGCTTTCAGGCCTACAGGTCTAAAGATAACGATTACCTGAAGGATGGACAGAACACATGAACTTACATGAATATCAGGCAAAACAACTTTTTGCCCGCTATGGCTTACCGGCGCCGGTGGGTTATGCCTGTACTACTCCGCGTGAAGCCGAAGAAGCCGCGTCTAAAATCGGCGCTGGCCCGTGGGTAGTGAAATGTCAGGTTCACGCTGGCGGCCGCGGCAAAGCGGGCGGTGTGAAGGTAGTAAAAAGCAAAGAAGAGATTCGCGCCTTCGCGGAAAACTGGCTGGGCAAACGTCTGGTGACCTATCAAACAGACGCTAATGGCCAACCGGTAAACCAGATTCTGGTTGAAGCGGCGACCGACATCGGCAAAGAACTGTACCTCGGCGCGGTAGTTGACCGTAGTTCTCGTCGCGTGGTCTTTATGGCGTCTACCGAAGGTGGCGTAGAGATCGAAAAAGTCGCGGAGGAAACCCCGCATCTGATCCATAAAGTCGCGCTCGATCCGCTGACCGGCCCGATGCCGTATCAGGGACGGGAACTGGCGTTCAAATTGGGTCTGGAAGGTAAACTGGTGCAGCAGTTCACCAAAATCTTTATGGGTCTGGCAACCATTTTCCTTGAGCGCGACCTGGCGCTGATCGAAATCAACCCGCTGGTGATTACTAAGCAGGGCGATCTGATTTGCCTCGACGGCAAGCTGGGCGCTGACGGCAACGCGCTGTTCCGCCAGCCGGATCTGCGTGAAATGCGTGACCAGTCTCAGGAAGACCCGCGTGAAGCGCAGGCGGCACAGTGGGAACTGAACTACGTCGCGCTGGACGGCAACATCGGTTGCATGGTGAACGGCGCGGGTCTGGCGATGGGCACCATGGACATCGTTAAGCTGCATGGCGGCGAACCGGCTAACTTCCTTGACGTGGGCGGCGGCGCAACCAAAGAGCGCGTCACCGAAGCGTTTAAAATTATCCTCTCGGATGACAACGTGAAAGCGGTTCTGGTTAACATCTTCGGCGGTATCGTCCGTTGTGACCTGATTGCCGACGGTATCATCGGCGCGGTGGAAGAAGTGGGCGTGAACGTTCCGGTGGTGGTGCGTCTGGAAGGCAACAACGCCGAACTCGGCGCGAAGAAACTGGCTGACAGTGGCCTGAATATTATTGCAGCGAAAAGTCTGACGGATGCAGCTCAGCAGGTTGTTGCCGCAGTGGAGGGGAAATAATGTCCGTTTTAATTAATAAAGATACCAAGGTTATCTGCCAGGGCTTCACCGGTAGCCAGGGGACTTTCCACTCCGAACAGGCGATTGCTTACGGTACGCAGATGGTGGGCGGCGTAACGCCGGGCAAAGGCGGCACCACGCATCTGGGGCTGCCGGTGTTCAACACCGTGCGCGAAGCGGTAGAAGCTACCGGTGCGACCGCATCCGTTATCTACGTCCCGGCGCCGTTCTGCAAAGACTCCATTCTGGAAGCGATCGACGCAGGCATCAAACTGATTATCACCATCACCGAAGGTATTCCGACGCTGGATATGCTGACCGTGAAAGTGAAGCTGGACGAAGCAGGCGTGCGCATGATCGGCCCGAACTGCCCAGGTGTGATCACCCCGGGCGAATGCAAAATCGGCATCATGCCGGGTCACATTCATAAGCCGGGTAAAGTGGGTATCGTTTCCCGTTCCGGCACGCTGACCTACGAAGCGGTTAAGCAGACCACCGACTACGGTTTCGGCCAGTCCACCTGCGTGGGTATCGGCGGCGACCCGATTCCGGGCTCTAACTTTATCGATATCCTGAAACTGTTCCAGGAAGATCCGCAGACTGAAGCGATCGTGATGATCGGTGAGATCGGCGGTAGTGCAGAAGAAGAAGCGGCGGCTTACATTAAAGACCACGTGACCAAGCCGGTTGTTGGCTATATCGCGGGTGTTACCGCGCCGAAAGGCAAGCGTATGGGCCACGCTGGCGCCATCATTGCCGGTGGTAAAGGCACTGCGGATGAAAAATTCGCCGCGCTGGAAGCTGCTGGCGTGAAGACGGTTCGCAGCCTGGCCGATATCGGCGAAGCGCTGAAAGCAATTATAAAATAAAACTCGCTGTTCCTGCGGGAACAGATAAATGTCCGTTTTCGACATGGTTGGCCACCTTTACGGTGGCCTTTTTTATGGCTTTATTGTTTGTGGCAAAGTACGGGTGAAGCATCCGGGATATAAAATTATTGGCTTTGTAAATATTGAACTATAGGAAAATAATGCCTCATTAAAAAAACATGGTGGAGTCTAAAAATAATTGATAATAACCGTCTGGCTGCGGCAGTAAATTTACTCAGTTTGCTGGTTAACTCTTTTGCAGCAAATACAGATGCTGTCTTAGTGAAAGACCTGCCGACCTCACTGGAGACGGATTATGCGCTTTCCGCCATGAAAAAAACGCATTGCAGCATTACACTATGTTGACGCTAACCTCTATAGTAAATTGACGCTTGACTCTGTGGCCGCGCATGTTTGCCTGAGCGCGAACTACACGTCTCCTCAGATGTATCGCGCTTACACAGACTGCTTGTTTAATGGCAGAATAAAACAGCTATTTTAATCATAAGAGTACCAGCATTATTTCCCTGAAGTATTAAAGATATCGTTTAATAAATCATATGAACTTTTTCTGGTTAAAAGAGGTTAACTTTAAAAATTATTAAGAACTTATTGACACTATTCGTTCGTGATTAATCATGTCTAAAGGGTATTTATGGCTGCGAATAAACAGAATTATCACTATGAGTGACGTAGAAATTGAGGGTAAATCTGTGAAGGTGATAACAGAATCTTCACTATAATAATTATAGAGAGGCAAATACGGTGTTATTGAAATAAAGAAAAATTAGCGAATAAAATGTTTGTTTCTGGCTATCTGGAAAGCTTATTAGCGATAATTAAGACGATAACCTGGCAAGATGATCCTGGCCATTAGTCGTCGGGAAAGGGAAGTTGGGACAGGGTAATCCCGGTGGGATGATGGCGCGTGTGCAATGAGATAGTTTCTTTGCGGTGTTAATTATAAGTAAAATAAAAATAGACTAAATGTATAAAATAATAAGTGTTGATAACCTGCAGAAAAAATCTGTGAGCTATTTAGCAATAATTGAACATCAATGTGGAATGTTTTTTACTGGATGCGGGGCAGTAAAAAACGCACAAAATGTTTAGCCTTATCGAATAAGCCTCTTTTTACAGGGGGTTTGAAATTACTCTTTGCAAAAACAAAAAGTTAACAAAAAATTCACCATGCATTCAATGAATAAACATTATTAACATTAACTTCAAAAATTGATTTTAATCAATATTTAAATGTTGGAAAAGAGCATCAAAACTGGTTAAATTGTCCGTGATCAAATTCCCTGAAAAGCGATAGATTAGCCATAAATTGATCGCTGTCGAAAAAAGCAAATCTGACCCACTAAAAACCTGTTTATTGTAAGGGTTTTACGGCGTAATATATTTGCGGGATCAATTTGGGTTTTTTATTAACATGTTTGTAACCTTTCATCATTACTGTTTCCTTCCCGAGGGGATAGTACGATGGAAGGCCGCAAATAAATTTGTATTGGGGCATGCGTGTGACCCTTTCTAACGGGGTTCACTCTCGGAGTCTTCATGCGATGAGCAAGGAGTCATGATGTTAGATATAGTCGAACTGTCGCGCTTACAGTTTGCCTTGACCGCGATGTACCACTTCCTGTTTGTGCCGCTAACGCTCGGTATGGCGTTCCTGCTGGCCATTATGGAAACGGTATACGTCCTTTCCGGCAAACAGATTTATAAAGATATGACCAAGTTCTGGGGCAAGTTGTTTGGTATCAACTTTGCTCTGGGTGTGGCTACCGGTTTGACCATGGAGTTCCAGTTCGGGACAAACTGGTCGTACTACTCCCACTATGTTGGGGACATCTTCGGTGCGCCGCTGGCCATCGAAGGTTTGATGGCCTTCTTCCTCGAATCCACCTTTGTAGGTCTGTTCTTCTTCGGCTGGGATCGTCTGAGTAAAGTTCAGCATATGTGCGTCACCTGGCTGGTGGCTCTGGGGTCCAACCTCTCCGCGTTGTGGATTCTGGTAGCGAACGGCTGGATGCAAAACCCAATCGCTGCGGATTTCAATTTCGAAACCATGCGTATGGAAATGGTGAGCTTCTCTGAACTGGTGCTGAACCCGGTAGCACAGGTGAAATTTGTTCACACTGTGGCGTCCGGCTATGTCACCGGCGCGATGTTCATCCTCGGTATCAGCGCTTACTACATGCTGAAAGGTCGTGACTTCGCCTTTGCTAAACGCTCCTTTGCTATTGCCGCCAGCTTCGGTATGGCTGCCGTACTGTCCGTTATCGTACTCGGTGACGAATCCGGTTACGAAATGGGCGACGTGCAGAAAACCAAGCTCGCTGCGATTGAAGCAGAATGGGAAACGCAACCTGCTCCGGCCTCCTTTACCCTGTTCGGCATTCCTGACCAGGACAAACAGGAAAACCATCTGGCGATTCAGATCCCTTATGCGCTCGGCATTATCGCTACGCGTTCCGTGGACACGCCGGTTATTGGCCTGAAAGATCTCATGGTGCAGCATGAAGAGCGTATCCGTAACGGGATGAAAGCCTATGAACTGCTGGAACAACTGCGCGCCGGTTCTACCGACCAGGCCGTTCGCGACCAGTTTAACAGCATGAAGAAAGATCTCGGTTACGGCCTGCTGCTGAAACGCTATACGCCTAATGTGACTGACGCGACCGAAGCGCAGATCCAGCAAGCGACGAAAGATTCCATTCCTCGCGTTGCGCCGCTGTACTTCGCTTTCCGTATCATGGTGGCGTGCGGCTTCCTGCTGCTGGCGATTATCGCACTCTCCTTCTGGAGCGTGATTCGTAACCGCATCGGTGAGAAAAAATGGCTGTTGCGCGCGGCGCTGTACGGTATTCCACTGCCGTGGATTGCGGTTGAAGCAGGTTGGTTCGTCGCCGAGTATGGTCGTCAGCCGTGGGCGATCGGCGAAGTGTTGCCGACAGCCGTAGCGAACTCATCGCTGACCGTGGGCGATCTGCTGTTCTCCATGTTCCTGATTTGCGGCCTGTATACCCTGTTCCTGGTGGCAGAATTGTTCCTGATGTTCAAATTTGCACGCCTTGGCCCAAGCAGCCTGAAAACCGGTCGCTATCACTTTGAGCAGTCCACCGTGACTTCTCAGCCGGCACGCTAAGACAGGAGTCGTCAAATGATCGATTATGAAGTACTACGTTTTATCTGGTGGCTGCTGGTTGGCATTTTGCTAATTGGTTTCGCTGTCACCGATGGGTTCGACATGGGGGTGGGGATGCTCACCCGTTTCCTCGGTCGTAACGACACCGAACGTCGAATTATGATTAACTCTATCGCTCCACACTGGGACGGTAACCAGGTGTGGTTGATCACCGCGGGCGGTGCGTTGTTTGCTGCCTGGCCGATGGTTTACGCTGCGGCGTTCTCCGGTTTCTATGTGGCGATGATCCTGGTGCTGGCGTCTTTGTTCTTCCGTCCGGTCGGTTTTGATTACCGTTCCAAGATTGAAGACCCGCGCTGGCGCAACATGTGGGACTGGGGCGTGTTCATCGGTAGCTTTGTGCCGCCGCTGGTGATTGGCGTGGCCTTTGGCAACCTGTTGCAGGGCGTACCGTTCCATGTAGATGAGTATCTGCGTCTGTACTACACCGGTAACTTCTTCCAGTTGCTGAACCCGTTTGGTCTGCTGGCGGGTATCGTAAGCGTAGGGATGATCATCACGCAGGGGGCGACTTACCTGCAAATGCGCACCGTTGGCGAACTGCACCTGCGCGCGCGCGCCACCTCGCAGATTGCGGCGCTGGTGACATTAGTGTGCTTTGCGCTGGCGGGCGTTTGGGTAATGTATGGTATTGATGGTTATGTCGTGACATCCGCGATTGACCATCATGCCGCCTCTAACCCGCTGACTAAAGAAGTGGCGCGTGAAGCTGGCGCCTGGCTGGTGAACTTTAATAATGCTCCGATCCTGTGGTTGGTTCCGGCTCTGGGCGTGGTTCTGCCGCTGCTGACTATCCTGACTTCCCGTATGGAGAAAGGCGCGTGGGCATTCCTGTTCTCTTCGCTGACCCTGGCCTGCATTATTCTGACGGCGGGTATCGCTATGTTCCCATTTGTGATGCCGTCCAGCACGATGATGAATGCCAGCCTGACCATGTGGGATGCGACATCCAGCCAGATGACGCTGAACCTGATGACCTGGGTTGCGGCGGTGTTCGTACCGATCATTCTGATCTACACCAGCTGGTGTTACTGGAAAATGTTCGGTCGTATCACTAAAGAACATATTGAAAGCAACACCCACTCTCTGTACTAAGTAAGGAGCTTAAAATGTGGTATTTCGCATGGATTCTGGGAACGCTTCTTGCCTGTGCATTCGGGATCATTACCGCCCTGGCGCTTGAGCACGTTGAAGCGGGTAAAACCGGTCAAGAAGAAAGCTAATGACCCATATTATCGCAAAACTGTATGCGGTAATGGACAAGCGCTCGTTAAGGGCGCTTTCCTTCGTGATGGCGATAGTGCTGGCAGGATGTATGTTCTGGGACCCGTCACGGTTTGCCGCCAGGACCAGCACGCTTGAAATCTGGCACGGATTATTGCTGATGTGGGCGGTTTGCGCAGGCATAATCCACGGTGTGGGTTTTCGCCCTGAATCCGTACACTGGCAAGGGATTTTTTGTCCGCTCCTTGCGGATATCGTCCTTATCGTCGGCCTGATTTTCTTCTTCTTGTGAATAAGAAACCTCCTTAAAAATATAGGGGCTTGCATAAGCCCATATATTTTTACTCTCCCTTAACTTCCCCCCATTCCCAAGCCTCATTCCCACGCGTATAGTAGCAACGTTTAAAAGCTCTACTTTTGTTGCATTACCGGGATGTAAAGTGAATACAAGGCGATATACAACGGCATTCTTGAGGCATTACGGCGGCAAGCGGATGACGCCAACAAAGAGGCTGCAGGGATGAATAAGTATATGTTTCGATGGCCAATTCGAGTTTATTACGAAGACACGGACGCCGGCGGTGTGGTTTATCACGCCAGCTATGTCGCTTTTTATGAAAGAGCGCGCACGGAGATGCTGCGTCACCATCACTTCAGCCAACAGGTGCTGCTGGCGGAGCGGGTCGCCTTTGTGGTGCGCAAGATGACGCTGGAATACTATGCGCCTGCGCGGCTCGACGATATGCTTGAAGTTCAAACAGAAATTACGTCAATGCGTGGCACCGCTTTGGTTTTCACGCAACGCATTGTCAACGCAGAGAACACGCTGCTAAATGAAGCAGAGGTTCTGATTGTTTGCGTTGATCCACTCAAAATGAAGCCTCGTGCGCTTCCTAAGTCTATTGTCGCGGAGTTTAAGCAGTGACTGACATGAATATCCTTGATTTGTTCCTGAAGGCAAGCCTTCTGGTTAAACTTATCATGTTGATTTTGATTGGTTTTTCAATAGCATCCTGGGCCATCATTATCCAGCGAACGCGTATTCTGAACGCCGCTGCGCGTGAGGCGGAAGCGTTTGAAGATAAATTCTGGTCCGGAATCGAACTATCGCGTCTGTACCAGGAAAGCCAGGGGAGGCGCGATAGTCTGTCGGGCTCGGAACAAATCTTTTATAGCGGGTTCAAAGAGTTTGTCCGGCTCCATCGCGCCAACAGCCATGCGCCGGAGGCAGTGGTAGAGGGGGCGTCGCGTGCGATGCGCATCTCCATGAACCGAGAGCTGGAAACGCTGGAAACGCATATCCCGTTTCTTGGCACGGTAGGCTCAATCAGTCCTTATATCGGTCTGTTTGGCACCGTATGGGGGATTATGCATGCGTTTATCGCCCTGGGCGCGGTGAAACAGGCGACTCTGCAAATGGTTGCGCCGGGTATTGCCGAAGCATTGATTGCCACGGCGATTGGTCTGTTTGCCGCCATCCCTGCGGTTATGGCTTACAACCGACTGAATCAGCGCGTGAACAAGCTGGAACTGAATTACGACAACTTTATGGAAGAGTTCACCGCGATTCTGCACCGCCAGGCGTTTACCGTAAGCGAAAGCAACAAGGGGTAAGCCATGGCCAGAACGCGTGGACGAGGTCGTCGCGAACTTAAGTCCGAAATCAATATTGTACCGCTGCTCGACGTACTGTTGGTGCTGCTGCTGATCTTTATGGCAACCGCGCCGATCATTACCCAGAGCGTGGAAGTCGACTTGCCCGAGGCGAATCAGTCGCAGGCGGTCAGTAGTAACGACGATCCACCGGTCATTATTGAGGTTTCCGGAGTAGGGCAATACAGCGTAGTGGTTGATAAAGATCGAATGGATCAACTGCCGTCTGAACAGGTGATCGCAGAAGTAAAGCGTCATCTGCAGGCTAATCCGAAAACAGTCTTTTTAATCGGCGGCGCGAAAGAGGTGCCGTACGATGAAATAATTAAAGCGCTGAACTTGTTACACAGCGCGGGCGTAAAATCGGTTGGCTTAATGACGCAGCCAATTTGAAGTCTGCGTCCCGTTGGCTTGAAAGACGGCGAGTAACAGGCGAACAGTTTTTTGGGAACCGAGAGTGTCAAAGGCAACCGAACAAAACGACAAGCTCAAACGGGCGATAATTATTTCAGCCGTGCTGCATATCATCTTATTTGCAGTGCTGATCTGGAGTTCGTTTGATGAGCATATAGAGGCTTCTGCCGGCGGCGGCGGCGGTTCCGCTATCGATGCGGTGATGGTCGATCCTGGCGCCGTTGTGCAGCAGTACAACCGTCAGCAGGATCAACAGGCCAGCGCCAGACGCGCGGAAGAAGAGCGTAAAAAGCTGCAACAGCAGCAAGCAGAGGAGCTGCAGCAGAAGCAGGCTGCCGAACAGGAGCGGTTGAAACAACTTGAGAAAGAACGTTTAGCGGCTCAGGAGCAGCAAAAGCAGGCTGAAGAAGCAGCAAAACTGGCGCAACAGCAGCAGCAACAGGCCGAAGAAGCGGCGAAAGCGGCGGCGGACGCGAAGAAGAAAGCGGAGGCCGAGGCGGCGAAAGCGGCGGTGGACGCGAAGAAGAAAGCAGAGGCCGAGGCGGTAAAAGCGGCAGCGGACGCGAAGAAGAAAGCGGAAGCCGAAGCGGCGAAAGCAGCGGCGGACGCGAAGAAGAAAGCAGAGGCCGAAGCGGCGAAAGCAGCGGCGGAGGCGAAGAAGAAAGCGGAAGCCGAAGCGGCGAAAGCAGCGGCGGAGGCGAAGAAGAAAGCGGATGCCGAGGCGGCGAAAGCGGCGGCGGAGGCGAAGAAGAAAGCGGATGCCGCGGCGGCGAAAGCAGCGGCGGACGCTAAGAAGAAAGCGGCTGCCGAAAAAGCGGCCGCCGCAGAAGGCGTCGATGATCTGCTTGGCGATCTCAGCTCGGGTAAGAATGCGCCGAAAACCGGCGGTGGCGCGAAAGGGAATGGTCAGCCATCGAAAGATAGCGGTACATCGGGCGCTAACGGTGGGGCGACAGGCGCTGATATCAGCGCCTACGCGAAACAGATTCAGGTCGCCATTCAGAGCCGTCTGTATGATGCGAGCCTGTATCAGGGCAAACAATGTGTCTTGCATATTAGCCTGGCGCCGGATGGCTCATTAAAAAACATTACGTCTGAGGGCGGCGATCCGGCGCTTTGTCAGGCGGCGTTAATGGCGGCAAAAACCGCGAAAATTCCTAAACCGCCAAGCCAGGCTGTTTATGAGAAAATAAAGGATGCCAAACTAGACTTTAAACTGTAGATACTTTTCTTTATGGAAGTTGGAGCGGTTGAGTTGTTACTGGTCCTGGTGGTTTTGTGTATTTGAGTTTGTTAACATTCTGCTAAATTATCGTGGGTCGCAGGCCCAGGTATGGGAGATATGATGAAGCAGGCATTACGAGTAGCATTTGGTTTTCTGATGCTGTGGGCGGCAGTGCTGCACGCAGAAGTCCGTATCGAGATCACCCAGGGGGTGGACTCGGCGCGACCGATTGGCGTTGTGCCTTTTAAATGGGCCGGGCCGGGCGCTGCGCCTGAAGATATCGGCGGCATTGTGGCGGCAGATTTACGCAATAGCGGTAAATTTAATCCGTTAGACCGGTCCCGACTGCCGCAGCAGCCAGCCACCGCTCAGGAAGTTCAGCCTACCGCATGGTCTGCGCTGGGTATTGATGCCGTCGTCGTTGGGCAGGTAACGCCGAATCCGGACGGTTCCTACAATGTTGCTTATCAGCTGGTTGACACTGGCGGCGCGCCGGGAACTGTACTGGCGCAAAACTCTTATAAAGTGAACAAGCAGTGGCTGCGTTATGCAGGCCATACCGCCAGTGACGAAGTCTTTGAAAAACTGACGGGCATTAAGGGCGCGTTCCGTACTCGTATCGCCTATGTGGTACAGACTAACGGCGGTCAGTTCCCGTATGAACTGCGTGTGTCGGATTACGATGGCTACAATCAGTTCGTGGTGCACCGTTCTCCGCAGCCGTTGATGTCTCCGGCGTGGTCTCCGGACGGCTCAAAACTGGCTTACGTGACTTTTGAAAGCGGTCGCTCCGCGCTGGTTATCCAGACGCTGGCAAACGGCGCAGTGCGTCAGGTTGCGTCCTTCCCGCGTCACAACGGCGCGCCGGCCTTCTCGCCGGATGGGACGAAACTGGCGTTCGCGTTATCGAAAACCGGAAGTCTGAACCTGTACGTTATGGATCTCGCCTCCGGCCAGATTCGTCAGATAACGGACGGGCGTAGCAACAATACGGAGCCGACCTGGTTCCCGGACAGCCAGACTCTGGCCTTTACCTCTGACCAGGCTGGACGTCCGCAAGTGTATAAAATGAACATTAACGGCGGTGCGGCGCAGCGTATTACCTGGGAAGGTTCGCAAAACCAGGATGCGGATGTCAGCAGCGACGGTAAATTTATGGTAATGGTAAGCTCAAATAACGGGCAGCAGCACATTGCCAAACAAGATCTGGTGACGGGTGGCGTACAGGTTCTGTCGTCAACGTTCCTGGATGAAACGCCAAGTCTGGCACCTAACGGCACGATGGTAATCTACAGCTCTTCTCAGGGGATGGGATCTGTGCTGAATTTGGTTTCTACAGATGGGCGTTTCAAAGCGCGTCTTCCGGCAACTGATGGTCAGGTGAAATCGCCTGCCTGGTCGCCGTATCTGTGATAATAATTAATTGATTACTAAAGGAATTAAAGAAATGCAACTGAACAAAGTGCTGAAGGGCCTGATGATTGCCCTGCCTGTTATGGCAATCGCGGCATGTTCTTCCAACAAGAACGCCAGCAATGACGGTAGCGAAGGCGGCATGCTGAACGGCGCCGGCACTGGTATGGACGCTAACGGCAACGGCAACATGTCATCTGAAGAGCAAGCGCGTCTGCAGATGCAGCAGCTGCAGCAGAACAACATCGTTTACTTCGATCTCGACAAGTACGATATCCGTTCTGACTTCGCGGCAATGCTGGATGCGCACGCTAACTTCCTGCGTAGCAACCCGTCTTACAAAGTCACCGTAGAAGGTCACGCGGACGAACGTGGTACTCCGGAGTACAACATCTCCCTGGGTGAGCGTCGTGCGAACGCTGTTAAGATGTATCTGCAGGGTAAAGGCGTTTCCGCTGACCAGATCTCCATCGTTTCTTACGGTAAAGAAAAACCTGCCGTACTGGGCCACGACGAAGCGGCTTACGCTAAGAACCGTCGCGCTGTACTGGTTTACTAAGAGAATTGCATGAGCAGTAACTTCAGACATCACCTGTTGAGTCTGTCGTTACTGGTTGGCATAGCGGCCCCCTGGGCCGCTTTTGCTCAGGCGCCAATCAGTAGTGTCGGCTCAGGCTCGGTCGAAGACCGCGTCACTCAACTTGAGCGTATCTCTAACGCTCACAGCCAGCTTTTAACCCAACTTCAGCAGCAGCTCTCCGATAATCAGTCTGATATCGATTCTTTGCGCGGCCAAATCCAGGAAAATCAGTATCAACTGAATCAGGTGATGGAGCGCCAGAAGCAAATTATGCTGCAGCTGGGGAGTTTAAATAATGGCGGCGCAGCGCAGCCAGCAGCTGGTGACCAGAGCGGGACGGCAACCACTGCGACCCCCGCCCCGGATGCCGGTACGGCAACCTCAGGGGCGCCGGTACAAAGTGGCGATGCGAATACCGATTACAATGCGGCAATTGCGCTGGTGCAGGATAAGTCTCGCCAGGATGATGCGATTGTGGCGTTTCAGAACTTCATCAAGAAATACCCTGATTCTACTTATCAGCCGAACGCCAATTATTGGCTGGGCCAGTTGAATTACAACAAGGGTAAAAAAGATGACGCCGCCTATTATTTCGCCTCGGTAGTAAAAAACTATCCTAAGTCGCCGAAGGCTGCGGACGCGATGTACAAAGTTGGCGTTATCATGCAGGACAAAGGTGATACGGCAAAAGCGAAAGCGGTTTATCAGCAGGTGATTAACAAATATCCTGGCACTGATGGCGCGAAACAGGCGCAGAAGCGTCTTAACGCGATGTAATGCGTACCATGCGACCAGAAAACGCCTTTTTTCTGGTCGCGTCGTGCGATTCCTAAGCAGTTGAGCCCCCTGCGTCGAAATTTTTGTTGCGCTCAAATCTGAAATCAGTAATATATGCCGCCGTTGCCACGGGATATTAAACAACTCGAAAGCAACGCAAAAGTGGGTCGTTAGCTCAGTTGGTAGAGCAGTTGACTTTTAATCAATTGGTCGCAGGTTCGAATCCTGCACGACCCACCAATCGTTCGGTGGAAACGAGAATAAAACGTGAAGGATAACGTTGCGTCAGCAACGGCCCGTAGGGCGAGGCGAAGCCGAGTCATCCTGCACGACCCACCACTAACTTCGGTTAGTCAGTAATATCCAGCGTAGTATCGGGTGATTAGCTCAGCTGGGAGAGCACCTCCCTTACAAGGAGGGGGTCGGCGGTTCGATCCCGTCATCACCCACCAC
>NZ_JBGDUQ010000002.1:681278-798836 GCF_046552175.1 Salmonella sp. SAL00672 | reverse complement strand
TTCGAGTGCCCACACAGATTGTCTGATAAATTGTTAAAGAGCAGTGCCGCTTCGCTTTTTCTCAGCGGCGCGGGGTGGCGTATATTACGCTTTCCTCTTTTTGAGTCAAGCCTTTATTTTCGCTTTCCTCACAGACTTCTTAATGAAGTCTTTCTGACCCGGCGGCCTGTATGCCGTTGTTCCGTGTCAGTGGTGGCGCATTATAGGGAGTTATTAGAGCCTGACAAGACCTAAATGCAAAAAAAAGCTCAACCGTTCACTTTTCAAACAACATTTGAACCAAAAGCCTATTTTCGCCTGGTTTTTAAACAAAAACGAGCCCGTCAGGGCCCGTTTTATTCAAATTTGTGACTTACTGCACTGCCACAATACGATCATCATTGGCTTCAAGGCGAATCACTTTGCCAGGAACCAGTTCACCAGACAGGATTTGCTGCGCCAGTGGGTTTTCGATCTGCTGTTGAATAGCACGTTTTAACGGACGCGCCCCGTAGACCGGATCGTAACCGTTGGCGCTCAACAGTTTCAGCGCCTCGTCGGAGATATGGATTTCATAACCACGTTCTTCCAGACGTTTGTACAGACGCTGCAGCTGGATCTGAGCAATAGAAGCGATGTGTTGCTCACCTAACGGATGGAATACCACAACTTCATCAATACGGTTGATAAATTCCGGACGGAAGTTTTGGCTAACCACACCCAGCACCATCTCTTTCATTCGACCGTAATCCAGTTCGCCAAAGCGCTCCTGAATGAGATCGGAACCGAGGTTAGAAGTCATAATGACCACCGTATTACGGAAGTCGACCGTTCTCCCCTGCCCGTCAGTCAGTCGACCGTCGTCCAGCACCTGCAACAGAATGTTGAATACATCCGGATGCGCTTTTTCCACTTCATCCAACAAGATGACGGAATAAGGACGACGGCGCACCGCTTCCGTCAAATAACCGCCTTCTTCATAGCCGACATATCCCGGAGGCGCCCCGACCAAACGAGACACGGAGTGTTTCTCCATAAACTCAGACATGTCGATACGCACCATCGCGTCGTCGCTGTCGAACATAAAGTTAGCCAGCGCTTTACACAGTTCGGTTTTACCGACCCCCGTCGGCCCAAGGAACAAGAAGGAACCAATCGGACGGTTCGGATCGGACAGCCCCGCGCGGCTACGACGTATGGCGTTCGATACTGCTTCAACGGCTTCATTCTGCCCGATCACACGGCTGTGTAACTCTTGTTCCATACGCAACAGTTTTTCACGTTCGCCTTCCAGCATTCTGGCAACCGGAATACCGGTCCAGCGCGCCAGCACTTCGGCAATTTCCGCATCCGTTACTTTGTTACGTAACAGACGCATGGTTTTACCTTCCGACTGGGTCGCGGCTTCCAGCTGTTTTTCCAGCTCCGGAATTTTGCCGTACTGCAGTTCAGACATTCGCGCCAGGTCGCCAACGCGACGCGCCTGCTCGATGGCGATCTTCGCCTGCTCCAGCTCCGCTTTAATAGTTTGCGTACCAGAAAGTGATGCTTTTTCCGCTTTCCACTCTTCTTCCAGCTCAGAGTACTGACGCTCTTTATCGTCCAGTTCTTCGTTGAGCATATCAAGACGTTTTTTACTCGCCTCGTCAGACTCTTTCATCAACGCCTGCTGTTCCAGTTTGAGCTGAATAATGCGGCGGTCGAGTCTGTCCAGCTCCTCCGGCTTAGAGTCAATCTGCATACGAATGCTGGATGCCGCTTCATCGATGAGGTCGATAGCTTTATCCGGCAACTGACGGTCAGCGATATAGCGGTGAGATAATGTTGCCGCCGCCACAATCGCCGGGTCAGTGATCTGCACATGGTGGTGCAGCTCGTAACGTTCTTTCAGGCCACGCAGAATAGCGATGGTGTCTTCCACTGAGGGTTCTGCGACAAACACTTTTTGAAAACGACGTTCCAGCGCCGCGTCTTTTTCAATGTACTGACGGTATTCATCCAGCGTGGTCGCACCCACACAGTGCAGTTCACCACGCGCCAGCGCCGGTTTCAGCATATTCCCGGCGTCCATTGCGCCATCGGCCTTACCTGCGCCAACCATGGTGTGCAGCTCGTCGATAAACAGGATGACGTTGCCTTCCTGTTTCGCCAGATCGTTCAGCACGCCTTTCAGACGCTCTTCAAATTCGCCGCGATATTTCGCCCCGGCCACCAGCGCGCCCATATCCAGCGCCAGTACGCGGCGACCTTTTAAGCCTTCAGGGACTTCACCGTTAATAATGCGCTGCGCCAGTCCTTCAACAATTGCCGTTTTACCGACCCCTGGCTCACCGATTAACACCGGGTTATTTTTAGTACGACGTTGCAGTACCTGAATGGTACGGCGAATTTCTTCATCACGACCAATTACCGGGTCAAGCTTACCTTGTTCAGCCCGCTCGGTCAGATCGACGGTATATTTTTTCAAGGCCTGACGTTGGTCTTCAGCCCCTTGATCGTTCACGCTTTCACCTCCGCGCATCTGTTCAATTGCCTGAGTGATATTGGCCGTGGTCGCACCGGCTGATTTCAGCAGATCGGTTAACGTGCCGCGAGACTCAAGCGCCGCCAGAACAAACAGCTCTGACGAAATAAAATTGTCTCCCCGTTTTTGCGCCAGCTTGTCGCAAAGGTTCAGTACGCGTACCAGTTCCGAAGAAGGCTGTACGTCGCCGCCGGTGCCTTCCACCTGCGGTAAACGGCTCAGCGCTTGATCGATAGCGGTGCGCAACTGGCCAGCATTAATGCCGGCGGAGGTTAATAAAGGACGTATCGATCCCCCTTCCTGGTTCAGCAAGGCGCTCATTAAATGAAGAGGTTCGATGAATTGGTTGTCGTGCCCCAGCGCGAGCGACTGGGCATCGGCAAGAGCAAGCTGGAATTTGTTAGTAAGACGATCCAGACGCATAACTCCTCCCATAACAGGTCAAAATTGCTACTGGAGATTAAATGAGGTCATCCCTCAATTATTCAAGGTGAATGACCTGAATTATGTGAAAAGAAAGTTACCCGTACCGGATCGTCTTGATTCTTTAGGTTATATCAGCCAAATAAAACTTGCCATACGACCTGTCGTCTTGTCGCGACGATAAGAGAAGAAAGTCTCACTTTCGCTAAAGGTGCAGCGATCCCCGCCATAGACATGTTCAACGCCGGTATTCGCCAGACGTTGGCGTGCAAGCTGATAAATATCCGCCAGAAATTTTTCCCCGTGCGGCAAAAATGCGCTATCGGCTTGCGCATCTTTTGCTAAAAATGCGTCACGCACTTCCGGCCCCACTTCAAACGCGGCCAGGCCGATCGCCGGACCTAACCAGGCGATGATATTTTCTGGTTTGTCAGCAAAGCAGGTGACAGTTTCCTCCAGTACGCCTTCACATAATCCGCGCCAGCCCGCATGAGCCGCCGCCACTTCTGTTCCCTCACGGTTACAGAATAGCACAGGCAGGCAGTCTGCCGTCATTACCGCGCAGACGGTTCCTGGCGTATTGCTGTAAGACGCATCCGCACGTTTGGAGGCATAAGGTTCTCCGGTAAGCCTCAATACATTTTTACCGTGAACCTGTTCAAGCCAGACAGGTTTCGAAGGCAGATTGCCCGCCGCAAACAGACGCTTGCGGTTCTCTTCAACATGCTCCGGGTTATCGCCGCAATGCGCGCCCAGATTCAGCGAGTCGTAAGGCGGTAAACTCACCCCGCCAATACGGGTAGAACTACAGGCTGCGACGCCTTTCGGCAGCGGCCACTGCGGGACAATCAGTGCATTCATAACCAGTCCACATCATCTTTATGATCTTCAAAATCGGCGCGCATCGCATCGATAAGGTCCACCATATCTTGTGGAATCGGCGCGTGCCACTCCATTTCGATACCCGATACAGGATGGTAGAGACGCAGCATTGTTGCATGCAGCGCCTGGCGGTCAAACTTACGCAGCGTGGAAATAAATTCTTCCGATGCGCCTTTCGGTGGACGTGGACGACCACCGTAGACCTGATCGCCCACTAACGGGTGCGTAATATGCGCCATATGCACGCGGATCTGGTGCGTACGCCCGGTCTCCAGACGCAACCTAAGACGCGTGTGCACACGGAAATGTTCCATAATGCGGTAGTGGGTCACCGCCGGTTTGCCCATGGGATGCACCGACATATGGGTACGTTTGGTCGGGTGACGACTGATGGGTTCATTCACCGTTCCTCCCGCCGTCATATGTCCGATCGCGACCGCTTCATATTCGCGGGTGATCTCGCGCAGCTGCAAAGACTCCACCAGGCGCGTTTGCGCCGGAACGGTTTTGGCCACCACCATCAGCCCCGTCGTGTCCTTATCCAGACGATGCACAATGCCCGCGCGCGGGACATCCGCAATCGGCGGATAATAATGTAGCAACGCGTTCAGTACCGTACCGTCCGGGTTACCCGCGCCAGGATGTACCACCAGATCGCGTGGTTTGTTGATAACCAGAATATCGTCATCTTCATAAACAATATCTAACGGGATATCCTGCGCTTCAAAACGAATCTCTTCGTCGATCTCCGCATCAATAGCCACCCGCTCGCCGCCTAACACTTTTTCTTTTGGCTTATCGCAAAGTTGACCATTGACCAACACGCGCTGATTCAAAATCCATTCTTTTATACGCGAACGTGAATAATCCGGGAACATTTCGGCCAAAGCCTGATCTAAGCGTTGACCGAGTTGGTTTTCGGAGACCGTTGCGGTGAGTTGTACTCGTTGTGCCATATACAGCTTCTTCGTTTAACGTTGGGTTTTACGGCTTTGCCGTTTAATATAGTGTGCTATTGTAGCTGGTCTTAACCGGGAGCAGGAACAGAGAATCTCCCGTAAAACATTTTGAGGAAAGTCAAAACGTCATGACGCGCATGAAATATCTGGTGGCAGCAGCCACGTTGAGCCTGTTTCTGGCGGGTTGCTCGGGTTCAAAGGAAGAGGTGCCCGATAATCCGCCGAATGAAATCTACGCGACTGCTCAGCAAAAGCTGCAGGACGGTAACTGGAAACAGGCAATAACGCAATTGGAAGCGTTAGATAATCGTTATCCATTCGGACCGTATTCTCAGCAGGTGCAGTTGGATCTTATCTACGCCTATTACAAAAACGCCGATTTGCCGCTAGCGCAGGCCGCCATCGATCGTTTTATGCGTCTTAATCCAACGCACCCTAATATTGACTATGTCATGTACATGCGCGGCCTGACGAACATGGCGCTGGATGATAGCGCGCTGCAAGGTTTCTTTGGCGTCGATCGCAGCGATCGCGATCCGCAACATGCGCGGGCGGCGTTCAATGACTTTTCGAAACTGGTACGCAGCTATCCTAATAGCCAGTACACCACCGACGCCACTAAGCGTCTGGTATTCCTGAAAGACCGTCTGGCGAAATATGAATATTCCGTCGCAGAGTACTATACCGCGCGCGGCGCATGGGTTGCGGTCGTAAACCGGGTAGAAGGTATGCTACGCAATTATCCTGATACGCAGGCCACGCGCGATGCGTTGCCGCTGATGGAAAACGCCTATCGTCAGATGCAGCTGAATGCGCAGGCTGACAAAGTCGCGAAAATTATTGCCGCTAACAGCAAAAACACCTGAAGCAATACCAACAAGCAAAACGGCAGCCTTCCGGCTGCCGTTTTTTTATTCGATATCTGATGCAACAGAAATGATTTCACTGCAACGCATCCAGTCAAATATGGCCTGCTTTCAGCCATTCCTCAAGTAAAAGATCGCTTCTTCCTGCGATGCCTCACAAAAAGTTCGCCTTGACAAAAAGTGACAAAATAATGTGATTTACATCACACATTTTGACATTAAGAACGGTATGCTGGAATCACCAAGACGGGAAAGACAAGAGGTAAAATTTATGACAATGAACATTACCAGTAAACAAATGGAAATTACTCCGGCAATCCGCCAACATGTCGCAGACCGTCTCGCCAAACTGGAAAAATGGCAAACTCACCTGATTAATCCTCATATCATTCTGTCTAAAGAGCCACAGGGCTTTATTGCTGACGCCACCATTAATACACCGAACGGACATCTGGTCGCCAGCGCAAAACACGAAGATATGTACACCGCTATTAATGAATTGATCAACAAGCTGGAACGGCAGCTCAATAAAGTGCAGCATAAAGGCGAAGCCCGTCGTGCCACCGCATCGGTGAAAGATGCCAGCTTCGTCGAAGCAGAAGAAGAGTAGTCCCTTACATTGAGTGTATCGCCAACGCGCCTTCGGGCGCGTTTTTTGTTGACAGGATTAAAACAGTACGGGTACTGTACTTACGTACACAAAGGAAACAGTTATGAAGCTAACCCGGTTTTTCTTCGCATTCTTTTTTATCTTCCCCTGACCGGGAGGCGTTTCGTCATGTGATAAAGAATGCGAAGACGAACAAGAAGGCCTCCCCCACCGGGAGGCCTTTTTTATTGATAACAAAAAAGGCAACACTATGACATCGGAAAACCCATTACTGGCGCTGCGAGATAAAATCAGCGCTTTAGACGAAGAGTTACTGGCCTTACTGGCAAAACGACGCGCGCTGGCGATTGAAGTGGGACAAGCAAAACTACTGTCGCATCGTCCGGTTCGGGATATCGATCGTGAACGCGCGCTGCTGGACAGACTCATCCATCTCGGTAAAGCCCACCATCTCGACGCACACTACATTACCCGTCTGTTCCAGCTTATCATTGAAGACTCCGTGCTTACTCAGCAGGCGCTGCTGCAACAACATCTGAATAATACTCACCCTCATTCGGCACGTATTGCGTTTCTTGGGCCGAAAGGCTCCTATTCTCATCTCGCGGCGCGCCAGTATGCTGCACGCCATTTTGAGCAATTTATTGAGAGCGGTTGCGCAAAATTCACCGATATTTTTCATCAGGTCGAAACCGGCCAGGCCGATTACGCCGTGGTTCCGATAGAGAACACCAGCTCCGGCGCTATCAACGATGTGTACGACTTATTGCAACACACCAGTCTATCAATTGTCGGTGAGATGACCGTCACTATCGATCACTGCGTGCTGGTTTCCGGCGCTACGGATCTGAATACCATCGAAACGGTGTACAGCCATCCGCAGCCGTTTCAGCAGTGCAGTAAATTTTTGAGCCGCTATCCGCACTGGAAAATCGACTATACCGAGAGTACGTCGGCAGCGATGGAAAAAGTCGCGCAGGCAAACTCTCCGCGCGTCGCGGCGCTCGGCAGCGAGGCAGGCGGCATGTTGCACGGTTTACAGGTGCTGGAACGCATCGCCGCAAACCAGACGCAGAATATCACCCGCTTTCTGGTACTGGCGCGCAAAGCCATCAACGTTTCCGATCAGGTTCCGGCAAAAACCACTCTGTTAATCGCCACCGGGCAGCAAGCTGGCGCGCTGGTCGAAGCGCTGCTGGTGCTGCGTAACCACAATCTCATCATGACGAAACTGGAGTCGCGCCCCATTCACGGCAATCCGTGGGAAGAGATGTTTTATCTCGATATTCAGGCGAACCTGGAGTCGCAGGTAATGCAAAGCGCGCTAAAAGAGCTGGGCGAGATCACGCGCTCAATGAAAGTGCTTGGCTGCTATCCCAGCGAAAACGTCGTGCCGGTAGAACCTGCCTGACGTTCAATAAAACGGCTTTTCTTCATCCCTGCGACGGCTACCTGCAGGGTGAAGATGGCGCCGGAGAGCGGATAATCCGCCACTTCCTGAGCAGACATATTTTCTCTGGTAGTTGTAATAAACAGCGTTTTCATATCTGCGCCGCCAAAGCAAACCATCGTCGGACAACGTACCGGCAACCGGTACTCTTCCAGCTGCTCTCCTTGCGGTGAGAAACGCGCCACGCGCCAGCCGTCAAACATCGCGCTCCAGTAGCACCCTTCGCTATCCATCGCCGCGCCGTCGGGAAGTCCTTCTCCTTCGCCAAAATGGCGAAAAAGTTCACGCTTGCCCGGTTCGCCATGCTTATCAAGTAACGTGCGGTATATCACGCCATTCGGCGTATCGGAGGTATACATCCACTGGTTATCCGGGCTGAACGCCAGGCCGTTGTGTCCCTGGATATCGCACTGGATCACTTTTGCCGTCAGGTCATGATCGATCCGCATCAGCAACGCGCCATTATAGTCACCTGGCGCCCAGAACGTTCCGGCATAAAAACGTCCATCGCCATCAGTGCCGCCATCGTTGAAACGCGCCAGTTTCGTATTAGAGGGATTGTCGCAAATCTTACGCTGCAATAATCCATTTTTATCGGCCAGCCAGATAGCATGACGCATGGCCACAATAAATCCGCCCTGCTCACGCAAGGCAAAACAGCCCACCTCTTCCGGAAACGCCAGCACGCTATGCGTCCCACTCGCCGGATGGTAACGATGGATCTCCTGTTCCAGGATATCGGTCCAATACAGCGCGCTTTCATCCTCGCTCCATGTGGGGCATTCTGGTAAATGTCCGGCATAATCAAATAAAACGTGCGGCGTAGTCATAACGGTTCCTTAAACGAAAAAAGCCAGCAAAGCTGGCTTTTAGTATAGATGTCATCATTATGGTCGGCTGTCATTCGCCTGACGCAATAACACACGGCTTTCATTCTGGAAGCGTCTGGCATAATCGCCAAACCAGTGTTCAACTTTGCGAAAACTGTCGATAAAAGCCTGCTTATCACCCTGTTCCAGTAACCCGATCGCATCGCCAAAACGTTTATAGTAACGCTTGATAAGCGCCAGATTGCGCTCCGACGACATAATAATGTCCGCATACAGTTGCGGGTCCTGGGCGAACAGACGCCCGACCATCGCCAGCTCCAGTCGATAAATCGGCGATGATAGCGCCAGAAGCTGCTCAAGCTGGACGTTCTCTTCCGCCAGATGCAGCCCATAAGCGAAGGTAGCAAAGTGGCGCAACGCCTGGATAAAAGCCATGTTCTGATCGTGCTCGACAGCGCTAATTCGATGCAACCGCGCGCCCCACACCTGGATTTGCTCAAGGAACCACTGATACGCTTCCGGTTGACGCCCGTCACACCAGACCACCACCTGCTTCGCCAGGCTCCCGCTGTCCGGACCAAACATCGGATGCAAGCCCAACACGGGGCCATCATGGGCCGCCAACATTGCCTGCAACGGACCGCTTTTCACCGATGCCAGATCGACCAGAATACAGTCGGACGGCAGGGGCGGCAGTTGCGCTATGACCTGTTCAGTAACATGAATCGGCACGCTGACGATCACCATTCCGGCATCGGCGACAATGTCCCTGGCGCGCGGCCAGTCCTGCTGTTCCAGAATATGGACCTGATAGCCCGACAGCGTGAGCATTTTTTCAAACAGACGCCCCATCTGTCCGCCGCCGCCCACAATGACGACCGGACGCAGAGAAGGACAAAGCGTTTTGAACCCCTTATCATTTTCGCTGGAGTAAGATTCACGCATTACCCGGCGCAGGACATCTTCAATGAGATCGGGCGGGACACCGATCGCTTCTGCTTCCGCCCGTCGTGAAGCCAGCATAGAGGCCTCACGCTCCGGCACGTAAATAGGCAGGCCAAAACGGCTTTTCACCTCGCCGACTTTGGCAACCAGTTCCAGGCGCTTAGCCAGTAAATTCAACAACGCTTTATCGACATCATCTATTTGATCGCGTAATGCGGTCAATTCAGCAACCATAACAACCTCTTATGCGACGCGCACCGCCAGCTGGCCGCTCAAATCTTTATGAATTTCACGTAACAGGGCATCGGTCATCTCCCAGCTAATACAAGCATCGGTGACGGAAACGCCATACTTCATTTCGCTGCGCGGCTGTTCGGAAGACTGATTACCCTCATGAATATTACTTTCAATCATTAAGCCAATGATTGAACGATTGCCATCTTTAATCTGCGCAACCACAGATTCGGCAACGGCTGGCTGGCGGCGATAATCTTTATTGGAGTTACCATGACTGCAATCTACCATCAGCGAAGGACGTAGTCCCGCCTGTTCCATCTCTTTTTCACACTGAGCGACATCTGCCGGGCTATAGTTTGGCGCTTTGCCGCCACGCAGAATCACATGGCCATGCGGATTTCCCTGGGTTTGCAATAACGCAACCTGACCGGCCTGGTTAATGCCAACAAAGCGATGGGGTTGCGCAGCGGCGCGCATAGCGTTAATCGCTGTCGCCAGGCTGCCATCCGTGCCGTTTTTAAAGCCGACCGGCATAGAAAGACCAGACGCCATTTCGCGGTGGGTTTGCGATTCGGTTGTGCGCGCGCCTATCGCCGACCAGCTAAACAGATCGCCCAGGTATTGCGGGCTGTTCGGATCCAACGCTTCGGTCGCCAATGGCAACCCCATATTCACCAGTTCCACCAGTAGCTGACGCGCTATTTTCAACCCGGCTTCCACATCAAATGAGCCATCCATGTGAGGATCGTTAATCAGCCCTTTCCAGCCGACGGTAGTTCGCGGCTTTTCAAAATAGACGCGCATTACCAGATAGAGGCTATCGCTGACCTCTGCGGCAAGGGCTTTAAATCGACGGGCATATTCCAGAGCGGTTTCAGGATCGTGAATAGAACAAGGACCGCATACCACCAACAGACGCGGATCGCGCCCGGCAATAATGTCAGAAATGATTCCCCGGGACTGCGCTATCTGCGCTTCCTGCGCCAGGCTCAAGGGAAAGGCCGCTTTAAGCTGCTCCGGCGTCATTAATACCTGTTCATCGGTGATACGTACGTTATTCAGCGCGTCTTTTTGCATGATGGCGATCCTGTCTTTTCTTGTTTGCGATAGTTGATCCTCCACGAGGATGTTTAAACCATACCACAAAAAGTAAAGATTTCAATCCATATTACGTAAAATAAACTTTACACCATGCGCAATCATCGATTAAACCCCCTCATTTCGTATCAAAAACTTTACACAACAAGTGAATTATTTTATTCCCAGCCTCAGAAAAGCGGTAAAATGAGCGATGCTCGCTATTTTTTGATTATTTTTTCTCCGCACACATATTTTTACTTTCTGATATAGGGTGATTAATACCATTATCACAAGAATTTAATATCAGGGATATCACTTAAATTATTCATATTATCAATAAGACATAATGACGATATGGCAAAATAATGTTATTTTGCTACAAACAATCACGGATGTATTTTAATGCTTTACGACTGAAGATGGTGGGGACTTGTTAATGCGTTTTTCTCACCGATTTATCCTTCTATTATCGCTATTATTAGCAAGCTTGCCTCTGTATGCTCAACGCGTCACGGAAGAAGAGAAATCCGTACGCGCCATCGTCTCCGGTATCGTCAGTTATACACACTGGCCGGCGTTATCCGGGCCGCCAAGGCTATGCATATTTTCATCTGCGCGTTTTGTCAGGGTACTTAGCGAAGAGGCTGACTGGGCTTTCCCTTATCAACCGCTTGTCATCCGTACCACACAGGAAGCCCTGAGCGCCCGCTGTGATGGTTTTTACTTTGGCAATGAATCGCCAGCTTATCAGGTGGAGTTAACGCGTCATTATCCAGTTAATGCCTTGTTATTAATTGCCGAGCAAAATACCGAATGTATTATTGGCAGCGCATTTTGTCTGATCATTAACAATGATGAAGTCAAATTTTCCGTCAACCTGGACTCCCTCTCGCATAGCGGCGTGAGAGTGAATCCAGAAGTATTAATGCTTGCACGGAATCAAAAGCATGAATAAGGAATTTTCTCTGTCCAGACCAACATTTAAACGCACACTACGGCGGATTAGTATAATCAGCGTGCTGCTTACAATGACATTGATCTGGCTATTAATTTGCGTTGCGTCTGTCCTTACGCTCAAACAGTATGCGCAAAAAAATCTCGATTTGACCGCCGCCACAATGGCCCATAGCCTTGAAGCGGCACTGGTATTTTCCGATAACGCGGCCGCAGCGGAAACGCTCGCCACACTGGGACGCCAGGGACAATTTTCAGCGGCGGAGGTCCGCGATAAAAATGGCCGTACTATCGCCTCATGGCGCTATGATGCGCGAGCCGCAGACGATAAGCTCATCGGCTTAATTAGCCACTGGCTTTTTCCATTGCCGGTATCACAACCCGTCTGGCACAACGGCAGGGCCATCGGCGAAGTACGGCTTGTCGCCCGCGACAGCCTTATTGGTCATTTTATCTGGCTATCGCTGGCAGTGCTGACAGGATGTATTCTGCTGGCATCCGGCATTGCCCTGCTGCTCACGCGTTATTTGCACAATGGCGTTGTGGATGCGCTGCAAAATATTACTGAAGTTGTACACGACGTTCGCACTAACCGAAATTTTTCACGCCGGGTACCTGATGAGCGTATTGCGGAATTTCACCTGTTTGCGCAGGATTTCAATAGCCTTCTGGATGAGATGGAAGAATGGCAGCTACGGCTTCAGGCTAAAAATGCCCAGTTACTACGTACCGCGCTGCACGATCCGCTGACGGGGCTTGCCAATTGCGCGGCATTTCGCAGCTGTATTAACGCGCTGATGAAGGACAATTCCGCTCGTAGCAGTTCGGCATTGTTATTTCTGGATGGCGATAACTTTAAATATATTAATGATACCTGGGGACATGCGGCAGGCGACCGCGTACTTATAGAGGTTGCCAAAAGATTAGCGGAATTCGGTGGTAGCCGTTATCAAACTTACCGACTCGGCGGCGATGAATTTGCGATGGTGCTTTACGATGTACATTCGGAGTATGAAGTACAACGTATTTGCGCAGCGCTATCCCAGGCGTTTAATCGACCTTTTGAACTGCATAACGGCCAGCGGATAACGATGACCCTGAGTATTGGCTTTGCGCTGACATGGGAACATGCCACTGCCGAAAAACTACAAGAACTGGCCGATCGAAATATGTATCAGGCTAAACACCGGCGTGCGGAACGCTCGCTAAATTAAGGAACGGGCCTGGCCGTTTCTGACTCAGCGTTGAGACCACAGACCCGGCCTAATCATGCAACCGTCCATGGCGTGGAGCAACCCCATAAAAAAGGGGCCAGCGTAATGCCAGCCCCTTCTTTTCTACAAGCTTTCGGATGTTGCGAAAGCGCGTTCTTAGTTAAGACGCTCCTATTAACACCCCATCAAAAACATAAACTTACATTTAAAATCAATTAGTTAAAGTAATTTTAAATGCAGTGAATTGCAGTGTTATGCAACCTCTGCCGCCATATTGTCGCCAACATACAGCGATAACGGATTGAGGGTTACAGCTTGTTCAAGGTGGTCAGGAGCAAAGTGCGCATACTTCATTGTTTCTCGAATATTGGCGTGTCCGAGAATTTTCTGCAGCACCAGTATATTTCCGCCGTTCATCATAAAATGCGCACCAAAAGTATGACGCAAAACGTGAGTCTTCTGCCCTTCCGTTAGCTCAATGTTCGTTAGTTTGAGCATCTTTTTAAACTCCTGATAGCAGGGCTTAAACATTCTGCCCTGACGTTCGGACAACTCGTCGTACAGCCATTTAGGAATCGGAACCGTGCGATTCTTCTTACCTTTGGTTTTGGTGAACGTCAGTTTATGTGGAGAAAGTTGAGGGCGGGTCAATCTCTCCGCTTCCCCCCATCGAGCGCCGGTTGCAAGACACACCTTAACAATCATGGTGAGGTCTTCTTTGCCGTATTGCTCGCAGGCTCGAAACAGTTCCGGGAGCTGAGACAAAGTTAGCCAGGACATTTCTTTCTCAGCTTCTTTGAATACTCGAATCCCATCGAGCGGATTAGGCAGGCTCCACTCACCTAACCGGCGGAGCTCATTAAACACTGCTTCGAGATATTGCTGTTCGCGATTGACAGTTATCGGTTTGGCGATCCATTTTGCAGGGTCTTTGTGATATCCATTATCTATTTCACCACGAAGCCGTTTATCACGATAGTGAGCCCAATCTTTAGCAGTAAGGCGGGATGCGATAGGGTCACCAAGACCATTGCATACAATCTGTAATTTAGCCAATCGTGACTTGCTTGCAACTAAAGCCTGTCCATGCAGATTATGCCAAAGCTGGATTATCTCACTTAAACGCCGCCGGTCTTCTTTCTTGCCAAGCCACGGCTTATCCTCATTCTCACTTTTCGTAAATGCTTCGAATGCCTCGGCCTCACCTTTGGTATTGAATTGCCGACGTATACGCCGCCCTTCTCGACCATTTGGATAGAGTTCACACAACCATTTTCCACTTTTTTGTTTACTTACAGTCATTGCGATACCGAGGCTAAAAGAAAATTAATTACAAAGGGCTGTAGCGGCATCAATCACCGGTGAAATTGAAATTTTAACGCCGTCATACTCAGGGTCATCCTTCCATACGTCATCTAAGTTAGCCCCCTCCAGCTTTCCTGATTTAACAGCATCTACCGCCATGCCATTCAGAGGATATCTATCATCAGTTTTGATGTCATACACAAAAGCATAAGCACGGTTAACACATGATACCTTTGCCTTTTCAAAGGTTAGAGGCCACTTGTCACCATATGCAGCGCCGTCTATCTCTTTAAACTTCTCAGCGGCTATGGCTGAGGAAGAAAGTGCAATGCAGACCATCGCAAATATAAACCTTTTCATTACTGCTCCTTAAACATGCTTTTCCAAAGTAAAAATAACCGCACCTGATGGTGTGATATCTGAAAGATTACATTCAAACTCAGCAGACTTATTTGATAACCTGACCTTTCCACCTGGCAACCTGATTACGTCAAAAACATCGAGTGCGCCATCAATACCAATAAGCCAGCGACCATTTCCTATCTTCGAGTTAGAACTATCAACAAGCCAAGATGTGCTCACACCATCGATAAACACTAAATCATCAGTATTTGATGGAGCCATAGATATATCAGGAGTCCAGCGTCCGATATCTTTGAGTTCGCCCGCCTCGAGGCGGCACTTTCTAATCGTTAAAACATTTGCCGGTTCACCATCATTACTATTACGCATCTGGCCTTTTCCGGTTGATAACCATTCTAACGATACGCCAGTATCAAGGGCGCAAGTGACAACCACGTCACCGGGGAAAAAATCACGTCTAACCCAAGTGCTTATAGTGCCGGAAGATATACCTAATAAATCTCCAAGCTCTTTTTGCAGAGTAAAACCATACGCATCGAGAATCCGACGCAGAACCGCCCTCCCTCCATTTGCCATGATTTCATCATAGAGTTGCTTACCTTTAAGCTTAGTTTTCGCCACTTCAAATCTTGCATTTGCAAGCTCACCATTAATTAGCCATCGCAGGTCAGCTCCAGTATCAAGAGCACACTCAACGAAAACGTTGCTAGGGATTACGTTTCTAGCAAGCCAGCTACTCACGTTGTTTGCATGTATGCCAAGCCTTTCGGCTAGTTCCTTTTGCTGCTTAAAGCCGTATGCAGAAAGGACACGTTCCAATGCGGCAGACGCATTAACATCATTTTTAGACATATGACACCAACAAGAATTTTGTTTACAACCAAAATTTAGCGATCTATATTGGTGTTCATCGACCAAGATGCACACCACTGCACTACATTTCAAATAACAGGAGATAATGCGATATGTCAGATGCAAAATCAATCTCGACGCACGACACGCAAAACTCACAAAATCAAACTGTGCTGTTAGATCCAACACAATTTGATGCCATCGTTACCGCCATGCTGCCAGCTCTGCAGACAATGATTCGCTCCGCTATGTCAGACACAATGACAGTGAAAGACTTTGCTGCCACTCGCGGTGTAAGCGAGCGTCTGGTCTGGCAATGGCTCGATGAGGGCATCCTTTTAAAAGCTCCGACCAAAGACTTTTCCAACAAAGAGGAAGCAGCTAAACGAAGCCGCACCCTCGTAAACGTAAAAGCATGGCGTGACAAGCTGACTCAACAAGCGATTGATTGTCGCTACATCGACCAGCGCACCGCTCTTAACTGAACTTGATTATGCAAGTTGATGGAGATTTCAACATGTTTGATTTTCAGGTTTCCAAACATCCCCACTATGAGGAAGCGTGCCGGGCTTTTGCGCAGCGTCACAACATGGCGAAGCTGGCCGAGCGTGCGGGTATGAATGTTCAGACGTTACGCAACAAACTCAACCCGGAACAGCCTCACCAGTTCACGCCGCCTGAATTGTGGCTACTGACTGACCTGACCGAAGACTCAACCCTCGTTGATGGTTTTCTGGCACAGATTCATTGCCTGCCATGCGTGCCGGTTAATGAGCTGGCTAAAGACAAATTGCAGTCTTATGTCATGCGTGCAATGAGTGAACTCGGCGAACTGGCAAGCGGTGCGGTATCTGATGAACGTCTGACCTCTGCCCGTAAGCACAACATGATTGAAAGCGTTAACGCTGGCATTCGCATGTTGTCATTGTCGGCACTGGCGCTGCATGCACGTCTGCAGACTAATCCCGCTATGTCGAGCGTGGTCGATACCATGAGTGGTATTGGCGCATCGTTTGGTCTGATTTGAGGTGCGTATGCTGAAAAGTGAACCGTCATTCGCGTCTCTGCTCGTAAAGCAAAGCCCCGGCATGCACTACGGCCACGGCTGGATCGCAGGTAAGGACGGCAAGCGCTGGCACCCGAGCCGCTCACAGGCTGATTTACTGGCTGGCCTCTCTACTCAAAAGCAGGGGGAATCATGGCTATCGAAGCTGTTTTCGCGACTGTTCCGCTAAAAGCAGGTGAACGTCTGGCTGGTCTCAATCATGTGGCTGAATTGCGCGCGAGATATTGGGGCGATAGCTGGAAAGAGGTTGAGCGTTTTGTCGATGATATGCGCGATAAACGTGACCCACAATTTGAAGAAAATAATCGGGCGCTGGCCGCTATTTTCTTTTTGGCAAAAATACCGGCGGCTCGTCATGAGCTCGAATTAAGTGAGCTGACTACTGACGAGAAAAAAGCGCTTATTACAGCGATGAATCATTTTCGTGCAGTAGTGAGCTTATTTCCAAAACGGCTAACCATGCCGAATTAACCAACGGCAGAAATTAATGGCGTAAACCCGCCGGGTATTCTTTTGCCTAAATTCAGGAGGATTTATGAGTCGAGTTGTTTATTTTTCAACACCGAGAAATGCAGGAAAAAACACGCTGGATGAATTGTTTAAAGAAGCCAAAAAAGAAGAGCGTAAAGACCGCGCGCTCGCTGTTTCCATCCGCCTTGAGGCACTGGCTATCCATATCACCAAAGAGGGTATGAGTGGCACCGAAGCTGCCGAACTGCTGCGTCGTGAAGCAATCCGCTTTGAGAATGAATCACAGGAGCTGCACTAATGGCCGACGCAATGGATTTAGCACAACAGCGCGAGCAGGAAGACCGCGAGCGCCACATCAGCAACGCGCGCAGCCGTATCGCTGCGCCTTCCCGTTTTCTTTGCGAAGAATGTGACGCACCAATCCCGGAAGCTCGCCGCGCTGCGATTCCGGGCGTGGCTTTTTGCGTGACCTGCCAGAAAATCGCCGAACTTAAATCAAAACACTACAGGGGCGTATAAATGGCTAATAACCAGTTATCAGAGTGGCGCATGGCGCTGAATAAGGCCGTTGAAAACTATCAATCTGCCCATGCATGGTATGAAGAAAATCAGAGCAGCCTCTCAGTTATGCAGGATGTGGAAGAAGCGGAGGGGGTGATTGAAAAGCTGATAAGGCAGTACGGGGTACTCATCGTCTTAAATTTGCTTGATGAGATAGATGAGCTTAAAGAACTTCAGGAATACCGAAAGGCTCGTATTGTTCCAGATGGCTGGGTAGCAGTACCCGCAGAACCTACTGGCGATATGCTGGCGCGCATCAAGCTTTCTAAAGTTTGGACAACCGAAGCGCTAACCGCCAGATACAAAGATATGCTCCGTGCCGCTCCTCGCGCTCCATATATGGAGATAAACAAATGAGCATTCATATCACCATTGGCGACAAATGGGTTATTACCAGCGACCAGTATCAATTCATCCTTAATGAAAAAAAAGTCGTTAAGTCTGGTAAAAAAGCTGGCGAGGAGTGGCTCGACACTATCGGCTATTACCCTAAGATTAACCAGCTTATTTCCGGCCTGATTCATCACCATATTCAGCAGTCATCAATTACCACTCTTGACGCAATGGCCGCTGAAATCGAGCGTATCGGAGAAATGTGCGCCTCCTCAATCAAGGCGGCGGCATGAGAAAAACACATCAACTAAAAATTCGGCCTGAGTTTTTTCAGGCTGTCCTCAATGGAACGAAAAAAGCCGAATTTCGTCTTGCTGACCGTGATTTTGCTGTAGGGGATTTACTTTGCTTAAACGAGTATGGCCACTGCGAATATGATCCGCAAAAGGTCGGTTTTACCGGCGCTTTTGTCTACGTGCTGGTGACTCATGTAACTGACCTTAACGAGTGGGCTCCCGGATATGTGATGTTAAGCATACAGCGCAGGCAAATGGGGGAACTATGCGGGTAAGCGTTAACTATGCTTACCCGTGGAACGCTCCACGGTCGGCAATAGCCAGCCCATATCTTACCTATGACCAACAGTATCGCCGCGACCGTATGTTCGCGGCTTTGCTGCATGCGAAAAAGGTGCTTTCTCTCCAGCCTGAGTGCGTGCGTTTTGATGTTTATCGAACCGCTGCGGTGTTGGAGCAAAATCAGGGCAGTCAACGAGCCAATGCTTTTTTAATCAGCTTCTGCAAAAAGGCATTGCCGCGTCTTGAACTGGTCGCAAAAAAATACGAGTGCGCGGGTATTAACAGCAATGTATCAGCCGCTGTTTTTGGCAGTCATTTTGATACTGAACTTATGCAATATCTGGCGTCACGCATGGTCAATATGGTCGCCAGATTTAACCGCCTCCCGGACATGTCACGCGCCGATATCGACCTTTTGGCCGCTGATATCGCTAATTTCATTCGTGCTGAACTGGCTGACATTGATGACACCGGATTTAGCGAGCTTAAAACGCTGTACACCTGGTACATGCGCGCCGGTTTTATTTCTATGCAATTCAATGTTACCCCTCCGCATTGGGAGCGGGTGACAAAGAAATATGTCGGAGAAGATGAAATTGCCCCGGCCATCGCTCGCATGTTTAACGATGTGTGGTGGCGTGGTCGTCTGCGTCGCATTGCGGCTGCATGGCGCGAACATCTGCAAATTGCTGTCGGCAACGTCAGTAAGAAAAAGCATGCCTATGCGAGTAAAAACTGCGTGACTGACTGGCGTGAACAAAAGCGCCGCACTCGTGAATTTCTCAAAGGTCTGGATCTCGAAGACGAAGACGGCAACCGTATCAGCCTGATTGAAAAATTTGACGGCTCGGTCGCTAACCCTGCGATACGCCGCTGCGAGCTGATGACCCGCATCCGTGGGTTTGAAAATATCTGCAATGAACTCGGATACGTCGGGGAGTTTTACACCCTGACCGCACCGTCTAAATATCACGCCACGACTAAAGCGGGATACCGTAACAGCAAATGGAACGGAGCCAGCCCATCGGACACGCAGAGCTACCTAACCGGCCTTTGGGCGCGCATTCGTGCCAAGCTACATCGGGAAGAAATTCGCATTTTCGGCATACGTGTTGCCGAGCCTCATCACGACGGAACGCCGCATTGGCACATGCTTATATTCATGTTGCCAGAAGACGTCGAGCGCGTGCGCCTCATCATCCGCGATTATGCATGGGAGGAAGACCACCACGAACTTAAAAGTGATAAGGCTAAAAAAGCCCGCTTTCATGCTGAGGCTATCGACCCGGAGAAAGGCAGTGCTACCGGCTATGTCGCGAAATACATCTCTAAAAACATCGACGGTTATGCTCTCGATGACGAAACCGATGACGAAAGCGGTGAGCTGCTAAAAGAGACGGCACCCGCCGTTTCAGCATGGGCGGCTCGCTGGCATATCCGTCAGTTTCAGTTTATCGGCGGTGCTCCTGTGACGGTATATAGGGAGCTTAGAAAAATGGCTGACCCAGAAACGGCAAGGGTGCTTAGTGTTGAATTCGCCGAAGTACATGACGCCGCTCATTATGGCCGCTGGGCTGACTATGTTAACGCTCAGGGTGGGCCTTTCGTCCGTCGGGACGAATTACAGGTGCGCACTCTTTACGAGCCGCGAACAGAGCTTAATCAGTATGGTGAGGAAATAGTCTGTATCAAAGGTGTGTACGATTCCACCATTGGTGCAGGCACTCCGATTTTAACCCGGCTTACGCAGTGGAAAATTGTGCCGAAGCGTGCCGTTGATTTGGCCGTTGACGTTAAGGGCGCACCTGCGCCCTCTCGGAGTTCTGTCAATAACTGTACGGGAAGCGAAAGCGATCCACCGGAACTCGATTTATCTAAACCCCTAAGTCGACGTGAAAAACGAGAGCTGACAAACCGACTCAGGAAGCAAAAGCCAGCAATACGGCGAAAATTTATCCACGGAACGGATGAGCAAAACGCAGCTATAGCGAAAACTATCGACGAGATACATCTGACTACCGGCATCACAATCAGCCGGGGCGAAGCCCTGCACCTGATGGCCGGTGGTAAAAGTTGTTTTGATGGCAAATGGCTACGCGGAACGTCCAAAGGTGAAATATTTTCCGCAGCGCCATCGCATCAGGCTAAAGCCAGGAAAATCCTTAATCGTGTTGCTGCGATGGCTGAAGCAGCAAAAACCAATATCTGAGTAATTCACATCCATATCATGAACATACAACAATCACCCTGTTCATTTTTTTCTTCCCATCTTTTACCAATACGTGCTACTGTATAAATATACAGTACACCCTATGGGAGGGATTTCATGGTTGGCGAACATTTCAGCCGAACGCAGCAAAAGTGGGCTTGTGTGCAATTTATTGCCGAGGTATCTCTGATTGCAAACTGCAAGCCATCAGACTTAAAGCTCGCGCTCACTCTCATTGCAGACCTAGCAAACAGCGAAAATAACGAAACCGAAGATGATATTTTTTATAAGGCTGATTAGATTATGAGAATCAATATCACGTTGGATAAAGAACAAAAAATTAGTCAGGCAACATTGGATGCACTTGAGGCAGAACTGTACCGCAACCTTCAACCTATTTACCCAAAGACTGCTATCCGCATTCGCAAAGGCTCCGCAAATGGCGTTGAGCTAAGCGGTTTGAAACTGGACGAAGATAAAAAACGAGTAATGGAAATCATGCAGCAGGTATGGGAGGACGATAGCTGGCTGCATTAACAAACGCCGCCGGCGCCGAAACTTGCTTCCAGTGCTGGCGGGGTTGAACAACTCGCACCGCGAGGCGTTAGTTCTACCTTTCAAAGTTTCTCGATGTGTTATTGGTTACACACCCGTGATGAATGGGACGTTACCTTATCGGATTTTATAGTGGCGTCTTGAGGACACTAAATAAAATTCATTGAGGGCGATAATATGCATCGACTACCGGGCGAAATTCCGCAGCACAAAACTAAAAGCATAAAACTTATGGCTATCGTTCATCGTCTGCAGACGATAATGGTCAATGAAAACCTGACTCCAGCAGAGTTGGTCGGGTGTGCAGAAATCGTCAGGGATAACTATGGCAAACTGGATAATATCAGCAGACCGGCACATTATGCACCGCCACCACGTAGACCATAGCAAACGCCGTCGGCGCTGAAACTCGCTTTCAGTGCTGACGGGGTTGAACAACGAGCTACGCGAGGCGTTAGTGTTAATTTAGTTTTAATGAATGGTACTCTACCGAGTCGACCTTAGATTTGATATATGTACAATCATTTACAGAGAGTAATGCTGCTAGTAGGCGACATACCAGAGCCTGCATTTCTCGTAATATATCATCACCATATTGACCGCTATTAACACTGGAGAAACAAAGCGGTTGACCATAGAAAATAGCCTCATGAAAATTATCATTGCGGATAGTTGTAATATTTTTTTTGCCTGTGACCCATGAAGGCCGTGGTATGCCATAAGTTTCGCACAGCCACTTTAACCGCCTGGAGTGATTTAGCGTTTTTTCAGAGCACTTGTTTTTTTCTGCCCACGCTAAAGCAAAGCAACCATCCAATGCCATATAAAGATACTGGAATTTTTCAAAGGAAAGGTATTGTGGGTTGTGAGATAAAAATAGCGCGTGCATCACCGCCGCTATTTTTATTGGTGAGTTCTCAGTTTTTTGCTCGCTAGATATGTAATTGAGAGCCAATTCTATGATTGCTTTTTCAGAGCATCTGCCGAGAATAAAGTCTGTTAACTTAGCAGGCTTGATAGTGGTTGCATCTAAAAAACCAGCATCGGTGGTTGTTAATCTCATTCCACTGAAAAAAGACAGACACCACACAACAAAGTTGATAGTTTCTAGCGAGGATGTATTTTTTAATTTTAGCATGTGCGTTTTTGGCAATCCGAATACTCGGCAACTATAAGGCATTATGGATATGCCGCCATTAAAGTTATATACCTCTTGGTTTCCGGGGTATATCCAGCCATTAACAACATTTTTGTCATTGTTAACGCGCTCTACTTTCTCAGCGAGGCCGGGTAAAGTAAGTAAAGAAAAATTTTCAGACTCAATGTTAACTTCTACTGGATAGTATCCAAACTCAGATCCAATCTCATCGGGTTGCTGTTCGTCAACTTCACCTTGCATATCTTTCTCCGTTCAAAAATAGGCTCGATAATTATCGAGAGGATATCATGTTTGGAAATAGCTAATGTCCGTGATTTTTGTGAATTTAAGGTGATTTATCAATAAATAAGCTGTGCATGCAACAGGTGCATGGTTTTGCATGCTTCAGGCTTGCCCGTTCTGGCCCTGCGCCGCCAGAGCTGGCGCGGATCCAGAATGGTCATGCAACTGCATTAAAACCGACCCATAAAGCGGGCAGGCGTGGCGGGGAAAGCATTGCGCGCCAGCGGTGGTGCGTAATATTAAAAATTATCGTCTGAGCGCGTCGTGATGGCGCTTTCGTGGTCGCTGTCGGTTCGTTGGTGGGCTGGTGTGGTTGTGCGCGTGTGGCGCGTCTGAGGCGTGATGGTGGCGGGGTATGAAAAAGCCGCCAATACTGGCGGCTTGAGGGGGGATTATTCCGGGTTGTCGAGGGTGTACTCTTTGAACCTGATGACCTCCATACCGAGCCAGTCGTTTACCTCCCTGAACCTGTCCTGTAGCGGCGATAACTCGTTACGCACAAAGACCTTTGCCACCTTCTCAACGTCACCCATTGAGCCAATATTCTCAGGCTTGCCGCCCATGAGCTGGAACGGTACGCGGTGCGCATCCATCAGGTCGGCAGCGCTGGCTTTCTTGATGTTAAAAAAGTCATCCTTTGTGGCGACTTCGCTCAATGGCACGATTTTTATGCCGTCCGGTTTCCCGTTCGGTGAGTAGAAAAACAGGTTTTTAAAGTTGCCGAGCCCTTTAGAGTTACGCATTGCATCGCGCAGCGATTCGACGTCAGTCGCGCTTTGCGCCGGGTCAGTCACATACATGATGTAACCTGCGTGCGCGCCGTTCTGGTAATACTTGCGGCGGAACAGCGTTGCGGATTCATTCAGCCAGGCGGAATTAAGTGCGCTGAGATATTCAGGCAGGCCGTAAATCTCCTGATTAATATCAGGCTCCAGCAGGTGGAACACGGTATCGGGTGCGAATTCATGCGGCTGAGTGAAGTTTTCCACAAACCAGAAAACCGAATCATCGACCCCGCGTCGGGTGTATTTTGCCGGTGAAGTCAGCAGTTTGATTAACTGGCCGGTGACGCTGTGGCGCTGCTCAAGAAAGGCGTTACCGAATACCAGATAGTCGAGTGCAAAGCGGCTGAAATCCTGACGGGACAGCAGCGGGTGCGGAATGTAGGTGCTCGCGAGCACGTTGCGTTTAACGTAAATCGGTGAACTGTGATGCACTGCAGAGCGCAGGCTTTTTGCCAGCCCGGAGAAGCTGACCGGCGGCTCGTACCATTTGCCGTTACTGATGCACTCGACGTAATCCAGAATGTCGCGCTTATCGAGCACCGGCACCGGCTCACCGAAGGTGAACGCCTCCATTTTTTGCGGTGCGCTGGCTTTTAGTTGCTGTGGTGCGCGGGCTTTCTGCGCGGCGGCTTTACGGGATTTTTGCTTACCCATTAGTTGAACTCCAGAATAGATTTAGGCTGCATGCCGCTACCGGCAGAAAGCGGTTCGTTTAACAGGGCGTGCATGGTGGCCCATGCGATATCAGCGTGACTGGCCTCCTCGGTGCGACTGGCCTCATAGGTGGCGCTGCGCCCGCTGCTGGTCATGGTTTTGCGGATGGACATAAACGACTGTGTGACGTCAGTTGCACCGGCGTCGTACTCCAGACAGCCACGGCGAATCGTGTCTTTCGCCTTGAGCACCATTGCGGTTTTCATTTCTGGCGTGTAACGGATACCGCGAGCCGCCGGGTAGAATGAGCGCACCAACTGGAATACGCCGAGACCGAGGCCGGTCGCGTCAATGCCGATGTATTCGACGTTGTATTTCTCAGTGAGCCTGCGGATGCCTTCTGCCTGCGCGGCAAAGTCCATGCCTTTCCACTGGTGACGCTCCAGCATGCGAAACTTGCCACCCGAAACCACCGGCGGCGCGAGTACGACACATCCGGCACTGTCGCCGGTGTGGGACGGGTCGTAGCCAATCCAGACCGGGCGCGAGCCGAATGGATGGTCGGCGAACGGGGCGAAGTCCTCCCATGTTTCCATCACGTCGACCATGCAGCGCTGCAGCTCCTCGAACGGGAATACCGATGCCTTATCGTCGACAAACTCGCACATAAACAGGTTCTTAAAGTCCTCATCACTGTTTTCGCGTCTGAGCTGGTCGAGGTCGAACAGGGTGCAGCCACCGGCAAGGGCGTCCTCAATAGTGACAATCTGCCGCCACTGTCCGTCAGCGCAAAGAAGCCCACCGGCGAGCGCGCTGTGACTGATGTCGATTTCGATGCGGTCAGCGGCACTGGCGCGCCCCTTGTTGAACAGCTCGCCAGACCAGAAGGGGTAAGCGCCGTGCGCCAGCGTGGAAGGTGTCGAAAAGTAAGTTGAGCGCAGATGCTTTTGCGAGGCCATGCCCGATGCGACTTTGCGCAGCTTCTGAAAATTCGGGATCCAGAATATTTCATCGACATACAGGTCGCCGTTATGGCTCTGTGCGGTGTTGGAATTGGTGCCGAGAAAAATCAGCTTTGCGCCGTTGTTGCCGATGACAATCGGGTCGCCGGTCAGGTCGACGTCAACCAGTCGCGCAAACTGGATGATGTATTCCCGGAACACGTAAGCCTGAGTTTTACTGGCCGACAGAAAAATCTGGTTATGGCCGGTCTTGAGCGCGCGCAGCAGTGCCTCGCGGGAAAAGTAGAACGTCGCGCCAATCTGGCGGGATTTGAGAATATCGCGAATACGGTGCGCCAGTCCTGCCCGGTACCACTGCAACTGGTATTCGAAAGACTGGTCGAAGAAAATTTCTTCCAGCTTTGCGACAGCCTCATCGCTGAAAAAGTTCTTTTTCGGCCTCTTACGTTCCCCCTTGTTACGGTTGGCAACGTTGGGGTTAAGGTCGGCCTCGTTGCCGGTCTGGCTGTAGCGGTTAACGCGCGCCAGTCGCTCAATCTGCCGCCCAAGCAGGTCAATCTCTTTAAAGTCACCGCCTGACTTTTGCGGCTTGGCGATGAGCTGAATCAGCCTGGCCTCAAGGCTGCTTTCGACACGGGAAATCGGTGCGATGCCGTCCCAGCCGTCGCGCTGTTTCCAGCTCTGCACGGTCGGGCGCTTGACCTGCAGCATTTCGGCAATCTGTGGCACGGAAAAGCCCTGCCAGTAAAGCAGCGATGCCTGTCGTCGCGGGTCATGCAACAAGGTTGTATCGGTGGAAATGGTCATTGATGCCTCGCCGTAGTGGATTCAGGGCAAGGCTACTTAATGGCCGTCAGTGATTCGCTAAGGTGCTGTTGTGTGGGCGATTGTCCAGCCGTCGTTAGTGGTCTGGCGTGCCCTGAGTCTGGAAACTGGCGTTGACCAGTAACCCTAACCTCAGGACTCCTGACAATGGCAAAAAAAGTCTCAAAATTCTTTCGCATCGGCGTCGAGGGTGATACCTGCGACGGGCGCATTATCAGCGCCAGTGATATTCAGGAAATGGCCGAAACCTATGACCAGCGCGTCTACGGTTGCCGTATCAACCTTGAACACCTGCGCGGCCTGCTGCCTGATGGCATATTCAAGCGTTATGGCGATGTGGTCGAGCTGAAAGCCGAGAAAATTGACGACGATTCTGCGCTTAACGGCAAATGGGCGTTGTTCGCTAAAATCACCCCGACCGATGACCTTATTGCGATGAATAAAGCCGCGCAGAAGGTCTACACCTCAATGGAAATTCAGCCGAATTTTGCCAATACCGGCAAATGCTATCTCGTTGGTCTGGCTGTGACCGATGACCCGGCAAGCCTCGGCACCGAATACCTCGAATTCTGTCGCAATGCAAAACACAACCCGCTTAACCGCTTTAAGGCTAACCCTGAAAACCTGATTTCAGCGGCAACGCTTGCCGAGCTGGAGTTTGAAGACCAACCGGAAACGGTATTTACCGCCCTGACTGACAAAGTGAAAGCCATTTTCAGCCGTAAGCAGGTCAGCGACGATGCGCGCATGAATGATGTGCATGAGGCGGTGACCGCCGTCAGCGAGCATGTGCAGACCAACCTCACTGCGCAGGATAAGCGTCTTTCCGATATGGAAACCGTGCTAGCCACCTTTAAACAGGAGCTGACCGGCAAGGTTGAAGAAACCAGCCAGGCATTTTCCGCCCTGAAAACCACCCTCGATAAAACCGAAAGTTTCAGCCAGCCGCGACGCACGAAAGCCAGCGGCGGCGGTGGCGATGAGCTGCTGACCGACTGCTGATAAACCGCAGAACAGAAACCGGGCGGCAACCCCGCCCGATGCAGTGACTAACCGATAAATTCAAACAGGAAAGACTATGCGCCCGGAAACCCGTTTTAAGTTTAATGCCTATCTGACCCGCGTCGCTGAGCTGAACGGCATCAGCACTGATGATGTCAGTAAAAAATTCACCGTCGAGCCGTCCGTCACGCAAACGCTGATGAACAAAGTGCAGGAGTCATCCGCGTTTCTGCAGACGATTAATATTCTGCCGGTCGCAGAAATGAAGGGTGAGAAAATCGGCGTCGGTGTGACCGGTACTATCGCCAGCACGACTGATACCTCGGGCGATGATGAGCGTAAGACCGCAGACTTCACCGCGCTTGAATCCAACAAGTACGAGTGCGACCAGATTAACTTTGACTTCCACCTGAAATATAAAACCCTCGACCTGTGGGCGCGTTTTCAGGACTTCCAGCGCCGTATCCGCGACGCCATTGTCAAGCGTCAGGCGCTCGATTTCATCATGGCTGGTTTTAACGGTACCACCCGCGCCGCCACCTCTGACCGTACCAAAAATCCGATGCTGCAGGATGTGGCCGTCGGCTGGCTGCAGAAATACCGCAATGAAGCCCCGACACGTGTGATGAGCAATATCACCGATACTGACGGTAAGGTCGTTTCGGCAGTGATTCGCGTTGGTCGAAACGGTGACTATGAGAACCTCGACGCGCTGGTGATGGATGCCACCAACAACCTGATTGACGAGGTTTATCAGGATGACCCGAAACTCGTTGCCATCGTTGGCCGTAAGCTGCTGGCCGACAAATATTTCCCGCTGGTGAACAAGCCGCAGGAAAACAGCGAGGCGCTCGCGGCAGATATCATCATCAGCCAGAAGCGAATCGGCAACCTGCCTGCTGTGCGCGTGCCGTACTTCCCGGCGAATGCCGTACTGGTAACTACTCTGGAAAACCTCTCTATCTATTTCATGGATGAGAGCCACCGCCGCAGCATTGATGAAAACCCGAAAAAAGACCGCGTTGAAAACTACGAGTCGATGAATATCGACTATGTGGTCGAGGCGTATGCCGCCGGGTGCCTGCTGGAAAACATCACCCTGGGCGATTTCACCGCACCTGCAGCACCGGAAAGCGGAGCCTAAACCATGACGAGCCCCGCACAGCGTCACATGATGCGGGTCTCGGCCTCTCAAGCCGCGCAGCGGGAGCAAGCCCCGCTGCGCCATGCAACCGCCTATGAGCAGATGCTGGTTAAGCTGGCCGATGACCGCCGCACGTTAAAAAACATCCGTTCAAACGAACGTAAAGCCGAGAAAAAGCGCGAGCTGCTGCCGTTCTATGCGCCGTGGGTCGCCGGTGTGCTGGCTGATGGTCGTGGTGCGCAGGATGACATTGTTATGACCGTCATGCTGTGGCGTCTCGATGCCGGTGATATCGCTGGCGCTCTGGAAATTGCCCCCTACGCACTGAAATACGGCCTCACCTCTGACCATCGCCGCACAACACCTTACATGCTGGTTGAAGAAGTGGCGCTTGCCGCGCAGCGTCTGCGCGATGCCGGTGAGTCTGTCGACCTTTCCTGGCTGCAGACCACTATCGACCTGACCGACGGTGCTGACGTTCCCGATATGGTGCGCGCCCGTCTGCATAAGGTGACAGGCCTGACCCTGCGTGATGCCGGTATGAATGCAGAGGCGCTGGCGCAGTTTCAGCGCGCGATGCAGCTCGACCGCAATGCCGGTGTGCGCAAGGAGATTGAGCGGCTGGAACGCGCACTGAAGCCAAAAGCGGAGGCACCACCTCGTAAAACGACTAAACCGCGCACGCGCAAACCTGTCGCCAGACCGGCAGCAAAGCGCGGGCGTCCATCAAAGGCGGTAAAAACCGCCGGTTAACTGAACGCTCCCCGAGCCGGGCGGCACGCCGGTCAAAGCGGGTTTTGACCCTGACAGCGACCGGCGTCCACCGCCCAACCTGATGAGGTTGTCATGACGACAGTGATTCTGAACCAGCCCGACGAACCGCAGGACGTACCGGGCGTGGTGATTCCCGTACCGGAGACGGGCGATGCAGTAATTAAAAACACGTTCTTTTTCCCTGATGTGGATCCGAAGCGCGTGCGCGAGCTGATGCGGCTTGAGCAGACGGTTTCCGATGCGCGCCTGCGCCATGCCATCAGAACCGGCATGGCGGAAACCAATGCGGAGCTTTACGACTACCGGCTGCGCCAGACTGCCGCCGGGTTTAAGCATCTGGCCGACGTGCCTGCTGAGGAAATCGACGGCGAGAATGTGCGTATTTTCCACTATCTGAGCGCCGTAACGGCGATGGCAACCGCCACCCTGTATGAGCGCTATCGCGGTGTTGAAGCCACCGGCAAGGGTGACAAAAAAGCCGACAGCGTCGAAACCACCATTGATGACCTGTGGCGGGATATGCGCTGGTCGGTCGCGCGTCTGCAGGACAAACCGCGCTGCATCGTGGGCCAGCTCTGATGAAGGTCAGGTCGATGCAGGGCGACACCCTCGACGTGATTTGCGCCAGGTATTACGGGCGCACTGAGGGCGTTGTTGAAACGGTGCTGCAGGCTAATCCCGGCCTGTCTGAGCTGGGCGTCATTCTGCCGCATGGCACGGCAATTGACCTGCCCGATGTGCCGTATTCACCCGTAACTGAAACTATCAATCTTTGGGAGTAAACCATGACAGAAGGGGAAAAAGGCGTCCTGTCACTGTTTGTGATTGGGGCACTGATTGTGGTCGGAAAAGTGCTGGCAGGCGGTGAACCCATCACCCCGCGTTTGTTTATCGGGCGCATGTTGCTCGGCGGTTTTGTCTCAATGGTCGCCGGTGTTGTTCTGGTGCAGTTTCCTGATATGTCACTGCCCGCTGTGTGCGGTATTGGATCCATGCTCGGTATTGCCGGTTATCAGGTGGTGGAAATCGCCATTCAGCGCCGCTTTAAGTCACAGAAGGGGGAAGGCGATGCCGGTCATTAATACTCACCAGAATATCGCCGCCTTTCTGGACATGCTGGCGTATTCCGAAGGAACGGCGAACCATCCGCTGACGAAAAACCGTGGCTACGACGTCATTGTTACCGGCCTTGATGGCAGGCCAGAGATTTTCACCGATTACAGCGACCACCCTTTCGCACATGGCCGACCCGCGAAAGTGTTTAATCGCCGTGGCGAGAAATCCACGGCATCGGGGCGTTACCAGCAGCTTTATATGTTCTGGCCGCACTATAAAAAACAGCTCGCATTGCCTGATTTCAGCCCACTGTCGCAGGACAAGCTCGCGATCCAGTTAATCCGGGAGCGCGGTGCTATTGACGATATCCGGGCGGGGCGTATTGAGCGTGCTGTTTCCCGTTGCCGGAATATCTGGGCGTCATTGCCGGGTGCCGGTTACGGCCAGCGCGAGCACAGTCTCGAAAAGCTGGTTACCGTCTGGCGCACGGCTGGCGGGGTGGTGGCATGAAAGTCCTGATAACGCTGTTTGTGCTGGCCGTGCTCGGTCTGATGTGGTTGCGCCATGAGAATGGCAATTTATCCCGCTCCTTTGAGACGGCAAACCGCGTTGCGAGCGAGCAAAAGGCGACGATTGGCATGCTGAAAAATCAGCTCAGTGTCGCTGGCCAGCTCGCCCGACGTAATGAATCCGCGCAGGTGGCACTGCGCGAACAGCTCGCAAAGGCAGGCGCAGAAGCAAACCGCCGCGAGCAGACGATAACGAGGTTACTTGATGAAAATGAAGCCTTTCGCCGCTGGTATAACGCTCCTCTGCCTGATGCTGTGCGCAGGCTGCACACCCGCGCCGCCTGCGCCAGCGCCGGTGATTGTGGTCAGCGGATGCCCGAGGGTGAGCCTTTGCCCGATGCCGGGAAGTGATCCGAAAACTAATGGTGACCTGAGCGCGGATATCCGCCGCCTTGAGGGCGCGCTGACCGCCTGCGCGCTGCAGGTCAAAACCGTCAAACACTGTCAGGATGAACTCGATGCAGAAGCACAAAAGCCTGCGCAAGGCACTGATTAACGCCGTGCCGCAGCTCCGAAACAACCCCGATATGCTGCGCCTGTTCGCTGATAACGGGCATACGGATTCCCGACTGGAGAGCTCGCTGTCGTTTGAAAAGGTGTACGTGCTTAACGTGGTGGTGACTGACTTTACCGGCGACCTCGATTTGATATTTGTGCCGGTACAGGCATGGCTGCGTGAGCATCAGCCGGACATTATGACCACCGACGACGGGCGGGAGAAAGGATTCACATGGATGATTGATATCAATAACGACGATTCGCTCGATATCAGTATCAGCCTGAGACTCACCGAGCGCACGCTCGTCAAAGAGGTCGACGGCGCATTGCATGTCAGCTATGCCCCTGAGCCACCGCTGCCTGAGCCAGTGACGCGCCCGGTCGAGCTGTACGTTAACGGCGAGCTGGTGAGTAAGTGGGATGAGTGAGTTAACCGCGCTGCAGGAACGCATTGCCGGTCTGATTGCCAGCCTGTCACCGGCGGCGCGTCGTCAAATGGCGGCTGACATTGCAAAAAAACTGCGCGCCAGTCAGCAGCAGCGCATCAGGCGACAGCAGGCACCCGACGGCACCCCGTATGCCGCCCGAAAGCGCCAGCCGGTGCGAAGTAAGAAAGGCCGTATCAGGCGCGAAATGTTCGCCAGACTGCGCACTAACCGCTTTATGAAAGCCAAAGGCAGCGACAGTGAGGCGGTGGTGGAATTTACCGGCAGGGTACAGCGCATGGCGCGGGTGCATCAGTATGGCCTCAAAGACCGGCCAAATCGTCACAGCCGGGATGTGCAGTACGCGGCGCGCCCGTTGCTCGGTTTCACCCGCGACGATGAGCAGATGATTGAAGACATCATTATCAGGCATCTCGGTAAATAAATATTGTGTGAACCACCACCGGAGCCGTGCGAATTGGCGCGACTCCAGACCAGAGGCATCCTTGCACTATGAATACGTTATCCACAATACAGGAGCTCGCGCGCGCGATTCGCAACCTCATCCGCTCAGGTGTGGTGACTGAGGTCGATACCGCGCAGGGGCTGTGCCGCGTACAAAGCGGCGGGATCCAGACTGCATGGCTGAACTGGCTGACCACCCGCGCCGGTCGTTCGCGGACATGGTGGGCTCCCTCGGTCGGTGAGCAGGTGCTGCTGCTGGCAATTGGTGGCGAGCTTGATACTGCTTTCGTGCTGCCGGGGATTTTCTCCGACGATAACCCTGCCCCGTCAGCCTCGGCGGATGCGTGGCATGTGGTGTTCCCCGACGGCGCTGTTATGGAGTATGAGCCGGAAACCGGTGCACTGACGGTCAGCGGCATCAAGACTGCCGATGTGACGGCATCGGAGTCCATTACCGCCACCGTGCCGGTGGTACTGGTAAAAGCGGCAGAACGTATCACCCTCGACACCCCGGAGGTGGTATGCACCAACAAACTGACGACGGCCACGCTTGAGGTGCAGAAAGGAGGCACCATGCGTGGAAACATTGAACATACCGGCGGTACGTTTAAATCAAACGGCGTACAGGTCGATGACCACGGTCACGGCGGCGTGCAACGGGGCGGGAGCTGGACGGAGGACACCAGATGACGGCGCGTTATATGGGGATGAACCGCAATACCGGCCTCGGTATCAGTGACAGTGAACATATCAGCCAGAGCATGCGCGACATTCTGCTGACGCCGGTCGGCTCGCGGGTAATGCGTCGTGAATATGGCTCGCTCCTGTCTGCGTTGATTGATATGCCGCAAAACCCGGCGCTTAGGCTGCAAATCATGGTGGCATGCTATTCCGCGATCCAGAAGTGGGAGCCACGCATCAGGCTTACCTCCATCAGCTTTGAGCGAGGAGACACTGGCGAAATGTATGTCGATATTACCGGGATGCGTACCGATACTGGTGCGTCAGTTTCAACCACTGTTTCACTGAGTTAAACCACTATGGCAACTGTTGACCTGAGTCTGCTACCTGTTCCTGATGTGGTCGAGGAACTGGACTATGAAACTATCCTTGCGGAGCGCATTGCAACGCTGATTTCGCTCTATCCGGAAGACCAGCAGGAAGCCGTCGCCCGGACGCTCGCACTTGAGTCTGAGCCAATTGTTAAATTGCTGCAGGAAAACGCCTACCGCGAGGTTATCTGGCGTCAGCGTGTCAATGAAGCTGCACGCGCAGTGATGCTGGCTTATGCCATAGGCAGTGACCTCGATAATATCGGGGCGAATTTCAGTGTTGAGCGCCTTGTCGTCACGCCTGCTGATGACACCACCATTCCACCCACCCCGGCAGAAATGGAACTCGACGCCGATTATCGTCTGCGTATACAGCAGGCTTTTGAGGGACTGAGCGTGGCGGGGTCTGTCGGGTCGTACCAGTATCATGGCCGTAGTGCTGACGGGCGCGTCGGCGATATTTCAGTTATCAGCCCGTCGCCAGCCTGTGTGACGATTTCCGTGTTGTCTCGTGAAAACAACGGCGTCGCATCTGAGGAACTGCTTGCAATTGTGCGCAATGCCCTGAACGCAGAAGATGTCAGGCCGGTCGCTGACCGGGTGACGGTACAGTCAGCCGAAATTGTTAACTACCAGATTAACGCCACGCTTTATCTTTATCCCGGCCCGGAAAGTGAACCCATCAGGGCGGCGGCTGAGGCAAAGCTGAAAGCCTATATCAGCGCGCAGCACCGCCTCGGGCGCGATATCCGTAAATCAGCGATTTATGCCGCCCTGCATGTTGAGGGTGTTCAGCGGGTGGAGCTGGCGGCACCGGTCGCGGATATTGTTCTCGATAACACACAGGCGTCCTTTTGCACTGACTACAGCCTTGTAATCGGGGGCTCTGATGAATGACTCACGATTGCTGCCGGTAGGCTCATCGCCACTGGAGGTTGCCGCCGCAAGGGCATGTGCCGAGATTGAAAGAACGCCGGTCAACATCCGCGCGTTGTGGAACCCTGACACCTGTCCGGAAAATTTGCTGCCGTGGCTGGCGTGGGCGTTTTCTGTCGACCGGTGGGATGAGAACTGGCCGGAGGGAACAAAACGTGCCGTTATCCGTGATGCATATTTCATTCACTGCCACAAGGGGACTATCGGCGCAATCCGTCGGGTAGTGGAGCCTCTCGGCTATGTCATCAATGTAACGGAATGGTGGGAAAGCAGCGACCCGCCCGGCACATTCCGGCTTGATATCGGGGTGCTTGAAAGTGGCATTACCGAGGAAATGTATTTCGAAATGGAACGACTGATTGCGGATGCAAAACCAGCCAGTCGTCATCTGACTGGCCTGAATATTGTCCAGGACATTCCCGGTTATTTGTATACCGGCGGCGTGTCCTGCGATGGCGATATTATTACGGTTTACCCGGGATAAGTGAGGAATAATGAGCACGAAATTTAAAACCGTTATCACCACTGCCGGAGCCGCTAAGCTTGCTGCGGCCACCATGCCGGGCGGTAAGAAAATAAATCTTAACGTTATGGCTGTTGGTGACGGCGGTGGAAAACTGCCGGTGCCTGATGCCGGTCAGACGCAGCTTGTTAATGAGGTCTGGCGTCACACTCTGAATAAAATCAGCCAGGACAACCGGTACAGTAATTACATTGTGGCCGAGCTGGTTATTCCGCCGGAGGTGGGCGGCTTCTGGATGCGTGAGCTTGGCCTTTACGACGATGAAGGGACGCTGATTGCTGTTGCCAATATGGCCGAAAGCTACAAGCCAGAACTGGCTGAGGGCTCAGGGCGTGCGCAGACATGCCGCATGGTCATTATTGTCAGCAGTGTCGAGTCTGTGGCGCTGTCCATTGACTCAACGATGGTGATGGCGACGCAGGATTATGTCGACGACAGGCTCGCCGAACATGAAAAATCCCGTCGTCATCCTGATGCCACTCTTAAAGAAAAAGGGTTTACTCAGCTCAGTAACGCGACAGACAGCGAGTCTGAAACGCTCGCAGCGACGCCGAAAGCTGTCAAGACAGCGTATGACCTTGCTAATGCGAAATATACAGCTCAGGACGCCACCACAACGCGTAAAGGCATTGTGCAACTCAGCAATGCCACTGACAGTGTGTCTGAGACGCTTGCCGCGACACCGAAAGCGGTCAAGGTGGCATATGACCTTGCTAACGCGAAATATACAGCTCAGGACGCCACTACAGCGCGTAAAGGGATTATCCAGCTCAGCAATGCCACTGACAGCACGTCTGAGACGCTGGCCGCAACGCCGAAAGCGGTTAAAGCGGCTATGGATAATGCGAACGGACGCGTCCCGTCAGACCGTAAGGTCAATGGGCATCCATTATCCGGGGATATCACCCTGTGGGCGTCAGATGTGAAGGCTATTTCCGCAGATGCCATTGGACAGATTACCGATAACGGCACGATGGCATCAGCTAATACTCCAGGATGGTGGCGGGTGGCGGTGTCGAATTCTGATACGGTCGCTGATTTTCCGACCTATCCGGATGGCAGCAAGCTGTACAGCTACGGATATATGTTTGTTGAGAAAATTGGAGAAGTCTGGTTTCAGCACTATTACGCGCATATGGGCGCGAACGCAAAGCGCCAGGACTGGGGAACGGAACCGAATACCAGCCGCCAGTGGGTTATTGACTACAACACCGTAAATAAACCTTCAGCCAGTGATGTGGGTGCATTGCCGATTACCGGGGGGCGGCTTAACGGCCCACTGGGTATTGGTACTGACAATGCACTGGGCGGTAATTCGATTGTATTCGGCGATAACGATACAGGGTTTAAGTGGCACAGTGACGGCGTTCTGGGTATTTATGCCAATAGTGCCCAGGTCGGTTATATCGACAATTCCGGGCTGCACATGCTGGCAGATATGCGCGCTACTGGTGTCGTGCGCACCGGCAACGGAAAAACACTGACGTTATCGAGTGGTAACAATTCTGCACTGAATGCTGGTTTAAGTCTGTGGGGAGGTGGAGAACGTCCAACAGTCATTGAGCTGAGCGATGAACAGGGATGGCATTTATACAGTCAACGAAATACGGACGGAAGTATTTCATTTACTGTTAACGGTATCGTCTACTGTAACGCGTTAAATATAGGTGGCGCTATTTATCAGAATAACGGTGATATCTTTGGTTCGTTATGGGGAAATGGCTGGTTAAGTACATGGATTCACAACAATGTAGTAAAAGCGGTCAGACTTGGCCCCGTGGCGCTTTCTGGCGGTCTGTGGCGTGATTTTCAGCTTGGCGGCGGACAGGTGGTGACGGGGTTCCATACTGACGGTAGCTGGGAAATGGAAGGTGGTGATGACAAGGTTTATTACCGTCCCATTCAGTATCTGGTTGGTGATACGTGGGTGACAGCCCCAAGTGTATAAGAAGGAATAATTATGACAGCGGCAAAAAATAAAAAGAACAAGCAGTTTTTAAATATTAAAAATTTCATTCCGTATACACCGGAACCAGACGATACATTATTCGCCGGTGCGGCGCATCTACAATCAGAGGATGGTCAGGACTGGTATGCATGCCAGCAATTATTTTCAGAAGACACGCTGAAAATTACCTACGACGATAACGATGTTATTACGTGTATCACGCGCGATATTTCCGGTTTATGGCCTGCTGGCCAGAGCGTGGCGGAGCTACCTGATACGGATGAAAACCGTCTCGCTGATATTTCAGGCGGCTGGCAGTTTAAAGACGGTAAAGTCGTTCAACGGGTTTATTCGCCGGAAGAGCTGCGTAAAAAGGCGGAGGCTGAAAAAGTTCGCCGCCTTGCTGAGGCTGAATCAGCCATTGCACCGCTGGCGCGGGCAGTAAAACTAAAAATTGCCACAGATGAAGAGTTTAAACGGCTGGAAGCATGGGAACTCTACAGCGTAATGGTAAACAGGGTGGATACATCTGCGCCTGACTGGCCGGATATACCACGCTAAATATTCAGGTGGGTTTATTACCCGCCTTTTCTTTTTCCTGTCGTTGTGCCATCAACCTGACAGCCGGTACAAATAGCCCCCTCTTGTGTACTGACCTGAAAATATACTCACCCCTTAACCACGGAGTTAACCGGATGAGTGATTTTCACCACGGCACGCAGGTCATCGAAGTTAATGACGGTACGCGTGTTATTTCCACAGTAGCGACTGCGGTCGTCGGCATGGTTTGTACAGCCAGCGATGCAGATGCCACGCTATTTCCCCTCAATGAACCGGTACTGATTACCAATGTGCAAAGTGCCATTGCGAAAGCCGGTAAAAAAGGCACGCTGGCTGCATCACTGCAGGCCATTGCAGACCAGTCAAAACCCGTCACTGTTGTTGTACGCGTTGAAGATGGAACCGGAGATGACGAGGAAGCTGCGCTCGCACAGACTGTTTCCAACATTATCGGAGGTACGGATGAGAACGGTAAATACACCGGTATCAAGGCTCTCCTGACTGCTCAGGCCGTCACCGGCGTCAAGCCGCGTATTCTTGGGGTGCCGGGGCTGGATACTAAAGAGGTCGCGGTCGCGCTTGCGTCGGCTGCCATTAAGTTACGTGCATTTGCTTACGTCAGCGCATGGGGCTGTAAGACTATTTCCGAAGCGATGGAATATCGTAAGAATTTCAGCCAGCGCGAGCTGATGGTTATCTGGCCTGATTTCCTCGCGTGGGACACCGTCAAAAATACCACCGCAACGGCTTACGCCACGGCGCGCGCACTCGGCCTGCGCGCCTATATCGACCAGGCAGTCGGCTGGCACAAAACCCTGTCTAACGTTGGTGTACAGGGCGTTACCGGCATCAGCGCCTCAGTGTTCTGGGATTTGCAGGCATCCGGCACCGATGCTGACCTGCTCAACGAGGCCGGGGTTACAACGCTGGTACGCAAGGACGGTTTCCGCTTCTGGGGTAACCGCACCTGCTCGGATGACCCGCTTTTTCTGTTTGAGAACTACACCCGCACCGCACAGGTACTGGCCGACACGATGGCGGAGGCGCACATGTGGGCGGTCGACAAGCCCATTACCGCCACGCTCATTCGTGACATTGTTGACGGCATTAACGCCAAATTCCGCGAGCTGAAATCAAACGGCTACATCGTGGAGGGTAAATGCTGGTTCGATGAGGAATCGAACGACAAGGAAACCCTCAAGGCCGGGAAACTGTATATCGACTACGACTATACACCGGTTCCGCCACTGGAAAGCCTGACCCTGCGCCAGCGTATCACCGATAAATATCTGGTGAATCTGGCCGAATCGGTCAACAGCTAAGGAGCCTGAAATAACATGGCACTACCCCGTAAACTCAAATATCTGAATATGTTCAATGACGGCCTCAGCTACATGGGTGTTGTTGAATCCGTGACACTGCCGAAACTGACCCGCAAGCTCGAAAACTATCGCGGCGGCGGTATGAATGGCGCGGCAGCGATTGACCTCGGCCTCGACGATGATGCGCTCACCGTCGAATGGTCTGTCGGTGGCCTGCCTGATGTGGCGCTGTGGGCGCAGTACGCCGCCCCGGGTGCTGATGCTGTGCCGCTGCGTTTTGCCGGTTCTTACCAGCGCGACGATACCGGCGAAATCGTGGCGGTCGAGGTGGTCATGCGTGGCCGTCATAAAGAAATCGACGGCGGCGAGAATAAGCAGGGTGAAAACACCTCGACCAAACTGTCGACTGTCTGCACCTACTACCGCCTCACGATTGATGGCAGCGACGTCATCGAAATCGACACCGTCAACATGGTCGAGAAGGTGAACGGCGTCGACCGTCTGGAACAGCACCGCCGCGCAATCGGGCTGTAATTCCCTGACCGGTCAGCACTGCTGGCCGGTTATTAATCCCATTTAGAACAGAGAAAAACATCATGGCAAAAGCACCACGTAAAACCGCTGAATTTATTGATACGGCTGGCAATGAAATTGACACCGTAAACCCGAACGTCGTGACCCTGGACAAACCGATTAAGCGCGCCGGTCAGACGATTGATAAAGTCACCCTGATTGAGCCGAACGCCGGTACCCTGCGCGGCGTCAGTCTGGCAGCGGTGGCGCAGTCCGAAGTCGACGCCCTGATTAAGGTGCTGCCCCGCATGACCTACCCCGCGCTCACCGCGCAGGAGCTTACCGCGATGAACCTGCCTGATATGTTGTCGCTGGCCGCTAAGGTGATTGGTTTTTTGTCACCGGCTTCGGCGGAATAGACTTCCCGCCAGACCTGTCGACTGATGACCTGATGGCGGATATCGCAGTGATATTCCACTGGCCGCCATCAGAACTCTGTTCCCTGAGCCTGAGCGAGCTCATCACATGGCGCGAAAAGGCGCTGCAGCGTAGCGGAAACCACAATGAGTAATAACCTGAGGCTTGAGGTATTGCTGAAAGCGGTCGACCAGGCGACCCGACCGCTTAAATCCATCCAGACCGCGAGTAAAACCCTGTCGGGTGATATTCGCAACATACAAAAGGGTCTGCGCGACCTGAACGGTCAGGCGTCGAAAATCGACGGCTTTCGTAAGGCAAGCGCGCAACTGGCCGTGACTGGTCAGGCGCTTGACAAGGCAAAGCGCGAAGCCGGTGAGCTGGCTGTGCAGTTTAAAAACACCACCAGTCCGACCCGCGCACAGGCGCAGGCGCTCGAAGCGGCAAAACGTGCCGCCTCTGAGCTGCAGATGAAATATAACAGCCTGAGAACATCGGTACAGCGCCAGCGTTCCGAGCTGATACAAGCCGGTATCAATACCCGCACCCTGTCTGCCGATGAACGTCGACTCAAAACCTCCATCAGCGAAACGACGGCGCAGCTTAACCGACAGCGTGAGGCACTGGCGCGCATCAGTGCGCAGCAGGCGAAATTAAGCCGGGTGAAAGAACGATATAAATCAGGTAAAGAGCTTGCCGGTAACATGGCTGCTGCAGGTGCTGCCGGGGTCGGTATTGCGACGGCGGGAACGATGGCCGGGGTTAAATTACTGATGCCCGGTTATGACTTTGCACAGAAAAATTCCGAGCTGCAGGCTGTGCTCGGGGTAGAAAAGCAGTCGCCAGAAATGCAGGCGCTACGTAAACAGGCGCGCCAGCTCGGTGACAATACCGCCGCTTCTGCTGATGATGCAGCCAGTGCGCAGATTATCATTGCAAAAGGTGGTGGTGATGCGGCAGCTATAGCGGCTATGACACCTGTGACTCTCAACCTGTCACTTGCGAACAGAAAAACAATGGAGGAAAACGCGCAACTGTTGATGGGGACAAAAGCCGCCTTTCAGCTTTCTAATGATGCGGCTGCGCATATCGGTGATGTTCTTTCAACCACGATGAACAAAACCACCGCTGATTTTCAGGGACTAAGTGACTCATTAAGTTATCTTGCCCCTGTTGCGAAAAATGCTGGAGTGAGTCTTGAACAAGCGGCGGCGATTACCGGCACGCTGCATGACAACAATATCAGGGGGTCAATGGCTGGGACGGGCGGCGCTGCTGTTATAACGAGACTACAGGCGCCCACAGGCAAAGCATACGATGCTCTCAAAGAGTTAGGGGTTAAAACCTCGGACAGCAAAGGCAATACGCGCCCGTTATTTACCATTCTGAAAGAGATGCAGGCCAGTTTTAAGCGCAACAATCTTGGTACCTCACAAAAGGCCGAGTACGTAAAAACGATATTCGGCGAGGAGGCTATGAAGTCTGCAAGTGTCCTTATGGCGGCAGCAGCAAGCGGAAAACTCGATAAGCTAACTGCCACGATAAAGGATTCAGACGGTAAAACCGAGGAACTGGTCAAGGTTATGCAGGATAACCTCGGCGGCGACTTTAAAGAGTTTCAATCTGCTTATGAGGCCGTCGGAACCGACCTTTACGACCAGCAAGATAGCTCGTTGCGTCAGCTAACTCAGACAGCAACGCGATATGTGCTAAAACTCGATAACTGGATCAAAGACAACAAGGAATTAGCGGAAACTATCGGCATTATCGCCGGTGGCGCACTTGCTCTGATTGGCATTATCGGCGGCATTGGTCTCGTTGCGTGGCCGGTTGTCATGGGGGTTAACGCCATTATCGCTGCTGCTGGCGTACTGGGTACGGTCTTTACTGTCGCCGGTAGTGCCATTGTGACCGCACTCGGTGCGATTACCTGGCCGATTGTGGCCGTCGGGGCGGCGATTGTGGCCGGGGCGTTACTCATCCGTAAATATTGGGAGCCTATCAGCGCATTTTTCTCTGGGGTGATTGAGGGCATCATGAGTGCTTTTGCTCCGGTCGGGGAAATGTTTGCGCCACTGGCACCCATTTTTGATGGACTCGGTGAGAGGCTGCGCGGAGTCTGGCAATGGTTTAAAGACCTGATTGCACCGGTGAAGGCCACACAGGAGACGCTCGATAGCTGCAAAAATGTCGGCGTTATATTTGGTCAGGCACTGGCTTCGGCCTTGATGGCTCCGCTCAATGTTTTTAACAAGCTGCGCAGCGGTGTCGACTGGCTTCTCGAAAAGCTCGGCATTATCAACAAAGAGTCAGGCAACATCGACCAGACCGCCGCCAGAACCAATGCCGCCATGCAGGGTAATTCCTACATCCCGGCAACCAGCACATATGGCGGCTATCAGGCTTATCAGCCCGTTACCGCACCGGCGGGGCGCTCTTACATTGACCAGAGCAAAAGCGAATACAACATCACTCTGCCGGGTGGTGTTGCGCCGGGGCATCAGCTTGACCGCCAGTTACGCGACACGCTCGAACAGATTGAACGTGATAAACGTGCGCGCCAGCGTGCCAGTATGACCCACGATTTCTGAGGAAGGATAAAACGATGATGCTTGCGCTGGGAATGTTTGTTTTTGAACTCCGTACTCTGCCTTATCAGTCAATGCAGCATTCGAAAGATTACCGCTGGGCGTCTAATGACCGGGTCGGTAAACCGCCTGCATATCAGTTTCTCGGCGAGGGGGAAACCGCAATACAGCTTGCCGGTACACTTTACCCTGCCATTACCGGCGGTCATATATCCCTGCTGGCTGTGGAACTGATGGCCGATGAGGGCAGGGCGTGGCCGCTGATTGAGGGGACTGGCAAAATCCTCGGGATGTATATCATCGATAAGGTGTCGACCACGCACGCCGAGTTTTTCAGCGATGGCGCGGCAAGAAAGATTGATTTCACGCTTTCGCTAAAACGGGTCGATGAATCACTGACGGCAATGTTTGGCGACCTGAATAAACAGGCGAGCGAGCTTCTCGGCTCTGCCGGTAATCTGACCGATAAGCTGCAGGGTGCGCTCGGAGGGCTGACCACATGATTACAGGCATGACCATTGACGCCGGCGCCAGTCTTGCACCGGCATTTATGCTAACGCTGAACAGCCAGGACATTACCAGCAATTTTAGTGACCGGCTGATTTCTCTCACCATGACCGACAACCGGGGGTTTGAGGCTGACCAGCTCGACATTGAGCTCGACGACACCGACGGCAAAGTCGAGTTACCCCTGCGCGGGGCGGTGCTGACGCTGTGGCTTGGCTGGCAGGGTTCGGCGCTACTGAATAAAGGCGATTTTACGGTCGATGAGATTGAGCACCGGGGCGCGCCTGATACCCTGACCATCCGGGCGCGTAGCGCAGACTTTCGCGGAACGCTCAATTCACGACGTGAAGAATCATGGCACGATACCACCCTCGGTGAGCTGGTAAGCACCATTGCAAAGCGTAACAAACTGACGGCCAGCGTCGCGGATTCGCTGAAACAAATCCCGGTACCGCATATCGACCAGTCGCAGGAATCCGACGCGGTATTTCTTACCCGGCTGGCTGACCGAAACGGAGCGACTGTATCGGTTAAAGCGGGAAAGCTCCTTTTTCTGAAAGCCGGTAGTGCGCTGACGGCCAGCGGTAAGCCCATTCCACAAATGACGCTGACCCGCAGTGACGGCGACCGCCATCAGTTTGCCATTGCCGACCGCGGAGCTTATACCGGTGTAACAGCTAAATGGTTGCACACCAAAGACCCGAAGCCGCAAAAACAGAAAGTGACGCTGAAACGCCAGCCAAAAGAGAAGCACCTTCGCGCACTGGAACACCCGAAAGCAAAGCCGGTTAGCAAAAAGACGAAGTCCAGAAAAGAGCCGGAGGCTCGCGAAGGTGAGTATATGGTCGGTGAGGCCGATAACGTGCTGGCACTGACGACGGTCTACGCTTCCAGAGCGCAGGCGATGCGCGCCGCTCAGGCTAAGTGGGATAAGCTGCAGCGAGGCGTTGCGGAGTTTTCAATTACGCTGGCGCTTGGTAGGGCTGATTTATTCCCTGAGACACCGGTGCGCGTGTCAGGCTTTAAGCGCGTCATAGACGAGCAATCTTGGTTAATCAGTAAGGTGACTCACAATATGAATAAAAGTGGCTTCACGACGGGCTTAGAGCTTGAGGTTAAGCTCACTGATGTGGAGTATAGCTCAGAAGAAAGCGAAAGCTAAAAAAGCAAATCAAAACTTGAAAATGCAAATTTAGAGTTTATTATTCCCTCAGATACGCCAGCAGGGGGAATAATTATGATGCACTGCCCGTTATGCCAAAACGCTGCACATGCTCGCACTAGCCGATACCTTAGCACCGAAACGAAAGAACGTTATCACCAGTGCCAAAACATAAATTGCGGATGTACATTTATCACTTTTGAGACACTATCAAGATTCATTGTGAAACCGGGGACTGTTGATCCTGCTCCGCCCCACCCCATCAGAAACCAACAACAGCAACTTTGGCTTTGAACCTGCTTCGGCAGGTTTTTTTATATCTGTCGCCATCGCAGCAATCTCTGCCGCCAATTTGCCGCCACCGCTAATAAAAAAGGGGCTGGCAAGTCGCCAACCCCTTGTTTTATAACACGCTTTGGATGTAGCGTGAATACGTTCTTAGTTAAGACGCTCTTTGATACGAGCCGCTTTACCAGTACGCTCACGCAGGTAGTACAGTTTAGCTTTACGAACAGCACCACGACGTTTAACAGCAATGCTGTCAACTACCGGAGAGTGAGTCTGGAAGACACGCTCAACGCCTTCGCCGTTGGAAATTTTACGAACAGTGAATGCAGAGTGCAGACCGCGGTTACGAATAGCGATAACCACGCCCTCAAATGCCTGCAGACGTTTCTTGGTACCTTCAACAACCCATACTTTCACTTCCACGGTATCGCCCGGACGGAAGGAAGGTACGTTCTGCTTCATCTGCTCTTGTTCAAGTTGCTTAATAATGTTGCTCATAATTTAATCTCTTATCCTGGGTAAACTGATATTCGGGGGCCTATGCCATCCCATCATGTTTATGCTGCTGTTGTGCGTGTTCTGTTTTGAACTCCGCCAGCAACCTTGCTTGCTCTTCAGTCAGAGCCAGGTTTTCCAGAAGTTCAGGTCTTCTAAGCCAGGTTCGGCCCAGCGACTGTTTCAAACGCCAGCGACGTATCTCGGCATGGTTTCCCGACAGCAATACTGGCGGTACTTCCATCCCCTCTAACACTTCAGGGCGCGTATAGTGCGGACAATCCAGCAACCCATCAGCAAACGAATCTTCGATTGCTGATGCCTCATGCCCCAGAACCCCCGGTATAAACCGGGCGACGGAGTCAATCAGCGTCATTGCCGGTAGTTCGCCACCGCTGAGAACGTAATCGCCAATTGACCATTCTTCGTCAATTTCGGTCTGAATTACGCGCTCATCTACGCCTTCGTAGCGACCACACACCAGAATGAGTTTCTGATTCGTGGCCAGCTCGCTAACGCCCGCTTGATCAAGCTTGCGTCCCTGAGGCGACAGATAAATCACTTTAGCGCCTTCACCTGCCGCGGCTTTTGCTGCGTGAATGGCGTCCCGCAAGGGTTGCACCATCATTAACATCCCTGGTCCGCCGCCGTAAGGACGATCGTCCACGGTACGGTGCCGGTCATGCGTGAAGTCGCGAGGACTCCAGCTTTGGATGTTCAGCAGGCCTTTTTTTACTGCCCGGCCAGTTACCCCGTAATCGGTAATTGCGCGGAACATTTCAGGAAACAGGCTAACGATGCCAATAAACACAAGCCAATCCCCATAACGCCATTTATTACCGTTTATTCGGTGGTTTAAAAACCAGGATCCCAGTCTACTTCGATAGTACGAGTAGCGAGATCGACTTTCTTGATAACCTGCCCATCGAGGAACGGTACTAGTCGTTCCTTGATACCAAATGCATCTTTCAGGTTCGCCTTAATGACGAGAACGTCATTCGACCCGGTTTCCATCATGTCGATAACTTTACCGAGATCGTAGCCTTCAGCGGTGACTACCTGGCAGCCCATCAGGTCTTTCCAGTAGTAGTCTCCCTCCTCAAGCGCAGGAAGTTGCGAGGAATCCACGACAATTTCGCAATTTGTCAGAAGATTCGCGGCATCTCGATCGTCAACGCCTTTCAGCTTGATGATCAGATCCTGATTGTGGTGCTTCCAGCTTTCCAGCTGTACCTGCTGCCACTGACCCGCCTTCTGGATAAACCAGGGCTGATAGTCAAAAATGCTTTCGGCGTCTTCAGTGGAGGAAAACACTCTGAGCCAACCACGGATACCGTATGAAGAACCCATTTTCCCCAGTACAACCGGTTCAGCGGGTACTTGTGCGGCGAGTTGCTTGCTCATCATGACCACCGTGACAGATTAAGCTGCTTTTTTTACTTCTTTGATCAGCGCCGCAACGCGATCGGAAATGGTTGCGCCCTGGCCAACCCAGTGAGCGATGCGATCCAGATCCAGGCGGGTGCCTTCTTCTTTTTCGCTAGCGATTGGGTTGAAGAAACCAACGCGCTCAATGAAGCGACCGTTGCGTGCATTACGGCTGTCGGTGACAACAACCTGGTAGAACGGACGCTTTTTAGCGCCGTGACGAGCTAAACGAATAGTTACCATAACATCCTCTTGTGTGAATAAAACAACCGGGCCCCATCGAGGAACGGAGCCCGGCGTCATATTAAAAGCCCGAAAATTTTACTGATTTCTGGGAAAAAAGCAATCAACATGTGATGAAGCTTGATTCCAGGGCGTGACCGTTGCAGCCAGTTTGGCGTCGGCGTGCGCGCAGAAAGCGGAGCGTACACGCAGTACGTGAGCATTTACTCGCTCCGCTCGCCCTTCGGGCCGCCCTAAAGGGCGTTCAAAACACTATCGTGTTTTGTCGAGCACACTCCGGCGTCAAAATGGCAAATAAGGTAGCCCGATATATTTATCTACCCGGGAAGCCTGGCGGCATCATCCCCTTCATACTCCGCATCATCTTCGCCATCCCGCCCTTCTTCATCTTCTTCATCATGCGCTGCATGTCGTCGAACTGTTTCAGAAGGCGGTTAACGTCCTGCACCTGCATCCCACAGCCCTGCGCGATACGACGCTTGCGGGAACCTTTGATGATTTCCGGCTTCGCGCGCTCTTTCAGCGTCATCGAATTGATGATCGCTTCCATACGCACCAGCACCTTGTCATCCATCTGCGATTTAACGTTGTCCGGAATCTGCCCCATGCCCGGTAATTTGCCCATCAGACTGGCCATACCGCCCATGTTTTTCATCTGTTTGAGCTGTTCCAGGAAGTCGTTCAGGTCGAAACCGTCGCCTTTCTTCAGTTTGGTCGCCAGCTTCTCAGCCTGTGCGCGGTCAACTTTGCTTTCGATATCTTCGATAAGAGACAGCACGTCGCCCATGCCGAGAATACGCGAGGCGATACGATCCGGATGGAACGGCTCCAGCGCGTCGGTTTTCTCGCCGACACCGAGGAATTTAATCGGCTTGCCGGTGATATGACGAATAGAGAGCGCCGCACCGCCGCGAGCATCACCATCAACTTTGGTCAGCACCACGCCGGTTAACGGCAGCGCTTCGTTAAAGGCTTTTGCGGTATTCGCCGCATCCTGACCGGTCATCGCATCGACGACAAACAGCGTTTCTACTGGCTTGATAGAAGCGTGGACCTGTTTGATTTCGTCCATCATCGCTTCGTCAACGTGCAGACGACCGGCGGTATCCACCAGCAGCACGTCGTAGAATTTGAGCTTCGCTTCTTTCAGCGCGGCGTTGACGATATCAACCGGTTTCTGGCCGACATCAGACGGGAAGAAATCCACGCCAACCTGCTCAGCCAGCGTTTCGAGCTGTTTGATCGCCGCCGGGCGATAGACGTCGGCAGAGACGACCAGCACTTTCTTCTTGTGCTTCTCGCGCAAGAATTTACCCAACTTACCGACGCTGGTGGTTTTACCCGCCCCCTGCAGACCCGCCATCAATACTACGGCTGGCGGCTGCGCAGCTAAATTCAGCGTCTGGTTCTCTTCGCCCATCGCCGCAACCAGTTCGCTACGGACAATCTTGACGAACTCCTGCCCTGGGGTCAGGCTCTTGTTAACTTCATGACCAACCGCTTTCTCTTTTACGCGATTGATGAACTCACGCACTACCGGCAGCGCAACGTCAGCCTCCAGCAGCGCCATGCGCACTTCGCGCAGCGTCTCTTTAACGTTGTCTTCAGTAAGGCGCCCACGGCCACTGATATTGCGCAGCGTGCGCGACAAACGATCGGTTAAATTATCAAACATTGTCTCTCGCCTGGGGTGGAAACGGTTGGTCGCCGCAGCGACACAGTTACAGAATTTCGCCACAGTATACCATGAAGCCGTCTTTGTTGTTATGCAACGGTTGGAGCTGCGGTCACGTAACGCTATACTGCTTCTCTTTCTCACTGGTCAACTGTCGACACAACTATGCCCGTTTTTGCTTTACTTGCCCTTGTCGCCTACTCCTTCAGCCTCGCGCTGATCGTTCCCGGACTGTTGCAAAAAAACAGCGGCTGGCGGCGTATGGCTATTCTTTCTGCGGTCATCGCGCTGGTGTGCCATGCTGTCGCGCTGGAATCGCGTATTCTGCCCGGCGGCGACAGTGGACAAAACCTGAGCCTGCTGAATGTCGGTTCGCTGGTCAGTCTGATGATCTGCACGGTGATGACCATTGTCGCGTCGCGTAATCGCGGCTGGCTACTTCTGCCCATTGTCTATGCTTTTGCGCTGATTAACCTGGCCTTCGCCACGTTCATGCCTAATGAATATATTACGCATCTGGAAGCGACCCCAGGCATGATGGTGCACATCGGTCTGTCGCTTTTCTCTTACGCGACGCTGATAATCGCCGCGCTGTATGCGCTACAACTGGCGTGGATCGACTATCAGTTGAAGAACAAAAAGCTGGCGTTTAGTAATGAAATGCCGCCATTGATGAGCATTGAGCGCAAAATGTTTCATATCACGCAGATTGGCGTCGTACTGCTGACCCTTACTCTGTGTACCGGCCTGTTTTACATGCATAACCTGTTCAGTACTGAAAATATTGATAAAGCCGTGCTCTCTATTGTGGCATGGTTTGTCTATATCGTTCTGCTGTGGGGGCATTACCATGAGGGCTGGCGGGGTCGGCGGGTCGTGTGGTTTAACGTCGCAGGCGCGGGTATTCTGACGCTGGCCTATTTTGGTAGCCGCATATTACAGCAATTTGTAAGCTAAGCTTTTAAAGGAGTTTCCCCTGGAACACATCTCCACCACCACGCTGATTATCATATTAATCATCATGGTGGTCATCTCGGCCTATTTTTCCGGTTCCGAAACTGGAATGATGACGCTAAACCGTTACCGTTTACGCCATATGGCGAAGCAAGGTAATCGCTCGGCAAAACGGGTAGAAAAATTACTGCGTAAACCCGACCGACTGATAAGCCTGGTGCTGATCGGCAATAACCTGGTCAACATTCTTGCCTCGGCGCTCGGCACGATTGTGGGTATGCGGCTTTACGGCGACGCTGGCGTGGCTATCGCCACCGGGGTACTGACGTTTGTCGTGTTAGTTTTTGCCGAAGTCCTGCCCAAAACTATCGCCGCGCTCTATCCGGAAAAAGTGGCCTATCCCAGCAGCTTCCTGCTGGCGCCGTTACAGATACTGATGATGCCGCTGGTGTGGTTACTTAACACCATCACCCGCCTGCTGATGCGTCTGATGGGAATTAAAACGGACATCGTGGTTAGCGGGTCGTTAAGCAAAGAGGAATTACGCACTATCGTGCATGAATCCCGTTCGCAAATCTCTCGCCGCAATCAGGATATGCTGCTGTCGGTTCTCGACCTGGAAAAGGTCAGCGTGGATGACATCATGGTGCCGCGTAATGAAATTATCGGGATCGATATCAATGACGACTGGAAGTCTATCGAGCGGCAGCTCACCCACTCGCCGCACGGACGCATTGTGCTCTATCGCGATTCGCTGGATGACGCCATCAGTATGCTGCGCGTGCGTGAAGCCTGGCGGTTAATGGCCGAGAAAAAAGAGTTCACCAAAGAGATGATGCTGCGCGCCGCCGATGAAATCTATTACGTCCCGGAAGGTACGCCGCTCAGTACACAACTGATTAAATTTCAGCGCAATAAAAAGAAAGTCGGACTGGTCGTCAACGAATATGGCGATATCCAGGGGCTGGTCACCGTGGAAGATATTCTCGAAGAGATCGTCGGCGACTTCACCACATCGATGTCGCCGACACTGGCGGAAGAGGTCACGCCGCAAAACGACGGTTCGGTCATTATTGACGGTACCGCCAACGTCCGGGAAATCAATAAAGCGTTTAACTGGCACCTGCCGGAAGATGACGCGCGCACCGTCAATGGGGTGATTCTGGAGGCGCTGGAGGAAATTCCGGTTGCTGGCACGCGCGTGCGCATTGAGCAGTACGATATCGATATTCTCGATGTACAGGAAAATATGATTAAGCAGGTAAAGGTTGTACCGGTAAAACCGCTGCGCGAGAGTGTGGCGGAGTAACACAATGGCGAACTCCGGTTCGCCTTTTTTATCGCCGTCTTTTAAGATTCCATCAATTCCTGCCATTTACTTAACAATGCAATAATGTCTTTTCAGGCATTCAGAAAGGATATTGATGTTATGTCAGAAAATTATGTAATTGAATGGGATAAGAATTTTGCAGACGACCTCAACGTCGTCGCCAACGTTTTTTTATCGCACAACCCAACCTTATGGCCCACTATTTTCTCTCAACTTTCGACGCAACCTGAAATCTTTGAAGACGAAGATGAAGACGAATATGGGTTGCAGGACGTCCTGGATTGTAGCGGTGGCGATCTCGGAAATAACGAGCTGGCACAGGCATTTTTACAAGTTCTACGCGGCGAAGGATTTATTCACCTCGTTGACTGGAAAGGTGAAGATGAAGAAGGCGAACTGGCTAATTTTGCCGCAGATCGCTTTTATGAACTCACAAAAAACCTGACGGATTCTGAGGAATTAAGAAATCTTCTTGTCGAAATAACCCAAGAGGATGAAATCTCCGATGTCTGTGAAGCCGGGGACCGTTACCTTGACGAGATCTTTGAACGCATCCAGACCGAACTCAATAAGAGGGGCTTCCAGATTTTTGATCTGAATGAAGGATCTGACACCTATAATGTGGTCGTTCTGCCAATGAGCGAATATAAAAAAATAGAGGACTTCAACACGCCGTAGCTGGAAGTGCAGGATTTTTTAAGCTAAAAAAATGGCCGACTTTACATCGGCCATCAAACTTTTACTTCGCCTTCGCTACAGTCACCATCGCCGCGCGAATGGTACGACCGTTCAGCGTATAGCCTTTCTGCATAATACCCAGCACATTGCCTGCCGGAACCTCTTCCGACTCCACCATCGCAATCGCCTGATGCACGTTCGGGTCCAGCGGCACGTTGGTCTCAGCAATCACTTCCACGCCGAATTTACGCACCACATCCAGCATAGACTTCAGCGTCAGCTCAATCCCTTCGACCATTGCCGCCATATCCGGATTGGCTTTGTCTGCGACTTCCAGCGCGCGATCCAGGCTATCGATGACCGGCAGCAATTCGTTGACGAACTTCTCGAGAGCGAATTTATGCGCTTTTTCGATATCCTGTTCAGTACGACGGCGCAGGTTTTCCATTTCCGCTTTGATGCGCAACACGGTGTCGCGTTCGCGAGTCTGGGCTTCTGCAAGCTGAACTTCCAGATTCGCAATTTTTTCATCGCGCGGATCCACCTGCTCAGCAGAATCGTTTGGTTCAACTGCCTCAACCTCTTCGTGCTGATCCATGATAATTTCTTCCGGGGCTTGCCCCTCAGGCGTTTTCTGTTCTTTACTACTCATGAATTTCTCCGCGTTTTTTTCGCATTCATCTCGCTAACTTCGCTTATTATGGGGATCAGATTCAGGGTTTCAAGGGAAGTACTCACATTGTCATCAATCTTCGCTACAAGGACCTCAGAAAAATGAATAATCATTTCAAGTGTATTGGCATTGTGGGGCATCCGCGTCATCCCACCGCACTCACGACACATGAAATGCTCTACCGTTGGCTATGCGATCAGGGTTATGAGGTCATTGTGGAGCAACAAATCGCCCACGAATTACAGCTAAAAAATGTGCCAACCGGCACGCTGGCGGAAATTGGTCAACAGGCGGATCTGGCGGTAGTTGTGGGCGGCGACGGCAATATGCTTGGCGCAGCGCGTACGCTGGCGCGTTATGACATCAATGTGATTGGCATTAACCGCGGTAATCTTGGCTTCCTGACCGATCTCGATCCGGACAACGCCCTACAACAATTATCTGATGTGCTGGAAGGGCGCTATATCTCCGAAAAACGTTTTCTGCTGGAAGCGCAGGTCTGCCAACAGGAGCGCCAGAAGCGTATCAGCACAGCCATTAATGAAGTGGTGCTGCATCCGGGAAAAGTGGCGCATATGATCGAATTCGAGGTTTATATTGATGAAACCTTCGCTTTTTCACAGCGATCTGATGGTCTGATCATTTCTACGCCGACCGGCTCCACCGCCTATTCGCTCTCCGCAGGCGGCCCTATTCTGACCCCTTCACTGGATGCCATCACCCTGGTGCCGATGTTCCCGCATACCTTGTCGGCGCGCCCGTTAGTCATTAACAGCAGTAGCACGATTCGTCTGCGTTTTTCGCATCGCCGTAGCGATCTGGAAATTAGCTGCGACAGTCAGATAGCGCTGCCTATTCAGGAAGGAGAAGATGTGCTGATTCGCCGCTGCGACTACCATCTCAACCTGATACATCCCAAAGACTATAGCTATTTCAATACATTAAGCACAAAACTCGGTTGGTCAAAAAAATTATTCTAATTTTACGTTAGCCTCTTTACTGTATAAAAAACCAGTTTATACTGTATTTAATTACAGTCATGGTTTTTCATACAGGAAAACAGCTATGTTGGCGCAACTGACCATCAGCAATTTTGCTATCGTTCGTGAGCTTGAGATCGATTTTCAGAGCGGAATGACCGTCATTACTGGTGAAACCGGCGCGGGTAAATCTATTGCGATTGATGCCCTGGGTCTGTGTCTGGGCGGTCGCGCTGAGGCCGATATGGTCCGTACCGGAGCGACCCGCGCCGATTTGTGTGCCCGCTTTGCGCTGAAAGACACGCCTGCGGCATTGCGCTGGCTGGAAGAAAACCAGCTTGAAGAAGGTCGCGAATGCTTACTTCGCCGCGTTATCAGCAGCGATGGTCGCTCACGGGGCTTTATTAACGGCACCGCTGTGCCCCTGTCTCAATTGCGCGAGCTCGGTCAGTTGCTGATTCAAATTCACGGTCAACATGCGCACCAGCAGCTTACCAAACCCGAACAGCAAAAATCGCTGCTGGATAGCTATGCCAACGAAGCCGCTTTAGCGCAGCAGATGGCTGCTCGCTACCAATTATGGCATCAAAGCTGCCGCGATCTCGCCCATCACCAGCAACAAAGCCAGGAACGCGCCGCGCGCGCGGAACTGCTGCAATATCAGTTAAAAGAGTTGAACGACTTTAATCCGCAGGCCGGCGAATTCGAGCAAATTGACGAAGAGTACAAACGGCTGGCCAACAGCGGGCAGTTGCTTACGACCAGCCAGAACGCTCTGGCGCTACTCGCGGACGGCGAAGACGTTAACCTGCAAAGCCAGTTATATAGCGCAAAACAACTGGTTAGCGAGCTGGTAGGTATGGACAGCAAGCTTTCCGGCATCCTGGATATGCTGGAAGAAGCCACTATCCAACTCACCGAAGCCAGCGATGAATTACGCCACTATTGCGAGCGTCTGGATTTAGACCCCAATCGCCTGTTTGAGCTTGAACAGCGCATCGCTAAACAAATTTCGCTGGCGCGAAAACATCACGTCAGCCCGGAAGCGCTGCCGCAGCTTTATCAGTCACTGCTCGAAGAACAGCAGCAGCTCGACGATCAGGCCGATTCGCTGGAAACGCTGACGCTGGCGGTTAATAAGCATCACCAACAAGCGCTGGAAACGGCGCAAGCGCTGCATCAACAGCGTCAGTTTTACGCCCAGGAGCTGGGGCAGTTGATCACTGAAAGTATGCATTTACTTTCGATGCCGCACGGTCTGTTTACTATCGACGTGAAATTTGATGAGCATCATCTGAGCAACGACGGCGCCGATCGCGTGGAGTTTAAAGTGACGACAAACCCAGGTCAGCCGCTGCAGCCTATCGCTAAAGTCGCGTCTGGCGGTGAACTGTCGCGCATTGCGCTGGCTATTCAGGTGATTACCGCGCGCAAAATGGAAACGCCGGCGCTAATTTTTGACGAGGTCGATGTTGGCATCAGCGGCCCAACCGCCGCCGTGGTCGGTAAACTCCTGCGTCAGCTTGGCGAATCCACTCAGGTGATGTGCGTCACTCACCTGCCACAGGTAGCCGGGTGCGGTCACCAGCACTTCTTTGTCAGTAAAGAAACAGACGGGGCAATGACCGAAACCCATATGCAACCTTTGGATAAACGTGCGCGTTTACAGGAACTGGCCCGCCTGTTGGGAGGAAGTGAAGTTACGCGTAATACGCTGGCAAACGCAAAAGAACTGCTGGCGGCGTAAACTTTTTTATCTCCCGAAGGTCTGAGTTCACAACAAAAACGCCGTAAGACCCGACAGCAAAAGGTTTTAAAGTGATGAAAGGTCTATTATCATCGGCATATTAATATGAGCCACGTACTGCTCAGGCCCGAAAAGGAACCCAATCACTATGCGCTGTAAAACGCTGACTGCTGCCGCAGCAGTACTCCTGATGTTGACCGCAGGCTGTTCCACTCTGGAGCGAGTGGTTTACCGACCTGACATCAATCAGGGGAACTATCTTACACCTACGGATGTCGCCAAAGTGCGTGTTGGTATGACGCAACAACAGGTTGCGTATGCTTTAGGCACGCCGATGATGACCGATCCTTTTGGTACGAACACCTGGTTTTATGTCTTCCGCCAGCAGCCAGGACATGAGAACGTGACGCAGCAGACTCTGACGCTCACCTTTAACAGCAGCGGCGTGTTAACCAATATTGATAACAAACCGGCGTTGACGAAGTAATTTTGTGATACCGCCTGATGAGGTTACGTTCATCAGGCCTGCAAACCTCTCCCCCGCCATTTGGTACGAATTTGCCTGATGGCGCTACGTTTATCTGGCTTACAGGCACGCCTGTGCTTCAGGTGTGGTACGGCTTTCACACCGTTATCCGGCAAAAGAGGCTAATTATCTACCAGCCGATTTTTCGGCGCGCTGGCGGCGTAATGCTTTTGGATCGGCGATTAAGGGACGGTAAATTTCAACCCGATCGCCATCCTGCACCGTATCGGTGAGTTTTACCGGACGACTGTAGATACCTACTTTATTTTTCGCCAGATCGATATCCGTGCGCAATTCCAGCAAGCCGGAAGCGCGAATCGCCTCTTCGACCGTCGCGCCCTCCTCCAGCGTTACGCGCTGCAAATACTGCTTTTCCGGCAGCGCATAAGCCACTTCAACCACAAGTTTATCCGGCACGGTAAACCTCTTTGGCGCGAACCGTAAACGCCTGCACCATGTTGGACGCTAACTCTTTGAATATACGACCAAACGCCAGCTCAATGAGTTTATTGGTAAACTCAAAATCAAGCTGAAACTCAATACGGCACGCCTCGGGGCTGAGCGGGGTAAATTTCCAGCCGCCGATCAGCTTTTTAAAGGGGCCATCCACCAGATGCATCAGAATGCTCTGGTTACGCGTTAGCTGATTACGCGTCGTAAACGTCTTGCTGATACCCGCCTTCGACACGTCAACAGCCGCCGTCATCTGTGCTGACGATGACTCCAGGACGCGACTACCAACACACCCAGGCAAAAACTGGGGATACGATTGCACGTCATTCACTAACTGATACATCTGTTCCGCACTGTAGGGGACTAAAGCAGTCCGACTAATCTGAGGCATAGCAATTCCCATCAACATAAATCGTGTAAATAATACCACTTATCAGCGAGTAAAAAAAATGCTGTCCCCAACCGTCATGCCTTAATTGTGCGTGCATAGCCCAACTCATGCTAAGATAGATTTTTGCACCTCATCAGGACGTAATGGGGTGTTTTCGATATCAGATTACCTATGAATTCACGACACTTATGACGAAGAAAAAAGCACATAAACCGGGCTCAGCCACCATCGCGCTGAATAAGCGCGCCCGGCACGAATACTTTATCGAAGAAGAGTTCGAGGCTGGTCTCGCCCTGCAAGGCTGGGAAGTAAAATCTCTGCGCGCAGGAAAAGCCAATATCGGCGACAGTTACGTTATCCTCAAAGATGGCGAGGCCTGGCTGTTTGGCGCAAACTTTACGCCGATGGCGGTCGCCTCGACACATGTTGTATGCGACCCAACCCGAACCCGCAAACTGTTGTTAAATCAGCGTGAGCTTGATTCGCTGTATGGCCGTATTAATCGTGAAGGTTATACTGTCGTCGCGCTTTCTCTGTACTGGAAAAATGCCTGGTGCAAAGTGAAGATCGGCGTGGCGAAAGGTAAAAAACAACATGATAAACGTTCCGATCTTAAAGAACGTGAGTGGCAACTGGATAAAGCACGCATTATGAAAAATGCAGGCCGATAATAGACATTTTTTGTGACCAGCTTCTCAGTATGAAGCTGGTCAATGTTCATATCTCATGCATGCCTCGAAAATATATTCTCTGTGTCTGACGCTTATCAATAGCAATAAATACCACAACAAGAATATATTCTTTGTTTAAAAATTTTTATAGTCTAATAACACAATACTTCAAATGATTTTTATAAAATTTAATATTGCTGAATACCTTCACAAAAAGTATTGTTTTTATGTTAAAAGAGAAAAAGAAGAAAAAATTAAAATTCATTATAAAACATAAAGATAAATAAAAAATTATCATGTATTGTTAGCCCACCCTACATCTCCTTAACACAAACTCCGTTATATTTCAGACGCACTAACACCTTTATCAATAGATCTTAATTTGCAGAAAGATTTTTTTCTGACTATATCATCTAATACGAAAGCACTAGTCAGGCACAAAAAACAAAGGGTTATTCGGCGAGAAAACCAGACCTCCACCTACGCTCATAAAAAAGAATATGGCTACGGAAATTCATCTCTCACGATGAACGGGAAGGCTCGTCTACGCATTTTGCCCTGAACGTTGTGCCCGTTAATTAATACACAGAGCAAATCCATCAGGAGCTGATTTATGCGTCTACTCGCCGTGGTTTCGAAATTGACTGGCGTCTCCACCACTGTGGAATCCTCAGCGGTCACTCTTAACGCCCCGTCAATTGTTAAATTATCAGTGGCCCGGGAGGAAATTAGTCAACTTACGCGCATTAATCAGGATCTGGTGGTGAGGCTCCATTCCGGCGAAACGATCACGATTAAAAACTTTTACGTTACCAACGATCTGGGCGCAAGCCAGTTAGTACTGGCGGAAAACGATGGCACGTTATGGTGGGTAGAAAATCCGCAAGCCGGGCTACATTTTGAACAAATCGCTGATATTAATGAGCTGCTGGTCACTTCTGGCGCTTCCCATGAAGCAGGCGGCGCCGTTTGGCCGTGGGTACTGGCTGGTGCGGTGGCGGCTGGCGGCATTGCCGCTATCGCGTCTTCCGGCGGCGGCGATTCCCACCATCATTCGGATGGCGATAATCCGCCCCCCGATAACACCAATCCTGACGGTAATCCCCCTGATAACAGCAATCCCGGCGGCAGTAACCCTAACGGCAATACTCCAGGTAGCAGTAATCCTGTAGATACTACCCCGCCTCTCGCTCCCGGCAACTTGTTGATTTCAGCGGACGGAAAAACGGTGAGCGGCGAGGCCGAAGCGGGCAGTACCATTACCATCAAAGATCCTTCAGGCAACGTCGTTGGCGAGGGCAAAGCGGATAGCGACGGTAAATTTAGTATTGATCTGACAGCGCCACAGCTTAGCGGCGAACAACTTACCGTGACCGCGACTGACAATGCCGGCAATACCGGCCCATCCGCAACCATTGATGCGCCCAACATTCCTCTCCCCGATACACCAGCTATCACCGCCGCTATCGATGATGCCGCTCCCCTCACCGGCACGCTGAGCAATAATCAGTTTACGAACGACAATACCCCCACTCTGGAGGGCACCGGCAGCGCAGGCACAGTCATCCATATTTACGCCAATGGTCAGGAAATAGGCTCCACAACGGTTGATGCCAGCGGAAACTGGCATTTTGCCATTACCAGCGCGCTAGCGGATGGGGAAAATCATTTCACCGCCATTGCGACTAACGTTAAAGGCGAAAGTAGCGAATCAGCCCGCTTTACGCTGACTATCGACACACTCAGCCCCGATGCCCCACGCGTTGAACTGATTGCCGATAACACCGGTTTGCTCACCGGGCCGCTACAGAATAATGACCGGACTGACGAGGCAAAACCGCTATTTTCCGGGCAGGGAGAGGCAGGCAATACCATCACGATTAAAGAAGGTTCAACCGTTATCGGCAGCGCTACCGTAGACGAAAATGGACGCTGGACCTTTACGCCGACTACGCCGTTAAGCGATGGCGAACATACCTTTACCGTCGAACAAAGCGACAAAGCCGGAAACACGAGCCGCGTGACGACAACGCCTACTATCATTGTGGACACCACACCGCCTGACGCCGCTATCATTGATAATGTTGCGAAAGACGGCACAACCGTTAGCGGCACCGCTGAAGCTGGCAGTACTGTGTCGATCTATGACCCGGCGGGAAATTACCTGGGCTCCACGATTACCGGAGAAAATAACCACTTCAGCATCACGCTGAATCCGGCTCAGACCCACGGCGAGCGTCTGGAAGCGCGTATTCAGGACGCCGTCGGTAACATCGGCCCCGCCACGGAGTTTACCGCTTCTGACTCACAGTATCCTGCCCAGCCGACTATCCTTACCGTGACGGATGACGCTGGCGTCGTTACCGGGCTGCTGAAAAATGGCGATGCCACAGATGATAACCGCCCAACCCTCAGCGGTACTGCTGAACCAGGCAGTACGATATCGATTAACGATAATGGCTTTCCTGTACCGACCTTTCCGCCCATTGTCGCTGACGCTGACGGCAAATGGAGCTTTACCCCCTCGCTGGCGCTTGCCGATGGCGACCATGTCTTTACCGCTACCGCGACCAACGATCGCGGCACCAGCGGGCAGTCCGTCTCCTTTACCATTGATATCGACACGCAGCCGCCGGTGCTGGAAGGCCTGGCGGTTAGCGACGTCGGCGACAGACTCACCGGCACTACGGAAGCTGGCAGCACTGTGGTTATCAAAGATAGCCTGGGAAATACGCTCGGTAGTGGAACGGCAGGCGACGACGGTACCTTCTCAATAGGTATTAGCCCGGCGAAAATTAACGGCGAAACATTAAGCATTAGCGTTACCGATAAAGCCGCGAATAGCGGTCCGGTAGAAACGCTGAACGCGCCGGATAAAACTGCGCCTGCGGCACCGGACGGTCTTACCGTGGCGACCGACGGTCTGTCCGTAAGCGGTCAGGCGGAAGCCGGGGCAACGGTCACTATCCGCGACAGTAGCAACACCGTACTTGGCAGCGCCGTCGCTAATGGCAACGGACAATTTATCGTTCCGCTGAATACGGCGCAGACTAACGGCCAGGCGCTTATCGCTACCGCCACCGATGTCGCGAAAAACGAAAGCGCCGCCGCGACGGTTATCGCGCCGGACAGTACCGCGCCGGAAATGCCGAAAAACGTGGTAATTAGTGAGGATGGCACCAGTATCAGCGGCACCGCCGAACCGGGTAGCGCCATCACGATCGCCACGCCGGACGGCAAGCCGCTTGGCAGCGGCAAAGCAGATGGCGAAGGTCATTTTACCCTTCCCCTCGTCCCCGCACAGACCAACGGCGAACAGGTTACCGTCACCGCCACCGACAGCGCCAACAACGTCAGCCCGCCAACCACAGCGCAAGCGCCCGATATCACCGCCCCGGATAAGCCCATTATCACTCAGGTGTTGGACGATGTTGAAAGCTTCACCGGGCCGCTGGTGAACGGACAAACCACCAACGACAACCGTCCCACCCTTAGCGGTACGGCGGAGGCTGGCGCGCGTGTCGAAGTCTTTGATAACGGCGTTTCGCTGGGACTCGCCACGCTACAGCCCAACGGCGGCTGGACGTTTACGCCGTCGCAAAATTTAGGTGAAGGCGCGCATCGACTGACCGTAATCGCAACCGACGCTAAAGGCAATGCAAGTCCGGCCGCGTCATTCGACCTGGTGGTCGATACGCAATCGCCGCAGCAACCGGTAATCACCTTCATTACAGATGATGCGCCGGGTATTCTCGGTAGCGTCGCGCATCTGGGGCTCACTAACGACAGCACGCCAACGATTAACGGTACAGGTGAACCGGGTTCCACAGTACACCTGTATCAGAATGGCGCCCGGATAGCGGATATTATCGTCGGTAATTCCGGCGTCTGGAGCTACGCCTACACCACGGCCTCGCCACTGGCGGACGACACCTACACCTTTACCGTGACGGCCAGCGACAGTAACGGCAACACCACGCCTTTTTCGACCGATTTTACGATTACCATTGATACCCAGGCCCCTGCCGCTCCCGGCGTTATCGGCGTAGCTGACGGCGACGGAAATACGATTGATACCAATCAGATTACCCAGGAATCCCAGCCCCGGTTGAGCGGTAGCGGCACCGCAGGCGATACAATCATCCTTTACGATAACGGCAATGCCATAGGTCAGGCGCTGGTCGGCACGGACGGGCGCTGGCAGTTTACGCCGCCTGCCGCGCTGGGCGACGGCGACCACCTTCTGACCGCTCGCGCCAACGATCCGGCGGGGAACGAAAGTCCCGAATCCATCAGCTTTACCCTACGCATCGATACCCAGGCGCCGGATGCGCCGCAGATCGTGTCAGCCGCCATCACCGGCGGAGAAGGCGAGGTGCTACTGGCAAACGGCAGTATTACCAATCAGCGTATGCCGACCCTCAGCGGCACCGGCGAACCCGGCACCATCATCACCCTGTACAATAACGGCGTAGAACTGGCTACCGTCCAGGTCAATCCACAGGGTAGCTGGACCTATCCGCTAACCCGTAATCTGAGCGAAGGGTTAAACATCCTGACGGCCACCGCCACGGATGCCGCAGGCAATAGTAGCCCGACCTCCGGCGTTTTCTCCGTTACCCTTGATACCCAGCCTCCAGCGCAGCCTGACGCGCCGCTAATCAGCGATAACGTCGCGCCGGTTATTGGCAACATCGGCAATAATGGCGCAACGAACGATACCACGCCGACCTTCAGCGGCACGGGAGAGATCGGCAGCACGATAATTCTCTACAATAATGACAGTGAAATTGGTCGCACAACGGTAGGCGATAACGGTAGCTGGAACTTTACGCCTGCGGCACTGACGCCAGAAACCTATACCATTACCGTCACGGAAACCGATATAGCGGGCAATATCAGTCCACCTTCCGCCTCAGTCACTTTTACGCTAGACACCTCTGCGCCCGCCAATCCGGTTATCACTTTTGCCGAAGATAACGTCGGCGAAGTCCAGGATACTATTGTCAGCGGCGCAACCACTGACGACAATACACCAGTCATTCACGGCACTGGCGACATCGGCAGCATTATTACGCTCTATAACGGCAGCAGCGTTTTAGGCGTAGTCACCGTCGATGAGACCGGCACCTGGACGCTAGCGGTGACCAGCGCGTTGCCGGATGGCGTCTACACCCTGACCGCCATTGCCGCCGATGCAGCCGGAAACAGCAGCGGCGTATCGAACAGCTTTACCTTCACCGTCGACACCGTTCCGTTGCAGCCGCCCGTCGTCAATGAGATCCTTGACGATGTTGCACCAGTGACCGGGCCATTAACCGATGGCGCCTTTACTAACGATCGGACGCTGACTATTAACGGCAGCGGCGAAAACGGCAGCACCGTCACGATTTACGACAATGGCGTGGCAATCGGGACGGCGCTCGTTACCGACGGGGTCTGGACATTCAATACGCCAGAATTGTCAGAAGTCAGCCATGCGCTAACCTTCAGCGCGACTGACGACGCTGGAAATACCACGGCGCAAACCCAACCGATCATCATTACCGTGGATATCACCGCCCCGCCCGCGCCAACAGTCCAGACGGTGGACGACGATGGCACGCGCGTCGCCGGACTTGCCGATCCTTACGCTACCGTTGAAATTCACCATGCCGATGGCACCCTGGTCGGCAGCGCTGTCGCTAATGGCACCGGTGAATTCGTCGTTACGCTCAGTCCGGCGCAAACCGATGGCGGTACGCTGACGGCAATTGCTATCGATCGCGCGGGGAATAACGGCCCGGCTACGAATTTTCCCGCTTCCGACAGCGGTCTGCCCGCCGTCCCGGCCATCACGGCGATTGAAGATGATGTCGGGAGCGTACAGGGGAATATTGCGGCGGGCGGCGCCACGGACGACACCATGCCGACGCTGCGCGGCACCACGGATATCGGCTCTACCGTTGAAGTTTTCATTGATGGCGATTCGGCAGGCTTTGCCACCGTTGACGCCAGAGGGAACTGGATCTTTGAGATCGCGACGCCATTAAGCGAAAGCACACATTACTTCACCGTCCAGGCAACCAATGCGAATGGCCCGGGCGGCCTGTCCGCACCGGTCGGGATCACTGTCGATCTTAGCGCGCCGGCGCAACCGGTTATTACCAGCGCAACGGATGATGTCCCCGGCATGACCGGTACGCTGGATAACGGCGCGCTCACCAATGATTCACGCCCGACGCTCAACGGAACGGGAGAAGCAGGCGCCACCATCCGCATTCTGGATAACGGCGTAGAAATCGGTTCCGCCACGGTAGATCAAAGCGGCAACTGGCGCTTCACCCCGAACGCGCCGCTGGAGAGCAACGCGCACATCTTTACCGCCGTAGCGACCGATCCCGCCGGCAATAGCGGCCAGCCTTCGGACGGCTTTACGCTGAACATTGACGCGCAGGCGCCAGATGTGCCGGTTATCACGTCCGTGATTGACGATAACAATCAACCGACCGTTCCGGTGTTACCGGGGCAATCCACCGACGATCGGCAGCCAATAATGAACGGAACTGGCGAACCTGGCGCGACAATCACCATTTTTGATAACGGTACGCCGCTTGGCACGGCTCAGGTAGGCGAAAACGGTAGCTGGACCTTCCCGGTGCCCCGCAATTTGTCAGAGGGAAGCCATAATCTGACGGTTAGCGCTACCGATCCGGCGGGCAATACCAGCGCGGTCTCCGCGCCGTGGACGATCGTGGTCGATATTACGCCTCCGGCGATCCCGGTTCTCACCTCCGTTGTGGATGACCAGCCCGGTATTACCGGCAACCTGGTTAGCGGGCAGCTAACGAACGATGCGACGCCCACCCTGAACGGGCGCGGAGAGGCAGGCGCGACGATTAATGTCTATCTTGACGGTAATCCCGCGTCCATCGGTACCACGACGGTGAATAGCGACGGCACGTGGAGTTTCACGCCGCAGACGCCGCTTGCAAACGGTAGCCACACGTTCACCCTTAGCGCCACCGATCCGGCGGGTAATAGCAGCGCGGTGTCCAGCGGATTTGTGCTGACGATTGACGCCACACCGCCCGCCGCGCCGGTTATCGCCAGCGTGGCAGATAATACGGCGCCAGTAACGGGCATCGTCCCCAACGGCGGCTCGACGAACGAAACCCGACCAACACTCTCGGGTACCGGTGAGGCGGGTGCAACCATCTCGATTTATAATGGCAGCGCGCTGGTCGGCACGGCGCAAGTTCAGGCCAACGGTAGCTGGAGCTTTACACCGTCTACCTCGCTGGGCGCGGGCATCTGGAACCTGACGGCGACAGCAACCGATGCGGCAGGCAACACCAGCGCCGCGTCCGAAATACGCTCGTTTACTATTGATACCACGGCTCCCGCCGCGCCTGTTATTGATACGGTCTACGACGGTACGGGCCCCATTACCGGCAATCTGAGTTCAGGACAGATCACAGACGAGGCGCGCCCTGTCATTAGCGGCACCCGTGAAGCCAACACAACTATTCGTCTCTACGATAACGGCACGCTGCTGGCTGAAATTCCCGCCGACAATAGCAGTAGCTGGCGCTACACGCCCGATGCCTCTCTGGCGACGGGCAACCATGTAATTACCGTCATTGCCGTTGATGCCGCAGGCAACGCCAGTCCCGTTTCGGACAGCGTTAATTTCGTCGTCGATACCACGCCGCCGCTGACGCCGGTAATCACATCAGTCAGTGACGATCAGGCGCCAGGCCTCGGCACGATCGCGAACGGCCAAAATACCAACGATCCTACGCCAACCTTCAGCGGCACCGCAGAAGCCGGCGCCACGATTACGCTCTATGAAAATGGTACGGTCATTGGCACGACAACGGTTCAGCCTGACGGCGCGTGGAGCGTCGCCACCTCAACGCTGGCAAGCGGAACGCACGTCATCACCGCCGTCGCCACCGATGCCGCAGGAAACAGCAGCCCGAACAGTACAGCTTTCACCCTGACGGTCGATACCACCGCGCCGCAAACGCCAATCCTGACGTCCGTGGTGGATGACGTCGCGGGCGGGGTCACAGGAAATCTCGCTAATGGTCAGATAACCAATGATAACCGCCCCACGCTGAACGGCACTGCCGAAGCGGGCAGCGTGGTCAGTATCTATGATGGCAACACTCTGCTTGGCGTCACCTCGGCTAACGCGGGCGGCGCGTGGAGCTTCACGCCGACGACAGGGTTAAACGACGGCACGCGCATATTAACAGTGACCGCCACCGACCCGGCAGGCAACGTTAGCCCGGCCACCAGCGGTTTTACTATCGTGGTCGATACCCTTGCGCCAACAGTTCCGCTTATAACCAGCATCGTTGATGATGTCCCGAACAACACCGGCGCCATTGGCAATGGACAATCGACCAACGACACACAGCCGACGCTCAACGGTACCGCGGAAGCCAACAGCGCGGTAAGCATCTTCGATAATGGCGCGCTGGTCGCGACCGTGAACGCCAATGCCAGCGGCAACTGGAGCTGGACGCCAACCGCCGCGCTCGGCCAGGGAAGTCACGCCTATAGCGTTAGCGCCGCCGATGCGGCTGGTAACGTTAGCGCCGCTTCGCCATCGATAACGATTATCGTGGATACCATTGCGCCCGGCGCGCCCGGCAACCTGGTCATCAATGCTACCGGTAATCGGGTGACGGGCACCGCGGAAGCAGGCAGTACAGTGACGATTACCTCTGATACTGGTGTGGTACTGGGAACCGCCACCGCCGACGGTACAGGCAGCTTCACCGCCACACTCACGCCCGCGCAGACCAATGGTCAGCCGCTACTGGCATTTGCCCAGGATAAAGCAGGCAACACTGGCATTGCCGCCGGATTTACCGCGCCCGATACGCGCGTGCCGGAAGCGCCGATCATCACCAACGTAGTGGATGATGTGGGTATTTATACCGGCGCTATCGCCAACGGTCAGGTCACTAATGACGCCCAACCCACATTGAATGGTACCGCTCAGGCGGGCGCCACGGTGAGCATTTATAACAACGGGGCGCTGCTCGGCACCACCACGGCGAACGCCAGCGGAAACTGGAGCTTTACCCCGACAGGCAATTTGACCGAAGGCAGCCACGCCTTCACCGCCACCGCGACTAACGCCAACGGAACAGGCAGTGTATCCACCGCCGCGACGGTGATTGTCGATACGCTGGCGCCCGGTACGCCGTCAGGTACGCTCAGCGCCGATGGCGGTTCACTTTCCGGGCAGGCAGAGGCAAACAGCACCGTAACCGTCACGCTGGCGGGCGGTGTGACGCTCACCACCACCGCCGGCAGCAACGGCGCATGGTCTCTCACCTTGCCGACAAAACAAATTGAAGGTCAGCTCATTAACGTGACGGCTACTGACGCTGCGGGTAATGCCTCCGGCGCGTTAGGCATTACCGCGCCGGTTCTGCCGCTGGCGGCAAGGGATAACATCACCAGTCTTGATCTGACCTCGACCGCCGTCACCAGCACGCAAAACTATTCGGATTACGGCCTGCTGCTGGTTGGCGCGCTTGGCGATGTCGCCTCGGTTTTGGGTAACGATACCGCTCAGGTTGAGTTCACCATTGCTGAAGGTGGTACGGGCGACGTCACCATCGATGCCGCCGCAACGGGAATCGTGCTTTCGCTGCTCAGTACTCAGGAGATTGTGGTACAGCGCTACGACACCAGCCTCGGCGCCTGGACGACGATCGTCAACACCGCCGTTGGCGACTTCGCGAATTTGCTTACCCTGACCGGGAGCGGCGTTACCCTGAACCTGAGCGGCCTGGGCGAAGGCCAGTACCGGGTACTCACTTATAACACCAGTCTGCTCGCCACCGGGTCATATACCAGCCTGGATGTCGATGTACACCAGACCAGCGCAGGTATTATTAGCGGGCCAACCATCAGTACCGGCAACGTCATGACTGATGATACCGCGCCGACGGGCACCACGGTCACCGCCATCACCAACGCCAACGGCGTCAGTACGCCGGTCGGCGCGGGTGGCGTGGATATCCAGGGACAATACGGCACGCTGCACATTAATCAGGATGGCAGTTACACCTACACGCTGACTAAGCCCACGGCGGGATACGGACATAAAGAGAGCTTCACCTACACCATCACCCAGAATGGCGTCGGTAGCAGCGCCGCGCAACTGGTTATTAATTTGGGTCCCGCGCCTGTACCGGGCAGTGTGATAGCGACAGACAATAACGCCTCTCTGGTCTTTGATACTCACGTTAGCTACGTCAACAACGGTCCCTCGACACAAAGCGGCGTCACGGTATTAAGCGTCGGACTTGGTAATGTACTGAACGCGAATCTGCTTGATGATATGACTAATCCGATCATCTTTAACGTTGAAGAAGGCGCTACGCGAACCATGACGTTACAGGGAACCGTCGGCGGCGTCTCACTGGTTTCCACGTTCGATCTGTACGTTTATCGCTTCAACGATGCCATTCAGCAATATGAGCAGTTCCGGGTGGAAAAGGGCTGGATTAACACCCTGCTGTTAGCCGGACAGTCCCAGCCGCTGACCCTGACGTTGCCTGGCGGCGAATACTTGTTCGTGCTGAATACCGCCAGCGGCATTAGCGTCCTCACAGGCTATACGTTGGCGATTTCCCAGGACCACACCTATGCCGTTGACAGTATCACCGCCAACACCACCGGCAACGTACTGACCAATGATGTCGCCCCTACGGACGCCCTCCTCACTGAAGTAAACGGCGTGGCGATTGCGGCGACCGGCACGACGGAGGTAAACGGGCTGTATGGCACGCTCACCATTGACGCAAGAGGCAACTATACCTACACGCTGAAGAACGGCGTCGGCGCCGACAGCATTAAAACGCCGGACAGCTTTATCTATACGGTCAAAGCGCCAAACGGCGATACCGATACGGCCTCGCTCAATATCACGCCAACCGCCAGGGCGCTGGATGCGATTAATGATGTCAGCGATACCCTTAGCGTCGCCACGCTTCAGGATACCGCTGCCTGGCTGGACTCCAGCGTCGGCAGCGCCAGTTGGGGGCTACTCGGCAAATCGGGCAGCGGGAGCGGCACCTTTGACGTTGCAACGGGCACCATACTTAAAGGCGCGTCACTGGTCTTTGATGTCTCCACGCTCATTACGCTGGGTAATCTGAATATTAGCTGGGCCATTCAGGAGAACGGGACCGTCATACGCAACGGAACCGTTCCGGTGGCGAATATCACGCTGGGCAGCGCGACGGTGACCGTCAACCTGAGCGGCCTGGAGCTGGATGCCGGAACGTACACGCTTAACTTTACCGGCACCAATACCCTGACCGGGGCGGCGACGATCACGCCACGCGTCATCGGCACCACCGTCGATCTGGATAATTTTGAAACGTCCGGAACGCATACCGTTCTCGGCAATATTTTTGACGGCAGCGACGCGGCGGGGGCGATGGATCAGCTTAATACGGTGAATACCCGCCTGAGCATTAGCGGGTATAACGGCAGCGCCGCCACGCTGGACGCCGCGGCGAATACCACCAGCGCCACGATTCAGGGACATTACGGCACATTGCAAATTAACCTTGATGGCGCCTACACCTACACCCTGAATAATGGCGTCGCGATGTCGTCCATCACCAGTAAAGAGGTCTTTACCTATCAACTGGATGACAAGATGGGTCATACGGATAGCGCCACATTGACCATTGATATGGCGCCGCAAATCGTCAGTACCAACCAAAACGATGTTCTCATCGGCTCCGCCTATGGCGATACGCTGATTTACCACCTGTTAAACGGCGCGGACGCGACCGGCGGCAACGGCGTCGATCGCTGGCAAAACTTCTCTACCGCGCAGGGCGACAAGATCGATATCCACGAACTGCTGACGGGATGGGATCACCAGGCGGCGACGCTGGGTAACTTTGTTCAGGTTCATACCAGCGGCGCCAATACGGTGATATCCGTCGATCGCGACGGCGCCGGCAGCGCGTTTAAATCAACCGACCTTGTCACTCTGGAGAATGTGCAGCTCACGCTAAATGATCTGTTGCAGAACAACCACCTGATAACCGGCGGTTGATAAAAAAGCCCCGAACGCCACGACGTTCGGGGCAACAAGCGGTGATATTTAAAAGGGATAAACTATGGGAAGAGTCGCGCCTGTCGCCATCGTACTGGCATTTGCTTTGTTTCATCACCAGCCCCGGGGCGCAGAAGCGCCGCCAATGATTACATCCGAAGGATTAGCAACGGACCAGATGCTTCCTTCGCTGGATGGCTCCGCCGCTGAGTTGCCGCTCAGCGCCGCCGCGCCGGGCAACCTGACGCTCAATGACGCGGTCAATCGCGCCGTTAACTGGCATCCTTCTATTCGCGAAGCCATCGGCAAACTGCTCGCACAGAATGAACAAATAGAGGTCGCCAAATCGAAATATTATCCGCAAGTCAGCGCTGGCGTGAACAATGGGTACAGCAATACCTACACCGATCACGGGTATAGCCCCTCGCTGGTGCTGTCGGTATCGCAAATGCTTTATGACTTCGGCAAAGTGGCAAGCCAGGTTCGCGCCGAAACCGCAGGCGCAGCGCAGCAACAGGCCAATGTGTTGCTCAGTATTGATACCGTCGCGCACGAAACCGCCAACGCCATTGTACAAACGCAGAGCTGGCAGCAAATGGTAGAAGCGGCGGAAGAACAGCTCGTCGCGCTGGACGGCATCGGTAAACTTATCCGGCAGCGCAGCGATGAAGGCGCTACGTCGCTATCTGACGTGGTGCAAACCGAAGCCAGAATCGAATCCGCCCGCTCGCAACTGGCGCAGTATCAGGCCAATCTCGATAGTGCGAAAGCCTCACTGATGAGCTGGCTGGGCTGGAATTCGCTTAACGGCATCAATAATGACTTCCCGGCGAAACTTGCTCGCAGCTGTGAGACGGCGACTCCCGACGATCGACTGGTGCCCGCGGTACTGGCCGCCTGGGCGCAGGCCAACGTTGCGCGGGCGAATCTGGACTATGCCAGCGCGCAAATGACGCCGACGATTTCGCTCGAACCTTCTGTACAACATTATCTTAATGATAAATATCCCAGTCATGAAGTGCTGGATAAAACCCAGTATTCCACTTGGGTAAAAGTTGAGATGCCGCTTTATCAGGGCGGAGGGCTGACTGCCCGACGCAACGCCGCCAGCCATGCGGTAGACGCGGCTCAGTCGACCATTCAGCGCACCCGGCTTGATGTCCGCCAGAAACTGATGGAGGCGCGCAGCCAGGCAATGAGTCTTGCCAGCGCGTTACAAATCCTTCGTCGGCAACAGCAGCTTAGCGAACGTACGCGCGAACTGTATCAGCAGCAATACCTTGACCTCGGTTCCCGACCGCTGCTCGACGTACTTAATGCGGAGCAGGAAGTTTACCAGGCGCGTTTTGCCGAACTGCAAACGGAAAGCCAGTTGCATCAGTTGCAACTGAACTGTCTGTATAACACCGGCGCGCTTCGTCAGGCGTTCGCGTTAAATCATCGCAGCATTCAATCCGTGGAGATCCAGCCATGACCCGCGCCGCCCCCGATGTAGAAAAGGTACTCAGTGAGCGCGCGCTAAGCCAATGGGCGCAGGCCATCAGCCATGTCGCCGGTCATTATCGCGTTGCCTGTTCTCCCGGTTCAATTCAGGCCAACGCCCCGTGGTTTAGGGGTAAAAGCAGAACGACCGCCTTAACGCAGCTCGCGCGGCAGGCGGGTTTATCCTTTCATGCGCCGGACATAGACAAAACGGCATTTAGTCAGTGGCGATTGCCGTTGGTTGTCGAGCTCCGGGACGGGCAGTTATTGGTCATCGAACATGTTAATGACGAAGATGCGGTAGATGTTTTTGTGATTGAAGAAGAGAGTCAGCGTAACCGCCTGACGCTCAGCGAGTTATTGCCGGAGATCCTCTATGTTGCCGCGCTACGCCCGCTATCGGCGCTCAAGGATAGCCGCGTCGACCGCTATATCTCCCGCTTTAAACCCGACTGGATGCGCGAGCTGGTTCTGCAGGATATTCGCCCTTATTTACCGGTAATGGTCGCCGCCTTTCTGATTAACGTGCTGTCGCTGGCCGGGATTGTGTTCTCTATGCAGGTTTACGATCGGGTGATCCCCGCTCAGTCATATCCTACCCTGTACGTGCTCTCCTTCGGCGTGCTGGTAGCGGTGCTGTTCGGTTTTCTGCTGCGTGAAGCGCGTACGCACATTATGGACGTGCTCGGTAAACGCGCCGATATGCGCATTTCCGATCGGGTATTCGGTCATGCGTTAAGGCTGCGCAACAGCGCTATCCCCCGTTCCACCGGCAGTTTTATCTCGCAGTTACGCGAACTGGAGCAGATCCGCGAGATGATTACCTCTTCAACGCTGGCGACCATTGTCGATCTGCCTTTCTTTTTCCTGTTTATGATAGTCCTGGCGATTATTGCCCCACCGCTGGCATGGATAGCGCCCGTGGCGGCTCTGCTGATGATCCTGCCGGGCGTCGCACTGCAAAAAAAACTGGCTGTCCTCGCCAACCAGGCCGCCCACGAAGCGACGCTACGCAATGCAGTCTTAGTCGAAAGCGTTCAGGGGCTGGAGGATATTAAACTGATGCAGGCGGAGAACCGCTTTCTTCAGCAGTGGAATAGCTATATCCGTATTACCGGCGAGTCGGGTCTACGCACCCGCAAACTCACGCAAGGGCTTATCAGTTGGGGGATGTCGGTACAAAGTCTGGTGTATGCCGCAGTGATTATGTTCGGCGCGCCGATGGTCATTGAAGGCAGTATGACTACCGGCGCTGTGGTCGCCGCGTCGATGCTCGGCTCGCGGATGATCGCGCCAATGGCTAACCTGTGCGGCGTGCTGGCGCGCTGGCAGCAGGTGAAAGCGGCGAAGATGGGTCTCGACAACATTATGCAACTGCCCACCGAGACACAGCATGACGATAGCCTGATACACCGCGACATCCTCCACGGGCATTACCTCTTTGAAAACGCTCAGTTTCGTTACCATAACGACGATCAACGCATACCGTTGCGCCTCGTGCGTCTGGAGATCATGCCAGGCGAGCGGATTGCGATACTGGGGCGTAACGGCGCGGGTAAATCCACACTTTTACAGGCGATGGCGGGTGGCCTGGAGATGATTCAGGGAGATGCCCGGCTTGATAATCTCAGCTTGTCGCACATCGATATGGCGGATTTACGCCGCAACATCGGCTTTCTTAGCCAGAACGCGCGGCTTTTCTTCGGCACCCTACGAGAGAACCTGACGCTCGGCGCGCCGCACGCCAACGATGAACAGATTTTTGACGCGCTCGAAGTCAGCGGCGGCGCCGTCTTCGTCAGGCGGCTGGCAAAAGGGTTGGATCATCCCATTATGGAGGGTGGTAACGGCCTGTCCGGCGGGCAGCGTCAGTCCCTGTTGCTGGCGAGAATGCTGCTGCGCTCCCCCAATATTGTGCTACTTGACGAACCCAGCGCCTCGCTGGACGAGCATACGGAACGAGAGTTTATTCAGCGGTTACATCAGTGGCTTGGCAATCGAACCCTGGTCGTCGCGACGCACCGGGTACCAATACTGGAGCTGGTTGAGCGTGTCGTTGTCCTGAAAGAAGGACAACTGGTGATGGATGCGCCAAAAGCGCAGGCGCTTAACGCGGATCGGATGCAAAGTCACCGTCGGGAGTGGAAAAATGAAAATCAATCAGCATGATGCCGCGATGGACGATCCCGATATTCAGCGTGAACGGGCGTTTTCCGGCGCGGGTCGTATTGTTCTGATCTGCTCACTGTTATTTCTCATTTTCGGCATCTGGGCGTGGTTTGGCCGACTGGATGAGGTTTCCACCGGCAACGGGAAAGTGATCCCCAGTTCACGCGAACAGGTTCTGCAGTCGCTGGATGGCGGCATTCTGGCGCAGTTGACGGTGCGGGAAGGCGACAGAGTTCAGGCTAACCAGATTGTCGCCCGGCTTGATCCGACGCGTCTGGCGTCCAATGTGGGTGAAAGTGCGGCAAAATATCGCGCTTCACTCGCCTCCAGCGCACGGTTAACCGCGGAAGTCAACGACTTACCTCTCGCCTTCCCCGCTGAGCTGAACGGCTGGCCGGACCTGATTGCCGCAGAGACGCGTCTCTATAAAAGCCGCCGCGCGCAACTGGCCGATACCGAAGCCGAGCTACGGGATGCGCTGGCGTCGGTTAATAAAGAGCTGACCATTACCCAGCGGCTGGAGAAAAGCGGCGCGGCCAGTCATGTTGAAGTGCTGCGCCTGCAACGACAAAAAAGCGATTTAGGCTTAAAAATTACCGATCTGCGCTCACAATATTATGTGCAGGCACGCGAAGCGTTATCAAAAGCGAACGCTGAGGTCGATATGCTCTCCGCCATTTTAAAAGGACGCGAGGATTCCGTCACCCGCCTCACCGTGCGTTCGCCGGTACGCGGCATTGTTAAAAATATCCAGGTCACGACGATTGGCGGCGTGATCCCGCCTAACGGCGAGATGATGGAGATAGTGCCGGTAGACGATCGTCTGCTGATTGAAACCCGCCTTTCGCCGCGTGATATCGCCTTTATTCATCCCGGCCAACGCGCATTGGTTAAAATTACTGCTTACGATTACGCCATTTACGGCGGGCTTGACGGCGTGGTGGAGACCATTTCACCGGACACCATTCAGGATAAAGTGAAACCGGAAATTTTCTACTATCGCGTGTTTATCCGCACCCACCAGGACTATCTACAAAATAAATCAGGACGCCGTTTTTCGATTGTTCCAGGCATGATCGCCACGGTGGATATCAAAACCGGTGAAAAAACCATTGTCGACTATTTAATCAAACCGTTTAATCGCGCGAAAGAAGCGCTGCGCGAGCGGTAAATCGTTGAAGATAAGAAGATACGGGGGCTGGTCACGCGTGTCACAAGTCTGTTATACTTACCTTACACATTGGGGCTGATTCTGGATTCGACGGGATTTGCGAAACCCAAGGTGCATGCCGAGGGGCGGTTGGCCTCGTAAAAAGCCGCAAAAAAATAGTCGCAAACGACGAAACCTACGCTTTAGCAGCTTAATAACCTGCTTAGAGCCCTCTCTCCCTAGCCTCCGCTCTTAGGACGGGGATCAAGAGAGGTCAAACCCAAAAGAGATCGCGCGGATGCCCTGCCTGGGGTTGAAGCGTTAAAACGAATCAGGCTAGTCTGGTAGTGGCGTGTCCGTCCGCAGGTGCCAGGCGAATGTAAAGACTGACTAAGCATGTAGTACCGAGGATGTAGGAATTTCGGACGCGGGTTCAACTCCCGCCAGCTCCACCAAATAAAACAAGGGGTTACGTGAAAACGTAGCCCCTTTTTCTTTGGTAGTGGCGGCAAAATGGCGACAGCGTGTCGGACTGGCGGCAACAAAAAACCCGCCATTAAAGCGGGTTCTGTTCAGAAACTCATGTGGCCTTGACCACCTTTTCCCGGATGTGGTGGCGCAGAAGAAATTAGATTCGGTTTTATAATGTGCCGTACAAACGTTTCATGAGTAACGAACGTACAGCCACAATTTATATTTTGGCACTGGTTGTAACGTTCTTTTGTCGTAGCTGATACCTGAAAGCTGCTTCTGGTATGTGCTGAATGACCGCACTCTGGACAGTTCATCATTGCTGTTATCCCACCACTTTTGCCGTAATCGCAATAATGATACATCATCATTCAATATTGAGAACTAATTATTCAATTTCAAGATCATCAATCTTTACTTCAAGCTCCATGCTGGTCGTAAATCCATTATCTGGGCTGACCGAATGCATCAAGGTGGTAATGGTCCATTCGGCATCGTCTATGGGCTGCTTAAACCCCGTCACCTTCACCGGCATTTCGGTATAGAGATCGGCCCGCCCTTCAGCGAGCTGCAGGGAAAATGAAGCTACCCCGCGCTGCAGACGTTCCCACTGCATTTTTGCTGCGCGCTCTGCATTGCTGCGGTTAGCGTAGGTACGATTAAGAACCAGCACATTTTCATCCGTTCCCACCAGATAATCCCCCTGTTTTGCTTCCGGCTCTTTAGGTTTGGTGGTTTTCTTTCGGCGACGCTTAACTTTGGTTGTCTCTTTTTTCCTGGGTTCACGGGTATGCAGCCAGCTGGCGATAACGCCGGTATAGGCGCCACGATCAGCCAGGGTAAAACGATGACCGTCACCGGCTTTACGCTCAATAGTGATAACCGGCAACGGCTTACCGCTCGCCGTTCTTCCCTGCCCCTGGCGGATAAACAGCAGGTTTCCATCCTTAACGGAAGCAATCGCCCCATACTGTCTCGCCAGTTTCATCAGAAAACTTGCATCACTTTCATTGGTCTGGTCCATATGATCCAGCGCCTTATCCGTCAGGTCTTTACCCAGCGCCACTTTGAGGTTATGCCGGGCGGCGATGTCCTTGACCACATCCCCCACCGTTGTCTGATGCCATGATTTTTCGCGCCGTGTATTGAGGGTTTCACGGAAATCTGCGCTACGCGCCCTGATGGTCAGCCGGTCAGGGGCACCGCTGTGTTCAATTTCATCTACGGTAAAAGCCCCTTTAGGGAAAAGCGGCTGGCCTTTCCAGCCCAGCGCCAGCTGAATCACAGCCCCACGTCGCGGCAGGGCGATCAGCCCGTCGGCGTCGTCCAGCTCCAGATCAAGCTGGTCCGCTTCAAAGCCCCGGTTATCCGTCAGTGTCAGACTCATCAGGCGGGTATCCAGCACGGTCGTCACGTCCTTACCTTCAATGACGATACTGAAAGCCGGGCTTTTGCTGTTCAGATTCAGGAGATCAGAATTAACGTTCACTGCAGCAATCCTCCAACCGTGTTTTTAATCTCCCCAATAGCAGAAGCTGCAGAGTCCTGCAGGTTGCTGAGCTGGTCACTCAGGCTCCCGAACATGTCAGAGAGCGACTCATCAACCCGTTTGAGGGTGATCGTAAACTCAATGCGCCTGGGCATTCCGCTGGCAAAAAACTCCGTCTTTGTCTGGCTCAGACTCTCAATAACAAACATGCCGTAAATGGTTCCACTGCCTTCAATCAAAGGCCATGCCTTGCCCAGTTCAGCCATTTGTTCAAGCGCCAGTAATGACAGTCTGCCGCCGGTCACTTCCGGCAGCAGAACCCCGGATAGTGTCAGTGAGTCGTTATCCGGGCCAAGAAACTGCGTTGACGGACGGCGGTTCACCCGGCTGTTGGCGGCGTGTCGCCAGCTGCGCTGATACTGCAGTTCCTGATAAGGGACAGTGCGCAGCATAAATACATATAAACCCAGTACCATCATCATGATTCATACCCCCCCTGATCGCTGAAATTGCTGCGCGCTTTTGCCCTGGCCCGGCGCTCCCGTTCGTCAAGCTGGCGTGCCACTTCACGGGCAATATCCTGCGCGTTCTGCCCAGGCTGAGCGACAATATGAATGGGCGCATTTATCTCATAACGAATAACCGGCGGCGGGCTATCTGCCTTAGCAAGCGGGGGCTGGTATGCCCTCGCAGGCAAACTGAACGGATGAAGCGGAGCCGCTTCTGCAGGTGTCGCAGCTACCCCCATCACGCCAGCAACGACAGAGGCCAGCGCAGCAGTACGCCGCCTGCTGGTAACATTTGCCGGTCCGTTCACAATTTCAGGACCATTTTCTCCGACAATGCCAAACTGCCCGCGTGGAATGATCCCGCCCGTGTCGTACATCCCCGCGTAAGCCGGGAACCCGCCTGGCGGAAGCACCACTTTGCCGTCACTGTTCACTGTGGCGGACTGCTGCTGCGTAACCTGCGCAGGTAGTTTCGCCTTTGCCGCCTCCTTACTAACAATACCGAGCTTTTCCAGCAGCCATGACACACCGGATTTAAGTGACTCAAGTGGGTGCATCACCATATTCAGACCTTCCGCCAGCGCCTCACCAAACCGACGCCCCATTGCAGCTGCGCTGTTCAGTTCTTCGGCAGTGGATTTAACCGGGGTAAGTAAATCATTGAACCAGCCCCACAAGGCCTGCACCCTGTCACCAATCCACTGAAACACGGGTCTGAGCGGCTCAAAAGCGGCGCTGATGGGCGCAGCAGCGGCTCTGAACCCTTCCACCACGCCCCCCAGAAATGCACTGATGGGCTGCCAGTATTTCCAGATAACCAGCGCCACGCCTGCCAGTGCAGCCACAACCAGCCCTACAGGACTGAGCAGCGCACCCAGCAGGCTACCAACAGCAAATAATGCCACGCGCAGCAAAGCCAGCGGACCAGAGATCAACAAACGCAGCACGCTACCTGTACGTGTGGCAGCGGCGGCTGCAGAAGGTAACGCTTTAACTGACAGCATGGACAGGCCAAACCGGATAACCGCCAGCGGTCCCAGCACAGCAGCCACCGCCACTGCCAGCGCCCCCAACCCAACAGTAATGGCTGCCGTAGCTGCCGCCACTTTCATCAGCGTGCCAGCCAGCACGGGATTCTGCTCAACCCAGCGACGCAACGCCCCGGTCACGCGCTTAACCATGCCCATAATATCCATCAGCGGCTGGCGCAGCGTTTCCCCCAGGCTGCTGAAAGCGTTTTGCGCGCCCGTCTTAACCAGCAACCACTGCGCAGACAATGAATCCTTGTTAATGTCGGATTCTTTCTGCATGGAGCCATTAGCACCACTGCCTGATGTGAGTTTCAGCTGGCGCTGCAGCTCCGGCAGGTTGTTAGCCAGCTTTGCCGCATCATCGCCAAACTCTTTGCCAAAAATCATTGTCATGGCTGACAGGCGTTTATCCTGCGGCAGATTGTTGACCTTCTCCAGAACCCGCTGAATTGTGCCCATGGCATCGGTGGTCATCTGCTTTTCAATCTCCGCCGGATTGAGTTGCAACAGATTCATGCCTTCAAAAAATCGTTTACTTTGCATGGTAGCAATGGACAGTTCACGCACCATGGCATTAGAGGCGCTGGCGGCGATTTCCGGGGCAGCCCCAAGAGAAAGGAATGTTGAACCCAGCGCCGCGGCCTTTCGGAAGTCAAGGCGGTCAGCCACGCCCCCCATACGCTGCAGGACGTTGATAATGTCCCCACCCTTTGACATGGCGTTATCGTCCAGGTAGTTCAGCGCATCGCCCAGTTGTTCAATATTGCGCGTCGGAACTTTATAGAGCTGCGCGATTTTCCCCAGTCCTTCTGCCAGTTCACCTGCGGGCAGCTCAAAGGCCGTTGCCGCTTTTGCCGCCGTGGATGCAAAAGCCAGCAGGTCACGTTTCTGCTCTTCGTAAGGATCGTCCTGATTGGTCACCCCCATGCGAGCACCACCTTCAACCAGCGCGGCATAGTCTATAGCGCCGTTCTCCATCGGCAGCTGTTCGCTGGCGGCCTTGATGGCATCCTGCATGTCATAAAACTGTTTTGTGCGGTTGCCATTATCGTCCCGCAGCCCGTTTACCTGCTTTGCCACGCCTTTCATGGCATCTTCCATGCTGGCGTAACTCTTAACTGCCGCCACAACAGGTGCGCCCATTGCCACCCCCGCAGCCGTAGTGGTAGCCCCTGCCCCGGCGATGCGATCCCGCACCTCAAGACGGCGTGAATACTGATCGCGGACGGCGTTCATTCGCGCCTGCTGTTCGCCCAGGCGTTTAAGGGATTTCTGCTGCCGGTCCAGGGCCTGCCGGGTTTCGTCGGCATTCTGCCGCAGTTCCCGCTGCACACTACTGAGTTTTTTCGTGTCCAGTCCGGCTTCATTGAGCGCAAGACGCTGGCGCTGCACCGACTGACGTAGACCGTTATATTTGCTCTGTAACTCCGTAACGCGGTTTTTTGCCTGCTCAAGCAGCCGTGCCTGCGCCGCCGTCGGGCGATTGGTAGCAGAGAATTGCGTGGCAAGTTTCGCAGCTTCTTCGCGTGCGGCTTTCAGGCTGTTACCGGTGACTGCCAGCTGCGCGCTGGCCTTGCGGAAACCGTCAATACGGCCCGCCTGAGCATCTAATTCTTTTAAACGGGCGCGGCTTTGCTGAATGGCTGCAGCCAGCTCTTTTGAGCTGGCCTGCGCGGATCGAAATGGGCGGGTGAGCTTGTCAACCGCATTAAGAATCACCTGCAGACGCAGGTTGTTGTCACTCATCGCTGGCCCCGCTTCGCTGAATTGCCTTATGCCGCCACGCCAGCACCTCAGTCAGCGGCATAACGTCAGTGATGGATGGCGACCAGTGAAAGATGGTGGCGATGTCCGCCACAAGATCATCAATCGTCAGGCTGTCGGTAAACCGGCAAGCACCGACCTCGGCAACAAAAAAGTCACCACCTCTACCGACAGCGCGGTGAGATCGGCGGGGTCCAGCTCTGCCATTTCCTGCGCGGTCAGCGTCGGGGTGGAGATTCGTGGAATCACAGTCATCATTGCGCCCACGTCCATATCCATAATGGCCTGCAGACGGGTGCCACGCAGTGCGCCGGACTGAGGCTTGCGCAGCACAATTTCGGTAATTTCAGCTTTACCGCGCATGATGGGAGTATCCAGTTTTACGGTCTTTTCAGTCAGCTTGTCGCTCATGTTCGTATCCTGTTAATGAAATACTGGCGCGGCTGCCCGCGCCGTTAAGGTTAATCAGAGGCCGAGGGCATTACGGTGTTCTTCCATCAGGTCCACGCCGCCAACGATTTCTACCATGTTGACCAGATCGACCTCATAGAGCACCTCACCATTAATGGTCAGCTTCGCGTAGCTGTTGGTACTGCTGACTTTGGTGCTGCTGCTCTCGCCGGTTTTCCACTCGCCGGAATCCACTTCTTTATGGCGCCCGCGCACAACCAGCTCAACGGCCTGCACTTCGCCGGTATCGTCACGCTGAATGGAACCGGTGAAACGCAGCTGGATGCCGTCAACGGTTGCCTTGCCCATCTGCTTGAATAACAGCAGCTCGGTACCGCCGATTGAAAATTCCGTGTCCAGTGCATCGTCATCCAGCCCCATGTCCACATCCACTGCGCCCGGCATACCGCCGCCGCGATACTTCTCAAACTTGCGGGTAAATTTCGGCAGGGTCAGAGACTCAACGATCCCCTGCCAGTTGTTCCCGTCGTTGAACAGGTTCAGGTGTTTTAACTTGCGTGGTAAAGCCATGATTCCCCCTTATGCAGCGACACGGCTGGCAAAATCGACCAGGTAACGATCGGTGATGCGCTGGCGCAGCATCAGGTTTTCAAGCGGAGGCACCGGCGTGTAGTCATAATCGATGGTCAGTTTCCCGGCTTTAAGGGCGTCTTTATCGTTAACAGACTCATCCAGCCAGCAGTCACCACCAATCAGGTATCCCTGGTTGACCAGACTGCGCATCTTGGCGCGTAGTCCTTCAATAATGTCGCGGGCCAGCGACGGATTAAGCACGCCATCCACCGCCCACATGTGCGCCTCCGCCATAGTGTCAGCCAGCACCTGCGCCGTGCGGGTGTAGTTCTCAAAAGCAAACAGCGGATCGTCACTGAGACAACGGGAACCCCAGAAGCGGAAGCCGTCTTTGCGGATCAATGTGGTGACGTCATTTTTGTTCAGCAGTCCCGCATCGGTTGCCGGGTCCTGCAGATCCCAGAACACATCAGCGGAAATGCCGGTGACACCGTTCACACCCACATTGGACAGGGTTTTATGCCAGCCGATCTGCTCGTCGATTTTGGCACGCAGGCCGAGCGCACGGGCGGAGGCGTAAGCCGTCGCGTCTGCTTTCAGCACGGTGTCAAAGTTGATGAAGTCAGGCCAGATCAGCATTCCCTCGCGCTGACTGAAATTCTCGCGATAGGCAATAGCTTCCTCCACCGTTTTGCAGCCATTAGCAGCAAGGTAGGCAAACCCGCGCAAGCTTTGCGCCACGCCCAGCAGTTCAGTAGCAACGGCCTGAGTGTCATGTCCCGGCACCCCAAGAATGCACGGCTTGACACCGAGCTGCGACTGCGCCGACAGTAGCGCTTTCATGCCCGTTTTCTTACCGTCGGAAGTTACGCCGCCGATAATATTGGAGGTGGTTTCCGCTTCGGTTTCGCCCTGCGCCACACGCACAACGACAGTCACGGGTTTTGCCTGATCTGCAATCGCGTCCAGCGAGCGGGCCAGCGTGCCGGACTCCCCCGCTTTACCGCTGGCGGTGAGCACATCAGTCAGCAGGACCGGCTTATTGAGGGGGAACACGGACGCATCAGCATCATCGCCGGTGCAGACCATGCCCACGATGGCAGTGCTCACCGTGGTAATAGGTCGGGTGCCCTCGTTGATTTCAACAACGCGCACCCCGTGGTGGTAATCCTGAGCCATAAGGCAGTCTCTCCGGTTGACAGGGATACCTTATGTTCTTGTTGCCAGGCGTGCGGCGCACGCATTTCACGATGTGTCAGTGCTGGTACAATATCGCCACTTTCAACGCGACTGATTTACAGGGAATTTCTTGTAAAGAGTGGAAATGCTAACATCAAAAAGTAATCCAACACGATGACGAGTTTCACCGGCGGCAAGCAACCGTCCGGCCTGCTCCCATTGCTCCGGAGTGAGCTTTGGACGCCTGCCACCGACTCGCCCTTGCGCCCTCGCAGCGGCAAGTCCGGCGCGGAAGTGGACGCTGCAGACTGCCCTGATGATTGCCATGGTGATGGCTCCTGGTGATACAGGGATGGTAAGATTTTACCCGTTTCGGTGGATTGTCAGGCTAAGGCCGAAACCACCCGACAGAAATTACTTAACGATGCAGGTAATGCTATTAAGGACTGGCGCACAGAATTAACGTTGGGAATTATCAGTGATGAAAATAAAGCAGCTTTAATTCTGTGGATGAATTATATCAACGTTCTTAAATCGCTGGACTTAACTGGCGTTTCAGACGAGGCCACTTTCACAGCAATCAGGTGGCCTTCATTACCACGGGAGTGATTTACTGGCTATCAATATTCCTGCTCATCAGTTTCTTAGGCCATCTACACATTTATTTTGGTACGAGTTAAAATATTGCAAAAAAAATATCAAAGCTTATTATTTTTTCTTTAGGTAAATTTTCGCTCAATAAACTTAATTGTTTATTCAATGATGATACAGCGTGAACTATGCTGGAAATGAAGGAAGTCAACAGTATGGATAATCTGAATATTCACGGGTGACATTATGAGACATCGTATATTTTTCCCATTGCTTCTGGTGTTGTCGGCTACAGCCTTTTCGACATCGGCGATGGCTGCCAGTGATTCAAAACCTCCACCAGATAATACAAAACACTCTTCCAGTGGCTGGCCGCCAATGCCTGCCCCATATATTCGCCCACCATGGTGTGACAAATGGCCACAAGATATAGAGAAACCACTGGAGTGGTGTCAGATTTGTGGTTGTTAATTTTTTACAGAAAACTATAACAACCATATCAGGACTGATGGTATATCTGGTCATTAAGTTTCATCAGTTCTTACTGAACTGAATATTACTTCAGGCTGGCATGTTTTATTAACGTCAGCCTGATTTTTCACAACGTCATATTACTGGCTTACAGGTACATCAGGCCAGTCAGGATTTGTGGTATCTACCCGGTTTACCAACACCCTGTATTTTTTCCACTCGTCGAGCTGCACTTTCTCATCATCTGTTGCGATTTCAAGATCAACAGCATCCTGTAATGGCGCGATTTTCTCCGCTGCTGTTTGCAAAAGACGGCTTTTGGTTCCTTCAGCTTCACGAAGTCTGGCCGCTGTTTCAGCCACTTCGTCTTTTACCCACGCCTTACCATTCCATTTCTGATATTCACCATCAGGTGAAACTGATGTGACGTTTTCAGGTAGCGGACCGGGAGAGGAGATATAAACCTGATTGCCGGTTGTTGTGTCGTAAACCGTCTCGCCACGGTGGTCCTCATGCAGACTCCACATTTCGGTTTCAGCGTCAAATACAGCAATATGACTGGCGGGAATATCAGGGGGTGCAATATCCGTACAGTTTGCCGGTAATCCCGTGTGTGGCGGTATATACGCATCACCTGCCCCAATAAATTCATTCGTATCTGAACGCAGGTTATAAATCGTAATTGTCCGCGCTTTGCTGCTCATTTTAAAAGTCATTATGCAAGCCTCACTATGTAATTAAATGCAATGTTTTTAACCGTTGTTTCCTCATTACCGTCTGCGTCCACAATAACGACGTGGCCGTGTGGGCCGATATATACAGTGTGGTCATGCGGACCAATCCATGTGGTATGTGCGTGATCGCCATTCCAGCTTGTTAACTGGTCATTGCCATCATGCTGGACGCGAATTTTTCCACCGATTGAATCACCACCGTATGTGCCGCCCGCCGAATGGTTATGACCGCCTGTTGTATTAGAGCTCTTCGTTCCGTAATCAAATGACGACGTACCTTTCGTTCCCAGATCGGTATCCTGCGCTCTGGCGCTGTGACTGTGCGATTTGTTGCCATCCAGCTCCTGAGATAGCACAGCGCGCCCGCTCGCGGGCTTGCCTTTGATTGTCCAGCCGCGCATGTCCGGAATAGTGCCGGATGGATATGCTATTGCCAGTAAGGGATAAACGTTCTTATCAAATGCTTGCCCCTGCATCAGGGCGTAACCAGCAGGGATGGTGTCAGACGGCCACGGAAGGGGAACGCCGGGCGGACACGACATCAGGGGACGCCAGGTAAACCCGGAATCATTGGTTGCGTCCCAGCGCGCGCCAATCCAGGTGTTACCAACTGAGTCTGTTATCAGAACGGCGCAGCCGTCTACGCAATCGCGTTTGGCAATCACTTCTAGGAAAACATAATCGTTTACCGGCAATATTGTTGCCGGAGCTTTATTGCTGGCAAACCGGCGAGCACCAGACGGCAGAATGCTCAAATCATCGGCGGTACTTACCCACATAACGGGCTGAGCACCAAGACCGGTCTGGGTGTCGTCTATAGCTCTTTTGGCGGTGGAAATACGGATGTCGTCACCAGCGGCTACAGTGTCTGGTGTGGTGCCGACGTTGAGTGTAGCGCTGTTGCCAAGCTGGAGGGACTGACGGGCCAGCGCTTTATCTGGCACATCATTCAAGTTCTGGTCTTTTTGCATGGCGCCAGTGGCCAGATTTATCGTTTCGCCTAAACCGAGGTATGTGAGAAGGCCGGCGATATCTTTTCCGCTTAAATTCGTCAGTGTATTGTCCAGCGGTTGCTTTCCAGCCAGAGCGTTTATCATCGTCGTGGCAAAGTTCGGGTCATTCCCCAGAGCCGCTGCCAGCTCGTTCAGCGTATCCAGTGCTGCAGGCGCAGAATCCACCATTGCCGCGATAGACGATGCCACAAATTCCGTGTTTGCAATCTGTTTAGTGCTGTTACCCGCCGCTGGCGTCGGTACCTTTGGAATCCCTGTGAGTGTAGGGCTGTCCTTCTGCGCATACTGTGAATGCGGGTCCGGCGCAGCAAGATGCTTTGCCATCAGGTCGTCTACATATACCTTCAGCTCCAGCGCCTTATCATCCACATATTTACGGGTTGCCAGCACTACTGCAGGGTCAATTTTCAGGGTGATGTTATCGGTGCTGCTGGTAATCAGTACCATGCGCACGGTCTGCGTACGTCCGCTCCCTTCTGTCAGCTGCGGCTTGTAGCTCTCAGGGCAGTTACCCACAGCGATCAGCGCACCGGTTTCATCAAACAGGCCGACCTCACGAATCCACCACCCGCCCTCAGTTTCCGGGATTACCTGCTCAGCAATAATCTGGCTGTTGTTCTGCGGGTCGATATACAACATATTCAGCGCTGCGCGGTGCCTCTCAGCAACTAACGCGGTCTGTTGTGCGCTGGGTGTGGGCAGCACACCGCCACCGTCTCCCACCGCCATATGGGTAATTTTCAGCGGGATACCGAGCGCGGTGGCGCTTGCCAGTTTCGCCGCGCCGATGTCCGTCAGCAGGGTATAAAATTTTGCGCTCATGGGCTCACTCTCATTGTGTCAATAACATGGACTGCTCCGCCTTCATATGTGGTGCCGCCGGAAATGATGGTTTCGTTGATATACGGATACACCGTGATTTCTTCGCCAAGGTAGCTGGCTGCGCCAACCCAGTAAGGGCCGCTGGTCTGCATATTAATGGACATACCTGTCATGTGGCGGCTGCATGGTTTGGCATCGCTTATCAGGCGCTCAAGCTCCAGATAGGTGTCTTCGGTGATACCATGATCCTGTACACCAATATCCAGACGGAACGTCCCCGGCGTTTCGCCGGTCTGCCACCACTCAATGATGCGGATCAGGAAGCCGAACGGCTCAACCACACGCCGCACGGCGCTGGTTGTTCCTTTATGCTGATGGATATAGAAAGCATCCTGCACCACACGGCGTTTGACATTTTCTGTCCAGCTTTCATCCCAGCGGTCAACGGAAAACGCCCAGGCCAGATAAGGCAGGAATCTGATCGGGCAGGTTGCCGGGCTCCACAAATCACGCAGCGATATCTGCAGATCGGAAATCCCGCTGCAGGTCTGCGCCAGTCGGCGCTCAAGCGGCGACGAACCCGGCGGCAACAGACTATTCATCCGTGCCCCCGTTGGTAACGCTCCATTCGGTACAGGATGCCGCCTGTGTCTTATCCAGCACCACATCCTCCAGAGGGGACGTCAGCTCCACACGCTGGACGCCCTCCACGTGCAACGCGGCATAAATGGCGCTGCGGCGGATATCACGTCCCAGCCGCATCTGACTGGCGATGTACCTCTGCAGGCTGGCTTTTGCCGCCACCATAACAGGCTCCGCTTCCGGCCCCGGATAAAGAAAAATGGTAGCCTCCACCCGGTACGGTATGATCTCCGCACTACGAACCCTCAGACGGTCAGCCACCGGGCGTACACTCTCACTGTTCAGGGCTTTTTCAACCACATCCAGCAGGTCTTTTACTGCTGTACCGTCACCCTCCCGGCTCAGCACGGTAAGTACCACCTCTGCAGGGGCCGGACTGGTTGCGCTGGCATCTGCCACACGTCCGTCCGCACTTCTGGCGTGAAATTCATAGGCTCCCGTAGGGCCAGCAACGGACAGTCCCTCAAATGCTGCAGGGATGCGCTGGCGCAGCGCCTCATCATCTTCCATCACTGCGGCGACCGGCGGTACTGCATCATTATCAGCAGGCACTACCGTCAGACGTTTCACGTTGCAGTTGGCTGCCAGCTGCTCAAGATCATTTCCCATCGAATAGGCCACCATCACCGCCTGCGCAGCCTCGTTAATACGCTGGCGCAGCAGGATTTCGCGGTATGTGCTTTCCTGCAGCAGCTTGGTGACGGGTTCAGATTCCAGCGCCAGCGTGCGCCGCACCGCGTCCTGTTCATCCACAGGATAAAGAGCCACAAAAGCGGCCTTGCGCTCAGCCAGCAGCGTCTCAAAATCCGGCACGTCCACTATCTGCGGCGGCGGTAACCGGGAAAGGTCAATGACTGCCATTGTCTGCTCCTGTTGATATGGAAAGGGAAACCGGTGCTCCGTTATTACTATGTCCCATAAGCTCAACCACCATAGAGCCGTCAAAATTGCCGTTGATGGTGATGGAGTCCAGCGTAAGGCGCGGCTCCCAGCGGTTCAGCGCCACATAGACTGCAGACATAATCTGCAGGCGCAGTGCCGGGTTCTGCGGCTGGTCAATCAGCGCGGACAGCAGCGAACCGTATTCCCGTCGGGCAATGCGGCTACCCTGCGGTGTCAGCAGAATATCCCGCACCGACTGGCGCAGATGGTCTGTATCCGCAAGGGCCTGCCCGTCATTCCGGCTCATACCGATATACAACGTCATACCGGACCTCCCGATGTATCCCCGCCTGACTTAACGCCAGTGTGACCGTGTTTATCCATCACGACCCCGTTAGAACTCATTGCGCCGCCGCCCTGGGTGACGCCGCCGTTGATCACCACCTCGCTGTTAATGCGTGTTGTGTCAGCCTCCACCACAAACTCACCGGTTTTTAGGGTGATATTGTCCGCCGCCTCGATCACCATGGATTTGATACCCCGGACATGCCACCGCCCGGTGGCGGGTTCGTACTCAAACCAGCCCCCGTCCGGGTACTCCGTCACGCAGCCGTCCACAGAATCCGACGGTGGCGCAAACTGATTGGAGTAGATGGCGGGCAGCACAAAAGCGGTTTCCAGATTGCCGCCCATGCTCAGCACCACCACCTGCTCATCCGGCGACGGGCACCACCATGTACGGGCACCACCGGCACGCAGCGTCAGCCAGTTAATCCAGTTAGTTTCAAGCTCGCCCACTTTCACCCGGCACAGCCAGTTTTCCCGGTCCACTTCGGTCACGGTGCCGGTGCGGATCAGGTTGGTGATAAGGCGCATGATTTCTGTGAGTTGTGCGTTCATTTCATAAGATTCTCACATTAGAATGAGTTACAAACTTGTGGTCCTTTGTATGGTCTACAGCACAAAAAGGAAGCCTTATGCTTACTGTTGGAATATATGGATTCAATATCACCAAAGTGACTCATTTCTCTTTTGGCACTATGTTTCCGACGTGTAAATCCATCTCAGAAATAATAAAAAAAATGAAATCCCGCGATGAATTACACCTTACAGCATTTCTCGAACTAGATATAAATGACGCCAACGAATGCCGAGATATACTATTTCATCTAACAGCAATATTATCCTTCATTGAACAGCGCCCCGTATCATTTGGCTACTCATTAAGAAAGCATGAAAGCATGGGCAATCTTGATGACGACTACCCTAAACTCATTAACATAGCGTATAGCATTAAGAGCACGGGAATAATAATCAAAGAAGATTATTATTCAAAAAACTCCAGAAGATATTTTATAGAGGCTGCATTAAATAAAATAATCATTGAAAAAGATCGTCACTACTCCACCTTACTTCATAAGAACGTACAGGTCTTTTCCAACCCTCAAAGATACATTGATGTATCATACTACCTTTTATTTTCAGGCTTAGAGTCCATAGCTCGCCAGCGAGAGAATGACCTTAGTAATAACGCACCGTCAGTATTGTACAAATATCTTTCGAAATTTAAATTTGATATAAAACAGCAAGACAACAAAAGACCACCGCGTTCATTGGACATTTATAGTGGTTTAAGGAATGCACTATTCCACAATGGGGAATATCAAACTGCCCCCATGAAAAGAAATGGTACTGAATGCACATTCCTTCTTAAGGATTACTACTCCTATTTCAGGCGTCTAAACAGCCTTGTAATTTTAAAAGAGGCTAATTTTGAAGACGGTAAAATTAATTGGGATTTTGTGAACTACAGACACTATTTTAAATAAGCTAGGCTATCAACCACCGTAACAGCGTGTCGCATGTCAACGCTGCCACCTCATCGTTGATGCCCAGCAGGTGGCGCTCTGCGTAACGGACCTCCGGGCCTTTACGGCTGACGCGATCGCGCAGGCCGTAATGGTGAACACGGGCAATACGCTGCACCTTGCCATCAAACTGCACGCTGGCGGAGTCCGCACTGGCGGCGGTTTTCAGGTATTTTGTGGTGCGAAGCTTTGCAAACATCTGGCGTTTGATACGTCCCTTCTTGCTGCGAGCTGTCACCCTGCGCGGCTCATAGCCGCTGCCGTCAGGATTACGCTGCAGCCTGATGTTCTGCTGCTGCGTCCGGCGCAGCTGTTGCGCCAGTTGCCGCATCATACGGTTGCGTGCGGCAGGCTCCAGATTCGCCAGCAGCGCCGTCAGCCAGTCATCCACCTTCTGCAGCTCATCCACGTTTCACCGTCCACATTTCTTCGGGTTCGTCCGGCTCCGGCACCGCTTCAACGCTCGATACGCTGCCGTCAGTGCTGACCAGCACACGCTCAGTCAGTTGCAGGTTCATGCTGATATCGCACACATCGTTTCGCAGAATATCCACTTCAAAGGTGAACAGTTTTTCGCGCAGATCCGGGTTGTTGATGGCGTCCGGCTGACTGGTACTGAGCCACAGCAGGACTGGAGCCATCAGCAGATTCTGGTCGCCGCTGAAATTCTCGATCACCACGTTCAGGGTGTAGCGGTATTCCCATGACATGGAACTGGCTCCTGTTGCCACCAGTGAGCCGTTATCAACGAAAAGGTGCAGCTTGTCCGGGTTGTCCCGGACATAGGCAACCGCTTTATTCAGGGCGCTGCGTAAGGACTGCGGTTTGTTCACTGTCTCGCTCCTGACACGCAATAATTGTGTCCACTTTGTCAGCACAGACCGCCCAGGCGGCCTCGGTTTCATCCAGCACCGCATTCAGATCGCCGTTACTGCGCGGCGCTGACCTTTCCAGGCGGCACTGCGTCACTCTGGGACAGCCACTCACGGTAAGCTGCACCTCCGGCGAGGGCCGGACGCTCCCGCAGCCGGATAATGTCAGCAGGCAAAGGAGTGTCAGCCCAGCGGCGCAAATCCTCGTTTTCACGTTTCAGTTCCTCGATCCGGCGCTGACGGCTTCGCAGCAGTGCGGTGGTCTGTTCCGCTGCCGCATAAAGCCGCGTCTGCTCCCGGCTGTTGGTTTCGGTCAGAATGGACAGGCCGATCAGCTGGCTGTTTTTCTTCGTCAGCTCCTGCGTTTTGCTTTTCAGCGCCGCGCCCTGCGTTTCGATGGTGTGGCTGGCATTGTTTAACCGCCACGACTGCCAGCCCAGCGCCGCAAGTGCCAGCGCCAGCACTACCGCCAGCGCACGCATCAGGCCGCCATCGGCTCATGAAGCTGCGAGCGGACAATCTGATACAAAACCAGCGTCAGCAGGTAAAACACCAGGGTGATCACCCATCCAGAAAACGCCAGGCACAGAACAATAAGCAGCCTGATAGCCCATGTACGCACGGGTTTTACGGGGTGCGCCCTGAATTTGATTAATGCCGCCCTGACCTCCTCGCGCGCCCGATCTCCGGCGAACCACCCGACAGCGCACAGCGCAGCAAGCAGCCAGGCGAGGAAGCATGACACCCAGACAGACGCACCAACCAGAACCGGCGCACCGCTGCGCGGATACAGCAGGCTGATAACCAACAGCGCAGCCCATGCCAGCTGGAAAAAAACGCTCATGACTTTCTTTTTCATTCCGTTATGCTCCTTTTAAGCACCAGGCCATTTCCCGCGCGCGGCGGTTGTCCAGCCCCTGATTAAACACACCTTTGACATATACCCAGCGCGGCAGCTGATGGCAGGCATCCGCCCAGCGCCGCTGGTTCAGCAACTTAACCAGCGTGGAGCTGCAGGCGTTGCCGGTGCCCACGTTGAAAGCAAACGACACCACCGCGTCATAGACCTTTTGCGGCATCGGCTGCACCACACATTTATCCAGTGCCCGCTCCACGCGCAGCACGTTGGTGATAAGTCCCTGCGCCGCCTGCCGTTCCGTGATGGTTTTTCCAGGCACCACACCGGACGTATTGCCGATCCCGTCAGTCCAGACGCCCGCGCTACACTGATAAGGCTGCAGGCGGCATCCCTCGTAATCGGCGATCAGTTTCAGCCCCTCAACGGAGGTATGAAGCGACTGAAATCCGGGCAGCGTGGCTGCGATAGCCAGCACCGCCCCGACAAGGCAGCGCTTAACGATTGAAGGATTCATATTCCCCCCGCGAAATCTTGCCGCCACGTAACAATTTGAAAGACTGGTGTTTGTAGTACCAGTTGATAGCCAGCATCAGCACACCAATCAGTACGCCGCCAACCGTTGACGCATCCTTGAGCGACAGATCGCCCAGCCATGCCAGCAGCACGGCAATGCAGTAAGTGATAAAGGCGCTGATTCGTTCAAGCGTCATAATTCAGTCCCATAGCTGGACGGTCTGCGCCGTGGTTGACGCCGTAATGTCCGGCAGCTCCACCTGCAGCCCGTGCGGTAAAAATGGGCCGTACTCAGCCAGCCCCGGATTTGCCTGCAGAACCTGCTCAGTGACACCCTGCGTGCGCCTGTAATGACGCCAGCAAAGCGCGTCCACCGTGTCATACTGATGCGCACGCACTTTCATCAGATAAGCTCCACCGTACAGTGCGGCGCATCCTGTACCCGGCTGATGGCCCAGCGGGCGTCACGCCACAAATCACCGCTTGCTTCTGCCAGTTCCTCGCCCCGCTTCACACCGGATGCCGTGGCGTCATAGTCCTGGTATCGTTCGTTGAGCATGGCGCGTGCCCAGCAGTAAACCGCGTTGAAATAGTGCTGAATGCGCTCACTTTTTCCGTCCAGCTGTTCTGCAGGAACCTCTGCCAGCGAGGCATATCCCAGCATCTGCTGGCGTCTGCGAAACTCATACAGCTCTGCGTTGACCTCCGAGATCGCCGTCAGCACGACCTGCTTTAAACGCGGCTGCGTCACCGTACCGTCAGTGCGCATCACACTGCGAAATTCCGACAGATCCACATCAGGCCAGAACGGCGTATTTTTGATGACCTCCGCCTGTTCCGGTGCCTGTTCGGGCGCAACAAACTTCATGCGGCTTTCTCCTGAATAAGTGGGCGGTGGACGGAATTTTGATGTGGCAGTGCCTTTCGCCATCCCGTGCCGCCCGTGCGCGGGGCACGTTCGTTAGCGGCTGTCATTGCGCAGCCTGCGCTCCAGCTGCTGCTTTTCTTTTTTCACACCGCAGCGGGGATCAAGCTGCAGCGCATGGGTAAGGTGATTCAGGGCAGACGCCGGGTTGCTTTCGCTCAGTACAGCGCCGATGGCTTTATGCAGACGCGCCCGCGACTGGTCCGGCATATCCAGATCGGTTGTCAGGTCCAGCGTCTGCAGAAGCAGATCGGCATCAAAACCGACAGCGGCCAGCAGAGCGCTTTGCGCCGCGTCTGCCATTTCTTCTGCCAGCACGGTCTGCACGTTACGGTTGCCCAGCGGCATCACCCAGCCATGGCGCAGCGCATGGCGCCCGATTTCCAGCGCACCGGCATAATCACCGGCATCGATACGCCACAGCATCACGTACATCAGCACGTCATCCTGCTGCGCACCTCCGGCAGCCAGCACGCCCTCCGCCCAGGCGGAATATTTCGGCAGCAGCTCTACCTTGATTTCCGCCTTTTTCACCGTGGACTGGATGCCTTTAAGGCGACGGCGATCTTCTGCCAGTTGCAGCAGCATCAGGTCATAGCCAGACGCATGGCGGCGAACACTGCCGCCCTCACGGGCGGCCTGTTCGGCCTGAATGCGCAGGCGGTGCTGCCGTGCGGGACTCAGGCTCATGCGTTACTCTCCATTTCCTGACTCTGCGGCTACAACAGGTGCGGCAGGCGGAGTGAAATCACTCATTTCGATGTTTTCCACCAGTGCCGCGCAGCGGTAGTCCTCGACCACATACGCCTCGTTAACGGATTCAAAGTTTTCAATCCGGTCACGTTTCGGGTTGTCGATAACAGAACGGCGGCGGGTGTCTTCCTGCCAGTAGATGGACAGGTTATCCAGTCTGGTGATTAACAATGCATTTGCCGGGAAGAAAGGCGCACGCACAGCCTGCAGGCCGCCCATACGTTTCTGGCTGATGATCATATCGGCGGCAATTTTTTCGCTGTTGTCCTGCTCTTTGTTGACCAGCGGGAAATACTTGTCAGACAGCAGTTCACGACCACAGACAACAACCAGCTCGTCATCATCCTGATACTCCACATCGATCAGCTCGTTGACTGCATCCATCACCACCGCGTCAAGGTTTACATACTTACCACCCGGACCTACTTTTACCGGCTCCGCAGTAGTGGTGCCGTCTTCTGCGGTTTTACTGCCCATAACATGATCCGGCGCGTCTTCGCGGATTTTCTGTAACCAGCCTTTATTGACGTCCTGCAGCAGCGGGTTTTCAGCACGATTTGAGGTTTTGGCGCGCTTCACGCCGTTAAAGCCGATCATGATGCGGTCCAGCGCCTGACGCTTGACGATGGCGTTGCGGATACGCACCTGGAAGTCCTGGAACTTGGCCCACAGGTCCAGTTTTGCGTAGGTCAGCACCGTATCAAAGTTGGTCTGTTCGCATTTGTATTCCACGTCTTCCATCAGCGTCGGATCGGTAGGCTCGCGCTCTTTGGTGGTGGTATCGGTGGTTCCGGCAATGGTGCTGCCCACGCCCAGCCCCAGCAACTGTCCTGACTGTTCAGTGACCGGCGTGATGTTAATCAGCGTCAGGAAAGCGGCGGACTGCTGGATCTGGTCTTCCAGCGTCTGCTGCACGGACGGCTCCACGGTAAACTTGCTAGAGAGTTCTTCAACCTCCACACTGTTCAGGCGCGCCAACTGCTGCAGGTAAGCGTTAAAGGCAAAGCGGGTTTTCTTTTTCATCGGGTTTTATGCTCCATCAGCAATTGGTCAGGGTGCCTGCCGGTGCGTCACCGCCCGGCGCGCGCTGGCGGTAGTCTTTACGGCTGTCTTCGCTGCTAAGCTTCTGCTCAAGCTCGGCAAAGGCGGCCAGCTGTTCCTGCAGGGAGGACTCCAGCTCAGAAAGGCGCTTGTCCTGTTCGGACAGGGATTTATCAGTGCGCTCGCTCAGGTTCTGCTGCTCGGAGGCGACCAGTTCCACGGCTTTATGCACATCGGAGAAACGCGCCTCATCGGTCTGCTCTTTTTTGGTGAACAGCGCGGTGACGCGGGCAAAGAGGGACGGCTTTTCGTCCTGGACCTCTTCCAGTTCGATCAGCGTTTCGACAGCTTCCGAAAACAGGTTTTCAGGGTTCTGCTTACGGTTTGCCAGCGGGTTATGTGCGGCGCTGGCGCTGAAAGCCAGCATTTCGGTGCCAAGGCTCGCAGGATCGTCCGTCGCACCCAGCCCCACAAGGTAGGCTTTGCCGGTGTCGGCAAACTTCGTGCTGACCTCCATGGAGGTGAAAAGCTTCTGGCCTTTTTTCACCAGTTCCACCAGGGCGTCAGTGGGTTCGATATCGGCATAAAGTGCCATCTTGCCCGCCAGCGGGCCGTCCTGGATTTCTTCTGCAACCAGCCCCGTCACCCTGCCATAGCGGTTAAAAGTGCTCTCCGGCAGATAAGACTTGATGTGCTCAAGGTTAATCAGCGCGGTATAGACCTTCGGGTTGTAGCTGGCAGCCATCTGTACCAGCCATTCACGCTGGATCTCGCGCCCGTCAGTGGTGGCACCTTCCACCCCGATGCGGAAACGCTTTGCTTTCACTGTCATGAGCCGTGCTCCGTTAGAAATAACTTACTGGAGCCTTATGTTTGCGGTGATAGGGGGAGTGAGACAACGCGCTGTATTTGTACGGTAAACCACACAAAACGCAGCCGGGGAAAGCCGCCATCCAAGGCCGTATGTTTGGGCCATGAACACGACACTGACCCCCGCAGACCTCGATCCCCGTAGGCAGGCCATGCTGCTGTACTTTCAGGGATACCGCGTAGCCCGCATTGCTGAAATGCTGGGCGAAAAAGTTGCAACCGTTCACAGCTGGAAAAAACGCGACAAGTGGGGCGACTATGGGCCGCTGGATCAGATGCAGCTCACCACCGCCGCACGTTACTGCCAGCTCATCATGAAGGAGCAGAAAGAAGGGAAAGACTTCAAGGAAATTGACCTGCTGGCGCGCCAGTCAGAGCGTCACGCCCGGATCGGAAAATTTAACGACGGCGGGAACGAGGCAGATTTAAACCCGAAAGTAGCCAACCGTAACAAAGGTCCGCGCAGGCAGCCGGAAAAGAATGTTTTCACTGATGAACAGATCGAAAAGCTGGAAGAAGTCTTCCACGCCTCTATGTTCGACTATCAGCGTCACTGGTTTGAAGCCGGGAAAACAAACCGCATTCGCAACCTGCTTAAGTCACGCCAGATTGGGGCAACATACTTTTTTGCCCGCGAAGCGCTGATTGATGCCATCACCACCGGGCGCAACCAGATTTTCCTTTCAGCCAGTAAGGCACAGGCGCACGTCTTTAAGCAGTACATCATCGACTTTGCAAAAGAGGTGGATGTTGAGCTGAAAGGCGACCCGATGACGCTCAGCAACGGCGCGTGCCTGTACTTTCTCGGCACCAACGCCCGCACGGCGCAGAGCTACCACGGCAACCTGTATCTTGATGAATATTTCTGGATACCGAAATTCCAGGAGCTACGCAAAGTTGCCTCCGGTATGGCCATTCACAAGAAATGGCGACAAACCTACTTTTCCACGCCGTCCAGCCTGACCCACAGTGCCTATCCGTTCTGGTCCGGCGCGCTGTTTAATCGGGGCCGAGCCAAAGCGGACAAGGTGGATATTGACCTGACCCACAGTAACCTTGCGCGCGGCCTGCTCTGCCCTGACGGACAGTACCGCCAGATCGTCACCGTGGAGGATGCGGTGCGCGGCGGCTGTAACCTGTTCGACCTCGACCAGCTGCGCATGGAGTACAGCCCGGACGAATACCAGAACCTGCTGATGTGCGAATTTATTGACGATCTGGCGTCAGTATTCCCGCTCAGCGAACTGCAGGCGTGCATGGTGGACAGTTGGGAAGTCTGGACCGATTTTCAGGCTCTGGCGCTGCGCCCGTTTGGCTGGCGAGAAGTCTGGATCGGTTACGACCCGGCGAAAGGTACGCAGAACGGTGACAGCGCAGGCTGCGTGGTTATGGCACCGCCAACTGTACCGGGCGGGAAGTTCCGCATTCTTGAACGTCACCAGTGGCGCGGGATGGACTTCCGCGCCCAGGCGGACGCCATCAAGAAACTGACGCAGCAGTACAACGTGACCTATATCGGCATCGACTCGACCGGTGTCGGGCACGGCGTTTACGAGAACGTGAAAGCGTTCTTTCCCGCGGTCCGGGAGTTTGTCTACAACCCCAACGTCAAAAACGCCCTGGTGCTCAAGGCCTACGACATTATCAGCCACCGCCGTCTGGAGTTTGACGCCGGACACACCGACATTGCGCAGTCTTTCATGGCAATCCGCCGCGCCACCACCGCCAGCGGCAACCGCCCCACCTACGAAGCCAGCCGCAGCGAAGAAGCCAGCCACGCAGATTTGGCCTGGGCAACGATGCACGCACTGTTTAACGAACCGCTGCAGGGCGAATCCGCCAATACCAGCAATATTGTGGAGATTTTTTGATGGGTAAGAATAAGAAAAACCGCACTCCAGTTAAGAACAACAGCGGCACCTCTGCAGAAGCATTCAGCTTTGGCGACCCGATCCCGGTTCTGGACCGCCGCGAACTATTGGACTATGTGGAATGTGTGCAGATGGACAGATGGTATGAACCGCCGGTCAGCTTTGACGGGCTGGCTCGCACCTACCGTGCCGCCGTGCACCACAGCTCACCGATTGCCGTTAAACGCAATATTTTGACCAGCACCTTTATCCCGCATCCACTCCTGAGCCAGCAGGCTTTCAGCCGCTTTGTGCAGGATTATCTGGTGTTTGGCAATGCTTATCTGGAAAAGCGCACCAACCGCCTTGGCGGCATTCTGTCTCTGGAGCCGTCGCTGGCGAAATACACCCGCCGGGGCGTGGATCTCGATACCTACTGGTTTGTGCAGTATGGCATGACCACGCAGCCCTACGAGTTCACCAAAGGCAGCATCTTTCATCTGATGGAACCGGACATTAACCAGGAGATCTATGGACTACCGGGTTACCTTTCTGCCATTCCATCAGCCCTGCTAAACGAGTCTGCCACGCTGTTCCGCCGGAAGTACTACATCAACGGCAGCCATGCGGGATTTATCATGTACATGACCGACGCAGCGCAGAACCAGGAGGACGTGAACAACATCCGCCAGGCTATGAAAAGCGCCAAAGGACCGGGCAACTTCCGCAACCTGTTTATGTACTCGCCCAACGGCAAAAAGGACGGGATTCAGATAATCCCTCTGTCAGAGGTGGCGGCAAAGGATGAGTTTCTGAACATCAAGAACGTGAGCCGCGATGACATGATGGCAGCGCATCGCGTGCCGCCGCAGATGATGGGGATTATGCCTAGCAATGTTGGTGGGTTTGGGGATGTGGAGAAGGCGGCAAATGTGTTTGTGCGGAATGAACTTTTACCTTTGCAAAAAAGGATGCAAGAGTTTAATTGTTGGATAGGAGAAAACATAATCACATTTGATAATTATATTTTATAGATTCCAGTTTATAACTAACGCCTGCCTAGGCAGGCGCCTTTTTATTTAAAACGCGTTGCAATATCTGCTGCTTCGATGACTGTTGCTTTTTTTGTATTATCGCCAGAACGATAATAAATATCTCCATTATAACTAGAATAAGATGCTAGAAGTGGGATTGTGATAACTATAACTCCATAACCATAAAAGTCGTTATAGTCAATCAAACTTACAACTTGTGATTTAAGAGGCTCGCTCAAATCAGATTTTTTTAACTCATCACAAAAGCGCCTATAATACTCCTCCATTGATATACCGAGTTTAACAGCCTCTCTTTTAACGCCAACCACGCTTCTCTCACCAACAATATGTGCATCTATATCATCAAGCTCTTTTACTCTACTTGTATCACTTGGTTTATCTGTTACACCAATCAATAACTTACCAACCACACCGTTTTTGTTACCTTTCCCGATGTTAGCAATAGCGCAAATTGTGGAGAATATTTTCTCATGAATGCCATTATCAACAGTTCGCTCCCCCCCCAACATCAACAAACCCTGTTTCAGTTCATAGTTTGCAAGTTCTATTTCAGATCTTCGCAAAATATCCTCGATATCAACCGTATTGTGAGAATTATATATATGACTACTATCGGCGCTATCAATAAAATTATCTTTAATCAAACCAATGATAGAATTAATATTCTTTCTTCTTTCTTCCCCGCCTGTAGCTGATCTTTTAGTATCCAGTCGAGTAACTATATTATTAAGATTATCTTTTATACCTTTATAATTATTAATCTTCTTGTTTTCTTTAATAAGTAATTCGTGAAATGCAATAAATAACACAGCAAATATCGCTGGAAATGCATTTGTAGTACGTTTAGTAAAGATTAAATCCCTGAGTTTAATATCTCCATCACTATTACATACCTTTGTTATCTCCTGGATACAGAACTTAAACTCTTCTGAAAATTTCCCTTCACCATAAACATTAATAGCAGAGCTAATACGGCTATACTCATCATCTTCATTATTATAAATCTGATCAAGCGCATCTTTGGAACGATCTATTAACTTACCACCAACAATACAAGCTGCTATATCTGCAATGCATTGCTCATCCATACTGTCACGAAGATCTGTTGAACGTAAAATCCCATGTTTTACCCAAAATACTTCTTCCGATTGAATTTGATACCCATGTTTAGTTAGCGGCAAATCAATACTAATAGATGGCATTTGCTCTAAAAGCAATATGTCGTCAGATACATCCCCCCTAATGGAACAGGCAATATCTCTAACCATATTTGAAAATTTATTTTGTATACCAGCCTGACGCCTTTCTTGATCACTAAGTCTATGTCCGTATGTATTAATTCTATCAAAAACATCATTTATTTCGTTCTCAGTTGCATTACGCATAATGGACATGGCAAGAGAATAATCCAATAACTGAGTAACCTCGCGCTGACTTAAAAGATCATCAGCTTTGACCGCAGTAAACTTACCTTCATCTGCTCGATTTTTCGCGGTTGGAAAAGCATCCAGATTAAAACGCTTTCCATCAAGTGATTCATATCCTGTTTCGATGAAAGACATTATTGCATGTAATCTTTGCAGACCATCTATTATTTCATATGTACCAGGATCATTTTCCCTTTCCGCAAGAAGAACTGCAGGAATTGGATATTTTTTTTGTATAGACTCAATTAATTTTTGTTTCTCTATTGCAGTCCAAACTAATTTTCTTTGATAACGTCTATTAACAAATATCTTACCTTCAGTAAACCATGAATAAATGGTTTGTATAGAAGTTGTTTGTGGTAATAGTTCAGCCATGAAACAAAATCCTTCTTTTTGGGTAGTATTTAATAATATAAAAACTTAAAAAGTTTAAGTTACCATCAAAAATGATGGTAACAACAAAAAGATACCACTTTTGTAAAATTTTGTTCAGATTTTCATATCAGCGCGCGCTCGTATCCCCGCCACGCCTGCCCACTTTATGTAGTGGTTTTCATGCACCTGCATGACATAAGCAAAAGCCCGCCAGTTCTGGCGGGCCTTATCAAAAACGATCCTCAAACGATCATGCGATCTCATGCGGCATAGACATGCACTACATAGCTAACGCCTCGCAAAGCTCGTTGTTCAACCTTGCTGACGCCAGAAGCAAGTTCAGACGCCAGCAACGTTCCTATTCCTAACTGGGGAGATCCATTGAGCGGTTGTACTCATGAGTACGGATTTTCGCCATCAACTCATCAGTCAGCTCCGAAACCCACTGGATAGCAAGCCGCTTCTCTTCATCATCGCACTCACTAGCCGCTACAAGCTTCACAAAAAAATCAATGCGCTGGAGCTTCAACGACTCCAAAAAATAGTCCTGCATTTTCCCCTCCAATCAAAAACAACTGTATATAAACACAGTATATAATTACCCATCAAATGTAAATTGTTTTTTTATGTTTCAAACAGATGGCTCAAGTGCGATGCTTTACAAGAGACAACGGAATGAGGAATAAATCGATGCGTAAAGCATGTATTGAACTTATGGCAGGAACTAACGCAGCCTGCCTGGTTGCAGGTGAACTAGGCACTGGCCGCTGTCTTTACTTGGTTGTAGTAATGGAAGACATATTTGGTAAACCTACAACAGAACAATGGCTAAAATCCTTAAGGCTCTGCGAGGCCAAGGCGGCTGAACTGAAGTATGAAGTTGCCCGCATTCGCGGCAAGAGTCTGGCTGGCTTGTAACCCTTCAATCTAAGGCGCCTTAGTACCACTGCCGCCATTTATCATCTTCTTGCAAACGTTGATCCCGATAAAACAGGCGCAACCCTGCTCCAGATGGGATGCTACCACCACGCAAAAGCAGATCCACTTCCGCATTGCTTGCATCAAAGCCTCTGGAACTCAGTTCTGCCTTAAGCTGCAGGCGCCGCTGCTCCGAAATATTCTGTTTGTATACTGTTTTCCGCTTCGGTTTTACCAGTCTCAACCTGGCGGTAAGCTCCCACCGTTCCTTCTGGCCCATGTTGTGGAGATATTCCTGCAGCTCCTTCTCATCCATGGTTTTAATATCGGGTAAATCACCTCCTGATTTGTTCAGATTTTCAACAGGGGGACAGTTATTGCCACGAGTCCAAGGGGCGCAAGCGCCCTGGTCGGCTGCCGCCTCCTGAACGTCAACGGCCTTACGAACCTTTTTCCACTTCATCGCGTGCGTGCAAATCTTGCCCTCTGCAATCGGGGACCAGATGCCATAGATACGGATACCGTGATCGCCGTAGGCGTTCGGTTCGTCGTTAAGCTCATAAGCTGTGCGGACAAGGTGATGTTTGCGGGGAACCAGTACACCGCCCTGTTTCATGATGTAGGTGGCAAAGCAACCTGCATCCGCAGCTGCCAGTACCGCATCCAGACGCGGATTATCCAGTACCGGCGCACCCGCTTTGCGTTCGCCTTGTACTCTCGCCGCCTGACCTGCCAGCAAGCGCAGCTCGCGGTATGCTTGACGCCCCGGAATACCAAAGAAACGAAATTGCTGGACACGGTGCAGCGACGCCCAGGCGCTGACATGCTCGGCGCTGTCACGCAGTGGTCTGCCGGTTTCTTTGCTGATTTCTTTAGCCAGCCCGCGCCCGTCGATGTTCTTACTGATGTATTTGGCGATGTAGCTTGTCGGCGTGCCCTTGCGCGGGTTGATTAGCTCGGACTTGAAGCGCGGCCCGGTATTGGCGCCCAACTCCTCGCGGTCTTCACGGATGGCAAACTTACGCAGCAGCGCGGTGATGGAACGACGGTCTTTTTTGCGCATAAAGCACAGAAGATGCCAGTGCACGGTGCCGTCATGGTGCGGCTCTGCAACGCGGACGCCGTACCAGCGCAGCCCGGTCTTGTGCATGGCCTTGCGGAAAGCGGCGAATGTATCAACCAGATAGTCACTGCTCTGCCGGACCGTGGCACTGGTCCACTTCGGATTAGGCCTGCCGTTGTTGAGAGTTGCGTGGAAGCGTGACGGGCAGGTGATGGTATAAAACACCGCGCAGTCTCCACGCATTTCCGCGATCAGCTCCAGCCCCTTAACACAGGCCATCATTTCATTACGGCGGTGCGCCGGGTTGCTGTTGCTGGCGTTCACCACGTCTTCCATGTCCAGCGTGTCGCCGTCTTCGTTGATCAGCTCATGCGAGCGGAAGAACTCCAGCGATTTGCGGCGCTGCTCGCGTTTGTGGATCACGGCTTCGTAGCTGACATACGGTGAGGCTTTCTTGTTGACCAGGCAGACGGCGCGCAACTGCTCCTCCCGCCACTCGCAGCGCATCTGCCACAATTTGCGACACCACCAGTCCGCGCACAGCATACGGGCCAGCGACGGTGGGATCAGTTCATAAGGCACCGGCTTACGGCGGCGCTTTTTGCGGCGCAACTGCTCAAAGGCTGGCGGGATGACCTCAAGGCGCATGGCTTCTGCAGCAACCCTTTCCCATGCCTGGCGGATTTCTTCTGGTTTAACATCGTCACTGACAAACAGATCACCGCAGGCCGCATCAAGACACATGCTCATATGTGCCGCAACCAGCGTGGATAGGCGTTTGACCTGATCCTGATTCATTTCAGGGAGTACCAGCAGCCCCTCCAGCCCGTCGTGGCTCGCCATGAACCGGAAAGACGCAGACACCTGGCTGTCACGCACGCGCTCCAGCCGCTCAAGACACGGCCTGATTGTTTCGCGCAGGTAGCGGGAATAAGCTTTTGCTCTGCCCAGGCTATGGAAATATTTAATCCGTTCAAGTAGCGGCTTGCTGATATGCGCCGGTTGGGCGCCCACGTCGGCAATAATGACCAGATCGGGATTAAAACGCTGCTGCTCACGCGCCGTTTTGGCATGGCTAATCAGCCGATCCTGCTCTATTTCACGCTGGACAGGATCACGGGATTCATTGAAGAAATAGCGTTCCCAGACCTCATCGCTCAGCGTCTCACGGCGCAACTGCTCCTGCTCGTTATCCGCAGCGTAAAGAGCGATCAGGTTTGAAAGCGCAGACTCCGGCGCAACTTCCGCCGGGTCCAGATACGGGTTAACCGCTTTTTTTGGGGTATTCCATGGAAAGACCACGGCGGCCTCATTCGAACCGCCGGTGGTTGGTGCATTATGTAATGTGAATTTACTCACTGCCACGCCCGCACCTCAGTTTCCACCGAGATATCAGGACCAGACGCCAAATCAACACCAAACCAGCATGCTGATTTTGTGGCGATGATTTCTACTGCAGTTTTACTATCACCGGCAGCCACGCCCATGCTGCGCTTAGCGGTTATACGATGGCGAGTAAAATCACGATAAAGCGAACGGGTCAGAGACGTATCGCTGTTGGACACGATAACCGGATGACCTTCCGATGACCGGCGCTCAAGAATAGACGCCAGACGATACTGATCATCCTCAGTAAAACCGGCAGTGTGATAACCGCTAAATGTACCGTCGTATGGAGGATCGCAGTAAACAACATCACCAGTCTGCAGCATCGCCAATGTTTCGTCATAGCTGGCACAGATAAACGTTGCTCGCTGGGCTTTTTCTGCGAATGCACGTATTTCGTTTTCAGGGAAATACGGTTTTTTATAATTACCGTAAGGGGTATTGAAATGACCGCCTAAGTTATAGCGGCATAATCCACGATAACAATGGCGATTAAGATAAAGAAACATAGCTGCGCGCCATTCTGCGGGCCAGTGGCGATCACAGTTAAATTCCTTACGTATACCGTAATAATCTTCTGCAGTGTTATTCTTATCAAAGAACCCTTTCGCAATAGTAATTAGTAATTCAGACCCGTTTTTAATGACGCTGTAAAGGCTAATCAGGTCAGGATTAATATCCGCGACAAGATAATGAGGATAGTCTGTCGCCATCATCACAGCACAGGAACCCGCGAAAGGTTCAACCAATCGCGGGCCTGCTGGAAGGTGTTTTTTCAGTTCTGCCATGATAGCGGTTTTATTACCCGCCCATTTCAGGATAGTGCTCATACAGCACCCCCTACGTAATGTTTGCCTTTCAGCTCTGCGATTTCCTGACAGGTGACGCAACACTGCACGCCCGGAATAGCGCGGCGGCGAGCTGGCGGGATCGGTGCATCGCAATCAATGCAAAGCACACGGGAAACGCCCGGCGTTCTGTTGCGGGCGGTGTGGATGTGGCGCTGGAGTTCTTCTTCAACGCGCTGTTGTACAAGGTCCATTGAATCAGTCATCAGTGGATCTCCTGCGCTTCTTTCTGAATGTTTTCAGCCGCAATACGCAGCAGCTCCGCCGCTTCAACGTGGTTAAGCTGGCGTGACGTGATATGGCAAGCCAGGCTATCAAGACGAGCTGCCATTGCCGCGGCACGTGCCCGGCGTTCTTCCATGCGTGCATCAGTCAGCATCTGGTTAAGGCCAGCATCATCTGGTCCTGTTTTGGTGATTCGGGTTTCAATATTTCGCATTGTTGTTTCTCCTGAATTTGGGCAATAAGAAGCCCGGCGGGTTTACGCCATTAATTTCTGTTGTGGATTAATTCGGCATGGTTAGCCGTTTCGGAAATAAGCTCACCACTGCACGAAAATGATTCATTGCTTTAACCAATTCCCGCTTTTCGTCAGTAGTCAGATCACTAATATTGACGCCGTGACGTTCTGCCGGAATTTTTGCCATATAAAAAATGGCTGCCAGTGCCCGCTCATTCTGTTTATTATTTACGTCGCGTGGATCGCGCATATCTTTAATAAACCTTTCAAGCTCCGGCTCAATATTCAGACCAAACACTTTAGCCCTCAATTCCGCAATATGGTTTAGTCCGTCCAGGCGTTCACCGGGGCTTAATGGAACAGTCGCCGTAGCGCCTTCAATAGCCATGATTTCCCCTGTTTGGTTGTGGACAGGTCAGCCAGCAGTTCATCCTGAGAGCGACACGGGTGCCAGCGTTTGCCATCCTTGCCCATAATCCAGCCATGACCGCAGTGCATTGCAGGACTTTGCTTAACGAGAAGTGATGCAAAAGATGGTTCTTTAGTCAGCATAACCACCTCAGATCAGACCGAACGAAGCGCCGAGGCCCGTCACGGTATCTACTGCGCTTGCCATCGCCGGATTCGCCTGCAAACGCGCATGTAATGAAACTGCGGTGAGTGCCATCAGGCGCGTGACAGAGTTGATGCTGTTGATAACATCGCGGCGGCCCGCACTGGTTTTTACATCACCGGATACTGCGCCTGCAGCTACTCGCCCAATTTCCGCAGTTGCACTCATGACGTAATGCGGCAGGTTCTCTTTTGCCACTTCATTCAATGGCACGCACGGCAGGCAATGGATTTGAGCCAGAAAACCGTCAACCAGCGTTGAGTCTTCTGTGATATCAGTCAGCAGCCAGATCTCCGGCGGCGTAAGTTGATGCGGTTGCTCCGGGTTCAGCTTATTGCGCAGCGTCTGGACATTCATTCCTGCGCGTTCTGCCAGCTTCGCCATATTGTGACGCAGCGCGAAAACCCGGCAGGCTTCGTCAAAGTGTGGATGTTTGGAAATCTTATAATCAAACATGCAAGCCCCTTAGAAAGTTCTCATAATCGAACTTACTGACCAACAATGACGCGGAAGTTGGAATGACCAAGAGACTCACGAACCTGGTCGGTTTTGTACATCAGGTACCGCAGGCTTACACGTCCTTTATTTTTTTCTTTCTTCACCATGTACTTAGCAAGCTTACCATGGTGAATTTTTTGATACACGGAACCACGGGAGATACCTTCCCACTCCGCGAACTCAGCAGGCGTTGCCATCTCTTTTGGTACACGAATTGAAATATCAGTGCTCATAGTGCAATATCTCTCGGTTAAGGTTTGGTTTACGTCGTTTTATCTTGTTTTATTTGATTCAATAATTGATACATCGAGATACTACGATCCAATTTTTGATACGTCAATAGGATTGAAAAATGATACAGGTGAAAGCTGGCGAGAATACCGGGGGAAGAGAGGCTATACATAGGTTAATGGCTGCCTACGATTTTAAGTCCAGACAACAACTGTGTGATCACCTGGGTGCATCCAAAAGCACCATGGCAAACAGATACTTAAGAGATAGTTTTCCGGCGGAATGGGTGATTCAGTGTGCTTTAGAAACGGGAGTTTCGTTACTGTGGCTCACTACCGGACAGGGAGAGCCTGGTTCAAATATTGACTATAAAAAAGATATCAATTTCGTGAACTCCGCCAAAGTTAAACCTCTTTCAGAACTTGTTTCCCCTGAAATTGACAAGGCAACTCTCAACGGTGGTTTATTGGTTGAGGCAGGAAAAGCAATCATTGATACCAGCCTGCTTCCCTCAGACTCAGGCGACCTATTGTTAGTTAATACTGCTGGAGATTCTTATTTAGTAGACCGCAGCCAGACTCCACCAGTTAATGGCATATGGTTGGTAGATATCGACGGAATAAAAAGCATCGTTAAGTTAACACGTCTACCAGGAAACAGATTAGTGGTGCATCAAGACGAATCATCCTTTGAGTGCAGCCTAGACGACATTGAGGTAGTGGGCCGCGCTTTAAAAATAATCAAGAGCCTCTAACTTATGAGCATCAGAAAACAGCCTAACGGAAAATGGTTGTGTGAATGCTACCCGAACGGACGGGATGGCAAGCGTGTACGCAAGCAATTTGCGACTAAAGGCGAGGCCATAGCATTCGAAAACCACACCATGGATGAGGTGAACAAAAAACCGTGGCTGGGGGAGAAGGAAGATCGGCGGCATTTGTCAGAAGTGATTGATCAGTGGCATTCACTTTATGGGCAGACGCTGGCAGACCCCAAACGCCTGATGGCAAAACTCAGCATTATTTGTAATGGCTTGGGCGATCCCATTGCCTCAGAGTTAACCGCAGGCGATTTTACGAAATACAGGGAAGCACGGTTAAAAGGTGAAGTAAAAAATGAAGATGGCGTGCTTATGTCGCCAGTTAAGCCCCGTACGGTAAACCTTGAACAACGTAACCTATCATCTGTTTTTGGCACACTGAAAAAGCTGGGCCACTGGTCAGCACCCAACCCGCTCGCTGGGCTGCCAACATTCAAAATCGCAGAGGGCGAACTGGCGTTCCTGGCACCGGAAGAAATTAAACGTCTACTGGATGCCTGTGCTGATTCTCAGAGTCCCAGTTTGCTGATGATTGCAAAAGTATGCCTGGCAACTGGCGCCCGATGGAGTGAAGCTGAAAACCTGCAGGGCCATCAGCTATCAAAATACCGCATCACTTATACCAAGACGAAGGGCAAGAAAAACCGTACCGTGCCAATATCTCAGGATCTGTATGACGAACTCCCCAAAAACAGAGGGAAGCTATTCACGCCATGCAGAAAAGCTTTTGAGCGTGCAGTAAAAAGAGCTGGTATTGAGCTACCAGAAGGCCAATGCACCCACGTGCTGCGCCATACCTTCGCCAGCCACTTTATGATGAACGGCGGAAACATACTGGTACTGCGCGATATTCTGGGCCACGCAGATATAAAAATGACGATGGTTTACGCTCACTTTGCCCCTGACCACCTCGAAGACGCAGTGACAAAAAACCCGCTTCACAACCTCAATTGGAAACGCTAATTTATGGCGGCATTTTGGCGGCAGGGCATTAAAAACGCGTAAAACTGACGAATACTGAATAACACTAACCAACTGTTTTTAAACGCAATTCACTGTTTTTACTATACTAAAAATGGTATGTAGGAATTTCGGACGCGGGTTCAACTCCCGCCAGCTCCACCAAATAATGATGTACTGAAGTTCAGTAAAGTCTACTAAGCCCGCATGGAACCAGCCTTGCGGGCTTTTTTACGTCTATTGTAGTCTAGTGAGAATTGCTGAGAACTATCACTTATGGCACCCTGAATGGGACCCTCAACGAAGGGTCCAAAAATCGAGGGTCCCAAAATGGCAAAAATCGCTAAGAAGCTCACTGACACTGAAATCAAAAGCACGAAGCCAGCCGATAAAGAAATCAACTTGTTTGACGGTGATGGTTTGATCCTGCGAATCGCTCCTCTCACAAAAGGAGGGAAGAAGAATTGGTATTTCAGATATGCGGTCCCAGTGAGTAAGAAAAGAACCAAAATGAGCCTTGGGACCTATCCTCACCTTACACTGGCAAGAGCCAGAGCCTTACGAGATGAATACCTTTCCTTGCTTGCCAATGGCATTGATCCTCAAATCCATAACAACGATAAAGCTAATGCCTTAAAGAATGCTACTGAACACACTCTCCAAGCCGTGGCAAGGAAATGGTTAGATGAGAAGGTAAAGACATCAGGTATCTCACAAGACCATGCAGAAGATATCTGGCGAAGCCTGGAGAGAAATATCTTTCCCGGCTTGGGTAATGTTCCTATCAATGAGATCCGACCTAAACTCTTAAAGCAACATCTTGACCCTATTGAGCAACGAGGAGTCCTCGAAACTTTACGGCGAATCATTTCCCGATTAAATGAAATTTTCCGTTATGCAGCAACTGAGGAACTTATCGAATTCAATCCGGCTGACAACCTTGGGCAACGGTTCAGTAAGCCTAAAAAGCAGAATATGCCTGCATTACCCCCTTCCGAGTTACCCCGCTTCCTATTGGTGTTAAACAATGCCTCTGTTCGTTTGGAGACACGATTGCTGATTGAATGGCAGTTACTGACCTGGGTTCGTCCTGGTGAAGCTGTTCGCACAAGATGGGCTGATATAGATATCGATAACTCAATGTGGAACATCCCGGCTGAGTTTATGAAAATGAAGAAGCCTCACAAAGTTCCACTAAGCAAAGAAGCTTTGAGAGTCCTGGAGTCAATGAAAGCGATAAGTGGGCATCGTGAATGGGTGTTTCCAAGCATAAAGGCTCCTCTTAACCATATGCATGAACAAACAGCTAATGCGGCCATAATCCGTATGGGCTTCGGAGGTGAGCTTGTAGCCCACGGTATGCGATCCGTCGCTAGAACGGCTGCTGAGGAGTCTGGACAGTTTAGGACTGATGTCTTAGAAGCCGCCCTTGCCCACTCGAAGAAAGATGAAATAATTGCCGCATATAATCGCGCAGATTATCTCGCAGAACGAGTGGTTCTCATGCAGTGGTGGAGTGACTATGTTCAGGCTCAAAAGCTAAAAGTGATTGCGGCCTAAGCCGCCCCACTATAAGCATCCCGTCATGCCGATATACATTTGATCTAAATCATATTTTTATTCTTATTAAAGAGCTTTCCATTGATTCTTAGAGTTATGTAGCCATAAAGAGATGAGAACTGGAGGCGACAAGTTCCACTTATGGGAACATTGTATTGACATTCAGAATCACCACACTTATTCTGGTTCCCAAATGGAGAACATCAATGCGACTAATCGGCAAGCAAAGGCTTCAAGTGCTATGTGGTACTAACCCTGAAACGGATGTTTGGCTTTCCGCTTGGGTTGCAGAGCTCACTAACGCTTACTGGAAAGATGCTAAGGGAGTTTTAGATGCTTTCCCCAGAGCACAGCAGATTGATAATTTGTGCTATGTGTTCTTTGTTCGAGGCATTAAATCGCAGGGCATAAAAGTAACATTTCAGTTTGAAAGGAGCATTGCGGTGATTAACCAGGTGGTATCTAAATGAGTAAACTTACTGAAGTTCGGGTTATTCGAACTGAAGAACAATATCATGCGGCCCTTACAGAAGTTGAGAGATTACTCAGATTGGATCTTCCTGCAGGATCTGAAGAATCAGAACGTCTTGATTTACTTACGGTTGTTATTGAAAATTATGAAAATGCTAACTATCCAGTAACACCGGTAGATCCAATCGAGGCAATCAAATTCCGAATGGACGAACAGGGCTTACGCCAAGCGGATCTGACCCCATATTTTGGAACAAAAAGTCGTGTATCAGAGGTGTTATCGGGAAAACGTCCTTTAACCGTTGCTATGATCAAAGCCCTATCAATAGGTTTGGGTATGTCTCCTCAAACGTTATTGGGCTTAGAAACAGAAACTGGATATGCAAATCGTTCTCCAGTTGAGGAGGTTAATTGGTCAAAATTTCCTATAAAAGAAATGCTTTCTAAAGGTTGGATTGAAAACATTGTCTCGCAAACAAAAACGACAACAGAAGAAAAAGTCAAAAATTTCATTGAGGGTTTGGGGGCGAATTTTTCTACAGCAGCCTTCAAGCGAACACTTAACGGAGAGTCTTACTCACCTACAACTGTTTATAAATTACATGCATGGATTGCAAGAGTAGTCCAGAAAGCCAGGGAAAAAAAACTCGCAACTAAATTTAAGCAAGATTGCATAACTAAAGATTTTTTAAAAGAGGTCGCACATTTAAGTTGGTCCGAATATGGGCCTCTATTAGCGGTGGAGTTCTTAGAAAAAAATGGGATTTGTGTGATCATTGAACCTTGTCTTACTGGGACTGCTGTTGATGGGGCTGCTCTGAGGGATATTGACGGTAGACCAATTATTGCACTCACTTTAAGACAAGATCGTTTGGATAATTTCTGGTTTACACTTTTACATGAGTTAGTCCATATCTGGAAACATGCAGATTCTACTAACACATTTATAGATGACATTGAAACACTCAAGAATAGTACAGACAAAATGGAAGCAGAGGCTAATCGAATAGCCAGAGATACTCTCATTCCTCGCGTCATTTGGAAACGGAGTTCAGCTTACTTAAATCCCAGCACAATCACGATAGATGAGCTTTCAAGAGAATTAAGAATTCATCCTGCAATAATAGCAGGAAGAATTAGAAGAGAAACCGGAAAATACAATCAATTTTCTGATTTAGTTGGTCAAGGTGAAGTAAGAAAGCATTTCCCTAATCATATTTGGTAGATGAGGTGTCTATATGTACCCTAAATATATGCCGATTTTAAAAGCTAAGAAAGGTGAGTTAGATGCCATTAAGTCTATGCTTCCTTATCCCCACGTTATGAGGGACATGCTTCCGATTTTTGAAATCCCATATCTGTCGAAAAAGCAGAGGACAAATAAAAAATACTCTAACATAGGTAATCCAGTTGAGTTTTTTCTAAACAATACAATTAAAACATTGTCCGAAAGGATGCAAAATCTCCCCATGGGGATTGATATAAGCAGATGGCCTCCAAACTCTTCTCTTGAAACAGGAGAGCATATTTTGAGTCATCTCACCAGTGCCTTAAGAAATGCTGGGTGCAATATCATTCCTGTCGTCGGTTATGATCGATGGGAAGATGATGAGTATGCAACTACTTTGCAACAATTAGGTACAAGCTATACTGACTTTGTAATTCGGTTAAACTCTTTTGCATTTGAAGATATGATCGAAGAGGAACCGTTTATTGAAACAATAGAAGGCATTTTAACCTCGTTGGGTGCAATGCCAGAAAATTGCTCGGTAATGATAGATTTAGAAGATATAACCAAAACATCCATAGTTGACCTAAATGAAACAGTACAGAGAGCACTGGATTCATTATACAAGTATAATTTTAAATTTATTTCAATTGCAGGAAGCTCAATAACAAGTGATATTAATGGAATGGTTCCTACCCACAATTCAGAAGGTATAGTTATCCGTAAAGAAGCTAAGGTATGGAAAGCATTCAAAAAATTCCAACCCGATTTAAATTTAGTATTTGGAGATTATGGTATCGTTAATCCCTCTATCGGAGATGACATCATTGCACCTGATGCTAATGGTAAGATTAGATATACTATAGATGATAGCCTTTTCGTTGTAAGAGGCTATTCTCGTGCTACCGGTAAAAAGGGAGCACAAATGCAAGATTTGTGTAAGATACTGGTTTCATCCTCCCATTATAAAGGTGAGAAATTTAGCTGGGGTGATAAAAAGATTTATGAATGTGCCAATGAAGAATTTGTTGGTAATACTACGAATTGGGTATCAATAGATACTACACATCATGTAACTCATATAGTTGCAGAAGTTAGAGAATTCGAATTGATTCTTCAACATCAAAGAGACTATCAAAAGCAAAAACAGAAATAACCACAAAGCAAATTTCCATTCATAATTAATTCACTGAAGTAATTTTAGCAGTCAAAACTTCAGTGAATTAATTTATGATTATAGAATTTTTTAGCAATTCCATACTGTTCTGTTAAGGATAAGTTTTTATTATTTACAATAATAGAACTGAAGAACATTTTCAACCTTCAAAAATCTGAGTTCAGAAAGCATTATCAATTAAATATGTTATAATTTAATATCTCATGCCTAATTAGGTAAGAGAATTGGTGTTATATAACAATAGGAAAAAATATGCCATATACTATCAATAATACTATTTATGCTACTAAGAAAGATATAATCAGTCAGGCACAAAGCATTTTAAACAAAACCAAAGACCATCAAGAAGTGAGCATTAGTGATTATAATTTTTTGATCGAATTATTTAAAAACCACGATGAGTGGGAAGAAAAAAGTAAGAATGAATGTATAGGAATCACAGCAGGTAGATCACTACACGGCACCAGATGTTTTTATTTGAAAACAAAAACTGGATTAGAGGACATTTCTTTTCATTACGCTATTAAATGCCTCAAAAAATAACCAATGTGTACTTGTTTGTCAAGTCACTCGACGTCCATCAAAAGCTAATCATTTTATATATTTCTTTGCATTATTAGCAATGCGAATGTCTTTCGTTGAGTTCCTAAGATGAATTTCCACCTCTTCTTTTGAAGAAAGATGTTCTGGCATAATCATTATGTCATTAAACTGCAAATTTAGTTGTGGCATACAAAAGAAGAAATGAAATAAAAACTCAGGAATTAAAAAAATATAATGGTAACAATTATCAGAATCAATTTTGAATGGAGTTGTGGCAATGGCAAAAAAATCACTGTCGTTAACATGAATGATTAATGGCACAGAATAATCAGATTCGCGTAGAAGATATTTTCTAATCTTAATTAACTCTTTTCTTACTATGCGAGGCACTCTCTCGCACACTATATTTCTAAATAAATTCAACATAGCAAAATATTTAATTGCAGAGACTTTTTCATCTGTAAAATAAAGAATGTCTTGATCATTTAATTTGCTACAGAGTTCTTTTTGGTATGCTAATATTTTTTTCTGCCTCACATCTGTTCTTTGCAGTTCACGAATAATTTTCGCCATCGCAGTTTCTTTTTCAGAAAATAACTCTTCACATGCAGAACAAAGGAGAATTTGTTTTTCTTGACGTGTTGATTTCTGTAGAAGACCTAAACGGCTATCAACAATCATTGGAGAACAATCGTTTATTTTCTCATATGGCTGACATTCGCGAATAATTTTATAAACAAACTTAGAAATCAAATGGCTCTGGACAAGTTCTTTATTTTTACGGCAAAGTGGACATTTGTTAATTTTCAGCATTAATTACACCAAACGTATAATGAAAAATCTAATACATGTTAGTATGCACATGTACTACGGACAAAGCGCGAACAGACAACTTTCTGGCTTAAAGAGTTATCACTATATGCTAGACAACTGGCATAAAGAATAATAATGTATGTTAGATATACTTTAATACGTCAACAGTAACACATTAAAGCACATAAAATCAACAAGTTATGGTGAGATATGGAAATTAATGAATTCATAGCAAAGTATCGAAATCATCCAGTGCTCTTCATCGGAACTGGGTTTAGCTTGCGATATCTCTCTAATTCCTATGATTGGAATGGCTTACTCTCACATATTTGTTTCGAACTCACTGGTGATAAAGAAACATATCTTGATATTAAATCAAAATGTCAAATCAATGGTGAATATAAATATGATAAAATCGCCAGTGATATAGAAAGAAAATTCAATGAAACTTTGTCTAACGATAGAAATGGAAAATTTAAAGAAATAAATGATATTTTCTATAAAGAGATGGATAAAGGAATTAATTTAAGTAGATTTAAAATATATATTACTCAGCTATTATCAACTGTAGAATTAAAAGAAGAAAAAAGCGAAGAGATAGCTGAACTCATCAAGATGAGAAAAAATATCGGATCAATCATCACAACGAACTATGATTTATTGATTGAGCAACTCTTTGAATTTGAACCACTAATAGGCAATAGCATACTTTTAAGTAATCCTTATGGTTCTGTCTATAAAATACATGGTTGTGTGTCAGCCCCTTACGAACTAACGATTACAGAACAAGATTATGACTATTTCGATAACAAATATGAACTAATTAGAGCACAATTACTCTCACTATTTATTCATAATCCTGTTATCTTTATTGGATACAGCATTAGTGACAGAAATATACAGCAAATTCTAAAGACTATTTTTTCCTATGTACCTACTAACTCAGATATAGCCAATAAAATTAGAAGTAATTTTTTACTTGTGGAATATGAAAAAGATTCACGATCTACTGCCATATCTGAACACGATATATACATAGGGAATGCTACCACTATAAGAATAAATAAAATCAAGACCGACGATTACGCCTCTATATATAAAAGTTTATCAGACTTAATATTACCAGTTTCAGCAATGGATATTAGAAAAGTTCAAAAGGTCTGGAATGAAATAAAAAGCGGTGGTGAAATTGAAGTAAAAATCACAGAAGATTTAGACCAGTTAAAAAATGGACAAATGGTATTAGCCGTAGGTTCTCATAAACGAGTCAAGTATGAGTTCCAAACCAAGCCTGAAATGATGCAAGATTATTTCAAGATCGTAGAAGAAGCAAATAAACAATTAATTATATTGCTAAATAAACAGAAAATACAAAGTTCCCAATTCTTTCCTATCTTCGCATTCAGTGAAATTTGCCCTGAATTAGACAATATTGAATTATACAAAGATCAACAAAGAAGAAAGCTTGCAGATCATTTTGAAAGAACCTCTGCTAATAATTGCAACAATACTCACAGTACCATTTCAGAAATAATTGAAGACAAGACATTATCTTTTTCAAAAAAAGATGATTGCATATTCAATAGTTATTATCAAAACAAAATAAAAACTGAAGATGTAAAGGCTTTCTTAGTGAATTTTGAGGATAAAAATAGCACTTCATACCGAAGACTATTATGCTTATATGATTTCAAACACTCTCTATAAAAAACTCACTATAGATATAAGAGGTTATCGTGGAATTAGCAAAGAAGAAATCCTTTTTCCAAAAAATCAGAAGCAGATCTTACAGATACCAATTAATAAGATCTCTACCATCAATTTTAAAGCCAATATATATTACAACATTCTTTATGATTAAAATAATTTCAAACCCAACAAGCTCTTTTTTAATTATATTCTTACAGTTAATTGCAGGTGCTTTGCTTGGAGCTGATATCAGTATTGCATTGTCAGGTAAGATAAACACTTTAGCACATTTTGATTTTAACACTTTGACAAAAGTATGGTCGATGTTATCTTTAACGACAAAAAATATTGTTTTAATAACAATCGGCATTTCATTTATGAAATCCATTGCAGACTTCATAGCACAAAGCATTGAAAAAAAGAATCAAGAAAAAATCAATGAGGATAATAAAAGAAAACCAGATACGTTTATAATAAGTTACTACCAATCGAAATTTTTATCAAAGATAGATATCTTAAACAGCAATTTAAACGGTGACATTGATAAAGAAAAAATATCTGACACGCTTAAAGAGGTAATTTTCCTTATTAGAAACTTTGCAGCAGTATGGGACGTAAAGCCTATAGAAAGCTATAACTGCAATATAATGTTTTATCTTTCCAAATCTGAAAGGACTGATACTATCATTATTAATGAATGGGAGCGTAACAAACATTTTTTCAATGCAACAAACGCTAAAAGTGCCTCAGAAGAAGTATCCGGTATCTTGCTCGTAGCCGCCTCATCAGATAAACATGACGGTAAATTACTCTATAACATAGATGACCAATATACAGGTTTTCTTCTGCCAGTTTCATTAGATGAGTCTTTGAACCCACAAGTCATACCTGGGGCACCTCAAGCATTTAAGGATGGGCAGTTTCAATATAGTAGCAATGTTCTCAATGAATTCTCAGATTGGATATATCAAAATCAGCATCGATATATAAAACCTGCACAAGCAGAAGGAATCTTTGATTATTATTTAAAAGACAAGACTGGTCGTAGTCTACTTAGCTTACCGTGTGGAGAGAAAATAAGCATAGTTGAAGATGGAAACGAAACAGTATCTGGTTATAAAGTTGTAGCCGTTTTAAATATATATAGTTCAGATTATAATATGCTCAGAAATAACCCTCATTTATTTTATGAATTCTGTAGACCACTTTTGAGTATCGTTGCAAGTTGCTATTGGCTGTTGTTAAAAATAGAGGAACTTGAATCAAAAATTTAAGACAGCATTATGCGAGCAATAATCGCTGGTTGGTTATTGACTCCCAAGCAATTTAGGTGTATTATTTATGTGCAAATAGTTCTAATGGGAGGTGTAGGGTGAAAGATGACTTTGCGATTGAAAAAAAAATAGAAGTATTTAAAGATAAAGACGGTCGTTTGAAGTTTGTTGTTCGTTCAAATCAAGTAGCAACTCTGGACAAAGAGCAGCGAATATCTCATCCGACAGTAAATACAGATGCATTAGCTAATCTATTGTTAAGCAAGGGCTAACCTATAGAAGCTCCGCTTCCATAGGTAGCCTTGCTTTTCACCCTTTGGTTTGAAAAGGAAAGGTCATTCGACGATCATTGTTCAAATTTATAATCGTTAAGCTTCCACATTTTTATGATCTGCCCGACACCACATAGAATATTATCCTTCCCCTTGAGATATACGTTTGAATGACAATTATCGTTTACTACCTCTGGTGAGTACTTTTCGCAAGTACCAATGAGATTACATCGAAAATTACCTTTTACAGTAAAGTCAACAAACTCACTTAGCATGGGTATAAATAGATAATAACGGTCATGGTTATTATCAGATATAGCATGGCCGATATAACCTGAATTATTAAAAATTGGTGGGATACCAATGAGTCTCATTTTTTCAATAATATTTGTCACTGCCTCTTCTGGCGTTAGATAGAGAAGCTTCGAAATCATAAATAAGTCTTTTCCTCTATGCTCTTTAACCACATTATTTAAATGTGAAATAATATCAGAAACCCCTTTATAATCATTAAGGTTTGAGAATAACACTTTATATTCTTCTAATGTTTCATCAGCATACTTGTTTAATAATTCGATTGGACTATAACTTACATCGCCACCTTCTTCCTTGACAATATAATCTGCCTTAAAACACTGCGTCATTATATCGGGATTCAAAAGATTGTAATCAATCTTTTGTTTTTTAAGCCCTATCAGTAAATTATAGTATGTTTCACCTGGGCTTCGACTTTGTAGAGCAAATTCACATAATGAAGCGATGATTCTATCATCAACATCACACTCTAAAATGAATCTGGCAACATCTCTTGCGACGTAATATGGTATCTGTGGTAGATCAACATTTTTTTCTGCAACATGTTTTTCTATCGCATATGCCATAAATTCATAAATGCAAACCGCACCAAGCATAACATCAATTTTATTAGGATTGTCTTTCCTCTGACCAGTTGGGTCAAAAAGATATGTAACTCTAATGTTTTTTGATAATGTTGCCCCCGCAGGTAGCTCCATTATATCTTCATCAAAATCAGGGTGCTTGCTAAAGCATTCAGCTTTCACGTCTTGTACAACATAAAATCCGGGGGATTGATTTATTTTTTTAATGTGATTCTCTTCACCGTTACTTCCTTCGAGCATAGTATTAAGAGACATAGCACTTTCAATTAACTCCCCATCTTTCCCGGAAGGATTAAAAAAAGGAAATCGCCTAACAACCCCATCATCTTTTTGATATATGCCATTAACTAAATGTTGTGTAATAATCGCCAGATTACTAATACGATACCAACCATATACAGTCGAAATACTTTGCAAGAAATGTGTATACTCATGGACAAGAGTTTGATTCTCCTCCGGAGTAAATGTTTTTATAGAGTTATCTGTATTGATTGTTAGATGGAATCCATCCATTTTATAACTACCAAAATCCTTAAACATAGAACTACTCATTACTCCTCCCAGAAACAAATCAAATATATTTGCATTGTGATTTTTCCCTAAGCCAGAAAAAAAAGAACTTACCGAATAAAAATGATTTCAAAAATATAGAATTCTTCATCTCAAACTATTGACAATTACTATCCATCTTATATAAAAGCATATACCTATCAATATGAAAAGGACTTTATATGGATAAACAAACAACAATGTCTTGCATTGCTAATAACATCACACCTTTATCAAATGAATCTTCAAATTTTACCAGCCTAATTCCACAAACACTTAGAACTCATTGTGTAAGTGTTCGGCTTAATGACACAGAACTTCAACTGCTCAACGCTAAACGCGGTCCTACGTCTAAAGGCCAATGGTTAAGAATAGCTTCACTTCAGAAACTCCCCACTATCGTGCCTACTGTAAACATCGATACATGGAAGACTCTGGGTGAGATCAATCAGAAGCTAAACCGTATTGCTCTCCATATCGACAGTAAGAGTAAAGATAGCCAGCTTACTCATACAGAACTTTTCGCTGTGAAGCGACAACTGCAAGAGCTTCGCCAGCACCTGCTAAATGCTGACATATGGAGCAAACCCTATGAAGAGTATGCAGAAGATAAAAAGGGGTAAGAGCTTCGCTGGTGTTGTTCGTTATGCATTGCAACCGGGAGCACATCATAAAAGCGATCCAGTCGTAATCGGGGGCAATATGCTGGGTGGCTCCGCTCTTGAACTCATTGCTGAATTCGATAGCAGTAAGAATCTTCGGCCAGATGTCCAGAAACCGGTATGGCACAACTCGCTTCGCTTACCTGATAGTGAATCATTATCGGTTGACCAATGGGTAACCATAGCTGACGACTATATGAATAGGATGGGGTTCAGTGATACTCATCTCCGTTGCTATGTGCTTCATGACGATCCGGCTGGTCAGCACATACACATTATCGCAAGTCGCATAGACCTCAATGGAGGTAAGCTCTACTTGGGTAGGAATGAAAACCTTATCAGCACACGGATCATTAGTGAACTCGAAATCGCTCACGGTCTGACAGTGACCAAGCCAGCCCCTTCCATTACACCAAAGCAACAGAAGCGAAGAAAAGTTTCCCGTAATGAACAGATGCTTTCAGAACGAACCGGGGAGCCTTCACCAAAAGAAGCTTTACAGCAGATTATTGATAAAAGTTTATCTGATAAGCCGGACCTTTTGACTTTCACAAAACGTCTGGAAGAAGCTGAAGTATCCTGGAAGGCCAATATTGCCTCTACCGGTAAAATGAACGGCTTCTCTTTCGAATACACAGGCATAGCTTTCAAAGCTTCGCAATTGGGCAAGAGCTACTCCTGGGCAAATCTCAGTAATCGGCTTAACTACAACCCCGACCACTTAGAAGCTTTACGAACCAACACACCGGCAAAAGACCACCCTGCTCCTGCTCCTGCTCCTGCTCCTGCTCCTGCTCCTGCTCCTGCTCCTGCTCCTGCTCCTGCTCCTGCTCCTGCT